>JALDRJ010000002.1:1090000-1761185 GCA_031315865.1 Nitrospirales bacterium
TCCTCACCCGTTCGCCACTTTACTACCAGGTTGCCCCGGATTCTCGTTCGACTTGCATGTGTTAGGCGCGCCGCCAGCGTTCGTTCTGAGCCAGGATCAAACTCTCAAAAGATTTTTCCTTCTCACAAGGGCCGCCATTTCAATACACTTACCTGCTGTTTTTTCCAGCTATTCTTCTGTCAAAGAGCACGCCTTTATTCCCTCAGGCGAACCTTGAATGTATCTCAATATTTTTTAGATGTCAACAGGAATAATTATAATTCTAAAAAATATTTTTTGGACGTGGTCAGTCCCATGAGCTTCGATAGTGATGAGGAGGATTGAAGAACCGGACATGAGGATGTTTAAACACTCCGATTAAACCCATACCTGCCACAAAACCACCTACATGCGCAAAAAATGCAACGCCTCCGCCTTCATGCCCAATGCTCATTCCACCGCTAATCAATTGCAGGACAAACCAGAGCCCCAGAACAATGGCTGCAGGAATATGCATCAGTTGAGTAAAAAAGCCAAGCGGAATTAATACCAAAACATGCGCTCGAGGATACAGCAACAAATACGCGCCCAATACGCCAGAAATCGCCCCACTGGCTCCGACCATGGGAGTGGTTGATTCTGGATCGATTATGGCATGACTCAAGGCCGCGATGATTCCACAGGCCAGATAAAACAAGATGAACTTTCCATGCCCCATCACATCTTCGATATTATTCCCAAAAATCCACAAATACAGCATGTTCCCTATTAAATGCATCAATCCACCATGCAGGAACATGCTTGAAATGAGCGTTCCATAGGCCGGCAAGGCAATCAATTCAGGCGGTAATTGCGTATAGCCGAATACTACAGCCGGAATCGCTCCGTACTGGTACACAAACAGTTCTCCAGATTTCGCAGGAAGCGAAGCCTGATACAGAAACACGAGTGAACAAGCAATAATGAATGAAACGGTCAGGTAGGGGGTGATTTCGGTGGGATTATCATCCTTGAGAGGAATCATTGATGCTCCACCAAAAACACGTGATTATGAGCCACAGTCACTCGAAACGTTAATGGCCTCAAGTTGGAGGAGCGGGTTCAGAGGATTCGGCCCTGCCTCATCAAGAGCGATAGAAAAACCTGCTGCATGCGTATGACCGCCCCCACCATAGCGGCCGGCAATGTCGGCTACCGAAATGCCACCGGATCGAGAGCGAAGACTAAAGTACCGTCGTCCATTTCGTTGATGCCAAATGACTCCGAATGGATTGTCTGTCGATAAACGTTCGCCGATTTGACTCGTGAGTACGGGACTGTAGACAGCTGGTACAGTCTCGCCTTCAAAATCCACCATAACAGCCTCCGCCACCATCTTCTCGATCAACATGTTTTCATGTCGAAGGATGCCCCGGCCTTCTACTTCAAGGACTTCCTGCTTGAGAGAATCCCACGTTGAAAAGTCAAATGGATAGGAGGACAGCGCCGCATTAATCTCACGACTATTCGGCAACCGCCACTGCCAAAGGTCTTTATCCTGAATATATTGCATGAGCCATGGAGCAGACGTTCCATGTATCCACTCCCACGCTAAAACCGCTCCACTTTTCTCCATGTCAAAGTAGGCGTAGGATAAGTCGGCCAGCGCAGCCTGCGCGGTCACATGATGGTCGAGAATATATAAACTGGCAGATTGCCTATTCATCGACTCGATGATATCGCGAGCATAACTAAAATCCACCATCATGACATGACGGTCCACGAGACCCTCAGGAGGGGGATCGCCATGTTTGACCGGCAGGAACGTCGCACCGGGAAATCGTTTCCACACGGCCCAGGCTGCGCCAAATCCATCCGTACATTCAGCATGATAGAGCACAGTATCCGGAGCGTGGATATCACGCTGTTGATCAAACGTGTTCATGAAAATTTTTCTCCTTCGATATACCAACATACCATGACGATCCACTCCAAGAAAATCGAGTCAACCCTCAACCGGGTTCTTGCCTGAATGAACGAATGAGCGGAAAGCAAACAGGGGCTAGGCGACAGGATTCAGGACTGCCGAGCAGGCATTGAGCCGATCGATTAACTGCCGGAAACGGCCCGCATCCTTTCGGTTATACCGGAAGACCAGCCGAGGAAGGTCTCGAACGTCAGCATCATCAAATTCTTCTTCCAACGCTGTGGTTTGACGAAATTCACCATTAACCAGAAGATCTTGAAAGTCGTGATTCAGACCGTGGAGTTCGTCGACAGTCAGAGGGTGTTGAAGCCGGATCACCAGCTTGTCACCGATATACCGAATGGAATGATAGTTTCGGTAAAACGTTTCAATTTCTTCAACCGCCTCGGCTTCGTCATGAAAAATCTTAAAGAGCGATAAATCCGTCTCGCAAATCAGACCCCGTGGAAGCAATTGACCTTTGACAAAATCCATCCATCGCTCCCAATAATCACACTCGGGTGGTTCCAACATGATCACAGGGGTGGGATCCGTCTTGCCGGTTTGAATCAGGGTCAATACCTCGAAGCCTTCGTCAAGCGTCCCGAACCCCCCGGGAAATAAAATAGTCGCGTCCGCTTCTTTGACGAAGAGCAATTTCCGAGTAAAAAAGTACTTGAGATTGACTAACTTTTTGTCATCCGCGATCAGCGCATTGGGAGCCTGTTCAAACGGCAGCATGATGTTGACGCCAAAGCTGCTCTCCCTACCAGCCCCTTCATGTCCCGCCCACATGATCCCCGGACCCGCGCCAGTGATGACCATATAGCCACGCTGACTGAGTAGACGTCCGCATTGAAACGCCAATTGAAAACTCGGGTCGTCTTGAAGCGTACGCGCCGACCCAAAAATACTCACCTTCCGCACATGCTGGTAGGGATGAAAAACTTTAAACCCATACCGCAATTCTTTGAGCGCCCGGTTGAGAATTTTGACATCCAGCACATCCACCTCCGGATCATCCAGCTTCACGATACTTTGCATCATTTCTCGCAGGAACATCACTTTGGGATCGTCTGACGATTCCATGAGGACGGATTTGACTTTATTCAGAAGGGCTTCATCATTTCGAGATGCTGAGTGAGTCTTTGACGGGTTCTGATTGTTCATTTGAAAACTCTCGCGCTGTTTTCCCATAATATATATGATACGCTCCTTAACAGATCGGCACCAGATAAAACGGATTTCAAACTC
This sequence comes from Nitrospirales bacterium, assembly GCA_031315865.1. NCBI lineage: Bacteria > Pseudomonadati > Nitrospirota > Nitrospiria > Nitrospirales > Nitrospirales bacterium. The sequence continues at coordinate 1,093,179 of JALDRJ010000002.1, forward strand.
GTAAACTCTTTGTAAAATAACACGTTATGCGCCTAAATTCTTTGGCAGTCTGGACTTGTCTTTTCGGCAATATACGGCTGCAACTCAAGGATTTCCTTCGAGAATATTCTCATCATTCGCGGGTTTCCCGATGAATATGTGGCGCCACATTCCCAAACCCATCATTGGACTTTCGCCCATGGATGGCGTCACCGATGCCAGCTTTCGACACATCGTCGCCACACATGGACACCCGGACATTCTGTTCACGGAATTTACGAATGTGGGAGAAATTTGCCGAAGCCGGAAAGGCGGGTGGGGAGCGTTCCAGTATTCGTCACAAGAACGGCCGATTCTTGCCCAGCTTTATGGAAAAGATCCTGAACTGTTCTACCAGGCCGCACACATCGTTTGTGAAATGGGATTTGATGGGCTGGATATTAATATGGGATGCCCGTCAAAAAATGTCGCGTCGTCGGGAAGCGGGGCCGCGCTTATCCGGACACCTGAACTGGCGCTCAAGATCATGGAAGCGGCCCATCAAGGCATCGACGATTGGGCGCATGGGCAGTCGCTTGAAGAAGCCGGAGTGCGTCCTGCGATCATCGAGAAAGTGAAAGAAATGAATGCAGAGAACGCCTGGGTGCCGCCTGCATATGCTGAACGGGCACCCATCCCACTCTCAGTCAAAACCCGAATCGGCTATGATATTGTCGTGATTGAAGAATGGAGCGAATGCCTAACGCAAGGAAAACCGGAGGCCATTTCGATTCATGGACGAACGTTACAACAAATGTACCGGGGCCAAGCCGACTGGGAAGCAATCGGCCTTGCGGCGCAGCAGATCCGAAAAAAAGGCATCCTTGTTTTAGGCAACGGCGACATTAAATCACTAGAAGACGCCTTGGACGCTATTCGAACTTATGGAGTTGACGGCGTGTTGATCGGACGCGCCGCACTCGGCAATCCCTGGATATTTCGTCATATTCAGACCCTGCGACGATCGTTCGAATCAGGTATCGCGCATGATCTTTCAGCCGAGTCTATTGATTTGCCTTCACGGTTTCAGATGATCCTCGAACATGCCGCATACTTTGAGTCAAGAAATCCCGAAAGAGGATTTCCTCGAATACGGAAACACCTCGGGTGGTACTGCACCGGGTTTCCCCATGCCGCCGCGATGCGCGCCAGCATGGTCAGAACGAGTTGTACGAACGATGTCGCCAGCGTTTTGAGTGACTATCGATCGACACACCTGCCAGACAAGACGTCTTCAACAGTACCAGCATTCTACGGGTAGTCGATCTTTCACAGATGTCATCCCCACAAATCATTCTCGCTTCCACTTCGCCCAGAAGACGCGAACTGCTCACCCTACTGGGCCTCAGGTTCGAGGTTGTCGCTCCCACTTGCGAAGAAGTTCCAGTCATAGGACTTTCACCAAACCGACAAGCCAAACAATTTGCATGTGACAAGGCCTGTTCTGTTTCAAAAAAGCACCCTCAACACCTGGTCCTTGGCAGTGACACCATCATTGAAATCGAAGGGATGTTACTCGGAAAGCCAAAGGATATCGAAGAAGCGGAAGCGATGCTCAAGCAACTTCGAGGACGCACTCATCACGTGCGCACGGGCGTCGCGCTCGTCAAAGAATCAGACCATCTCTTGATCAGTTTTGCCGAAACCGCCACCGTTCGGGTGCGGAATTTCACCGATGGAGAATTAACTCACTATTTGAGTACGAAAGAAAGCCTCGGAAAAGCCGGCGCCTATTCGATTCAAGGTAAAGGGAAAAAATTGATAGAAAAAATAGAGGGGGACTATCCGACCATCGTGGGACTTCCGTTGTGGAGAGTAGCAAAGCTTCTCGAACAACAGGGCATGAGAGTACCCAATTCAGCCGAGGAAATTTACCGAGTGAAGCCGTACGCGAATTGGAAAGAATTCTCGTAGAGAATTTGGATGGATTTCAGTCCACATCTCAGACCCGTATGGCTAGATTCGGGATGTTAAGAAGGCACTCAGAATAACCGACGATAGAGCTCACTCTATCGAATAACAAGAATAAAGAGTTTATGCATAGGAAACGGTTCGAATATCTGTCTGACCGAAATCGTCTCCTTTAAAGAGCAGCAGTTCGCCGGTTAAACGGGCTAATGCGTAGGCGGCACAATCTCCTAAGTTTAACCCTGCTGGATGGCTTCCCTTCCCAAACTGCCGATAGGCCTCTCGTGCTAACTCCACTTGCTCGGAGGTTAACGGCACCATATCCATTCGACAACGATGCAGCAGTAAATCCAGTTCTCTCCCCCCTGCTGGACCATATCGAGCCTCGATCACGATCCCTGTTTCCAATACCGACACGGCGCTCACCAAACGCTTCGGATCTGCTGCAATCGCTTCGGCCATCACGTGGGCTTCGGGCTCCTTTGCCAACACGGCAACTAACGCGGATGAGTCAATGACCATACGAATTTCAGGTAAATGACCCCGTGTGTGAATACCCCAATATCTCATCGGGTGTTCGGGAATCGAGAACCGGTAAAGCACTGCAGCGAGTTGCAATGTCCATGATCTCCGTGACGAGATCAGGACCCGTTCGACGCCCTTCAATACGTTCGAGCCGATCTTCCAACGCATGAATCACGGCATCGGTAATCGTCTCTCCAGTTTTTTCCACCAGCCGATTGGCCAGATGCTCTGCCTTTGGATTTTTTATGTTGATAGCCATGGAAGATTCATCCTATCTTTCTTTAATCTACTACAAGGGATGGCAGCTGTCAATTTCCTAGTTAACGTTATCCACGTCTACCTTCAATGCAGCTAGCTAGCCAGGATCGAGGAATCTCATCTTCCTATCACAATACGTGATGTTTCATGCTTGCAGCGAAAGAAATATCAGGTAGCGTACGCCATGCCTCACTGGATTCAGGGTTACTCCAACAACAGGGAGTCAGTCGTGCGGCCCACAATCCGCCACAATCCGGTAGAGGAGATTTACCGATTAAAACCGTATGTGAATTCGGAATGTCTTCCGATTTTGTCTTTGGAGGAGAGTGACGGAGTTACTAAATTTGACATAATAAAAAAGGCGGCTCTTTTTGAGAGCCGCCTTTTAGGAGGAGATATATTTGTTAACTATGGCCGTTTCAACGATCTTCTTCACGTTGCACTACGAACAGCGCAATGACCGTTCGGTAGTAAACTGAAAGGCCTTTTGATTCGCTATGGCTACATAAACTTCATGAATTTTTCTTTGGCCGCTTCCATCAGTTCAGCAGTAATGGAGGTCGCGCCTTGCTCTTTTGCCAACCGTTCAATCTCTTTTTTCGCCATTGGTTGAATGAAATCAGGAATGTTGCTGAGACGCGCCTTGGCTTCGGGCGTCCATTCCATGCCGTCCGAGGCATTCTTGGAATCATCCATCACTTGAAGCGTAATTTTGTCAAACCCATGTTTTCGCGCATAGGTTTCGACGCTACTCCGAACCATCGGAGCGACAAACGACGGCAGTTTATCCAACCGTTCTTGGGCATCCGGTGTCCAGGTCAATGCCGGTCCGGCTGGCGCCGAGGTTCCCGCCGAGCCTGTCGACCCGAGTCCCATCTGCGCAACCATCGCGGAGAAGGGACAGCCTCCTTCCGAAGATTCACCGGAGGTGCCAGGAGCTCCGGCCATAGCCGTTGGCGCTGACGCGGCAGGGGATTCGCCGGCCTGAATCTTTTCATTCAAGTACGCGGCCATTTGTCCGGCACCAGCTCCCACTTCATCCTTTAAACCACCCCGTGTCATTTCCAGCGGAGTCGGAGCGGCCGTTCGACCACCAAGCTGCACGCCGAGCGAGCTCACCATTTGCGTCTCGCCGGGATTGGTGACCATCGAAAATTTCGCGTCACACGAAGGGCACTTGAAAAACACCCCGAGCGAGCCTTCCGCAGGCTGTTCAACCTTTTCAAACCCCATATATGTTTCACAATTTAAGCAGACAAACTTCATATCATCTCCTTCCGTAATTCATTTTCTGTCTTCCGTCTAACGCTTTCCGATAGCCGAACTCCTACAGCTTTTCAGCCAGCACCTTTTTATAGTCCAACAATGTTTGGATCTTCTGCGCAATCTCTTGATACTTCTGAATCGTAGGATACGACTCATCCAGCAATGGCTCACCCTTATCGAATGTCTTGGCAAAATTCCGATCAAACGGAATACGGCCCAATAGCGGAAGTCCCAAGGCTTCGCACATCGATTCGGTGTTTCCTTCGAACAACGGATTTTCTTCACCACAAGAGGGGCATCGATATTGACTCATATTCTCGATCACGCCAAGCACTTCAATGCCCACTTCCTGCGCATAGGCGATAGACTTTTGGACGACATTTGAGGCCACTTCCGACGGCGTGGTCACGACAACCGCTCCAGCCAGGTCTGAAATGAGGCCGGAGAGCAGGGGAGGTTTATCAGCCGCTGCTCCAGGAGGGAGATCAGCCAATAAATAATCAAGCTCCCCCCAGACAATATCAGAGAGAAACTCCCGAATGACATTCATTTCCGTCATACCCAGCCAAACCGGACTCAAATCCATCGGACCTTTCCAGCGAACCGGCGCATTCGTGTTGAGCAAGAAGTCCATAGAGGCGACTTTCACGCCGAGTGGACCGACGGGCGGCACCGCCCCTTCAGCTTCATACGTAAGTTGCTGACCTCGGATCCCCAACATTTGTGGAACACAGGGTCCATTTAAGTCCACATCCACCAGACCAACCTTCTGACCAGCTCGAGCTAGGGCCAGCGCGAGATTGACTGTCGTCATACTCTTGCCAACGCCGCCTTTGCCACTCATCACCACGACTTTGTGACGAATTCCCGCCAAACGGGCTTTCACAACCTGCGTTTGCGCGGCAATCTGCTCAACCACCCGAGCATCGTCGGTGTAGTCCAGCTTATCAAGAATCGACCTCAAATTTTGTTCGGGCGCCATAAGAAAAATCCCTCAATAATTGTGGATTTCAGACAATCAACTCTCGACGATAGCACAGCGTTTTTCGAACGTTCAAGCTTCGTCTTGACAGATAATGACAAGAAGACTATTGTCGCCCATTGGGTTTCTCCTCCAATAATCACGAGCGCTCAAGATCAAAGAGTGCAGGAGAAAGTCCTAATGGGGTAAAGCACAGCCTTAGAAAACTGATTCTTCATCAACGAAGGCCTGTCAGACCACGAACGTCTGACAGGCCTTCGTGTTTTTCAGGCAGGAGCAAAAGGTTCTACTCGAAAGAGAGAGTTATCTAAAAAGATACGAATCGTATCTGAATGGATACAGGAAATAACATCAAATGAGTAAAAGAAACTCTCACTGGGGTGTTGAAACTCCATTTTGTCCAATTCTAAGAATGCAGACTAATCGGCATTACAATTGCTCAATTTCAGACTAAGCAGAAAACATCAGTAAAACCAAATGAAATTTTCCATGGTTTGTAAGAAAGGACTGTTGGTACTGCTCTGGACATTAGGCAGCTTGATCGGCTGTACAAAAGTAGAAGTCAATACCGTTTTAGACCAGACAGCAATGGCTCCGGAAGGATATAAATATCCTGAAGAGTTTATCTGTAACGTTAAGTTAAAACTAACCTGCTACGCAGGAGTAATATGTTTCAGAGAAGTAACCACAGAGAGGTTCGCAGGAGAGGATCGAGTACACCCAAACAGTATTGCATATTTTGGAGAAGAAAATCTTTCAGTCACATCATGCTCCACCAACACAACGGCAAAGGAAGACGTAATTAAAAGAATAAATATCGGTAAAAAAACGTACCGCCTTCGCACTATAGAAAGGGGAAAAAGCTTTATGAAAGGAGAAACGGAATGAAGGGTAGTGTGCGGAAAACTTTATTATTGCCCCTCTTGTGTTCCTTCATACTTGTAACTTCGAGCTGTTTGGCTTTAGATCTTGAGGTAGACCAACCAACAGATGTGCTGACAATCAGTCACCACAAGACCGTAGACCTGACCCATACACAAGTCAAAGAAATTTTGCATCATGCATTTATGGCTCTTCAAAAGGATCCAGACATAGATGATGACCATAATTGCAGGATGAAGTTTAAGAAGTTTGCGATAAAAGAGTTTGATTCAGATGACACACCGGCAACTGTCACGAGTGCAGAAGACATGCAATTACTAGCAAGAGAGCCAGGACACGTAAAAGTAGTCGGAGCCATAAATTGGAATTGCGGAAAGATTACCGCCGACGAAGGCAGTGTGTGGGGCTGCTCTCCAAGAGGAGGAAATTTCATCGTGGTGCAACATCAAGTTGACCCGGATAATCCTGCTACAGACGGTGTGTTGTGGCTTCACGAACTGGGACACAATGCTGGCCTTCCAGATATTAGACAGAAGGATGTCTCTCATATGTCAAACAAGCCCGTAATGACTGAATGGATTGACCCGACTCATACAGTCCTTAATGAATTAGAATGTCGTTATTTTGCAAGCCTGTAGAGAATAGGATTCGAATGGAAGAAAAACTGGGCAACTATGCTCTTTGTTCTGTTGCTTCGAGGAGCAAATCATGAAAATCAGAACAATCGTTGCAGTGATCCTGTCTTTAACTAGTTTCTGTTTAGGACCTCAGATCGAGGCGTTCGCTCAATGTCCAAATTCTCCGCCTCCTGCCGCAAGTCCATCATCAGTCGAACAATTTGTCGAACGGATCTATCATCGAGGATATCCGTTTGAAGAAGCACTGGAATACGCAAAAGGCAAAGATAGTAATATCAAGCAGCGCATCGACACACTTACGTGCTTGCTAAAAGTCGGAACAAAAAAATCCTATTGGTCAAACATAGTCACCACCTTGGGGGTCATCGGCCATCCAACCGCTGTCGAGGCAATGATTGAATTTGTAAGTAGGCCGATTCCTAGTTCGAATTCAATCGATTGGCCGCTGGTTAGATCCAAACGAAGTGCACTCATCGCGCTGGGGTATGTCATCAAGAGGCATGAAGAGGCTAGGAACAAACACACTGATAGCGAGGAGAAGACAGCAGCAAATAATGCTGTAGAATTTTTATGCGATCACTTAGAGGAGAAAGACTCTTGTACCTCAGATCAAAACAAGTTAGTCGCAGCAAAAAGAAAAACCATAGGCAAGTATAGAGCTATAAAATCGAAGTTCGAAATTGAAATAATTGCTCCATATCTTCGACAAGCAGCTATATTGGGCCTCGCTCTCTCAGGCAGTCAAGAAGGGGGCAATGCTTTGAGAGAACTAGAAGACCCATGGATAGTCAAATTCTGGACGGAATATGTAGTAGTACCCGTCAAAAATGCGAAAAATGCAGTGTCCCGCAACATCTCAGAATTTGCACCATTCTCAGTTACAGAGGCACTTTCCATGACACCTTTGTTTGATGAAGATGAAAACACGCCTTCTCCTCAAAAGCGGAAAAAACAACTTATACCGCCAAGAGTTGTAGATCCAATCGAGGAAGCGACACTCGCCCATGAAATAATAAGCCAAAACAAAAAGGGATTGGAGTGTTATTACGATTCGTCAAAATGTGATACCCAATGAAGAACAATTACCTAAACACACATAAACCCTTCAAATTTTTCTAGTACGGAGGTACTTATGAAACTTCGCATGTTGATTATCGCCCCACTGATCGCAACAATATTTACAGGCTGCATGAAAATCAATATTTCAGTTGGCTCCGGAAGTGGTGGAACAGGTTTTGATCCCGGTTTAAGATCACGAGTTAGCTGCGCTAAAGATATGTATAATCAATGTATCCCCAATCATCCTCCCGGGTGCACATGCTCATAAAAAAATCTAACTTGAACCCCAATTTGTTTGCCAATAATGGACAATACCCGCAGCTACTTGATTGTTCGCAGTGTCCTTATCAAAATACACTTCTTTAAGTTTTTGTGCGTTGGGCTCCTAATAGTACCTGCTCAACTACTAAACCTGAGCTCCGTTAGTCGAGCGCAAGTTACATTAGATGGAACACTTGGTATAGGTACACCCGGCCAAGAGGTTGGCCCAGGAAATCTTCCTAGTGGAAAATCTCTTGCCAATGGTGCTACCTCGACTGACCATCTCATAACCGATAGTCTAGGAGCGAGGGTAGGCGATAACCTCTTTCACAGTTTTAGCAACTTTAGTATTGGTGACGGGAAAAGTGCCACTTTTACTGGACCGGATTCCATTGCCAACGTTCTGAGTCGCGTAACAGGGCCAAATGCATCTATTATTAACGGAACTCTCGCGTCCACCATTGATAATGCAAACATTTTTTTATTGAATCCGGCAGGAGTAATTTTTGGGCCAAACGCTAAACTTGATGTAAAGGGAGCTTTCTACGCAACTACCGCAGACTTTGTTCAACTAAACCAAGACGGCGTATTTTATGCTAGCCTTGGTGAAGACAGTGTTTTAACTTCAGCGGAACCTGAAGCCTTCGGATTTCTAGGAAACACCCCTCCTCCGTTATCCCCTACAAGTCCTGCATCTGTTTTTGTCGAAGGATTGAGAGTCCTAAATGAGAATTCTGTCACTGTTATTGGCCGTGACGCGATAGCCGGAACAGAAGTAGTAGACGGTATAGCTATCAACGCAGGGAAGTTACAGAATCCCAACAGTCACGTACACTTGGTGAGTATTGGAGCATCGCAATCACCAAATGTGGCCCAAGTCGCGGTGAATATCGATACTCTAGCTGTGCGCGGATTAACGTCTCAGGACGAAGTTACCCAAAGCCAGATCCAGTTAGGTGGAATTTCTCTTTCGCAAGAAGCTCAAATTGATACTAGCGGTGTCCGAGGAGGGGGTGTGGTAATTCGAGGCGGGAAACTCACTCTAAGCGAATCATCGATTTTGGTAAATTCAACCGGAATTATAGATGAATCTATAGATGAATCCTGGACTGCCGTGGATATAAGGACAGATTCGTTAATTATTAAAGATGGGGGATCGATTGAGGCTGAAGCCTTTGGTTCTGTGGACGGAGGAGATATCGTCTTACTAGTCAACGAAAGTTTCCAAATTCGTGAAGGCGGTCTAGTGATAACGAGTGCCGTTAGTGGATCAGGTAATGCAGGAGAAATTAAGGTCCATGCGGATGAAGTGGTGATCTCTGGAGTTCTGACAGGAATAGCGAGCCAATCATTGTCAGATGGGAACGGAGGAGATATCAATATTACTACAAGTCGTTTGGAAATGGATACAGGAATCTTATTCTCACAAACTTCTGGCTCCGGGCATGCGGGAAACATTGAGGTAACGATTCAAGAAGGTGAGTTACCCACAACATCAACCCAAGGTGAAATATCACCTTCTGACCTACAGATTACCGGCAATGCTTCCATCACTACGCAATCAGAGATAGGATCAACAGGAGATGCGGGTGAAATTAGACTGACAGTTGGAAAGGAGGTAGGTAAAGCGGGAGAGCTAACTTTCGAAGGAGGAGATGTGTCAATTCGTGGAACTATTTTCTCCTCAATTGAAGGAACTGGCGCAGGAGGTAAGATCCAACTCAAGGCAGGTAATTTAGATTTATTTGGTTCTAGCCTCATACAAGTTCAGAACCTTAACTCAAGCCAAGTTCCAGGGAACATTACCTTAATCCTAACTGGAAATTTGTCTGTAGAGGAATCCTCGACCATTAACACTTTTGCGCGTAATTCAGCTCCTGGTGCGAACCTGAACATAACGGCTAAGGAAGTCAATCTGACAAATAGCAGTGTCGTATCCACGACCACTCTAAGTGATGGACCGGGAGGGAATCTCACAATCATTGCTGAAAACCTCCAAGTAACGGACAAAGGCGAGCTCACTTCTGAGGCCAGATTAATTCCAAACGAAGCAATACCGTCTGGAAATGCCGGCAACATTAATGTTGAGTTGACTGGCAACTTACTCGTGAGCAAGGAGGGAAAGATCGCTGTTAGTACAACGACCGCAGGGAATGGAGGAAACATTACTATCTCTGGATCTAATCTCTCATTAACCGGCGGCGCTTCTGTGACTGCTGAAAGTTTTTCTCAATCTAATGACGCCGGCAATGCTGGCGATATATCTCTCGAAGGTCAAAATTCCATTTTCATTGAGAACAGTACTGTCACAACAAGGGCTCAGAATGCAGTTGCGGGAGATATTAAATTAAAATCTGAAAATCTTATTCAAATTATCGATAGTAGCATTATTAGCGAGGTGCCTGAAGGTTCGGGGTCAGCTGGGCGAATTAATATTGACCCTCAATTTATCATTGTAAAGAATAGTTTAATCGACAGTAGCGCGAATTTTGGCGATGGTGGAGATGTGACGTTTGAGGCAGATGCGGCGATTCTGATTGATCCTTTTAGTAAGATTGATACTTCTTCCCGGTTCGGCGGCAGTGGAAGAATCAATATTCGAGCTCCAATCCAAAACTTAAGTGAGACGATCGCGTCTTTACCTGAGGAGGTTTTAAAAGTTGCCGGATTGTTTGCAGAACGCTGTGCAGCTCAAAAAGACGGGAAATTTAGCAGCTTTACCCAAGGCACCCGCGGTGGTGGGCTTCTTGGGGTGTCCAATTATTTATCGAGTCCTCTATCGTTTTCGACTTCCAGTTCCGAGGCCAGCTCAGCCACCGCATCAGTGACAGGCTCAAAAGATGCGCTACAAGAATTTACCTGGAAGCTTTTCAATCCCGAAAAGACTGAAGACATCATCGAACACTGCGCCTCAATTCCCCTCTTCCGCTCCTGACGCTCTTCCTAAACTGACTGTTCTTCATTACCACTACATTTCCTGAGCGCTCTTCTTCCCCTCAAAAGTTTTTGTCACCTCCTACTGTTTTCTGCGATCGATTCTTGAAGAGAGATTCTTTGCCGAAATTCGCGCGTGCCGAACCATGATTTTTCAATGCCGCGTATCCAAATAGATAAATCATGTATGTCATGCGATACAAATACATCGTCTCTATTTTGTTGAACAGATTGAGAAAATGAGAAACATCTGGAACTGTATTGATGAATTTCAATTTTGGCTTTGGAGGCATCGGATTTGCTCCTCCCAAATAGATATCGTGACAATCACTCAGTTGACACATTGCTGGAGCAATTCAGGACAACAAAGGATGGCGTTATCTCTAAGGGAACACATGATGACACGCACCAAATATATTCATACGTGTGACATCACGAGTTTGATCCAGGCCTCATTCGCGTAAGATTTGCCTGTCCAGTTTCCTGTCCTTTCCAGCTCACACAACACTTTCGTGCCATGCAGTGTCCGTCATGGTAGATGGAGAAGTTTGTCATGAATTGATCGATGTGAAGCACATCGCCAAACATCTCGTAACGGCATCACGACCTGAATCATTGAGAAAGCCAGAGAATGACTCCCCGACAACTCATCAATCTCCATCCACTGATGGAGCAAACCAGTGGCCGGCCTGAAGTCCTCGTCGGCCTCATCGACGGCCCGGTCATGATGCCGCATCCGGCATTGACCATAAACAACATCAGAGAACTAGCCGGCGCGCAAACAGGAACCTGTACGATTCCCAACAGCTGGGCCTGTCTTCATGGCACGTTTGTCGCCGGAGTACTCAGTGCGACGCGCGAATCCGTGGCACCGGCTCTCTGTCCAGGCTGCACGCTGCTTCTTCGACCCATTTTTCCGGAAATCACCCAGGAACATCCCACCATGCCACGCACCACGCCGGACAATCTGGCCGCCGCGATCTGGGAAACCGTTGCCGCGGGAGCTCGCGTGATCAACCTCAGCCTTGCCCTCGAGACGCACACATCACAGGGCCACTATCAACTAAAAGACGCACTCGATTTCGCGGCCAGCCGGAGCACGATCGTCGTCAGCGCGACCGGCAATCAAGGAACCGTCGGGGGAAGCACGCTGACGCAACATCCGGCGGTCATCCCAGTAGCCGCGTATAGCCAGCAGGGGCGGCCATTGAACCTGTCCAACATCGGAGCCTCAATCGGCAGAAACGGACTGGGAGCGCCAGGAGAAGAAATCGTGAGCCTCGGTGCAGGAAATTCGTCACACATGCTCACGGGAACCAGTGCGGCCACACCATTCGTCACGGGCACCATCGCTTTGCTCTGGTCGCTCTTCCCCGCCGCGACGACCGCGCAAGTCAAAATGGCTATCACGAGTTCCACCGCACCAGGACGAAGGACCGTCGTCCCACCGCTCCTGAATGCAAACACCGCAAGAACAAGACTGCAACACCTTGTAGAAAGGAATTAGGCCTATGGAAGACATCCATGCCCCAGACGAAACTCGTCAAGAGCCAGCAGCGCAACCCTACCGCGTCCGCCTTCCAGGGTTCATAAGCGACCAAGACATTGGACTGGGCGACATGATGAAAAAAGCCACCTATGCCATGGGCATCAAACCCTGCGGGGGCTGCCACCGGCGCGCCGCCGCGCTCAATCGCTGGATGGTCTTTTCCGGCAGACGGTAAGGACAGAGAAACACCAATATCATTCTTCTCACTTTAACGTTCACACATGAAAGGAGACATCATGCAAGAAAACATGACGCAGGAAACAACACCGCAAGGACCTGGCCTAACGACAGATGTATATGGCCCCACACCAGCCAGGCCAAGTGGAGCAAACACCGTCGTGGCATCGCTGCAAGAAAAAGAACAGAGCACCTGTCAAACCTGCCAAACGCCCGCCGTGACCAACGGCCAACAGAATCCCAACTTCGTCTACGCCATCGGGTCCATCGAACCGCGCTTTCCCATGCCCTCCATCGAAAAGGAATGCCTGCAAGCCGTCTCGCGCATGAACGGAACATCGGGCCTCTCCGACCAACAAGTTTTGAAAAAAGTCCTCTCCCACCCCAGCAACCGGTACCTGGCGCGGCAAATGTGTTGGGTGTTTACCGTGGAAGGGCTGGAAACCTACCTCCTGCGCCCCCGCGACGCCACCGATCTCGAACAACTCGTGGAAGCCATCCGCCCAGAGCCCGACAACAACGACATCGACGTCGTCATCGGCTATCGCGGCAGCCTCGCGCCACCCGAAGCCTGTAACGGCCTCATTCTGCCCATGGTCATGATCGAGCAGGTGTACTCCTTCGACATGAAATCCCTGCTCAAGTCGATGCCCACGCCTGAAAAGATGTCCCCCGGACAATTCTCGCCCATCGCGCAGGAACTCTACAAACAAATCATCCACATGGCCGACAACGCCGGAGCCACCGACGAACACCGGGCCATGAATTATCTGGCCGTCCGGTACGACGCCATCTACACCGTGTGCGCGGAACAATATCGAAACAACTATTCCTTAAACAGCGTGCAAGTCCGCCCCTCGCGGCTGAGCGCCGCCCGCAAGGTCATGGATGCCATCTTCACGTTTACCCATCGCGAAACGACCGTCACCCAGAAATGGTTCACCCGCGTGGACGTCACGGAAGAATTCCCATACCTCGTCAGCCCCCTCTCGCCCTACTACGTCTATGAGCAGCAGGTGTGAAACCAGGAGCGACGAGTCATGAAAGAGCAGGGGAGAATTGAATCATAGGTGATAAGCAAATCAACACCAGATCGGGACCGGTGCGTCAGCCACCCTGATTGTGTTCTACCAGTAAGGTTGTTGAATGAGAAAAGGAGGAGAAGATTATGATACCAGGATTCACAGCAGAACAATCACTTAAGAAGAAAAGTCCGTTCTATCGCAACTCAATTCTCAACGGTTCGTCACGTCTGAACCACAGCGTGGTTCCAGCAGGAACTTGCTGCAATTACGATAGTGCAGGTAATTGCCTAACGAATAACCCTCCGGGATGTAAGTGTTTTCCACATTGTATGTATTAACCGAATTATAGTGTAACTCGACAAATTTGGGTTCCCCTCAGGGTGGCTGACGCACCGATTCTGAAAACTGTTAGGGTCAGACATTGTTCTGACCCCACCCCGCCGATCGAGACGGTGTTGAACCCTATCGGATTCAGAGAGGTCACCCCCAAACAAGAGTAGAAAGTATTGCGTAAGGTCATGACCGGTATAGCCTCGTCCCGTCTTGCGGCTTGTGCGTCCCGGCTCACGTTTCCCGTATTTCCTGCCCTTTGAATCATCCCGCTCGATAGATAGGAGTTAGTTACAAATGCCAAAATGTTCTCTTTTGAACATTTGTGTGTTTTGTGGTAATCTGAGAGAAGCCAATGTTTGCTAAAGGAGTTCACAAAATATGAGCCGACTCTCCATTGAATTGACTGAGGAACAGCATCAACGCCTGAAAGCTATGGCAGCATTGCAAGGCAAGAGCATTAAGGACTACGTCCTTGAACGATCGCTCCCGGATTTACCGGATCGTCATTCTATGACCGATGAAGAAGTCCTATACCAGCTTGAACAATTTCTCAAACCTCGGATTGAAGCCGCTGAACGCGGTGAGCGTGCTTCCCGAACTCCTCAACAAATCCTCGCTGATGTTCAGCAGGATTTAGATTGATGCTTTCTTATGATTTAACGCCAGCTGCTGAGGTAGACCTTGAAGAGATTGCCCGTTACACGACGCTGGAATGGGGACCGGAACAAGCCACACGCTACATCGACAAACTCCACGAATGTTTTCAAAAGATTGCGAAACAGCGAGTCACAGGTAAAACATTTTCCAAGCGCTTTCCGAACCTATTCGTGACTCGTTGTGAACATCATTACATGTTTTATCTGCATGTGAATCAAACTAAGCCTGTCATCATTGCTGTACTACACGAACGCATGGATATGCTTGCCCGTCTTAAAGACCGTTTAGATTGATGGCTGACCATAAGCATATGCCTTTCCGCAGATAAACATCCCACAGCCAGACCGCAGAACGCTATACTCATATCTCCTTTTTCGCATCTCGTTTCCATCTGCCTGCTGACGTCTGACGTCTCTCCCTCATCACTTGTCGTTTCCACATGCCCTCATGTAGGCTATAGTCCTTCGTGAGTAAGGAAACGGTGTCATGAAGACTTGCCATCTCCCCAATCCGAAACGCTCTGGACTCTTTCCCTTACTTGTTCTCGTATCCTCTGTTATCACGCTGCCTTGCCTCTCAACATCCGCCTCGGCGCAAGTCGCCACGAATATTACGCCATCTGGACTCGCTACGAACGTGGCTCCTCCCAATGGGCCCGTCACCGATATCACTGGGGGCACACGACCAAAGACTACGCAGGGCATTCCCGGCCCGAACCTCTTTCATAGTTTTGGAGAGTTTCATGTCGGAGCAGGCGATGTCGCGAATTTCTTGAATGACCGCGGCCTGCCAACCCAAAACATCTTGAGCAGGGTCACGGGCGGCAATCCATCCAATATATTCGGCAGGATTCAGACGACAGATTTTCAAGAAGCCAATCTCTTTCTGATCAATCCGCAAGGAATCGTCTTCGGTCCCAACGCGTCGCTCGATATCGGTGGCGCCTTCTACGCCAGCACCGCCAATCGGGTGATGCTGGAAGACGGGCGTGTGTTTACTGCCATACCAGGTTCAGAAGACGCGCTGCTTACTGCCGCCTCGCCGGAAGCGTTTCACTTCCTGGGAAATACTTCACCCGTTCTCGCGCCGGACGCCGAAGCCGCGATTCTTGTCCAGGGATTCGAGTCGCTACAAGGCAGTGGGGTATCGTTCATCGGCCGCGAGGCCACCGCGAATCAACACACGGTGGAAGGCGTCACAATCAGGAACGGGACCGTGCAGACTCCGAACGGAGCGGTCAACATCGTGAGCATTGGCGGTCCGCAAGCAGCCGATGTGGCCCATGTCTCCGTCGATAAAACAACACTCGACGCGAGCGGAATCAACGCGCAAGACGGGCCGACCCAAGATTCTCCCTCGTTGGGCGGCATCGCGATCAACCAGGGAGCTACGATCGTGACCAGTGGAACTCGCGGAGGCATTATTACGATTCGGGGTGGAGATCTCACGATAGAGGACGCGAACATCGCAGCCAATATAACGGACATCTCGGCCAATGATTCAATGATAGTCGCCGGCAGGGGCATCGACATTGACGTCACGAATGGTGTGTCGATCACCAAAAGCGCCCGCCTCGAAACCAACGTTACTGAAACAGCCCCCCAAGGAGTAGAATCTGGAGGGATTCGCATCGATGCTGGCCATGTCGAAATTCTGGGTGACCCGGAAGCGGCCATAGAAGATCGAACAGGAATACGATCCGAAGTGCTCCCAAATAGTCCAGGAGACCAAAGCGGAGACATCCACATAACAACCGGATCAGCGCGAATGCGTGGCGCGGTGCTCCAAACAAGCGGAAATGGTTCCGCAGATGGAGGAAGTATCATCCTGAATGTCGGAGATGACCTTATATTGGAAGAGAGCGCTCTACTCCAGTCACAAACATTCGGGTTGGGCAAGGCTGGGGATATCGATATCATCGTTCAAGACGGGCAGATCATTAATAGAGGAAACATCACAGCTCAGTCAGTGGCAGTGGCAGGCGGTGGAGGAGGGGGCAATATCAGTATCACAGTCGGCAAAGAAATCTTGTCTGGAGGAATCACAACCTTTGAGGGTGGAGATATTTTGTTAGATGAACGCGGAGGCATCTCCACCTTTCTTGCGCAAGGTGGGCAAGGAGGGAATATCGACATCAAAGCCAAAAATTTGGATTTACGAGATAGTGGTAGAGTCGACGTTCAGTCATTCTTTTCTCCCATCTCCGATCAGACCACTGGAAGTCTGACCATTGACCTCACTGGAAATCTGAATATGCGTGGTGCTGGAAGCGGAATTGGTGAGCAAAGTGAGATTACGGTCATCTCTCGAGGGGGAAGTCCTTCAGGCGGAGCCACGATTACGGCGCAGGAAGTGAACATCGGTGCGTTTAGTACCATCAGCACGCAAAGTCAGAACGAAGGGAGGGGCGGGGACTTAACGATCAGCGCCGATACATTACGTGTCGCAGACGGCGGTTCCATCACCTCGAGCTCAGGCAATCCCTTCTTTATTGCCGGCTTTGCCCCGCCGTCTGCATCCATCGGCGACGCTGGAGATATTGCTCTTGATGTGAATGGGCCTCTGGTCATCAGCAACGGCGGCGAAATCCAGGCCAGCACAAGCTCTGATGGCAATGGAGGAACGATCAATATTGTGGCCGATCAGGTGAGCCTGGCCGGTGGATCGACCATTTCCGCCAACAGCACGTCCAGGAAGCCTGAAGCCGGTACTGCCGGATCTATCGATGTCACGGCCAACGGGACGATTCAAGTCTCTGACAGCTCCCTGTCGACGAATGCCGCGAATGCGCTGGGTGGAAACATCGAGCTCACAGCCGGTGATCTCATTTACATCACCAACAGTGATGTGACAACCCAAGTGCTGGAAGGTTCGGCTACTGCGGGCGAGATCGACATCGACCCCGATTATGTGATCATCCAACGCAGCAACATCTTAAGCACGGCCGTCTTTGGCGATGGAGGACCGATCACCATCACGGCCAATGCCGCAATCTTAGTCGATCCCACGAGTGTCTTAGATGCTTCGTCGCAATTTGGCGGGGCCGGAATCATCAATATTCAAGCGCCGATTCAAGAGTTGAGCGGCACGATCGTCCCCTTGCCCGCGAAAATCACGAACGTGACGAGTCTCTACGGGGAGGCTTGCGCTTCACAGAAAAACGGGCGGTTCAGCAGCTTTGTCAAAACGACGGATTCTGCACTCTCTCCAATGCCAAGAGGATTACTCACCAGCCCCTTAGCCTTCGATATCGAGGGCTCTTCACAGCCTGCCTCTCGCCACGCCAAAACATCCGCCACTTCTTCGCGGCTGACTCACGATTCTCCAGAGATGACCGGATTCCCGATCTGGAAAATCAAGACCGGCACCCTTCCCATCCTACCGTTTCAGGTCTGTGCCCGAACGGAAGACTATAGCCAATCCCATTAAATTCCAATGCATGGACATCTACTCACCCCGCGCGATGACATGGAGTCGCGCTCAGAGCGGCCACGCCCACAGCAAAGTCGGGATGGACACGATGACGATAAGAATTTCCAATGGCAAGCCCATCCGCCAGTAGTCCCCGAATCGATACCCTCCCGGCCCCATGACCAGAAGATTGTTCTGATGGCCGATAGGCGTCAGAAACGCACATGAGGCTCCGATGGCCACGGCCATCAAAAACGGGTCCGGGTTCACTCCGAGTTCTTGAGCCAGCGCCCAAGCGAGCGGAGCCATCACGACGGCTGTGGCCGCGTTGTTCATGATGTCCGACAACGTCATCGTCAACACCAAGATCATGGCGAGGATCGCCACAGGAGGAAGGCCCGTGGTTACGCTGACCAGCGACTCTGCGATAATGGCCGTCGCACCGCTGACTTCTAACGCGTTTCCGATGGGAATCATGGCGCCGATCAACACAATGACCGGCCAGTCCACGGAATCATAGATATCCCGCGGCGGCACCATGTTCATCATCACCATCAGCACCGCCGCGAGCAGCAGCGCGACCGGCAAAGCTAACAGCCCAAGAGTGGCGCTGACAATGGCGAGCACGAATAGTGCCGATGAAAGCCAGGCCTGAGATGTTTCTCGAATTTTTATCCCACGTTCAGCCAGCGGAAGGCACCCGAGCGAGGAGATCACTTCGACCACTTGCTCTTTTTCCCCTTGCAGAAGCAGCACATCGCCGGCCCGGAATCGAAAAGACTTCAACCGGCCACGATAAGGTTTTCCCTGCCGGGACACGGCAAGCAGCATGATGCCAAACCGTGAACGCAATTGAAGGGTATCCGCCATTCTCCCTACCAGCCACGAACGGTTCGGCGGAATGACGGCTTCCATGAGCACCTGGTCTTTGGGGATCACGGATTTGGCTTCTCCGTTTTCCTCGACTTCTTCTTTCGGTTGCGTTCCGGCCAGTTCGAGCTTGAGCGTCTCGACGAACTTTTTAATCCCTTGCGGCCCCGCCTCGATCACGAGAATATCGCCTTCTTGAATGCCCTCGCGCCACACGGCTCCTCGAATAGACTGATCTCCACGGATGAGCCCGACAATCAGCGCTTCCGTGTTTTCGGTGATTTTTTCGAGCTCTGTCAGTGATTGGCCGATCGCCTTGGAATCCTTGGTGACGCGAACTTCCGTGATGTAATCCTTGATCTGAAACAACTCCTTCGGCGCGCTGTGTTTGCGTCTGGCCTCCGGAATGAGACGCCATCCAATCACGGTCACAAAGACAAGGCCAAGACTGGCGACGACCGCCCCGACCGGAGAGAAGTCAAACATCTTAAAGGCGGACCCGGCGATGTCATGACGATACGACGCGACAATAATATTTGGCGGCGTCCCGATCAGGGTCACCATGCCCCCGAGAATGGTGCCAAACGCGAGGGGCATCAGCACAATGGCCGGCGAACGCTTCGCTTCCTCCGATGTTTGAATGGCCACGGGCATGAGAAGGGCGAGCGCCCCCACATTGTTCATAACCGTGGAAAGAATCGCGCCGAGCCCTGACAACACCGCGATGTGAAGCGAGGGAGAACGCAGAGCGAGTTTGACGTAATTCGTGACGAAATCGACTGCGCCGGTGTTACTCAACGCCCGGCTGATGATTAACACCGCGGCGACGGTCACCGTGGCCGGATGTCCGAACCCTTGAAACGCATCGCGCGGCGCAACAACGCCAAGGGTGGCGCCAACCGCGAGCGCCCCCACAGCCACGACGTCGTACCGCCATCGCTCCCAGATCAGAAGGACAAAAATGACGCCTAACAGGCTCAGCAAGATAATCTGGTCAGCGGTCATATGTCGTACCTTCGTATCATCCCTGCCTTCACAAGCAGCAGATAAACGTACGGCCGATCAGGGGTTGGTTGATAAGGGAATCCCTACGATGTGTAGAGCATTGAAGGGGAGTGTATGTTGTCTGAACTTTTCGGGCAACTATTTGGACAGAAAAATGCCGGGGACGCCCAGACGTCGAACATTCGGAAATCATGAACGTCTCACCGAATAATTGACGGCCACGAAAGGCCAGTAGGCACGGATTCAGAAGGTCGGAAAATGAGGGGATACCTACTGAACGCAGAATGTCCACGCCACATGTCGAGAATCAATGTGGCCCAACACTCCTCTGATGATCAGGCGGATAACCGTGCCACTGGAGTGCGCGGGGCTCTCCGGAGCCGTTTACGGAAAGGAAGAACTTCCGCCTTGAAACCCGAACGATGTTTATTGATCGTCGGATCAACGAGATTTCCACACATCACGCATCGCAGGGCTTTAATCCATAATTCTCCAGGCCCCCCTTTGATGTCCAAACAATTATCCACCACCATGAGTCCGCTGCATCGTGTACAGTTCATATCAGTACCTCCTTCGTGAAAGCTTCCTGCCTTCCCACTGTTTTTCTCACGATCTTTGGCTTTGCGTAATACTCACAATCATTGAGTGGAATTGTGTCACAGGAATGTGCGTAGATTTCGCTTTAGCCATTGATGCCTCCATAATCAACTAGCTAATGCATCACTCATGCCAGAAGGGTTGGCATGAAATGTTCTTACGATCGCCACAATCATGTGGCCTTACTTAGAGTTCAAGGACGGAAAACCTGATAGAAAATAAAGGCAGGATTAATAGAAAACAAATGCGGGAGAAAGGAGATATAATTTATGATTTTATCAGAGTATTAAAAAACATTCAAAGCAATAAATAATATGATATCGCAACTCTGATACCCTGTTTCACATCATTCCATGTGAATGTATCTGTGACACAGGATTGATGATCGAGCATAAAACAAATGGCAAATAAAAACAAGGGTTCACATGATATTTTTTTGGCAGTATGTGGGACATTTTGACACTCATTCTCTAGACAAAGTGTAGGCTAGGCCAATCAGGTAGATCTTTTGTTCTGAATACATGAACATCAAAGCTACTGCCTAATCGTGCCATGCTCGTCAATTGTTCGATTTCTGACTCTGCCTGCCGGCGATCTTGAACATGATCTGCGTATCGATCAATTCCAAGACATTTTAACCACGTTCCCTGACGCATTCTTGTGGCACAGTTTAACCCAACCTTACCGGCGGCCTGCTGGAGCGCCGTAAAATCGACATCAGCCGTCAGATCTTGC
Organism: Nitrospirales bacterium; assembly: GCA_031315865.1. Lineage (NCBI taxonomy): Bacteria > Pseudomonadati > Nitrospirota > Nitrospiria > Nitrospirales > Nitrospirales bacterium. The sequence continues at coordinate 1,114,269 of JALDRJ010000002.1, forward strand.
TCGCCAACATAGTCAAAAGGGTCAAAAGTTTGTCTTTGCGCTCGAAATGACCGCAATGTTCCATTTCGCCGTTGATAGGAATAGACCTGCTCCGCTTCATCTCCATAGTCAATCAGCACCAACCACCCCTTCGAAATCAGCTTGGCGATTGCACGAAGAAAACTCTCGAGTTCCAAACATATTTCAGCGACTTGTCCTCTACCTAGACTGATGTTTTCACCTTGAAGCCGTTCAGCCAGCAGAGGCGTTGAGGGCGAATCCGGCCATTCGATCAATTCCCCGTCACCGCCTACCCCAACGTAGAGTTCCAACAGATGGCCAGACCCATCACCCATCACCCGATGGACTGGTAAAGCATCCAACACTTCATTGCCGAGGACGAAGGTTGGAGCGGGATCAAGGTCATCTGCCTTTTCAATAGACCTGAGGCCCCGTTGGCGCTGCAAGGTTCTCAGCGCGGGGCTCGTTTCCACAATGACGTAGTCTCGAGCGGATGGGAAGTAGGAGAGGATATTGGCTGCAAGCTCTCCGGTCCCTCCTCCGAATTCTACGATTCGCAACTGTTCGCCCAGCGTATCTTCCGCCTGTTGAATAGCCAGGTAGAGAGTGAACGCAAAGGCGTGGTACATGGCGTTGGTATTAAATTGACCATTGGGACGACCGATGATCGGGCCTTTTGTATAGAACCCATGCCTGGGATGATAGAGGGCCAAGTCCATGAAGTCTCTGAACGTGAGTGGCCTGTTCTTCGTGATCTTGTCTTTAATTATTTGCCCTAAAGATGTGGGGTGGCGGTGCAGATCGACTGGAGTCCTCACTTTAAGTATTTGGGTTCGCTAGACTAGCCAAGTGCGATGGCAAAAAAAAGGAAGAACCCCTCGATGGAGCTCTTCCCTTTTCTCTGCTTAAATTTCTTTTCGACCTTTTGGACCGACTATTATCTATCTTGGAACGGCGAAGATTATTGTATCACCGTCGAAGTCGCTCCACCTGGATTGATGGGTACCTTATTCAAGGGGCCCTCAACTTCCGGCAACCGACCTGCGCCCATCGACTTTTTAACGCGCATTCTGTTGGGGTCTGACACATCATTCACGATGGCTGAATCATAAGACATCGTGGATGCTTGGAGATCGCTGGCATTCGTTTGCCCTTGATCATAAGCCGTGGCTTGCCCCGTTGCAGGGGATTTGCCTTTAGCAGGATAGCCGGGATGCTTAGGAAGCAACGCTGGGTTGGCACATGCCAAAGAAACTGCGAGCAGGGTGGCACCCATCGCGCCAAAAATAATTCCAATCGCTTTCATAAGTCCACTCCTTTGTTATAGACAGGTTAACAATGGAAAAACTGTATAGAGCTTGGCCTTCATCTCACTTTAAGGAAAGGAATAATATTCCTAACTCCATATCTCTGTCAAGCCAAGGCAATTCCCGTTTAGTTCGAACGTCTTGTTGATGGCCTTCTGGCTCCCCGTCGTCTGGCCCTGTTGTAGGGGACGCGAGGTCGTAAGGCTGGCATTTGCAAGGTTACAGTCGTCCCTTGCTCAGGTCCGCTCGTTATCTGAATTTGCCCTTGATGCTCTTCAACGATTTTTTTCACCGTGGCCAGGCCGAGCCCCGTTCCTGACCGTTTGGTGGTGAAATAGGGCTCGAAAACCTTATCCACGTGTTCCGGAGGGATGGGAATTCCGTCATTTTCAATGGTTATGCCGATATGATTTCGAGGTTCTTTCAGTGAGGTCACCGAGATACGAAGCTGTCCACCGGGAGACATCGCTTCCAAGGAATTCTTGAAAATGCTCAGAAAAGCATGACGCATCTTCGCTTCGTCCCACCGGACTTGCGCCAATCGTGAAGGGTAGGCCTTTTGAACATCAATACGGTTCACACGGATATCTGTAGAAATGAGAGAAAGCGCATGGTCCAGAAGATCGGGCACTCGACATGGCCGTCGATCGAGCTCAAGAGGTTTCGCAAAGTCCAAAATTTCGTGAAGTATGGATTCCATACGAATCAAGTCACGCATGGCTGTCTCCACCCGGGTCTGTGAATCAAAGTCCAAGGTGGCTTCAGTGGTGATCTCTTCGAGTTGAGCCCGGATGAACCCCATAGGTTCCCGTATTTCCGTAGCAAGAAATGAACTCACCTCATCCAACGCCACTCGTCTTTCTTCCCTTCGAATAGCCGGCTCTGAAATTTCTGTTCTATGACGGTCCACAGGTTTTCCGTCAACTGGTTTTTGTTCGGAAAGAATAGCCAGTTGCGCGGAAGGGTCTTCGAATAATTCCACTAACTTCGTCGTAATGGGTTCAATTTGTCCAATCTGGAACCCATTTGATTCATACTGGGAAGGTGATTTTGAGGCGAAGGTTACCGTACCGGCCACTCGACCTCTTACAAAGAACGGGACAACGACCGTCGAGGAAAATCGGTCTTTGTACAATTGCTTGTAATCTTGGAAACGGCCCTGAGTCGAAGCCAGGTTATGATCGGCCCGCGGCTTTCTATGCCGGACCGTCCAACCAGACGCCGACTCATCCAAGAGCAGTCTCTGGCCTGGGACCAGATCGCGTTTGGCGTTCCCGATCCCGCCAAGTACTTCAAGCGTTGCGGCGATGGGGTCGTAAATCGTGACCCAGGCTCGCTCAAAGGGCAGGGTTTCACTCATTTCGCTCAACAACGTGGTCACCCGTTCCTGAATGACTGGATTGGAGTAGGCTCGTGGCTGGTTCGGATGAACCCCGTCACCGTCCGGTGGCAGAGGCTCTTCTGCCACAAGCGGGCGGCCTAATATTAAAGAGGAACTAAAGAGGCCCGCCTTCATCAATTCTTCCGTGATGAAGCTTCTGGTTCGTTCAACCGCTGATTTATCTCGTTTGGACAGTGGTGAGCTTTCTTTCCGTCCCAGGATCAACGTCCCGTAGATTCGTCCGCCATGTTTCAACGGGACACTGATCAGGATTTTACTCCCGGGAGTCACCATTCGAAGCCGGAGAACCTTATTCAACTCAGAATCCGAAGCCGGTCCTTTTGATCCGGTTTTCCCCCAGTCTTGGGGAGACAACGTTCTCAAGATGGCTCGAATCTCTCTAGAAGTAAATCCCCGCGATACTTGTGGGAGAAAAGGCCCTCCATCACTCGTAATGATGGCCACCAAGATGGCCTCCACCCCGAGTTCATTGACAGCCGACGTGAGTATTTTTTGAAGCGTACTTTGTTTCGTTGGCAGTGTTGGTTCCTCCGGTCTCGGCATAGCCCAGGACTCTCCTCTCGTCTCCTATAGTCGCTTGCGACTGTATCTATATTAAACAGGATTTTCGACGGAAACGGAAATCTCGACGACCGTCCGCACGCTCTCCATTAATTAATGTGACGGATTTTTCGTCGTGAACTGGTCATGGCCACTTCCACCTGCCCATGTTCAGCGATCCAAATATTCATGATAGCACTCACAACGCTAATGAGAATGGCTCCCCCTATCGCCGACCAAAAGCTTTCTACCACGAAACCTTTGACGAAAAACGAAACCACATTCAACAGGAAGGCGTTAATGAACACCATAAACAGCCCCAGCGTGAACAAGATTAGCGGGGCGGACAGCAGGTACAACAGGGGCCTTATCAGGGCATTCAAGAACGATAAGACGATCGCGGCCACCAGCCCGGCCAGGAGACTTTGCATTTCGATGCCGGGGACAATATAGCTGGCCAACACGACCGCCACGGCGGTTATTCCGCATCGAATTAAAAATCCACGCATGCTGTCCTTTATGCCACGGTGAGATATTTCTGCATGTACGTTAGAGCGGAACTTCCTCTACCGGTAGTCGATTCTCTCCACAGTCATGCTTTGCACTCATCATAGCGGGGCTTACCGTGAGGCTCAAGCATTTTTCGCAGACCATTGAAGCCGGGAAGACTGAGCTGTTCTTCGTACAATCGTGCTTCAGGATGGTTTCTCTCATTTTTCAGGTTTGGCTCGTCTGGGGGGCGGAGGCTCCGTGACAAATTCTGAGACCAAGCAGCACGGAAATCGGAAGAAAAATCAAGCAACCCACCATTCCAATCAAGTATTCGCCGATCCAAAACGTGACGACGAGGTTAAACCCCAATACCAGGTAGTACAGGGCAACCCCCCAAAGAAGGTTTCCACTCACGATCTCATCGGGAATGGCCTCTTCGAGCCAGCCGGAACGATCAATAAAACCGTACAGTCCGATCGAAGAGAGTCCGACCGTGGCCCATCCCAGGAAATTGGCGATGGGGACCCCAAAGTACACGCCCGTGTCCGGGTAGCCGTAGATGAGCCCCAAGAACCAGCGATCACCCCGTAGAGCGACAGGATCAATCACAATATCGATAAAGGTCATGAACAATGTCGTTAAGCAGACAACGGCCCATGAAGTTCGATCCAGCCGATTGCAGTCCCAGCGAGGAATCAGCCCTGATCGCCGCGTTGACAACGCAAAGGTTAAAGCCATGCAATAGCTGGCATAGAGAAGAAACGTAAAAGACAGAGAATCCATGAACGGGATATTCAAGATGTAGAGTTCCTGGCCAACGGTCGACGCATTGTAATAATAATCTCCGAACGGGAATCCGATTCGGGTCGAGGAAAACTCGGCAAGGAATGCGATCAGCCAGGTTAGGCCAAACAGGAGTCCTGTTCGTTTCCACCCCAGAAGCCGACGTGATGCAAACAGTGAAACCCCCAGGAAGAAAAAGACATAGGGGCGAAGCAGGATCGTGTTGAAAAAAAGAAGCGCAAACTCCATGGACGAGCGAGGGACGTTGAATCTCGTTGCACGAATTAGTATTTAGGCATAGCCATGGGCGCGAAACCAATCGACGGCATTTTTGAGCGACGTTTCTATGGGCGTCTGAGGAAGTTCTAATTCTCTGAGGGCTTTCGCACTATCATAATGCATGTGATACTTGGCCATCCGCACACCCTCCAGTGGAATACGCGGAGTGCGATGGGTCACATAGTCGGCCACCCATTTATTGATATGAGCGAGCGGTAAGACGGCCCGCCAGGGCAGCTTGATCGTTGGAGCTTTGATACCCGTAAGATCGCTCAAGATTTCACAAATTTCCCGAAGCGTCACATTGCGATTTCCCAGAATGTACCGTTCTCCCACCCGGCCCCGCTCCATCGCGCGAAGATGGCCGATGGCCACATCATCGACATCGATCAGATTCATACCGGTCTCGATGTAGGCCACCATTTTCCCCAGCATAAAATCGACAATGATCTGACCGGTGGGCGTTGGCTTTACATCGCGCGCGCCTACGGGGGCGGAAGGATTGACGATAATCACGGGTAGACCGGTTTTGGCCAGTTTCATGACCTCCTGCTCTGCCAAATACTTTGACCGCTTATAGTCTCCAGCCATTTGATTCAGAGTCACGGGCGTATCTTCCGTCCCGAGCCCACCACCATCGGGAAGTCCGATGGCGCCAATGGTGCTCGTATAGACAATCCGTTCCACTCCGGCCTCTGCGGCCGCATGACATAGATTTTTGGTGCCTTCGACATTGATTCGATAAAACGTTTCGGGGTTTTTATCCCATAACGCATAATGCGCGGCCACATGGTAGAGGTGCTGACATCCTTCAAGGGCCTGGCGAAGTGAGGCGCGATCCAGCAGGTCTCCAACTACCGGCTCCACGGGCAAGCCATCAAGGTTTTGGCGATCACTCGTGGGACGAACAAGGGCGCGAACCGTCACGCCGGAATCGAGAAGCGCGCGAGCCACCGCCGCACCGATAAACCCTGTGGCTCCTGTCACCAAAGCCTTCACGAGCGCACCCGAGCGATCTCAGGCCCAGAATCCCGTGGCACACGATTACGGAGAAACACATTGGTTATCTTCAAAGGTAGATACGGCCTTGTGATTTTCATGCCATGAATCCGGCGAAAGAATGCGCGACCTTCAAAGAACAGTCTTTCGAATCGAGATATGTTCGGTCAAGTATGTGTTGAGTACTCTAAAAAAGCAGCGGCAATTCAGTTGCGGCGTTGAATCACATAGTGGGCAATCGCACGAAGCGGATCGGCCGGCGCGCCAAACGCATCTAATCGTTTGACAGCCCTGTTGATACAGTCAGTCGCAAGGTCTCGCGCTCCATCGACTCCAAAAAATGAGGGATAGGTTTTCTTCCCCCGTTTCGCATCGGTCCCCGCATCCTTCCCCAACTCCTCGCGCGTACCGGTCATATTGAGGACATCATCGGCAATCTGAAACGCCAAACCGATGTCCTCGGCATAGGCCGACAAATTTTCGAGTTGGGTATGAGTCGCGCCCCCCAATATTCCACCAATCCTTACAGCGGCACGAATGAGTTTCCCGGTCTTATAACGATGAATGGTTTGCAGAGTCATGAGATCAATGTCTTGATTCTCCGCTTGAATATCCATGACCTGCCCTCCGACCATACCGTCGTGTCCGGCTCCTACCGCGAGTTCATGAATCACGCGCACCTGCCGGTCCGCAGGAATGCCGGTTTCTGCGGAAGGTTGACTGCACAATTCAAACGCCATCGTCAGTAACGCATCACCGGCCAAAATGGCTAGGCCATCGCCATAAACCTTGTGATTGGTCAGGCGGCCACGCCGGTAATCATCGTTGTCCATAGCTGGAAGATCATCGTGCACCAAGGAATAGGTGTGAATGAGCTCCAGGGCGGCCGCATAGGGCATGACCAGCGCGCTTTGGCACCCCACCGCTTCGGCGGCTGCAAGCGTAAGGATAGGACGAATACGTTTTCCGCCTCCAAGCAAACTGTAGTGCATCGACTCGTACAAGACCTTTGCGAGAGGGTGGCCTGGCGGGAGAGCCTGCTCGAGGCGCTGATCAATCTTTTCTTGTTGCCGCTTAAGGTAGTCTTGAATTTCCACAGAATTGCAAATGATTCATGTCAAGTGTCAATAAATGAAGGCGGGGCAGGAAGAGAAGGAGCGTATCAAAGGGAATTTTCACTGTCAAACCAAGGTCACTAGTGATTGAGAGCGTCCCGGAAAAACGGAGACCATTTACATCTACATCCTCTCTTCCAGCACTGGAAAGAACGCATCAGAACACGTTACAGCAATCCGCCGGCCAACGAGGAACATCTCCAGAATACTACGGTTCATGCCCCTCGTACTTCCACCTCGTAACCCCCGGTGTTCTCGGTTTCCAGCGGTTCATGCAGATTTCTCCCCAGAGGTTCTCCAGAAGAGACGCTACAAATACCGGTGATCCGCGACGCTGCCCTGTTCGTCGATCTCATAGAGTAACGGGGCTCCGGTCGGGATATTCACCTCCAGAATTTCTTCCTTTGACAATTGCTCCAGATGCATTACAAGAGCTCGCAGGCTATTTCCATGCGCGGCCACCAGAATCGTTTTACCGGCCAGAATTTCAGGATGAATGCGACGGGTATAGTAAGGCAGAACACGGTCAGCCGTATCTTTGAGACTCTCTCCACCAGGCGGCTGGACGTCGAAACTTCTCCGCCAGATTTTTACTTGTTCTTCACCGAACTTCTTCACTGTTTCGGCTTTGTTCAAACCTTGCAGATCTCCGTACATCCGCTCATTCAGAGCGGGGTCACGTTCGACCGGCAATTCGGTATGGCCGATGACCTCCAGAATAAGCCGCAAGGTTTCTTGCGCACGCCGTAACCCTGACGTGAAGGCTTGATCAAAACGGAAGGGACGAAGCTTCTCTCCCGCATCTTTAGCCTCTTGAACCCCCTTCGGGGACAATTCAACATCGACCCAGCCAGTAAAGCGGTTTTCTAAATTCCACTGCGACTCTCCATGTCGAATGAGTACGAGTTGTGCCATACCGTCTCCTTCCTGCTCCTCCTATGGAAATGTTGAATATCGTCGACCCGTTAATCTCTGCCCCCTAGCGCGCCTGCATCGTCACTCATATTCCTGCAAGCCAATTCCTTGGTCAATATACGCAAGATGAGAATGGCTTGCATTACATTAATCCAACACGTACTATGCCGGTCATTTCTATCTCACGCTGTCTTCCTCTACCATTCACACATGGACTCTCAGGTTTCCTGGCAACAACTCGCTCTCTGGTGGACCACCCTCGCGCAACGACATCAGGTAGAGGATAGAGCTCAATTATTCTTCGCAAACGGGCTAGGCGAAGGTCGCGCTCTTGAAAAAGTGACCCAAGAAGGTGGTGACCCGGACTATGTGTTATTTGTCCTTCTTCGGCATTGGATTCCCCCCGTCCTTCCGCCTCCCGGCCGAGAGCGCACCGCCAAAAGTGACCCGGACTATTGGTTGGAATCGGAACAAATTTTAAAAGCCGCTGTCGTCCGCCTGCGAGAACTGAGGCCCGTGATTGATTTGCTTACCACACCGAACCCACTGGCACAAGAACCTGCACCCCCATCACCTGTCGTGGAAGTTGAATTGGCGCGTATGCTGGAAGGCATAGCCGAGATTACTGGAAGTTATGGAGGCCCCGATTACACGTCCATCGTCAAACATTTTGATCCCATTCCCCTCCGGCAAACTCAACCGTTTAAGCATAATAAGCGCCATAGCGCGGAGTTATGGGTCATCTTTCTACTTCGCGAACATTTTCGCTCGATTGGTCTCGGGAAAGACCGGTGTTGGCGACTGATTGCCGATGTCGTGGCGGCCGCAGAAATCGTACAAGGCACTGACCAGCCTTATCAGCCGGGAGAACTCAAATCCTGGTGGACGAAAAACTGGCCACGCACCTACACCATGCTCAAAGAAAAAGGCAGTCGATTAGAAGCGACGCACACGGCGTACCAGAGTGATTATGAGTGGTTTCAGGTATGGTTTCAGTGGCAAACGGAACAAGATAACGCTCAGCCGAGCGCGTAACTCGGAGGACAACTCACGTGGATGCGTTAAACAGTAAAGTCAGACCATTCATTGTTAAAGGAACTTCCTGTCCGCCGGAGGCTCAGTGGGAAGTGGTTGCTCGATGTCCGGTATCCCCTGATTCATTAACGCCAGAATGAGCCCTACTTTAAACAAATGCAAAGCCGCCCCCAACCAAAGAACGTAGGGTTGAATCCCACCTTCTTCTTTTAACGTACGCGCTTGCTGTTGTGAATCTAATCCCGGATTTTTCCTTACCCGCTCAACATGATCTTTGATATGCCAATAATATAAGTAATTGGCGCTCACTCCGGCGCCAATCTGCCAGACAATGCCCACCGACCAGTCGCCAAACGCGAGTGCTGAGATGACCGGGCCTACCGCATAGACGAACGCGAACATATACATTTTGCGGTAAAGAAACCACAGGAATGAATCCAAGAGCGCGGCAGGCCAGTGCCAACTCAACGCAAAACGTGGACCCTCTGGAGTCTGAAACTGGCGAAACTTTTCTTGGTAATACAGATAAGCCGGCCGCCAGGACCAGCCGTCTTTGACGGTAAATTGAATGGATTTACTCGGACCAATGGCAGATTGCCATAAGTCGGCTTCACTGACCCCACCAGGCGAAGATTCGGGCTCGGCCGTAACCTCTTCTTCTGAGGGTTGCTCCGGCTTCTCCTGGACATCAGGTTCAGCAAGCGCTGAACCACACCGTAAGCAGAAGTTCGCTTCGTCCGGGTTTTGTTGGTCGCAGGAGGGACAAGGGCTCATTTTCGTGAGTATATACCATCCGGCCTGTGGACACACAAGTTCCCATTTCAAACACGGCAACGGCTCGTATTGTCTTCCCTCACTGCATTTTTAATGATCAGGACGCTCATAAGTATGAACCATTTCTCATGGGGCGCCTGTATTACTCCTCTGGGATGCGCTTACTCCGATAGGCCGCATCCAGATACTCAAAAGCTTCACGCTTGAACTCGCGAAGAAGCAGAGGAGAAGAAGACTCCTCTCGCCAGGCCAGCGAACAATAGCGACATTGAGCACGAATCGATTTTTCTGCGCCGACCGAGACCTGAATCGCTAATGAACGAAGGCAGTTTCGGCAAAATGGCCCTTGGATAAATTGTCCAATTTCTGAATCAGACAGTTTGGCGGACCTTCCCATTCCCAATTCGTCCCATATTCGATCTGTGAGCGTCACCCTGACCCCTAAACACAGAAACGATTTTGCGTGGGAAGGTAACGAATGACCCTTCGCTCGGCCGGAAACCCGGGACAACTCGATGTGAGCGAGTCGGGAATTCACCTCTGAAGCCCATTGCTCAAACCGTCCCTGACGTGTCAATGATAATTCCAGACGATCTATTCGAGTCGCCAATTCTGAACGCTGTGATTCTAACTGGCTTTGCAAGTGTGTGAGTTCCTCTTCATTCACCGCCTGAAGCCATTGGAGAATGCGTTTCCTGAAGCCAAGAGGTTCCGAGTTCCGAAAGGGCTGAATGGAACGCAGCCACACGAATACCAGCATTCCGATTACTACCAGACCAATCCATATCCACCATGCACTGCTATCCATTTCGATTCTTCAACGCTTCAAAGGTTGAGTCAGAGCTCGAGTGCAAAATTCTTCGAGTTATTGTTCGTTGTTCCAAAAACCCCACCATCGGACTCCGACATTATTTATAGAATCGGTTTTGGTTTCCGATACATGAACTGAGAAAGAAGAACCCCATCTTATCAAGTTCTGGTTCAGACAGCTCGTTTTGAGCATCGATCTCTTTCGGCTTGAAAGCGGTTCACATCCTCCTGCACGGCATTATGTTATGGCACTGATTCCTCTCGCAAACCTCGATGACCTTCGTGTTGGTCTCTACATCAAATTGGAATGTTCCTGGTGGAAGCATCCCTTTACGAAAAACCAGTTCAAGATTCTTTCACCGAAAGAAATTTCGACCATCCGAAAAATTAAGAAACTCAACGTACTCTACGACCCTGAGCTCTCCGACCCTCCGGTAGACGACGCCATTCCTGACACGCCATTCACCCTTCTCCAACCGGAAGAACCCATGGAAGGCCAGGCACTAGCTCACGAAGAGAGCGAATCTCTTGGCAAACCGGAAGCGACGGATGAGATTCAGACTGAGCAGAAAGAAACCCGACGGCGTCTCTTCCATGAACATCGACAACAGTTTCGTAAAGTCGAAAATGCCTATTGGAGAATTCTAGGGGAAAGTAAGGATATCTTCAAAGGCGTCAGCGGTGGCAACCCCAAAGGCCTGCAACAAGCGGGGCAAGTCGTCTCGAACCTGGGAGCCGTCCTCGAAGATCCAAACTCTTCGATGACCCTCATGGATGTCGTCAGCTCCCATGGCATGTCAAAGGGTATTTCCTACCACGCGCTCAACGTCTGTATCCTGTCCATGATCGTTGGACGGACGCTCGGCCTGTCCAAAGACCAGCTCAACGCCTTATCGCTGGCCGCTCTGTTCCATGATATCGGTCAGCGCTTCCTTCCAGTCAAAGTGAAGTTTGAAGGCTCTGGAATCCTCACGGAAGCCGACCCTCAAACCTTTCCATTGCATCCTGCCCAGGGGAAAGAACTCCTTAAAACGTTCCCGGACTTTCCTGAAGAAAGTCTTGAAGCGGTCTACCAGCACCATGAACGACTCGATGGATCCGGTTATCCGCTCGGGTTACGAAACGAGCAAATTTCTTACCTGGCGAAAATCATCATGGTCGTCGACGAATATGATGAACTCTGCAACGCCGCGAACCCGCAAGCGAGTTTAACGCCGCATGAAGCCCTTTCCCGGCTTTTTAAAGCGAACCAGGACAAGGACACGTGTAAATTTTCAATTGATATCATATTGGCGATGATTCAAAGTTTAAGTCTTTTTCCTCCTGGAACCATTGTCGAATTAAACGATGGCTCTTTCGGGATCGTCACCAGTATCAACATGAGCGCCCCGACAAAACCCCTCATTCTGTTATATTTGGCGGAAACATCCAAGCACGAGGCAGTTCTCGTTGACCTCTCCAAGGAAGAGCACCTCTCCATCAGCAAGTCTGTTCGTCCCAAAGACCTTCCACCGGATATTTTGGAACACCTGAGCCCGCGTCGAATGGCGATTTTCATCCATGCCAATCGCACGCCTGACCCAATCCAAGTTCAACTCAAATCACGCTTCTAACGCTTTCAGTATTTTTTTAGTGCCAATCTGAAATTTGACTAGACTGAAGGACCCTCCTCATTTACCATAAGACAGTCCTTCCCCTGTCCGATCATCTAATGATCTTGTGTTGTGAACTCCTCTTGGCTCAGCTTCATCATACTAATAAGCATTCATCTTCCAGAACCGGATGAACAGACCTTCTGACCGGAGCGCAAACGTCTCTCGCTCATCACCAGAGACTTATCTTTTGACTTCTTCTCAACGGGATCGAGAGCAGCTCCTCGAAGCCCATGACCAATGGAAAGAACGACAGATACTTTCCGACGAACAACCCTCGCAAGATTCGCCTGATGAAGCAGTGAGCCTTGACGAACGGGATCGCCCCGCACCCAAACCACAAGTATCCTTCATTCGCGCTCACCTACCTGGCGCCGATTTTAATCATGCTGACTTGCAAGGGAAAAATTTTCAAGGGGCCAATCTTCGGGGGGCGAATTTCGAAGGAGCCAATCTTCGGGGAGCGAATTTCAAGGGGGCGAACTTGCGCGGCGCACATTTTCGCCGTGCCTCGTTGGGCTGGGCGGATCTCCAACAAGCTGATTTGATCTGGGCAGACCTACAGGATACTGATCTGCGAGGAAGTAATCTTCAGCAAGCCAATTTGCGTGGGGCCAATTTGGGACATGCCGATGTGAGCGGAGCGGATCTCAGCGCTGCGGATCTTTCCTGGTCTGAATTGAGGAATACGGACTTTGGAACAGCGAATTTAAGTCGAGCCAATTTGAGCGGAGCGACATTGCAAGGAACGAGGCTCGAAACGGCAATCACAAAGGACATACAAGGGCTTCCAACCTTCTCCTCCCAACGGACAGCAGCTCAGACAGACGACCAGCTTCATCTCGATACATGGTAGTGACCAGAGGTGGCGGGCCGTTCCAGACAACTGGAACCGCCTCGCTCCACTGCGGTCAACGTCAAGACAGTTGGCAGAACCTTAAGACACCGCGCCTTCCATCAATTTCCTCAGGACATGGTTGCGAACGGGTTCTCGTAATTTATTGAGCGCGCGTTCTTCAATCTGTCTGATACGCTCTCGCGTCACGGAAAACTTTTGTCCGATTTCTTCTAAGGTGGAATCTTCCTGTTCCCCGATACCAAAACGTTTACGGATGATGTAGGCTTCTCGCGGCGTTAAGGTGTCTAACACGGTAGAGACCTGCCGTTGCAGGTCACATCGTTCGACCGACAGGAGCGGCGACACCACGGCACGGTCTTCTAAAATATCATCGAGCTGGCCGCCCTCGTCTTCTCCCACTGGTGTTTCGAGTGAGAAGGTTCCTTTGCCGGCCTCTAACAACGAGGCGACTTTATCCGGAGAAAGGTCTACATATGCGCCAATTTCTTCAGTGGTCGGCTGTCGTCCAAGTCGGTTCGTAAGGTTTTCACTAATGCGGCGGACTTTATTTAAGGCGTCGCAGACATGAACAGGGATTCGGACGGTACGCGATTGGTCCGCGAGCGCTCGGGTGATCGCTTGTCGAATCCACCAGGTCGCGTAGGTACTGAACTTATACCCACGTTCATGATCAAAACGTTCGACCCCTCTCATCAACCCGATGTTCCCCTCTTGAACGAGATCTAATAAATCCAAGCCACGATTCACGTATCGCTTGGCGACACTCACCACCAAACGGAGATTCGCATCGTACAACGCCGATTTAGCTTTTTCGAACTCGGCCTTTTTGATATCGAGGTTTCGCATGGCCGTCAAGAAACGCTCATGAGACATGCAGATCACTTCATTTTCGAGGCATTGAATTCTCGTGATCGCCTCCTCGACCGATTTTGGGGTATTCTGTCGGAGCTCCAGGCTTTCATCTTGATTTCCATCTCCAATCTCACAATCCTCTGTCATCCCACGGAGTATTCGAGAACATTCAGATAATTCGGCTTCTACCGCTCTAATCCGTTCTTCAATGCCGCGTTGAATTTTAGGGGACCATGCGATGGATAGAATTTTTCCGATCATCTGTTCATGCAACGCTTCCAATTCGCGTCGGCTGTTTTTTTCGAATTGAGAGCCCCTCACCTTCGTTCGTTCCCGCATCCCAATCTGTAATACGAGGTAGGATTCATGAAGGAGTTCTATATCCTCCAGACACTGCACCACCTCGGCATGATATTGAACCGTGTCTCTATGAAGGCCCGGCTCTTCTTCACCCTTCTCCCCTTCGTTGGTTTCCACAGGCTGAACAAGGTCTCCCGGAGTACGGGCACCTTCACGAATTTGATCGAGGAGGAGACGAAAATAGGAGAGGGCCATGGGTAGAGAGAAAATGATCGACGAAACCGCCTGTCGATTCTCTTGGATCGCTTTACCCAGCACCACTTCCTCTTCCCGTGAAAGCAACGCAACTTTGCCGATTTCTTTTAAATATAACGGGATATGTCCATCCCAATGATGCAAGTCACCAGGCGTAAGATCAGGACCGGAACCATTCTGGTCATTCCCTTCTGAATATTCTCGTATGTGTTGATTTTTCAGCATCAGTGTTTCCCCTTCATTCTTTGTTGCGGGTGATTGAATGGTCACCATTTGACCCATGCCTGAACCTGGGTTGACAAATCAGCAAATGAAGTGCCACGACGTTCTTCTCTCTACATTCCACTACCTTCTTAGTCTTCTTGCCTCACTATTTTTCGTTTCTGCTTCATGCTGGCGAGAGCGAACAGGACATCTGTCAAAAAATTTAACTACCGGATACAGCCGAACAAGTTGCCTGAAAAAAACAAGGATGAATTCCAAACAACATCATGCAACGGAAATCGTGGACGGGCGAAATACGCAAAATATCCCGACGACTCGGTCAAATACGGTTTTTTAGAATGAAGGAAAAAAAGGTTACGGGTTTAAAGCTGAAGGAGGCGATGACGTCGCGCGAATGGTCAGGAGAGACCCACAAGTACGGACAACAAGAGTGACAAGGAGGATGTTTCTTGAAAAATCATTGGATTCATTCATGATTTTTGATACAGTCCCCCTCAACCCAGTTACACATTGGCTGAGAACAAGACTATCACACAGTGTTACGCTAGCGTTTCGCTTAAAAGGAAAAAGCCTCTATGACGCAAAACTTCTCACAATCTCATCGATCCCTAAGACTTCGCTATTTCCTGTTCTTGCTGTTGATCGGATTGTCAGCCCTCGGGACGAGTGGGTGTGCGGGAGAATCAACCAATCGTAAGGTCGATGCCCAGGCGGTATCAGGAATTTCCCAAGATCCCAATCCACCGGCGATCGAACCCTTGACGGAGGATACTGAAGAAGTCTTTGACGAGTTTGGGTATGACCCGTTTGAAGAACCAGACTCTGAAAAAATCGAGGAGTATGACCCGTGGGAGCCCTACAATGTCTTGGCATTCAAATTCAATTACAACTTTGATAAATATATCTTAAAACCAGTGGCTCAGGGGTATAACTATATTATGCCCACGGAAGTCCAACGCAGCATCGCCAATTTTTTTCAAAATCTTCGCTTTGCCCCTCGATTTTTCAATAATATTTTTCAAGCCAAATTTAAAGGAGCCGGAATAGAGTTGGGACGATTTCTCGTCAATTCCACCGTGGGGATCGGCGGCCTGTTCGACCCGGCACGCGCTCTGTTCGACTGGGAAACGCCGCTCGAAGATACGGGACAGACGTTGGGCGTCTATGGAACGCCTCCCGGGCCCTACTTGGTTTTGCCGTTTTTGGGATCGTTCACCGTGCGAGACGCCATCGGATTCGCTGGTGATACATTTCTTGACCCTATCAACTGGCTCGTACTTCCCATCATTGAGATCTCTGACGCCCCTCGCGTTGTTGATAACGAAACGACCGTGACTCTCATCCAATTTGGGTTGAAAGTTGAGGATACGATCAATCTGCGTTCCTTAAACCTTGAAAAATTCCAGGGTGTCGAGGAAGGGACGCTCGATTTGTATGGGGCAGTGAGGAATGGCTACCTGCAACAGAGAGCCAGGGAAATTCAGCGCTAGTCACTTCTGATTGTCCGGAACGTTACGAAGATGATTGGCTTCAAGGTATTCATCCACGACGGAAAGAAAGCCTTCCGCATAAGCGGATTGGATACGAACTTTCATGGAATCAAACTTTCCCTTGACGGTCAAGATCAATTCTGTGTGCGCAGCCTTCTCAAGATCTTCCCTCGTTAGCATGATCCCAAGAAGTTCTTTCATGACGGCTTTTTGGTCAATTTTTCGGTTAAGCACGACGGTGGGATATTCCCTATAATCCTCATCAAACGTGCTTTCATAGAACGCCCAACCCTCCTCCCCCGTTCGACGATCACGAAGACATAGCTGGTAAAAGAGGATATGATGAGAGCTAACGCGAGCGCGAAGAAAATACCAATCCCCATATTCCTCGCCCTTGAGTGGAGGCGCGATTAACCAGGACCGTTCTGGGTGTGGTTCGGGGGTAGGAGGCATCCTCCCGACAGAACGAGGGGGATCGAGACTGCATGCCGTGAAGAAGACACAGACCAAAGCCACGATCCAAACAGGACTGCATTGGAAGGTCATCTTGGTCACAGGAAAAACCTCATGCTTGCCGAACCAGAGAAACGATGTTCATGTGCCCACCTGGAACGCTTGAAAGCTCGCACAAGAAGAGCCTGATCAAAACGATATGAATGATCATACGCCTCAACCTCATGCCTGGAATTTCTTGGTCACCGCCGCTGGGTTCGTGATCGTGGTAGCCGGCATGCGGGCTGCCGAGGCCATCCTGGTCCCGTTGTTGGTCTCAGCCTTTCTCGCCATCATCAGCGCGTCTCCAGTATTCTGGCTGCAACAAAAACGGGTTCCCGGCCCCGTGGCTGTCTTTTTAGTCGTCTTAGCCGCGCTTGGATTAAGTTTGGCATTTGGAGCCCTGCTCGGCTCCTCTCTCCAGGATTTTTCGAAAGCCCTTCCGCGATACCAAACACGCCTCATGGAAGAAGTAGCTCCACTCATCCTGTGGCTCCAATCGCTAGGCGTTCAACTGTCAGAAGAAACCGTCTTTCGGTACGTGGATCCTGGAGCATCCATGCGGTTGGCCGCCGGAATGCTTTCCGGGTTAGGCGCGATGTTGACGAATACATTCCTGATCTTGTTGACGGTCATCTTTATTTTACTCGAAGCCTCAAGTTTCCGGTATAAAGTCCAAGCAGCTTTCGGTGATCCAACAGGCGCATTCTTACAATTCAGCAAGCTGACCACGGCGATCAACAGCTATCTTGGTATCAAAACCATCATGAGTTTTGGCACCGGAGTCGCCGTCACGGTGTGGGTCACCATATTAGGAGTCGATTATCCCCTCGTATGGGGACTTCTGGCTTTTCTTCTGAATTACATCCCCAATCTTGGCTCGATTATTTCGGCTGTTCCAGCCGTCTTGTTAAGCTATATTCAATTCGGAATCGGAAAGGCATTGCTTGTTGCGCTGGGGTATGTGGTCATTAATATCGTCTTCGGCAGCGTTCTGGAGCCACGACTCATGGGGCGAAAGTTAGGCCTCTCTACCTTGGTAGTCTTTCTCTCCCTGGTGTTTTGGGGTTGGGTGTGGGGACCCGTTGGGATGCTGCTATCCGTCCCGATGACGATGATCGTCAAAATCGCGCTTGAAGGGAGCGAGACGACTCGGTGGATAGGAGTATTGATGGATTCTGAAGGCGCAGGCGCTAAAACCTACCAGTCGTTTTTTAACAGAAGAACGACGATGAAACTCCACAAGACTTCCGGCTGACCTTCTTGTCTCCTCACTCGTTGCGTCTGGAATCATCGCCGACGTGGCTTCTTAAAACCCTTCAGCCTCATTTTTTCGATTTTGAAGATTGAACTAAGTAGGCGTCCTGGTCCTCCGAAATCTCTGCCATCGTCTTCGTTCTGGAGCTTCCCATGAACCGAAGAGGGGTATCTCCACGCAGATGCGCAGGGGTGAAAAAATAATCTCCCTGTAAACTCGCAGACCAAATCGACTGGGCCGTCTGTTCATGGCCGGCGGTGAGGACGTAAGCCAAGCCCCCAAAGATTCCTCCAAGGCCCGCATACACCAGCTTAGCCGGGGTATAGAGGATTGTTAAAGCCCCACTCGCCAATTGCGACCCCACACTGTCAAGACCAGATTCGTTCGTTGGCTCATCCTCTGAAATTGGCTCCATACCATCTGTATAGGTCGAATCGACTTCCTCGTAGAGCGTGGCCTGATCGAGAAAAGCCGGTTCCGGCTCTTTCTGGTGCGGACTGTGATTCGAACGATCTCCCACCTGCACCCTCACATGTTGACGCGAAGTGGGCACAGGTGATTGCTCAATAGATGTATTCGTCAAGCTATCGTGTTGACTCGCCCGATTCGTACTGATCACCGCTTTCGATCGCGGGACTTGGAGAGATGAATTTCCTGCACGGCGATCCGAAGAACCCTTGTCGAGCCTCGCACCAGGCTCGCTGTTCCCCTTAGCCACATTCGACTCATACGTTGAGCTCTCTTGAAGACCCTCAAGGTCAACATTCTGTTTAGACGTATGATCTGGGGACTCCAAGTGGTCTTCCAGCGCCAAGACTTTGTATTCCGAAGACTCGGACTTCCAGGCCCCAACCAATGCACGAGAAGTTAGGTCATCTATCACAAGATCAGGATCGTCGGCCGGTCCAGTCTGCCAGGCCTTTGATTTGGTCAGAACTTCACCAGTTTGAGGGTTCACCCCGCGTAGTTCTACGGTCAATGAAAACGAAGGCGCAGAACGAACCTGAGAAAGCGTAAATTTCTGGCCTTGCTTGACATTGGACACTTCCACGAAAGCGACAAGATCGGCGCCCACACGTTTGGCTCCCTCTAGGACAGTCCCCCAATCCTTTGAACTGCCCGTCAACCTCACGCCTTTGTCATTCAGCCCTAATTGTAGCCTGGTACGATCCAACACAACGAGCCCTTGCTGATGCAGCCACATCGAAGCGTTATCTACTGCCATCGAATGATTCCCCCAAACCACGACACGCGTGCCAGCGGCTGGAATAGGTGCTTGGTACCCCACTGTCTTCGGCTCCAGGTTCACGTGATCGAGCGTGTTGGCGCAACCGGCTAACCACATGAACAGACAAAGAAAGAAACCGCCCTGTGTCGAAAATTTAACGACGCTCATATTGTGCCTCACATTCAATCAAAAAGGGGAATAGAACGAGAAGAGATCAGATTCGTCAAATTGACGATCAAAAAGAATATATTCAAGATGGGCAGAACCATAGGACTTCACCAACCACTACAATTAGTGGTCGTGTAAAAATAAAGATACCATAGATAGTCTACTATGCCAAACACCTGGAATGGGATTTCAAAGACCCAAAAATTTCGAAATGACCAAATACGCCCAAGCCGCCCCAACAATGAGAGTGACTTCCTTCTCGCCTATCCGCTTGTACAGAAAGTAATACCCCACGATAGGAATGGACGCTAACAGTAAGGCAGAGAAAAGATGTCCAACCACATCTCCCAGTACCCGATCGATTCGGGAGTTACCCGGCATGGCGAGAAAGAGGCTTCCACCTATCATCGCGAGCCATAACCACCGTATGCTGATCTGCATAACTTACCCCTTTTTCAAATCCAATAATGCTCCATGCACCAGCAAGGCCTTTATAGGAAAGCCCCCAACGATTCGCAACTTTGAGCCGTTCGCGGACTTCGATTGCACGGTTCTACAGAGATTCTTGGCTGACGCTGATAGGAGTCACATCCGTTTTCTCAGCCTCAATTCTTCTCTGTGATATTCCGATAGGGTTTATGAGGGTGACCTAAAAACCACCAATGCCCCCTTTGTCTTCCTGAATAGTTTCTTAAAAACCATGGATCGTACTCTTCCGTCAATCCCCGTAGAACTTCAGGCACGACTTCGACAATGCCAAACCTTACCAAGTCCCCCGAAGTTAGCTCTGCAAATCATTGCGTTGATCCAGGATCCTGATATCACGATCGAAAAAGTCGTTGAGGCCTTGTCGAAAGACCCGGCGCTTGTGGTCAAAATCTTACGCCTGGCTAATTCTGCATATTATGCTCATCAACGCAAAGTCAGCACTATTGAAAAGGCCATCATGATCGTCGGATTGAACGGCATTCTTTCTTTCTCACTTTCCTTTTCATTGGTGCAATCCTTCCGAACGAACCAGCTCCAGGGACTAAATTTCCAATGGTACTGGCTACGAGCCTTGATCGCCGGTTCAGCTTGCCGCAGCCTCGCGGAGATATGCCATCGACACGATACAGCAGAATTGTTCACAGCCGGCCTCATTCAAGACACCGGTATGATGGCGATCGATCAGATCGAACCCGAATTTTATGCTTCACATGACGTGACACGCACACCGCACCAACAGATTATGGTCTGGGAGACTGAACAATTCGGTGTCAGTCACGCCGTGATCGGTAGTTGGCTCTTTTCCCAGTGGAATTTCCCTACAACACTCGCGCTGGCCCCCTTGTATAGCGACGAATCACATCCCAGATCATCCGTACCGGATCAAGAACTGTTTTTTAAATTCGTGGCGCTGGCGTGTTCGCTCGCGGATATTTTTCTGTTGCAGTCCGGGGATGATGTCATTTTATCCGTCGCTGATCGACTGGAAAGCGAGTTGGGTCACGGAGCGCTGGCCTTACCAACGATATTAAAATCGATCGGAAATCTGGCCCAAGAACATGCGTCCATCTATGACATAGAATGTGGAGACGAGGTATCAGCCGAGCTCATCTACGAGAAAGCTCGTGACTTGCTCGTGGCCAGAGCTATGCAATCTCCCCAACCCCTCGATGTGCTCTTATCTGAAATGATCTCTCATCCGTTAGCTTCTGAGGATTCCCCGCCTGGAAGTCTTCGGTCCCAGTCACACTGACTCCTCATCATTAGTATTAAATTTCTTGATTTCTGTTTCATCGCTCCGGACTTCAAAAACTCTGCTTGTACTCATGAATAATATTGACGATGAAATCGGCCCAAGTGGCATCCATGCTCACGCATCAGCTATATTCAAAATTTGGGCATGAATGAGTCGAGCGAACATCTATTCCCCGGAAAACGTCGACTCTTCATCAATCGTTCATCCGGCTGTCTTCGTTCTTGAAATAACGAACCAGCATTGAGAGGAGAACTGACTTATGGCGACTATTACGCCCTTTCGTTCTGTGAGGCCACAGTCCAAATTTGCGGCACAAGTTTCGGCGCCACCCTATGATGTCGTCTCATTGAAAGAGGCCCGGGCGATAGCTGAAGGCAATCCTCATAGTTTTTTCCGTGTAAGCCGGGCAGAGATCGAATTACCAGATGAGACCGATCCTTATTCACCCGTCGTCTATGAACGGGGAGCCGAAAACTTCCGTCGGCTCGTGGAATCGGACATCCTGTTCCAAGAACCACATCCGCTATTTGGTGTCTACCGGCAAAAGTGGGGGGCTCATGAACAAACAGGGCTCGTGGCCCTGGCATCCGTGGACGAATACAACCGAGGATTGATCAAAAAACATGAATACACCCGCCCCGTGAAAGAAAATGATCGCGTTCAACTCATCATGACTCACGAGTCACAATCCGGCCCCGTCTTACTGTTTTTCCAAAATACCGAAACCGTCGCGCACTGGTTCACGGAAGCGACGAGCGCAGCGCCAGATTTTCATTTTGTCGCAGACGACAACGTCGAACACACCGTGTGGAGCGTACGTGATGAATCATTCATGAACCGGATCATCGAAGCCTTTCAGAATATCGATGCGCTGTACATCGCGGACGGCCATCATCGGTCTGCCGCCGCCAGCCGCGTCCAGGCAGCCCGTTGCAAGAGCAACAACCCACCATCCAATGCCCATGAGGACGGGTTCTTATCCGTCATCTTTCCACACGATCAGCTCCAGATTCTTCCGTACAATCGCGTCGTCCAGGATTTACACGGCCTCACGCCCGCTCGATTTCTTGAAGCGATCGCACAACACTTTGTCGTAGAACCTATACTCGAACCCGGGGACCCACCACCAGCCGGGTTTGACATGTACCTCGATAAACAATGGTACCGAGCAAAACCAAAACTTGACCCAACCGGTCCCGATCAATCAGATCCCGTTCGGGCTCTGGCGGTCTCTGAATTGACCGAGCGGGTACTCGACCCTGTGCTCGGGATTAAAGATCAACGGTCTGACCCGCGGATCGATTTTGTCGGAGGGGTTCGCGGCCATCAAGAGCTTGCAGCCAGAGTCGATAGCGGCCAATGGGCTGTGGCATTCTGGTTGTACCCCACCACCGTGGATGAGCTTATGGCGGTAGCCGATGCCGATCGGGTCATGCCCCCCAAGAGTACATGGTTTGAGCCTAAGCTTCGAGACGGCTTGTTTATTCACATGTTACGGGACGGCTAGGAAAGATTTTTTTCGCAGGATATGTGAGAAATTGCACGTCGCCTTGCTGCTGAATCACGTCATCCCGATGCACATCTTACCTTGTGCTGAGTTCTTTCCTGGGGTCTTCTTTCTCTTGCTAAAGGAAGAATTCTCATCTGTGGCATGCACGAACATGGCCATGCGGCGTGGGCTTAAATAGGCTAACACGCTTGGCTGAAGGTCCTTGGGATGAATCGCTTTCTGAATGTCTACGGAAGCATCGTGGGCTAAGTTCACGACGAGTCCATCATTCCGGCACAACCACGGCGCATGCAAAAGAACGATGGGTTTGGTCGGACTTTGGATGTTGATAGCTGTCACGACCCCCAAGAGACCATCGGTAAGTTCGACCAGACTGCCCGGAGGGTAGACTCCCACGGCTTGAACGAGCGCTTGCACCACATATTCACAAAACTGCGCATCCTTCCCTTTGTGGACCACATGTCGAAACAAGCGTGAGAGCGCCTCATGTGGAATTAAACTGGATTCAGGATCTGGCGCATTACAGAGTTCATCATACCGGTCGGCAACCATGACAATCTTGGCCAGATTCGAAATCTCTTCATTCCGTAAATGGTTGGGATATCCGGAACCATCGAGCCGCTCGTGATGTTGAAGAATCACGTTCAACAGCAGGGGTTCCGCCCCGGGCAAGTTGGCCAAGAGTTGGCAGCTCGATGCTGGATGATCTTTTAACATGTTCGGATCGGCTTGAATCTTCATGCCTCCGGTTAAAAATTTGACTTTCATCGGCAACAACCGGTAGCCGACATCGTGCAACAACCCCCCCATACCTAGGCGGAGCATTTCCTCTGACGAAAGGCTCATCTGTTTTCCGATCAATAACGAAAGCATGCACACGTTCAGCGCATGCTCTGAAAGTCCCCACATCACACCATTACTGCCCATCACGTCAATCAACGACATCGCCGCCTGCGGGTTCTCGAGCGTTTGCTGTATTCCTGCTACGATATCTTCGGCAACTTTCAGGCCCTTGGCTTTCCCCTTATTGACTTGATGAAAGAATTCTTCATTTTTTCCGAGCACCTTTTGATACGAACTCTCGACTTTGCGAATATGCTCACGAAAGTCTTGATAATTATGGCGACGCTCAAGCACGAGTTCAGGATCGAGTTCCTCTCCCGGTTTGTTTTCCCCAGAAAATTCTCGCGTTCTTTCTGAACTATCGTAGTCCCGTACATGGGAGCCAGCCGTTCCGTTATCATGTGCGTCGCATTCAACTGTCTCGACTGACGATTGAGTCTCATCATTCGACGGTTCAGAGGTGTCCTCAGACTCGGAACGATCCGGGTCATACAAAATTGTGACCTTTTTTAAATTTTTGATGGTCTCAAGATCAGCCGGCGATTTAATTTTAAACGTATTCGTTCGAAAAGGATGGCTAAACCACGACCCTTCTATCTTGACAAATAGTCCGAGTCGGAGATCTTCGGAATTATGCACTTCTATAAATGCCATTGGATTCCCGTTTGAGCATCTTTGGGCTCTCTCACTATGTCGGTCAATTAGGGAACGCAATTAAGGGGAAGTTTTCAAAAAGCCCCACGAGACTTGCCGTAGGACATACGCACTGAGCCGGGTATAATTCTCGTATCTCAGCCACCACATTTTGGAGGAAGTCCATGTCCACATCAGCGTATTCAGACCTTGTTTTCTCTGCTCTGGAGACATTCCTGGCCAAGGGAATGACCACCATCTTGATCGTGATCGTCATACTTGTCGCTTTGTACCTCCTAAGGCGGGGACAGACAAAATTTCGTCGCTATTTAGAAGGACGATTGCTTTCATCCGAACAAGCCCAACGGGCTCAGACCATCACGCAAGTAGTCGGAGATGCCGTACGCGTATTGCTCATCGGGATCGGAACATTGTCCGTTCTGGGCGAAATGGGCATCGACCTGAAACCGGTGTTATTTGCGGCAGGAATCGGAGGGCTGGCGATAGGCTTTGGAGCCCAAAGCCTCATTAAGGATGTGATCACCGGATTTTTTATCCTGTTTGAAGATCAACTGCAAATCGGTGATGTGGTGACCATTGCGGGGCAAACTGGGCAAGTTGAAGAAGTCCGGCTCCGGACCACTCGCCTTCGGGAATTATCCGGCAATGTGCATATCATTCCCAATGGACTCATTGACCGCGTGACCAACTGGAGCATGGACTTCTCGTATCGCGTGTTCGACCTCGGGGTCGCGTACCGGGAAGATGTGGACCGGGTCATGGATGTACTCAAGGAAATTGGAACGGAATTGGCCGCAGACCCGAATTTCAGTCAAGACATTCTCGCTCCTCTTGAAGTCCTCGGGGTCGAGGCCTTTCAGGACTCTGCGGTGATAATTAAATTTCGGATCAAGACGAAGCCGTTGCAACAATGGCGAATTGGACGTGAAATGAATCGCCGCATCAAAAAGGTCTTTGATGCCAGGGAAATAGAGATCCCGTTTCCCCATCGGACGCTGTATTGGGGCGCCAATCAACACCCCACTCGTTCATCCGATCAGACGCTCGAGCCTTCCTTATCATAATCATAAGAAAATTGAACGACGGATGAGCGCGTCATCAGGAGTACCTACTAAAGTGGCGACTTTTTTCAATACTCCCAGAATCAAATCTTACAAGATCGAGAAGGAAGCATGGCGAGATAACGCGTTGACACAAAATAAAAGGCTCTCCCCATCGCTGGAAAGAGCCTTATCCGTGGTGACGATTGGTTGCGGGGGAGGGATTTTTCAATTGCATACCCCCTCCTCGCACTATCAGGATTCCCCTTGTACCTGAAAAGAGGAAAAATAGCAAAGAAAGATGACAGATGGGGCCTCTTTATGCAAGTCACCTGTGTAACGTTGCGTGCACCTATTATGTCTAGGACTATGATACTCGTGAGCTTGATTATAGGGAAGTACACACTGCCTCATCAGTTGGCTCATTCTCGATGGGATCAGGATTCCATCATGTATATGTAGGACCTTTATAAAATATTCTGAGCAAGCCTCAATGGTAAACAGCTTATGTATAGCGAAAATACCAGACCATGCTAGCTAGCCTATTTTGTGAGTAAATGTAATAGCGCAAATTACGGAAAGCGCTATTAAATCAGTTTCTGAAATGGTTCTGCTCGAATAGAGGCCAGAAAAGAAAGTAAAGCCAGCCCAGTTGATATTACCAAACTAGGCTGACTCAAACTTCGGAAATTTGAAGTAGATCTTATATTGCTACTTTTTTTGAGTTTCAGTCTTAACAAACTATTGGAAATTAGTTTAATTAACTTCCCGCCGTCGGAGAGCGGCGAGGCCGCCGAGGCCTGAGAGAAACAACCACCCAGCCGCCGGTAATGGCACTGGCGCGGTATCTTTGACGGTAATACTTCCCGCCGTCGCGTTGACTGGCACAGCCTCAAAGTTCTCATTCGCCCAGGCAAAGATGAGATCAAACGGGTCGGTCAGCCCTAAGGGGCTCGTCCCGAAGCCGACGGACTCAAACTCAATCGTCGCAAACGTAAAGGGCCCACTCGGTACCCCTGCGAACGTCCCGAAACCCATGGTGTCGACGGTCCCAGCACCATTATCGATCGTTCCAGTGCTGCTCCCTATATCCGTTGGTACCCCAAGCGTGACCGAGTTCACGTTCACAATTGATTGATCAAAGCTGAGTGACAGGGCTCCTCCTACGAGACTTTCGGCCGCATCCGCATTGTAATTACCCACGATATCCACGGTGAACGTTTGATTCAGTCCATTCACCATCGTCATGGTTGGATCAAAGCCGACATCAACCGTGGCGGCCTGACCCGTCACTGGCACAAGCACGAGTAACGCAAGAGCTAAACTGAGTATTACGATTTTCATCCTACACCTCTCATTAATAATAAATAGAGTTAAAAAGCGCTTGGACTATTTCGAGCAATCATGGTCAATCATCTTCTTCTCTCGTGTACTGTGGTTACTGCGCATCAGCGGCGGATGGTCCTGGCGGCTGGCCAAACATCGATTTAAACCGGGCCAAGTCAAACGTATTCACCACCCCGTTGCCATCAAAATCAGCATCCGCATCACTCGTCCCAAATGCCGCCTTGAACCGCGCGAGGTCAAACGTATTCACGATGCCATTATTGTCCAGATCCGCATCGCAGACATTGCCGTAGCCATCATTATTCGTATCGCGTTGATCCGGATTCGCAATGATTGTGCAGTTGTCACTCTCGGCACAGATACTATCGCCGTCTTCATCACCAGCCACATCTTGTGGACACGTATCACAGATATCCCCGCGTCCATCCAAGTCTTGATCCGCCTGATCCGTGTTGGCCGTGGCCGGACAGTTGTCACAGCCATCGGGTATACCATCCGCATCACTATCCACGGTGATCGAGTCCGCAATGCGGACAAGATCAAACAGCAGCAGGCCAACCCCATCCGGCCCTGCCGCCAGGGCTTCGAGGGTCCCAACGTTCCCCACTGGAAGCGTGGCGGGGATCAATACCGTCGCATCCAGATTCCCATTCGCATCAGCATTGACTGTACTCAGAGGCAATCGTTCGTTGGCGACCACCAAGGACAATGTGACGGACTCAGATGGGGCGAAGCCCGATCCGAGCACTCTGGCCATTTCTCCCGGGACTACCAGGCCCACTGCCTCGGTGCACCCAGCAGGGGCTGACGCCAGACGCACTTCAAGATCACCAAAGGCTGGTAAGGGACCTGTCACTTCCGCGGTTGCCGGACTCTGCAGATTGGCGACGGGATCAGGGTTGCGTGGCAACCCATTGGGTAAATAGCCTGCGGGCCACCCCGTTTGCAGGGAATCCAGATAGGCATTGGCCACGTTTGCATACTCTAACTGCCCGCGGCTTGTCGGATGAAAACTCGATTCTGGATTAATAAGAACGAATCCATTGACCCAATCGTCCAAGTCGCCACACGCTTCATGCCCTTGGAAATGATTGGCCACGGGAACATAATGCAGACCCACCTGTGCTGCCGCCTCAGCCACGGCCGTATTAAGTTGTTGATTTGCGCCACGCATCCACGCCTGCTCAGAGGCCGAAAGCTTCACATCGGGAAAGAACGGGACTTGGACTGCCGGACATTCATTGCCACTCACCACGAGTGGGTAATCGAGTACCAGCGTAGCTGCATTGGGTGTGGCTGTGCGGATTTCACCAAAGAGATTCTGGAGTCGAGATTTGACAACAGCCATCCATAATGGAAACAAGTCTCCAATTTCGAAATTGGAATGCGGTGCAAACGGTTTAATTTCGTTGCACGCATCATGGGCAAAACAAAAAATCACAATTCTAATAAAGAAAGCATCATTGCCCCCAATCGTAATTGTCAGCAGATCGCGACTCGCATTAATGCCATTCTCAGGAGCCATTTGAGGTGGTTCATCACCACGCTGTTGATTCCCAAATGCCGTAATATTACTCGTATCTGATCCCGTACATGCCAAAAAATCAAATTGCGCATCAGCGCGGTCAGCAATCGGTTCAGTATTGTCTGGAGTGCGGATATGTGTCGAATAGGCGCGAGTTGAACGGTGACAGCCAGTCAAAAACCCATCGGTTGTATTAAAGTATGGAGGTAAGCCTTCGCCCGACGAATAGGAATCCCCTAAAGCGGCGTAAGATAACAGGTCAAGAATCAAGTCGAATTCAATCGAATAGTCTCCAATTTGAGCACCGCTAGAATTCCCATCTGAAATCATAACTGTATAGGTACCGTTTTCTGTAAGCTCGCAAAATGTGGCAGTGTCTGAGCAATTTATAGTAGCGGTGTCACCAGAAGTACTGGAAATCAGCAATCCACTCGGACTATAAAGATCGACTCGGAGAGAAAGTGGGCCGCCGCTCAAGTCTGTCACCTGAATTTGCACCGCCTCGCCAGCATTCGCCGTAAATGTGTAGGAATCTAGATCTCCGAGATCAATGGTGTCTGAAACGCTCCCTCCATTGGGCAATGCCCCGCCTTCATTTGCGCCGGGCGCTCGCGCGTAGTGCAGGGTATAGGGCCCTATTTGGCCACCGTTACTGTCTGTTACAACTACGGTATACGTGCCGGTTTGAGTGAGCTCGCAAAAGAGAGACGAGGTGAAACACGAAATTGCCGCCACATCGCGGGATTGTGGGCTAGAGGTCGAGATAATCAGTGTCCCATCAGGAGCGTAAAGATTAATCTGAGGAATCAGCGCCACCGTGCCGCCGGTATGCGCCATACGAATTTGCACCGCCTCGCCAGCATTCGCCGTAAATGTGTAGGAATCTAGATCTCCGAGATCAATGGTGTCTGAAACGCTCCCTCCATTGGGCAATGCCCCGCCTTCATTTGCGCCGGGCGCTCGCACAAAATGAAGATTATACGGGCCTGTCTGATTGCCTCCAGATGTTCCATCTGATACTACCACAGTATATGTACCAGTCTGGGTGAGCTCACAAAAGAGAGACGAGGTGAAACACGAAATCGCCGCCACATCGCGAGATTGTGGGCCAGACGTTGAGATAATCTGCGCCCCGTTCGGAGCGAGAAGTGTGAGGCGGGGAGAGAGCGCAACTGTGCCACCAGTATGGGCTGCTCGAAGTTGAACCGATTCGCCAGCGGTGGCGGTGAAGGTATGAATATCTTGTTCGCCAGGAGCTGATATCGAGTCTGAAATTACGCCTCCGTTTACCAATGAAGCCGCATCGACAGTGTGTAGCTGACCAAAAGTGATGAATAGCCCAATAGCTACTGTACACCAGAGATATTGTCGAGAATGTTTTAACCCGGAAGCATTCTGGGACGACTTTGAATTAGAACTAAACATCACGGATGTTCCGCATATTCTCCAATCAAAAGCTAGAGGTAATGGTCATACCTGTTGCCCATTATCAAATCAGAAGGTTCTGGAGAAGACTACGATCTTATAGCAGAGAGAAAAAGTTTAAAATAAAAAGAGAAGACTATGTGGACCATGCAGTAGCGTATGACAAACTACAAAAAAAGGAATCTTTCCCCTATACTTTACCTTACAGATGCCACCTTCTCTCCATTAGATCGACTGTCGAATATACTGGATCTGACTAATTTGTCAAGACACAGATGCATCATGCCGGTGTTGCGGAGTGACAATGGTTTGATCTTTCAGAGTCAGCGCTTTCGACGGGCGTGTGGGGAGTATCGCCTCCAGCAGGAATTCATTACGCCGTATGCCCCGGAACAGAATGGCCTGATTGAACGGTTCTTTCGCAGTTTGAAGGAGGAATGTGTGTGGTAACACCACTTTGCAGGCTTTGAAGAGGCTCGGCATACGATCCAACGATGGATGCGCTGGTATAACGATGGCCGGCCGCATCAGGCCTTACAGTACCGAAGCCCGCGGCAATATCGACGGGAACAAGCAGCAAAGGTGGCTTGATTTCAGGGGAGCATTACAACTGGAGATTATCGTGCTTGTAACCTCCTTAACTAGTCATGACCCAAAAATAAAAACGCCCAACGATTTCTCCCAAATGCTAGAGAAAGATTTCACGCACTTGCAAAAGATTTAGAGAATATCGACCCTTCCCACCTAGAGCCTATACGTGACTAAATAAAAACCCTGATTGGGGGGAGGGGGGGGGGAGATAAAACTCCATCCGACCGACCAGGGTTTTCTCGAAGCTGAATTTTCAGGAGATTATGCTGACTTTCTAAAACTCACTCGCGAAGGTAAAAATATCGTGGTTGCGGGGGAGGGATTTGAACCCTCGGCCTTTGGGTTATGAGCCCAACGAGCTACCAGACTGCTCCACCCCGCGGACTGATACTAGACGAGGTTCACACATCAAGTCAACGTGTCGCGTTGATCACGGCTTTAGGCAGACTTCAAGCCTATGGTATGGTCACGGACTATGCTGATGGCTGGAGTTTTTGGCGCGATCTTATGTATCGCGATTATTTCGGGTGATTGGTATCAATTCACGAGTCTTCGGGAGTCGGCCAGCCGGTATGGCTGTCGATTAGCAAGCAGACGTGATGAAGTCTCGCAATCCGGCTCTCCACACCTCCATAAACACTTCAATAAATCGGGCCTTCTGGAACTTCCTCATGGCCTGGCTCGTTACCTGCGAGCGCAAAACCTCATCATTATTCGACCGTACTACCATCTGTTTTCCATGCGATTTCGAACTGCTTGGCCGCTCAAAGGCACGATCGAAGTCCGGTCAGAGGGGAGAAACCTTTTACTGGAATTAGTTAAACGCACACCGTGGTCGTCTGCCATTATCACGACACTCTGGCTGGGAATCGTCGTCATCGGCACCTTCGCCTTTGTCGTGATGTTTGCACTGGACGGAGGGTTTGCAACGGGAAGCGGAGTGATGCTGGGCGTTGGAATCGTGGCACTGGGGATTCTTGTCCTGATCTTCGGATTGATCCTCCTTTCATTGGCCTACCGCCTCGAAGATCAACGACTCATGCAGGTGTACCAGGAATTGAAAGAAAAGTTGGGAGACAAGAAAGTCTCAACAACATGATACCTTCAGTGTCATGCCCTCCAACTTCTTAACTTCTATCTTGTTCTTGTGTCTAACATCCCTTTGACCTTGCGGGTTTTATCTTAATATCCTAATATAAGTATATAAGGATAATTTCAAACTGGAATGAAGCTGGTACATTTCATGGGGGACAGTAGGGCTGTGCTGAGAGACTTTCCGCGGGAGGTAAAAGACCGAATAGGGTATGCCCTCTACGAAGCTCAAAGAGGCGGAAAGGCTCATCATGTAAAACCATTAAAAGGCTTTCATGGAGCTGGCGTTTTAGAGGTCATGGAAGATTATGATGGATCGACTTACAGAGCGGTGTATACGGTCCGTTTTGCCAAAACAGTCTACGTGCTCCACACCTTTCAAAAGAAATCCAAAAAAGGCATTGCCACTCCGAAGCCAGATATGGATCTATGGATCTCATCAAAGCAAGGCTTAAATTGGCAGAAGAAGATTTCAAGAAGGAGAAAAAACTATGACTGAGAAGATCACAAGAGGCTCGGGAAATGTTTTTGCCGATCTGGGATTTGAGAATCCCGAAGAAATGGAAACTAAAGCCAAACTGGTCAGTCAGATCAATGCCATTATCAAAAAACGGAAGTTAACACAAAAGCAGGCCGGGGTAATTTTGGGAATTACACAATCCAGAGTTTCAGACCTTGCCCGTGGAGGCTTGAGTGGATTCTCCGTAGATCGGCTTTTGCGCTTGCTGAATAAGTTAGACCGAGAGGTTGAAATTGTCGTCAAACCCAAGAGTAGCCGACGCCCAGCGACTACGAGAGTTGTATTTGCAGATCCAATATCTGTCTAATTTTTGAAGCAGCTTTTTCAGCCTTCAAGGATGAGTGCTGGATCAATGCGAGGCTTCGTGTCGTCATCGTTTGTCATTGCTTTCGTGATGACGATCTCGTCATTAGAAAGTTCCAGCTTACACGCTACTCCTTGGCTATCAAATCATCTTTCTTCTTCGAGAAATTTTCTACCTTGAATTTTGGAAATTCAAAGATCCAGTCCTTGAATTTGGCGTTGAGATCGGCGACTTCTTTTTGAACGTCTTCTTCAGATTTCAGGATTGATTCCTTGGGTTCGTCTTTCTTTTCCGTGTTATCGTCATCCTCTTTTGTATCGCTCTCGTCACTTTCCTTCGCGTCTTTACCGCTGTCGTCACCGGATGGTACGTCTGCCTTTTTCTCGGACGATTCCTTTACTGGTTCTTTGTAGACGAGAGTCGGGTCAAACGCTGCGGCGATCCTGCCATACACGACTTCGTCTTTGTTCATCGTTTCAACCGTCAGACGTAGGCCATCGAATGTTTCCAGGACTGCCTGCAGGCCCGCCTTCGGCGAAAACGCCGGTTCATCGGATTTTTTGACGTCTTCCAATGTCAGTTGTGCAACCGCGTTGGCGACATTGTTTACGTTAAACTGCGAATTCACTTTCTGATCTTTGGGAAGATCGCGAACTTTAAAGTCCAGTGCGTCGGGAGTGTCTTTGTAGATTGTGAGGGTTTCTCCCCCAGGATGCGTGACAGAAACCCGTTGAATGCGCTTGCCCGCAATATTCAACAACTCTTTTTCCAGCCATTCACCAGGAACCTTCTCAACGGGAAGTTTGCCGGACACCAACCACGTTTGCGGATCATCCGGCTTTCGGATGTACAGATCACTCTGGGTGGGGTTCCCTCTCCCCGGCCGCTGATTGCCCAGAAGCATGCTTGCAACAGCCTTTGAACCCTTTGCCTTGAGGGTGATGAGGGTTGAAGGCGATCCTTCGGCATTGTGATCTTGTAAACCCAGCTTTTCATACAGGTCAGGATTTTTAGTTTTGGGTTCGCGGATACGCAGTTCAGCCATCCCGATCAGCACGGGTTTCACTTTTTCAAACGATGCGGCATACCCGCCCTTCTCTTTGACACTCCATCGCTCGCCTTGCCGAACCAGGGTCACGGTATGATCCTTGGATTCAATCGTCATTTCTTCAATCTCATTGATTCCCGCCATCAGATCAGGAAACACGAGCTCCCCACTCTGGCTCGGCTTCTCGTTTGTATCCTGGCTCAATAGCACGGCACCGAGGATCACAACAAAGGTGATGCCCGCCAATATCATCAATGTCTTCGGTTTCATCTCCTGACCTTTAGCTGTATTGAAAGAGTTTTCATGTTGCGATCCTGCTCTTTGGAGAACCGCCATGCCCAGGCAGGTCCCGCCAGCAGGCCTCATAGGGGCTTAAGTCTTCTTTCTTCGCCGCATGTGCTTACTGCCAACCCAGAAACCAGCCGCCCCGATGAGAATGGGCACAAATCCGATATTGAAAAACTTTACCCAGCTTTCCAAGCCATCGATATTTTTCACCAATTCATGCTGCACTCCCCGGAGTTCTTTTCGAACCTCCACCAATTCCTGTCGAAATTTGGCAATTTCTTCCTGTTGCTCA
The DNA here is from genome assembly GCA_031315865.1 of Nitrospirales bacterium. Classification (NCBI taxonomy): domain Bacteria; kingdom Pseudomonadati; phylum Nitrospirota; class Nitrospiria; order Nitrospirales; species Nitrospirales bacterium. The sequence goes on from JALDRJ010000002.1 coordinate 1,147,722, forward strand.
GGGCTCAGGATTAACGCATTGCCTTCCTGCTTCTGACTCTGCATGTTTTGAATTTTTTGTTCCGTGGCTTTCAGACGGTTTTGCAGGGCCTGCTCCTTCTGCCGGAACTGTTGTTCAGCATCCTGTTGAATGGACCTGACCAGCGTAAAGGGACGAGAAAACCCTGACCGGCTCCTCACGCTGATTAAATCATTACTCCCACCCAGATTGTCGATGGCATTCGTGACGAAATTACCGTTACCGGCGTTGGGAATCCCAATCCGTTGTCCGAAAAAGTTTTGAACTTGCACCCAAAACCGGTCTTGCAAAAGATCGGTATCGGCGACCACGATCACATTGATGGGCTCTTGGGAAGTTGCCAGATGTTTCTGTGGCGGCCCCTCGGATTCGTCTTCCTTCTTTTCTTTGTCGGACTCCTCGGACTTGGATTTCGGTTTCCCGTCGGGGAACGCGCTCTTGGCCGTTCCGCGAATACGAGCGGCAAGGATCAGTTCTTCTCCACCCGGTTTATAACTGTTCAACATGGCAGCCACATCGGGCATGAAAGCCAAGCTCGACGCGGGAATCTGCATCGCCGCGTCATCGGAATGCAGCAGCGGTATGAGTTCTGTTTCACTCCCTTCTTTCTTTTTCAAGATTCCCGCCGAGGCCAGATTGAGATTAGGAATCTGAGCGGTCACGATATCATCAGCACTCATGTACGCTTTCTCCAGACCAATCCACACAGGATAGTCTAAGACACGGGGACGACCCTGCTGTTGAATCTGGACTTTCTTCGCGAGGGGAAGGTCACCCACAACTTTACCCTTGACTAATTCCACCCCCCAGGCCTCGGACAGCTTTCCCAGGTCAGAGTTTTTCGGGCCTGTCCCTCCGAATGGATTATTCGGGGTCGCCATCCCCCGGTCCGCTTCGGAATGGGGATCGATAAAGACTAGAGCCCGTCCGCCGCGAAGCACGAATTGATCGATCGCGTACAGCGTCTCATCACTCAGGTGTTTGGGATGTACAAGCATCAGCACACTGACATCCTCGGGGATTTCGGTGGCATTCTTCTCGATGGTTTTGACCTCGACAAGTTGACGGATGTGGTCCATGATCAACCAGGGCTCGCCGCCACCGGATTGTGGCATCATGGGCATGGGAGGTCCCCCCTCTATCGGAAGGCTGCTTATTACGCCAAGGACTTGTTTTTTAGGATGCGCCAGCGTGTAGACAAGCTTGGCAAGGTCATACTCAAGGAATTCCTCCCGCTCAGGTTGAAAAAATGGGATAACTTCCTGCTCATCCGTGGAACTCGTCCCGACCATGCCAAAGTAGAACTGTTTGGTTCCCCCTTCCAGCGGCACGCCCTGAAGCCCATAGGCCACGGCCCGATCTTCTTCCTCTGAAAACGGTTCGGGGTCGATGACCTGCAAAGTGATGTCTCCCCCGGAGACCTGTTCAAATTCCTCCAGCATTTCTTCAACTCGATTGGCGTAGCTCTTAATGCCGGGGAGTCCCGTCGCGAGCTTTTTAGAGAGGTACAACTTTAGCGTGATGGGCTCATCCAAGTTTTGCATGATATTCTTGGTCCCTTCAGAAAGGGTATAGAGCCGGTGCTCGGTTAAATCGAAACGCGCTGTGCTCAACGCCGCGTTGCTCAGCATATTGGCCGCGCCAAACAATACGACGGCGAGAATGAGGCCCGTTCCCGTCAGAAATTTCTTATTCATAACGCTTCACCTTCACCTTTTATTAAGACTCGTACAGAACAATCTTTGATGTTGGCGGTTCATCATTCTCCAACTCTCAGCATGTTTACTGAAACAAAGAAAATGTTCAAAAACACTACTCGCCTGTGCGACAAGACCGCTGACGAAGTTTTTGGACATTTTCTTATTCGGCTTTTTTCATATCGATAATCGCCGCCGTCGCAAACAACCAGAACGCGATCAGCGTCAGAAAAAAGAAGATATCCCGGAGATCCAGCACGCCTTTGCTGATGGCATGAAAATGCGTCAGAAAGCTGAATGAACTGACCGTCTCCAGGATAAAATGCGGTGTCCACGCGCTCAGAGGTCCAAGAATCATCTGAAAACCACTCAAGATGAACATCAGCCCCACCACCACACTCAGGATAAACGCGATGACCTGGTTTTTGGTCACAGCCGACATACAAGATCCGATGGCCAGGAACCCGCCGGCCATGAGCAGACTCCCCAAATAACTAGCTGCAATCACTCCGTTATCAGGCTCGCCCAGGATATTCACCGTGATCCACATCGGAAAAGTCAGGGCCAAGGCGATACTGGTAAAGGCCCAGGCCGCGAGAAACTTCCCGACGACCGCTTCCCATATGGTCACAGGCAACGTCAGCAGCATTTCAATCGTGCCCTCCTTGCGCTCCTCGGCCCATAGCCTCATGGAAATAGCGGGAATCAACACCAGGTAGAGCCAGGGATGAAAATCAAAAAACGGGATCAAATCGGCTTGTCCGCGAATAAAAAAATTTCCCAAATAGAAGGTGAAGGCGCCACTCAACAAGAGAAAGATCACGATGAACACCGCGGCAATCGGTGTCGAAAAGTACCCGGCCAATTCCCGTTTGAAGATGACGTTTATCCTTCCCACTATTGCATCCTTTCTAGATCATGAGTCGTATGCATTCTGCCGTCAGTACTTTTTCCTCGAACGACTAATACTAGGTGAGTGCCTGCTTCGGAGCCGTTAAGGCTCGAAACACTTCATCCAAATGTCCACGATCGACATGCAGCTCCACGACATCCCATTGCTGTTCGCGCGCACATTGTCCCACATCGGCGATTATCCATCGGCCGTGATCCGGGAATATGCGAAGGCGCACACAACCATCCTGTTGGCCGAGTTCTTCGACGTTATTCACACCCTCAATCTTTGACAGCTCAGCCTGCATGGCATACACCTCCCCATGACGGACGGAAAGGACCACCGTATTGTGCATCGGAGATTGTCCCTCCAGGTCGGCCGGCGTGCCGTCGGTGACAACTTTTCCCTTGGCGATAATCATCGCTCGCGTGCAGACCGCTTGAACTTCCTCAAGAATATGCGTCGAGAGAATGATGGCCTTGTGAGGGGCCATGGTCCTGATCAATGTGCGAACTTCATGTTTTTGATTGGGATCCAACCCATCGGTCGGTTCATCGAGTATTAAGACTTCAGGGTCGTGCAGTATGGCCTGCGCAAGCCCAAGTCGCCGTTTAAACCCTTTTGACAAGGTCTCTATGGGTTGCTCCAGCACACTTTGAAGATTGACTTTTTCCACGGTTTCGGCGATGCGCGTTCGAAGATCTTCGCCGTAAAGCCCGCGCATTTCTCCGATGAATGTCAAATAGCCGATCGGTGTCATATCCTGATAAGCCGGAGCGCCTTCCGGCAGGTAGCCGATGCGCTTCTTGGCTTCCAACGGGCTGTCCAGAATGTCGTATCCACAAATCTTGGCCGTTCCTCCGGATGGCGTCAGGAACCCCGTGATCATCTTCATCGTCGTAGACTTGCCGGCTCCGTTTGGCCCAAGAAAGCCCAGGACTTCTCCTTGGCCTACCGTAAATGAGACGCCGTCGACGGCGACAATTGACCCGAATTCTTTGCGGAGACCGGTAATATCAACCATTGTGCCCATAGCGTACCCTCTTGGATAGATAGTGTGACCTGCGCTGGCGATTCATCGCTTCATCGGACAGATTGAACTTTTTGCACCATTCCTTCATATCTTATACCGCCGATTCCAGGAATTGTCATGTCTACACCGCTCATGACGATGCATGCAAATACAACGGAGCGACATCATCCTCTTTTGCCGCCCATGTTCCCTTAGTTTTCTCTAATGCTTGCATTTCCGGGGCGATGGTCTCCCAAAACCTCGTTCCATTCCATTCACCAGCCTTAGCTGAGTACAGGGTTCGATCCAGATCCTGGATGGCCTGTTGGGCGGCGCTAGCTCCCTGGGTCGTCTGCCCGAATTTCCTGGCGACACTACCCAGATTGCGATGACCGCTGCCTTCCCAGGTCACCGAGGCCCACCTCAATAACGCTTCGCGTGCTTGCTGCGGCTTGTTCTGTAAACAAGCCTGTTTGACTAATGACCGTATCATTCGAATCGACTCGTGGGACTTTTGTTTGTCTTCCTGAATACGGTTCTGCTGCATCATGAGTTTTCTCCGGTCACCCCACCAACCCGCAGCGGTCAACAACCACAGCGCCAACAGGAGCCCCATCATGACAGGCCATGACATCCCTAGTGAGCCGGAGGAAGCGGCATTTCCCGACTGAGGCAAGCCCTGTCCTTCTGAAAGAAACGAAGAAGACTGCGCATCATTCACAATACTCGTCGTTCCGTTCCCGGGCTGAGCAGAGGGTTCGGAAGCATTCGCCCCATGGATAGTCAGCGTTTGAGCGGGGAGCACGGCCTCTTCAGGCTTTTTTGTCTCCAGATTCCACCAACGTATTCGAATTTCCGGTAGGAGGACATCGCCTGGTCGTGTCGGAACGAAGGCCAGTTTTTGCTCGCGTTTTCCAACGGCCCACGACCCGTCAAATGCCGTCGTGATAGACGGTTGATCAGGGTACACCTTAACGCTTGAATGCTCAGTGACGGGCACTTCCGGTAACTGTTCGCCGGTTAACCCCCGGGCTTGAATCGTAATCGTCCGGGTCACGGGCTCGCCCACTTGAAGTTTGGTAAGATCGGAAGACCATGTCTCGTTCACGGAGAGCTCACGAGCGGGTAGCCATGAGCCTTGTTGCATCGTGGGAGGAATTTCCTCTACGTTCAAAGTCATCTCCTGGCTTCTGGCCCGAATCAATCGTGTTGACTGAAACCCGCTCCCAAACACACCGGGACGATTCCCGAACATCTCCTCAAACATCGATCGCGGCCTCCGGCCATCCGGCACCTTTCCGGTAAACAACACCGAGGGAATGGTTAAGGGACCGCTGGCTTGGGGAATCACGAGATAACGGCGTTCAATCACCTGATATCGGCGCCCATTTTGAATCGTCTCAAACGAGTGATCTTCACCGATACGTTCAACGATAGCTTGGCTGATTTTGGGATCTTCTAATTGCCCCTCGCGAAGCAAAACGGCATGATACAAACGCAAGGTGAAGACCATTTGGCTTTGCACATATGGTTCACGGGGTTCGATCGACGCCTCTAAGTACACATCCTTTCCTGCGGGGTCTCCTGTATTTTGCGCATGTTCCTGAACCCGTAACGTCAGGGGCGCACTAGACTGCGTACCCACCCGGATCGCGGGAATCGTGACATCGCCGACTTGCTTAGGCGAAAGAGTTATCGCCCATTGCGTTGAAGTCGAAGTTCGGCCGTTGATGATGCTGGTTTGACTGCTTTGTGAATTCTCCAGCACATCAAAATTCTTCTTCAACCCGGAGAGATCGGGGGTCTCGCCCGTCGATGGCCCTTTCAGCTCCACGACCAAACGAACCGTTTCGTCCATGGAGATGGGATTCCGGTCGACATAAGCTCGAACCGTTTGCCCCAATGCGCTGTTGATACTGAATTCCAGCAGCAGCAACGTCACAAGCCAGATACAAGAACGAGGACTCACCATGCCTGCCCTCCTGAATATGGAAGCTGACCAGCCTCTTGCCGGCGGCGATGTTCTAATAAAAACTTTCGGCGCAGAAGCCCTCCCGGATCATCAGGAATACGCCGAAGCCATTGCTCCATGGCCTGCTGTGACTCCATGTCACGTTTTTCTTCTCTCGATAAACCCGCAGTCATTCTGGAACCCTGATCCTCGCTCTCTACGTCTTGTTCGGATGGATCGCCAACGTCTTCCGCCTGCTGCATTTCTTCGCCACTCTTGTCTGTTTCGCTCTCACCAAGTTGTTCAGCGTGCTCCCGCTCAGATTGAGTTTCCGAACCGAACGGTTCCGATGATTGCTGAGAAGCCTGTCGCTCCGTGTCTTGAGAAGAGCGTTCTTGAGGCTGATCTGACTGACCGTTTGACTGTTCGCCTGCTTGCGAAGCGTCGGCCTGTTGTTGATCGGCCTGTTGCTGATCCGTTTGTCGCTGATCAGGCTGTTGCGATTGCTCTCCCTGCGATTCGCTCTGGGATTGACCGTTTTCAGAAGACTGTTGATCTTGAGAAGGCTCATTCTGTGAGCCGGGACTCTTATTTTGTTGGTCATGTTGTTGAATTAACTTGCTGATGAGTTCATGGTTAAACTGCGCATCTTCATGATGTGGGTCACGCTTCAGGACCGTCTGATACGCCTGCAGGGCTTCCTGTAGCTGTCCCGCACGAGCCAAGGCATTCCCGCGGTTGTATTGACCATCTATCGAATCATCCTGAGTGAAGTCTTCGATGGCCTGCTCAAAATTTCCCGCTCGATAATGCGCGACGCCCTTCCACGCTGAATCTTCAAAGAGGGTTGCGGCTGTCTGCGGATTATCCTGCTCAAGCGCTTGAGAGCCCTGCTGATCGGGTCGAAACCACCAGTCGCCTTCAAAAAAAGCCATGCCTGGAGATGGCGACAGCAAGACCATGAGCGCCACCACCCCAAGCCATCCTTGCCGAAACGCAGGTAGCGTCAGCGCCAAAATCGCGAAAAGAAGCCAGGGCCCTTCTTCTCGCCACCGGTCGGTCGTCCTTTGATTATCCTCGTCCTGCTGATGATCGGTCACCTTCCAGTCTGATGGCAACACCGTTTCAAGGTCTTGATCGTCAACGGTCAAGGTCGCGTATCTCCCCTGAGCGCTTCGCGCCAAATGAGCCAGCGACGTGACATCAAGTTTGGGAATGACAATCTCCCCATCACGGTCCTTGAGAAAACCTCCAGACTGGGGAATCGGCGCTCCATCTTTGCTTCCAACACCAAGGACAGAAATCCGGTGATGACCGTGTATTGCCTCGATGACAGACTGCAACTCACTTTCATCGGCACCATCTGTGATGAGAAGAATATCTCCCTTTGGCACATGACTTTGCCCGAGCAACTCCAGAGCTTTGCGCAACGCTAAATCCGAACGGCTGCCTTGCAAGGGCATTAAATCCGTGTCGAGTGAAGAAACCATCGAGGAAATCGTATTGGCATCATCCGTCAACGGTGAAACCACATGAGGCTCTCCAGCGTAGACGACTAATGCCGTCTGTCCTTCTTGTCGACGTTTCAGGATATCCAATAACTTATGCTTGGCCCGCGTGAGCCGTGACGGTTTGACATCTTCGGCATCCATCGATCGAGACAGATCCAGGACGACCACCAGTGCCGACTGAGCGCGGAAAACCGGTTGAGGCAACTTGGACCAGACCGGTCCTGCCAGAGCTAAGAGGGCGAGTATCCACGCCAACGCCACTAGGATGAACGGACCTCGAGTCTGCACCCGATGGCTTCCTACGAGTAAATGCGGAAGCAAATGCGCATCACACGCGGCTTCCCATCCTGTGGATTTCGCCCGCTGACGAATGAGCAGCCATATGACGGCGCCCAATGGCAGAAAGCCCGCTAACCACCAGGGTCGTAGAAAGTGAAAATCCAGGACATCCGTAATCATGGTTTCCAAGCATTCATCATATGATGAAAATCTTCACCCCACCTCTGTTGACGAAAGCGTTCGAGCCACTGGGTCATAGGATTTTCTCGTCAGTAAAGAAGGCATTCGCAGAAAGGTCAGCGCGAAAAGAACGGAGAGGACCAACGCTGCCCCCAAAGGCCAGGGGTACAATTCGTCCGTGGGACGAAAAAACTCTGTCTCCTCTGCTGCAGGCTCCAGTTCGTCGAGTTGCCGGTAGACTTGCTCAAGTTGTTGCTTATCTTTTGCGCGTAAATATGTTCCTCCGGTAAGCTGAGCGATTTCCTTCAACGTGCCTTCATCCAGGTCTTGTGACGGATTGACCGTTCGACTGCCGAACAATGAAGACACTTGCATCTGATCCGCCCCGACCCCGATCGTGTAAATACGGATGCCCTCTTTGGCCGCAAGCTTTGTCGCTTGAAGCGGACTGATATCTCCAGCCGTGTTGGCTCCATCCGTAAGCAAAATCAGCACGCGATTCTCCTGCGCTTGGTTTTTCAGACGCTTGGTCACTAACCCAATGGCATCGCCGATGGCCGTTTCTTTTCCTGCCAGACCAATTTCCGCTTCGTTCAACATCGTCTGTGCAGTAGTCCGGTCAAATGTGAGTGGGGTTTGGACATAGGCTTGAGAGCCGAATAAGATCAATCCTACGCGATCGCCCTTTCTCCGTTTGATAAACTCACCAGCCACTGCTTTCACCACCATCAAGCGATTGGCCTGCTCTCCTTGGAGCGTAAAGTCCGGGATTTCCATGCTTCCAGAGACATCAACCGCCATCATGACGTCACGTCCGCTTACCGGCAACGAGACAGGATCTCCGATCCATTGCGGACGAGCCGCGGCGGTTAGCAAAAGAAGCCAAACCAACATTCCGAGCCAAAAGTTGCGGAAGGATCGGGAACCCTGTTTCACCGCAGTCTGACCACAATCAATCGACATCACATCTTGATAAAATGGAATGCGTAATGAACTTTCCGCGTTCCGTTCTACGGGCTTGACGAGTCGTTGAACCACCCAGGGGAGGGGCAACAACAGAAATACCCACAGCCATACCCACGTGATCATGCCGTCATCCTTTTCGAAGGCAAAGGAACTTGCTTAATCCATCGCTCGGCTAGATCGATCATTTCGTAGCCGTTCACCTTATCGTGGTCGAGACCATACGGGACTTCTAACCATGCGTGACGGCTTCCCGCATCGGAAAATAGATGCGTTTTTGCGTGTTCATCCAAAAATCGCAACCAGGGCAAGCCTGTGAGACCTGCCACTGCCTGACGTCCGAAACAGGAGAGTGCATATCGACGAAGGAGTTGCGAGAGACCAGACATTAGCTCTTGGCAATTCTGTGTCTGCGTGAATTGCGTCTTGAGCGCGAGGAGTTTCTGTAAGGCGTCGCGACGCAACGCTGTTTTTTTGCGGTACCACATAAACCAGAGACCAAGAGCCAAGAGCGCAAGAAGGCTCCCGGCAACGATCCACCAACCGATCGCTGGAGGCCAGAATGAAACCGGAGGCGGTAAGTGGAGGCCGCGCAATTGGTCAAGCGAGTCCATAGGCCATTCATGAATCTCCGTTTAGGCGTCTCGCACGAATGTGTTTGTGACGATCCCCGATTAGCCTGAGCCCCCGACGCACAGCTTCTTCCACCGGCACATGCGTGCTGATTTGAAAAAATCCCATGCCCCGTTGCACACACAGATTTTCTACCAACTGATATCGTTCTTTAAATCGACGACGATAGGTTTCCACGAACGGCGCATCCCACGTGTTCACTACCCCAAAGTCGGTACCATTCGTTACCCCATACATGCCTGGACTTGGCGGTTCCTGTTCGAGCGGATCAGAAACCATCACTCCGACAACATCATGATGCCCGCTTAATTGAGTGACGTAGGGGATGGCTTGATCATCTAACGCCCGAAAGTCGCTGAGGATAAAGATTAGACTCCCGGGGCGGGCCGTTCGCTTTACTCTCTCGAGTGCCGTGGAGAACGCCGACCTCCCTGTACCATCGTTCATCGGTGTGTGCATGTCGATCTGTTGATGATGCCTGGATAGGGCGTGTAACACCTGGAGAACTCCCGATTGTCCACCTCGGGGCCGGACAATGGCATGACCGTGATCTGAAAAGACGACAGCGCCGACCCGATCACCGCGATGTTGCGAAGCCCAAGCCAGCAGGCTGGCTGTACGCGCGGCGATGACGGACTTAAACGCCACTCTCGTTCCGAACAACATCGAGCTCGTATAATCGACGACGACAAACACCGGCCGCTCGCGCTCTTCACGAAATATCTTGAGATGCGGCATTCCAGACCGCGCCGTCACCCGCCAATCCATGTGCCTGACATCATCACCGGCCTGATATCTGCGTACTTCTTCGAAGTCGACGCCTCGTCCCTTGAACGGCGATCGCTCGCCTCCCGCCAACAACGAATGCACACCTTTTTGCGCGCCAACTCCCAGGGCATAAATGCCATGACGAGCCTCGATCAACTCATCCAGTACGACACAGGTCCCGGAGTCGACGGTAACGTTGGATGGAAATGTTTCTGATTTGATCGCACGATCAGGGAACGGCCACACGAGAGAGGATCTCCGTTATCACATGGTCCGATGTGATGTTTTCTGCCTCGGCCTCAAACGAGAGGAGTATTCGATGTCGCAAGACATCAGCGGCGATGGCTTGGATATCTTCCGGGGATACATACTCACGCCCTGCAAGCCAAGCATGAGCCCGCGCACAGCGTTCGATACCGATGGTGGCCCGGGGACTGGCTCCATAACGCACCCAGCGCGCCAATTCCCGGCTATAAGGACTTGGGTCACGCGTCGCGACCACCAATTGGACGATATATTCTTCAAGACTGGGGGCAAGATGAAGGTGCAATATCTCCTGTCGTGCCGAAAAAATGATTTTTTGTGGAATAGGCGCCTGAGCTTCCCCCCTCGTCATCAGTGACATCTGGGCCTGCCGGCGGACAAGTTGAGCAATCTTTCTTTCCGATTCCAGATCCGGGTAGCCCACCTGGACGTACAATAAAAATCGATCGAGTTGAGCCTCGGGAAGAGGATAGGTTCCTTCCTGTTCGATCGGATTCTGGGTCGCCATGACCAAGAACAATTCTGGCAGGGGATAACTTTTCCGCCCTATCGTCACCTGACGCTCTGCCATCGCCTCAAGCAAGGCTGCCTGCACCTTGGCCGGCGCACGATTAATCTCATCCGCTAAGAGCAGGTTGTGGAAGATGGGACCCTGTTGAAACGCGAATGATCCATCCTGGGGACGATAAATATCTGTTCCCGTGATATCGGCCGGCAGCAGATCCGGAGTGAATTGAACGCGGTGGAAATCAGCTTCGATCCCGGAAGCCAGGGACTTAATCGCGGTCGTCTTGGCCAGCCCGGGAGCCCCTTCAACCAGCAAGTGCCCATCGGCCAGCAGCGCAATCAGCAGACGAAGGATAAGTCCTTCCTGTCCGATGACCTGTTGGTTGAGGTAGACCTGAAGCTGCAGCAGGCTTTCGTGTTCAAATCTAGACATTGGTCTTGACGTGAACCTCGAAGAATTCGCGTTGGATTGATAATGAGTTACAACCCAAGATGTCTCCGCCCGTACGGAGACCATGGAGCAGTCATTCCTCTTTGTGTCATTCTCTATTCTACCAGATAACGCTGCTGTTTCGAGAGTCAAGGGTTCCTCAACATTCCGTCGCAGGTTTCTAATAGCGTGAGTAAGGATCATCGTCATGATTTTCCTACGCAAACGACTTCCATAAACAATGTCACTAAACCGTGTGCTTCACCGGCATTCAATGCGCAACACCCCACGCATTCATCGAACAAATGGAAGCTTCCTCTTGACTTTTTCCCAAATCGATTTATCTCTTGAACAAGCCGGCAAGAGAACACAAAACACATGACTCACACAAACAACACATATACTTCAAAAAGGAGGGTGCTATGACACTCACAACGTATGCTCCATTCGATACCCAGATTGACCGCTTGTTTAACGATGCCGTTCGCGCCTTTGGCCGGGATGTTCACAGTTGGGCTCCGGCGAGCAATGCCTGGGAGGATGACGAGACATTCGGCATTGAGCTTGCGCTACCAGCGTGGAAGTCTGATCAAGTGAATGTTCAGGTGGATAAGGGCGTCTTAACGGTGGAAGGAAAACGGGAAGAGAGCGGCGAGAAGACCGAAAAGAGCAGCAGAAAATATCATGTCCGTGAAGTTGAAACTGCCTCGTTTAAACGGTCGTTCCGTCTTCCCACAAATCTGCAGTGGGACAAAGCCGATGCATCGTTTACCGACGGTGTTCTCACGATCGCGTTCCCCAAACGGGAAGATGCGAAACCCAGACAGATTACCGTCCGCTAAATTTCACAAGATCCAGGAGCCGCATATGCGGCTCCTGGACTTACCTGCCACAAGCCTTCTTCGACCTCAAAACACTTCGTCGAAAAAGATCTGCATCTGCTTCCATGAGCGTTCGTCTGCCTTCTTATCATACTTGAGAGCATCTATTCCGACTTTATCGGCCGCTGGATTGGTAAAACTGTGACGCGCGCCCGCGTAGATGACCATCTGCCAATCCACTCCGGCTTTGTCTAACGCATTGCGAAATCGTTGAATGTGCTCTTCCTTGAGAAAGGGATCTTCGTTTCCATGCGCGATAAGCATTTTCACGTTTGTGGCAATCTCCTGATCAGCGCTTGGTAATGGCAAGGCTCCATGAAAACTCACGACGCCCTTTACGGGAGCACCTCGATAGGCCAGTTGCGTCACTGTCGCTCCGCCGAAACAATACCCGATGGCCGCCAGTCGCGTCGTATCGACGGCTTCTTGCGTTTGCAATACTGTAAGCCCTGCCATGGCACGATCCTGCCATTCATTCACATTCGCGGTCATTTCATTCATCCAGGCTCCTGCTTGCTTGGGATGATCCGTTACTTTCCCTTTTCCATACATGTCTACCGCAAACGCGACATAGCCCAGCGCGGCCAATTGCTCGGCCCTTGTTCTGGCATATTCATTTAAGCCCCACCACTCGTGTACGACGAGTACGCCAGGGCGTTTGCCCTTCACGGCATCATCCCATGCAAGGTAACCCTCCAACTGAACGTCACCATGACGATAAGGGATCTGTTTCGTGATAACTTTTGCAAAACCCTGTTCCAGTGGAAACAACAGACCGACGATTCCTATCATGAATGAAACGATGATGAGTTCTCGATAAACTTTCATATCGACCTCCTTACGACGCATTAAACTTGGTGACAATGGCTTTCCTTTTTGATCGTTATCAGAGCTTATACCGTAACCCGAATGACAAGACAATGAATCGGTAGAAGGGATATCACGATGATTGGATTCGCTATATTTCTGCAAAGGATAAGATAAGAAAACAAAACGGCTGGCGTGAGAAAACGGGCTTAAGACACGGTCTGAATCGAAACCAATAGAATTTTCCGTTTCGGTCTTGGAAATTCCCTCAAAATCGTTGAGGTCAGACCTGCGGCTGGTTGAATGATTTGCCGAAACTGGTGTTCAGTCATGAGGATTACCAATGATCCTGTTTGACGCACCTCCTTTTGCAGTGATTCCAATGCTTTTTCATCAGTCTGATTCTCGCCGATGATACGTTGATTCTTGTGCACGTGGAGCCAGTAATATAAATCCTCATCGCTTCTCCAATTCCAGTGTTGAAAGGTTTGAATCGGATCGTTCGGAGTTTTCAGATAAGACTGCACTTCCGACATAAGCAGTTTAGGAGAAGCGACAGCGTTAATCCCTGGCACGATGATCAGGACAAGACTCATCATCAAACCCACAGCTAAGACCCCTACCATATTGAGTGCCGCACGCGCGTGGGCTGTAGAGACGGCATACATCAAAACTCCAGCGCCGAATAGAAAGCCCACTTGATACATGAATGGAAATATGTCGGAAGGCAGATTCCATTTTTTTTCTAACAGATAGGGGGCCAGGAAAATGACGACCATAAGCAGAAGGCTCAACAGTACAAGCATGCGCTTGCTCGATGGAAACGTCCATAGATCGAAGTCTTGCGCGTCGAACACGCGATGATACACATACCCGATCATGAGCGCGATTCCCGGAATCATCGGCATGAGATAACGCTCATGTTTCTCAGGAAACAACGAAAAGGCCAGGATGTATCCCAACACCCACAGTAAAATGAACGTTTCTCTTGGATAGTGGCGTCGAGGTTTTTGTCGCCAGAGAAGGAGCAACCCGGCGGGAAGTAATGCAGACCATGGGAAACAGTCAAACCAGATCACGAAAAGATACCAGACAATCGGGCGTTTCCCAAAATAGGCATCCAGTGCGCTGCCTTGCGTGTCTCCCGCTAATTTCGTCATGCGCTGCAGATTTTCTTTCAAGACATAATGCTGAATAAACTCTTGCCCCAAGTAGACATAGTACCCTCCGACGAGTAGGACAAACGTGGCGATTCCCAGCCAAAAGTAACGGGTTTTGAAGGGTGTTCCATCACGACGAATGATCAGAAGCGCGACAAAGAGGGCCACAGGCAGCGCAAACGCGTGAAGGTTTTTCACCATGGCGCCGAATGCCAAGGCGATAAACCCGATGACGTACCACCATGACTGTTCTTCCATGAAATAGGCTCGCACGAATCCCAGCGTGCCCAAGGTCATCGAAAAGGTAAGGACGGGGTCAATGATTGCCATTTGCCCGAACCATACGGATGCGTAGCACGTCAGCATCACCAGGGCCGCCCAAAAGCCAGCTGTCGATGAAAACAAGGTTCTCCCTATCCAATAGGTCGCCACGACAGTTCCGAAACTACAGAAGGCGCTCGGTAGCCGTAAGGCGGCTTCATTCATTCCCCAAGATTCTGTAGAGAATGCCTGGAGCCAGAAGAACATCGGAGGTTTATGGAGGTAGGGCTCACCATGCAGAGTCGGATGCACATAGGCACCCGTTCGGACCATCGTCTCGGTCACGGACGCATAGAGCCCTTCGGTCACGCCAAATAGGGAGACCGGAAGATTGTAAAAGAAGGCCAGCAGGCCCATTGTTCCGAGTACAAACCAATGTCCCCAACCGTTCCGACTGATTTGCTTCATAACTCTTGCTTGAACATCTCTAACCCTTGCTGCATTTCATGAAACACCGCAGGCCTCATTGCTTTTTGTTGGAGAACCATCAAGCCCCCCTATGGCCATACCATTCCGGTCCATAGTGAAGAGATATTGTATACGACTCGTGGCCGGGGTTGTACCGGAGGAAGGAATGTAGAGTGTTAGTTCGGTTCGACGTATCGTGGACAGGGTCTCAGAAAACCAACGTCCACCCCTGCCGCTCGGCATCGCGTATCGTATACGAAACGCCATCGATCTTCGTACCGTCTTGATCGACCAGCGTTATGATCCCGCCTTTGTTCGAAAGTTGTGCGCCGTTCCCCGTTAACGTCACTCGCACGGCTTCACCCGGTTCTATGCCGCCGGTCAGTGTTTCACGCCTCTTATTCTTATCCAAAATTCCCCAACCTGAAATATCCACTGGATGTGGCGTTGGATTCAAAAGCGTGACGGTTTCTTTTCCTACATCACCATCTAGCGGGTTGACTCGTGCGGCCACAATGTTGATCTGCCCTTGCGGATCCTCCCCAGGTTCCATCGCAATGGCGTGCCCGGTCTGATCGTCGGTGTGCCACGACTGCGACTGAAACGCCAGAAATATCGCTACCCACCGATCCTCACTGGGAAAGTGCATGAACAGCGCCCCATCTTGCCAGACGCCGTCATCGCTCACAAACCGTCCAACATTCCCCTGATTCATGTGGATATCATGAATACCATTCCCCGGTCGAAAACCGAAATACTTGTCCCGACTGTCGGCCTCTGGCCCCCACCGCTCACCAAATGCATACACGACGGCGTCTTCTTCCGCGAGCGCTCGTGTTACATGGGCGTCAATTTTTTCATTCAAATCATTATCCGGCCCGGGTACGTCATGGGGAAGGGGAATCAGGGAATCTCGATCAAACAGATTTCCTCGAATAAAATCCAACGCCAAACCATTGGGTTGACTCGGAAGAGCCGTAAAACCCGGAGGCTGTGTTTCCAATTCTGCCAGCAGTGGATGTTGAAACCGGTCATTGACGACGTACAACAATTCCGACGGACTCAGTTTTGATTTCACGTTGATGGCAATACGATAGTCCGTCTCGTCATCGACGAGATGAATTTGATAGTGGGGGCTTTGTCCCATACCCAAACGCGATTGAATTGGCCGTCCTTTTAGCAGACCGTATCGATGTAGCGGCATGTTTTATTCTCCTTTGTCATTGCTATACAAGCCCAGTAAACCTGAGGACATTTCTCACGGTTCTATATTCGTAAGGGCAATTGCCATACCGAATGAATTCTTCGCTCTGACAAGAAATTTATTCAACCGTCACGCAGACTCGATATCTCTTCAGATACACCGGCGTCTCTGAAGAGATACGCTGCCGTATGGCATGTTTGAGATCGTGGTGATGATGACGCGCCGTTACGGCCTGAAAATACACTGCCGTTCGTACCTTCATCGACTCTTTCACTCAATCTGGCTCTTCTTTTGCTTTATCCAACATTCACGATGCTGTCACCATGACAACGCCGTAACAACAGACAGCCCAAAAAACCCCTTTGTCAGTATGGATGTCAGGTAGGCAGGAGGAACACGGTGTTGCAAGCCGTCGAAACCGCCATCAATTCAGGCCGCTATCAAAACACCGGGGTTTGCACGGCATTTCTATTCGATCAACAAAATCCCGGAGGATGTGTGAAAGAGATAGGGTAGAGAAATTGCAAAAATATTTTTGTCTATCAAGCGTGAGAGAACAACCCGATGTTCAGTGGAAGGTTACGGAGCTTGGTTAATGCCCTGTCATTCGTCACAAACCAGTCAGCGTGTTGAGCGAGCGCCGTGGCCAGATGCAAGGCATCAGGGGTTCGAAGTGAGGACTCGGCTCGAAGCCGTGATGCATCATAGGCAATCCGGGCGTTCACGTCGATGAGCTCGAGATGAGGAAAATGCGTCAGCAAACCAAACACATTCTGTGCACTCGACGATAGGTGATCGCGAAATGCCGGCACCAGCAGTTCTGTCAAAACCAACGTTGAGGCTACGGCCTCGATCATCCCCTTTTCAATACGTTCAAACAGATTTTTAGCAGAATCGTAAAAAACAGGGTGTCGTTCAAGGAAGTAGATAAACGTGACCGTATCGAGCGCAACTCGACTGCCAGAGGGAATTCGGGTTAGCGTTCCCGGTCCCATTGTCCCCGATCATCCTTCAACTTACGAGCATATCCCTTCCACGAAGATGCAGTGGTAATTGTTTCAAGCGCTTGTACGTAGGATTTGGGAACTTTTCGAAGGATGGCATGATCGCCTTCTACTTGAACATCGATTTGATCACCGGGGTTGATTCCCAATTGCTTTCGGACGGCGGCTGGCAAAACCAGTTGATGCTTGGAACTTAAGGTGGCATCGGGCATCGTTTTTCTCCACATCCCTATTTAAAATGATCGAAAGCAACTTCAAGATACTTTACTTCATGGTAAAGCGATACGGAAATTCTGTCAAGTGATGAATCCACGAAATGCCATCAATCCGGAGTTGTCGAGGAAGGATTGGTTTGGCGGGGAGGAAGCGTATACTTTATGAATCTTCTTCTCGTTATCCGTTTCGATACATCTTTGTATCTAAAGCAATACAGGCGCTAGCTGGTAGGGCCATTGATCGCAACCAACTGTTCCACAAGATATGAAGTCATCTTTCTATACACTTATCGTGCATTGAAAAATTATTAGCGGTGAGGCCAAATCTGGCTCATGACTTGCTTCATGTTGAAATAAAGACAGGATTGTACCAATATCGCATCAATAGACTACGCTCATTCAGAGCGATTTAAAGTCATGAGATTCCATCAGTAATAGACTGCCAAAAGATAGGACGTAATAAGCACAGCAATAATACAACAATAGATCCGGCCCTAATAGGAAGGAGTACAGATGGGAAAAGCCATATTTTCGAACGGCAACTTCATCTTTGGTGAAAGCGGACTTGGCCGGTATGGGCAAGGCATAGGATCGGTCAAACAAGTCACCCATGATGGCGACACCGTCAACGTACGCCTCCTGGACAATTTGGCGATTCGGTTTTTGGGTATAGACACGCCGGAAACGAGTTTCGATTTACCCGAGCCGGCAGGTGAGGCCAATACACTAAATTTCGTCTCACTTGGTGACGATCGATGGGAAAATTTTCTCAGCAATCCATTCAGTTCAACATGGAAGACATTCTCCCCACCTCTTCACCATGACTTACACACACACTTATCGACGGCCACCGGAGTGGGGGTCGCCAAAAATCATCACACACATGCCAAAGCCGCAGAAGATGAATTGGAAAGGTTGATTCAGGAAGATTTTGACAGCAGGGGACTCAGCGATGAGAACGGCCGGTTTTTTATGGCTTTTGCCAACGACGTGATGGATGGATATGGTCGTCTGTTGTGTTACCTGAATATCCAAGAACCAAATGCGGAACGGCGGCCTGTAACTTACAATGAGCGTTTACTCGCGTCGGGAATGGCCGTGCCGTATTTTATCTGGCCGAATATTGACCCATTTCGACGAGAACCTTCTCTCGCCAACGCGGCCTTATCACCCACAGCCTTTCGTCAGCGAATTGCAGAATCACCCACACTATCCGTCTCCAGAGCGGCCGTCAAACAAGCCCGCCATGATCGCAAGGGTATTTTTTCCCCAACCGACCCGCTCATGCTCCTTCCGTTTGAGCTTCGTTTTCTGGCACGTCGCCAGCCGCCATCACGTTGGGTGATTGACCTCGCGGCAGAAGACAATCGGATCTATGTCCCTCAACGATACATCAACATTCCGAACGTCGAAGACCGGTTGTTTCTCCCGGAAGAATTCGTACCGCTCTTTACTTCGAAAGGGTGGCAAGCCAGTACTTTAGAAGCCCCTTGCCAAGTCGCAATCGCCTGAAGCCGTGTTGATCATCTCCAGAGATGCTTTCCCTCCGCACGAAGCTCGTGCCCTTGAGGCACCGGTTTAAAACCGCACGCCAAAAGTGAGACTTGGCATGACATTCGTGTCATTATAACTACCGCGATGATCCAAGTCGGTGAAGTTCAACAAAAAATCACTTTTAAACGCCAGCTGCGGGTTAATTTGATAATCGAGCCCCACCCCCAAGGGAATAAGAAATGAAGTATCCGACGGCCCTGCGTCGGCGTGGACAAATCCGATACCGCCCTGCAGCAGAACCTTGAATTTGTCGCTTCCTTCGATGGGAAAAGCATATTTGCCTTGCCCGGAAAACCCAACGAGTGTGAGATCACCCGTAAAACCCAATTGAAGAAGGGGTCCAAAGGATGCGCGTTCGTTGAGACGGACATCTCCAGTAAAATTGAGAGCAAACGCGGCACCATCAGGGGTATTCGCCAAATACCCCAAGGCCCCGCCAACACTCCACGGTTTCTGGGACGATGGCTCTGCAGCTTGTACGTCGTTCGTGCCGAACAACCCAACACTCAACCACATGATGGCACCTATCCATACACTCATTGTTTTTTTACTGCTTCTAAGGTCACATAGCATATTACGAATCCTCCTTTACCTGTAAATCGTTCAGTGATAACCCTTGCCGTACACAGTTACGATTGTCAATGCAATAGGACAAGCCTGTCAAAAAGTCAAGAAGGGATTGTGTATCATAAGATCCTGATTGAAAAGATAGAACGATCAGGACGCGCAACAAGGTTTACGAGACAATTTGGAGGAATGCATGATGGATGACCATAGGCTCGACGTTTTCTTCGACGTCCACTGCGGTCTTCCCCGTCAGGGACCGGGAGACGCCAAGAGTACGCGCAAAGCGCTCAGGCTTTGTCGTGACCTGCCGTCAGACGCCAACATCCTCGATATCGGATGCGGGCCAGGCGCTCAAACCGTCGTAATCGCAGAGGCCCTGCCTGAAGCTCGTATCACAGCTATCGATGCGCATGAGCCGTACTTGAAGCAATTGCAAGACCGGGCAAAATCGGTGGCATGCGACACACGAATATCGGCCCAACGGCATGATATGAGCCAACTACCGTTCACGCCTGGTAGCTTTGACCTCGTCTGGGCGGAAGGCTCAGCCTACATCATGGGGGTTTCCCACGCATTGAGAACATGGAGGCCCTTGCTGCAAAACGGAGGTTATATTGCTCTAACAGAGCTCGTGTGGTTGACCAAGAATCCCCCGGCGAAAGCCTCTGAATTTTTCACGATGGAATATCCCGACATGACCACGCCTGACAAAATCGTCTCAATAATCGCCGAAGCCGGTTATCAGACGCTCGATCACTTCACGCTCCCGGATCATGCCTGGTGGGATGACTACTACACACCACTTTCAACTCGACTCCAGTCATTGGAGAAAAAATACGCTGGCGACGAGGCCGCGATGGCGGTCATTGAATTGACGAAAAAAGAACTGGCTATTCGTGAGCAGTTCAGCGCCAGTTATGGGTATGAGTTTTTTGTGGCGAGGAAATAAAGCACGTCAAAGAGACCATACTTTCGGGAGCTTTAGATAGATGTTAGGGACATGCGGGTCTACAAGAAGATTGGAAAACACTCCATTTCCACTCAATTCCTGAAAGGGGAGGAGAATCACAATGCTGAATCGCCGTAACATATACGCCATCCTTCTGAGCCTTTCGACTTCCTATCTTATAGCGACCAGTGTCTACGCCGATGCTTCCGACCCCATCCGTCGTTGCAGCTATGAACAAAAAATCCACTCCCTGTCGAAGACATTGAAAAATTCAGAAGGGTCGCAGGATCGAGCGGAAACTATCACCAAACGCATACAATATATCGAAGAAATGAATCGCTTAGATGCGAATACTCAGTTCAAATTTTGCTCTGATGAAAGCGGGAAAGCCTCTCTCAAATTTAATACGCCGGAGGAAAAATGGCGCGATAGGATCGAAACCCTTTTCAGCCTGCTCAAGGTGTTAGATCGGAAGGCTGTCGCTCATGGGAGTCTTCAGGGAGTAGGGGATTCCATAAAAGAACAAATTAAGAAAGCAAAGGAAAAGCTTGCAGACCTTCGGGAATTCAAAAAGCGGGCAATTGATAAGTATGAAACCGCCACGCATAGCAAAACAGGAAATCTTGATGAATTGTTTCAAGAATACCAACAACTGCGCAAAGAGCGACAGGATGCGATGAACAACCTGTCCCACCTGGCCGACCGGTGGCTCTGCCTAGGCGCGACAGCCGAAGATATGGAATTGGCACGTCTATTTCATGAAACTATCCCACAAGATTCAAGCTGTAATCCGTTATTACGGGTAAATTTACTAGACCGCATCCGCACGAGCGGAGGAAGCCTGATCAATAGGGCTTTGCTGGAAAAAGAGACCTATGAACGAGTAAAAATGGCCTGCCCGAACCTAGGCCCGTTGGGAGCAACCGGCAGTTGGCACACCAAACACGTGCAAACCCAATCGACGAAATACCCGCAAGGGCATGTCTGGTACGTGGCAGTTTCACCCACAAGCCTGGAGAAGACCATCGAAAAGAATTTTCGCGACGGTTCAAAAGAGAAAGTACATGCCAAAGTCACAGCGACCCAAGGCCCGCCCTCGAAATTGAATATTGGACGGCCTGCGACCGGAGAAGTCAATTTTGTCGTGGAAGGGGAAATTTCGGGGTTTATCAAAAAGATGTCAGCCGAAGGGATGAGCAATGATCTCCGTTGTATCAATTGCGAGTTTAAGTTGTTGGGGGGGTATCAACAGGTCCATCCCCGTACTGGTCGCTATTGCAACCCCACAGGAAAGAAAGAGCGGTGGAACCCGAGTCAATCGTTCTCTTCAAGAATTGCTATCGGATCCTTAAATTTTTGTCGAAGAAAATTTAGATATGAAATTCAAGTCGTCGCGACCTCTAAAATGAAGTCGCCAGAAATTCATTTGAAAGGGCCTTCTCTGTCAGAAATCATGTGGACCTATGATCAGCGAGATTAAAATGCTTCGATGAAAACTGTACATGAACCAATTTGGATTCCGCCCCAATATCGTCTCATTTAATATTTCATATTAAATGGGATGATCGTGTGCTCGCGCAAGTTTCTCCATATCGAGGACAGATTAATCGTAGAGCTTTCTGGGCCAGAACTTCTTCTATCTCCATAGACAACTTAGCAAACCTCATCAGTGAGAGGAAATGCCGAGTTTTAGGGCAATGGGCGGAAAGGTGCATTCCGTTGACCTTGTGCCGAGCAAGGACAAAAAATCCTTGCAAAACGTACGCCTTTACCGTACACTAAAAGGAGATGATTATTCGCTCTGTGCGCCACCGGGGTTTAAAGCGCCTCATAGAAAACAATCAAACCAAAGGCCTGCGGCCCGACCTGGTGAACAGGGTACGGAATATCATCACCGCGCTGATTGTGGCGGAAGATATGCAAATGTTTCGGGGCGGGGCCCCACCGGGATGGCGGGTGCATCAACTCGCAGGCGACCGAAAGGGCACCTGGAGCGTGTCTACCTCAGGCAACTGGCGGATCACGTTTGAAGAAGAGAGCGGGTATTTGGACTTGTTAGATTTGGAGGACTATCACTAATGGCAAAGAAAGGGATTAAAATCGGCATGAAGCCGTCTCATCCGGGAGCGTTTATCAAAACAGAAATCCTGGATGAATTGGACTTGAGTGTGACCAAGGCCGCTGAAGTGCTAGGAGTTCGCCGGGCAACCCTGTCCGATCTGGTGAATGAAAAAGCAGCGCTTTCCCCAGAAATGGCGTTACGGCTGGAAAAAGCCTTTCACCTCAACATGGACATGTTGCTACAAATGCAAGCCTGGTTTGATAGCACCGAGATGCGCAAACAGGCGGGGAAAATCAAGATCGTCCCTTATGTATCAGCATGACCATAGTAATAATTAGTCGAAATCTATACTATCGCACAAAGGATTTTATAATTGGGGACTGTGTTTTCTTTCACGATATTTGGCCCATTTTTCCAGCAAGTTTTTTATTTAACTGCCTGCGTTAACGATGCAGTCACTGGATCATACTGAAATCCTGTAATCGTGCCATCCTTAATGCGCTCAACAACCTCGTCGATCACAAAGATCGGCACGAGAAACCATTCGCGCGGCACAACGGGATTTCCAAAGCGATCCTTGATTTCAATATCAAGCCTTGCCGGATCAAAAATCCGATGAATGAGATGTTCGAGCTTACTACGATTGATGTTAGAAAGCTTGTACGTGGCAACAACCTCCACATCCGCCATCAGGAATGTGGGATCAAGTTTGGCATTGCCGATTCGACGTTCAATATTGCCGCCGGTCACACCGATCTTGTGCAGAATATCCCGATTGGCTTCGACCACCGGATGGTCTGACTTACTCTGTAGAACATAGATGGTGCCACTTTCTTCGTCGCCCTCTTCGATTTCGGCGGAAAATAGCGGCCCATAACCTACCTCTGTAATGCGTCGTCCAGCGTTATCCCGATGAAGGGCACGTTGGAGTGAACGCAAAAGAACGTCGCTTTCCGTCCCATTGTCATAGATAACGCGAAGCCTGCTGTCCCGCCGGTCATATTCTGTAACAAATTCTTTGCCAACTTCTGCCACGTAGGCAATCTGGCCACCAACAACAAACCATTGACCTTTCTGAATTTCAGCCATTTTTTGAAAGGGGCTAGTTTGCCTCATACCGGTTTCGAGGTCTTTCTTGACTTGAAGAAACATCGATTTGAATTCTTCAAAATTCTCACACTTCTTGCGGTTGGCAATTTCTTCCGCTGCTCTCTTCTCGGCGGTGGAGCGGACATGTCGAAGCTCTGTAACGCTCTCCGAAGAACCATCAACGCCAAGTGCTTCCAGAAGCTCGTGGTCATCTAGGTCGTCAACCTCCGGAATGGATGACGCTTTCCCACCTTCCAGCAAACCTTGCCGATCTAAAGTCCTAAGGAGATCCCGGCATTCTGTCAGGGCGCGCAGGCGATCCAAGCGCACGGCGTAGAGTCGCTCGAAAATATCACGATCTTCCCCGTGTTGCGGGGTGCTTCCGTGCTCGTCAACAAATCGCTGAATTTCCTCGAAGCCAGCGATGATCCGTTCCTCACGAGGCGTACGACCACCCGACGTCTTCGTCTCAATCCCGACACCAAGTTCCTCAAGCAGGGCGTCGTCTTCATCGGTGAATTTAGCCACGCTCTGCCTCCGCTTTCATCCGTGCAAGATACGCGACGCCTTCGGCCATGCGCTTTTCCCACGCATCGGGCGACGTGATGGAAGGCAAGCGCCCACGTTCATGCTTGAATCTCAAGGCGCGTTTCGCAAGTTCTCGCGCTTCCTCCAAGGACAAGCTGACGCGTTTGGCTGAAATGGCAGCCTGAACTTGTTTCAGGCTATCTTCGTTCATGGTTTTGGCGAGAATGGCATAAGCTTCCTGGAACGGATTAATCCGGTCGATCAGATCAATGTCCAACTCTCGCACATCCATGGCAAACTTACGAACGCCATCAATCAGGGCCGTATTACTGCTTTGTTGTTCTTGGTCACCTGTTTGCCCAAGAATAGCCTTTTTGGCCTGTTGCGTGAGATTCAAGGCCGCGATGGCGTGCTGGCGAACAGATTCCTGGTCTTGCTCATTTAATTCAGGATACTTGTCCTTGATGATCTTCCCCATGCGGACTTGGGTCAGTTCTTCCGGCACAAGCTCTTCGTCGAAAAGTCCGCGTTCAATTGCTGTCTTGTCCTGAACAAATTCTGCAATAACCTCATTCAAGTCCTCACGGCAGATGCGTGCCGCCTCTTGCGTCTTTGGTTCGGTCAGTCCCTTAATTTCGATCTGAAATTGTCCGGTCTCGCCATTGAAACCCACGTTGCATTTGTTTGGATCATACCCGCCTTCCCCGTAGTCAAAACCAGGGGTCGGCCCGCTATTCGGATTCTTTGGTTTGAACTCAAAGCGTGGGGCAAGGACTTGCTCCATGAGGAGGCTAGCCGCAATCGCCTTAAGGGTGTCGTTTACGGCCTCAGTGACAGCCTCCGTCGACGCATCAGGTTCGGCAATCAAATTCGTAAAACGCGCGCGCAGCTTTTCCGGTGCGTCGCGCGTGGCACGACCGATAATCTGCACAATCTCTGTCAGGCTCGACCGGTAGCCGATCGTCAACGCATGTTCACACCAAATCCAGTCGAATCCCTCTTTGGCCATGCCCAAAGCAATGATGATGTCCACATGGTCCCGGTTATTCTTCTGCGATGGGTCTTTCAACGAAGCTGAGACGCGATCACGTTTTACCGCATCGTCATCAACAAGATCGGCAACCTTGAGAACGCGACCTGTTGCAGTTTTCACAATTTGAAAGCCGGTTTCCGGGTCAGCACCCTGCCATTCGCCCAGTTCTTCGATGATATGCTCAACCTCTTTGATCTTATCCTTGGTACTCTCGCGCGAATTGACGCTCGGGATATGAATGATCGTCTTCTCTTCCTGATTTAGTACCTTCAAAATGTCGTCGGTATAGGATCCAGAATAGAAGAAATAACCAATATCGAGCTGCTTCAGATACTCATACCCGTTGAGTTGCTCATAATATGTATAAGTGACCGTATCGAACTTTGCTTCGTCATGCGGGGCCAGAACGGCCTCAGCATCGCCACGGAAATACGACCCCGTCATCGCAAGAATATGTGTTTTGTCGCGGGCAATGAGCTGGCTAAGATGGCGGCCAAGTTTATTATCGTCATCTGCCGAAACATGGTGAAACTCATCCACGGCAATAAGACGGTTATCGAATTTCTCAATCCCGAACTTGTCAACGGCAAACCGAAATGTCGCATGCGTGCAAACCAGCACCCTGTCATCGCATGCCAGGAACGTACCGACTGAATTCACTTTCCCACTATTGTCCCCGCCGGGCGCGTCACAAAGATTCCATTTCGGCTCAACATGCCAATCAGCCCAAAATCCATACTGCATCAAAGGTTCATCGTGAAAACTCGCACCGATTGACCGTTCCGGCACGACGATAATGGCCTGCTTGATACCTTGATTTTGGAGCTTGTCGAGGGCAACAAACATGAGCGCCCGGCTTTTACCTGAAGCCGGCGGCGACTTGATGAGAAGATATTGCTCTCCGCGCCGTTCATAAGCACGCTCCTGCATCGGACGCATCCCAAGGGTATTGGCTTTGGTCGCCTTGCCGTTCCTCGCATATGAAACGGAAATCGATGGAAACGATTTTATTTCATCTGTCATGCGCTCGCCCCCTCTTTCTTCCTCTTCCCTGTTTCCTTACCCGCCTTCATCTTTGTATAGAGTTTAAACAGCTTTTCAAGCCGCTCGGTGTCGTTGCGGAAGCGCCGCCCAATATAGATCCGCTCCAGCACTTCATCGTTGTGCTCATGCGCCTCCCGGAGATTGGCGGGCATGTTGTCAGGATCGTAGAGATCGGCGATTGTCGCCGGGAAATGGGCTTCACGAGCCAGGAGGATGTCTTCAGCGCAGCGCGTGAGGTCGGCTTTGTTCTTTTCGGTGAGTGTCGGGACGGGGAATGTGTTCCACGCAAGGGTGTTTGTAAACCTATAATCTGTCCTCATTCTTGAGCATACAGTTGCTACCCAAATTAAATTTGTTCGTGATGCTACAAGAGCCAGAACCCACAAATCTTTACTAGGCATTCCAAACGATAAATTGGAAATAACAGTTTCCGGCTTTAGCAAGCCGACAGGCAGATATTCCCTATTTTCAGAACTTGTAACAGGAACGCAAATTATCGGTTCTTTTGGTAGTGGCTTTCGCTCATCAAATCTGTAAGCCCATTTTGCTGCGGCCACTGTAGCTTGTTTTTTGCTTCGTAGACGGAAGTTCCTTACCTGTTCAACTCTACTGGCTATGCTCGGAATAGCCATGGCCTCTTTTACTGAGTTGTCATCAATCCATATGCAATACCTTTGTTCACCTCTTATAAGCTCCATAGAGCCAACGAAAGAACGTATAAATTGTCTTGACTGCTCTAGTGTGAGATTCAAATTGTCAACATCGTTTCTATTTAGAAGAAGGTGCCCACCATCCGTAGGTGAATTACCACGATCAAATTCAGGTAGTTTGGAAAGGTGCAATCTACTAGATTCTACTATTATATTTTCTCCGGAAACTAAATATGGGTTAATGTTCTCAACTTGTTTCACCGTAGTATTTTGGTTTGCATCCAAAGAATAAAGAGATTTAGTTTTTGATCGCTTTGAAATTCCAATAATAACTACAGTTACTCCCGCGTTATGGCTTGCCAAATTCGACCATGTGAATGAAGTATGAGCAAAGCTAATGCGATGTCCGGAAGCGAATATTAGAGGCCAAAGGGCAGCGACCTGCTGTCCTTGGCATACGGAATTTGTTGCAACAAATGCAGATGTCGTTTCTGTAGAATTCCCATATTCAGCAGCTCTCATAAGCCATCCAGCTACATAGTCTAAAACCTTCCAATCCTTCGTTATGTTTTTGAAAACTGATTCTAAGTCAGATTTTTGAATGGATTCTTGCCTCTTGCTGCCAAGATACGGCGGATTCCCGCAGATGTATGTCTCTCCCCCTTCGTTTTCGAAGTCAATTTGTGTCTGATCCAGGGGTGTGCTAAATAAGTCGTCACTGACTAGCTTCACACCCGTTCCAGTCGGGGGACAGATACTCAGCCAATCCAACTGCAAAGCGTTCCCGCGCGTGATCCAATTCTCTTTTTCGAGAGGCAGAAACTCTGCGAGAGCGAGCTTTTGACCGCGGTAGTGTACGTCACATTGATACTCGGTGATAATCAGCGCAAGACGTGCGATTTCAGCTGGGAAGTCCCGCCTTTCGATTCCACGAAAATTGGTAAGAGGGATGCCAGAATGGCGGTTGGATTCACCCCGTCTCTTGTTGATCTCGGCTTCAATCTCCCGCATTTCTTTGTAGGCAATAACGAGGAAATTTCCGCTGCCACAGGCTGGGTCGAAGACTCTGATTCTTGAAATGCGACTACGCAAGTTGAGAAGTTTGCGCGAATTATCCCCCGCTTCTTCCAGCTTCGCCCGTAGATCATCAAGAAACAGCGGGTTGAGCACCTTCAGGATATTCGGGACGCTTGTGTAATGCATTCCGAGGGCACCCCGTTCTTCATCTTCGGCGACTGCCTGAATCATCGAGCCGAATATATCCGGGTTGATCCTGGTCCAATCGAGATTGCCAATGTGCAAAAGGTAGGAACGCGCGATCTTGCTGAAACGCGGAACGTCCATCCGGCCTGAAAAAAGGCCGCCATTGACAAAGGGGAAGCCCTTTGTCCAGCGCGGAAGACCACTGGATTCCCGATCCTCCTGTTTTGTGTTCATGGCTAGAAAGAGCGATTCGAGGACTGCATGCGTGTTGGATGAATCCCTCGCACTCATTGTTTCCACGGTTCTTGTGAATTGCGCGTCTTCACCAAAAATGTCGGTATCTTCCGCAAAAAAACAGAAAATCAGCCGTGCCATGAAATGATTCATATCCGGCCGGCGCTCTTCCGTACCCCATTCCGGATTGTCCTTCAACAGTTCCACATAGAGCCGGTTCAGTCGACTGGTCGCGCGGATGTCGAAGGAGCTTTCACGCACCTGCTGGACGGTTGTAATGCCCGCCAACGGGAGAAAAAACCCGAAGTGATCCGGGAAGTCACGATAGGCACAGGCAACGGTCTCACCGCTTGACAGATCTTCAGCTTCAAAAGTCTCCCCATCCGTTGCCAGGACGAACTTGGCTTTGGCACGCGTGGTTGCCGGACTCTCTTTCAAGGCTAATAGGGTCTTCGTGACCTCATTCGCCGCGGCGACGGCAATATGGATATTGTTGGATTGAAGGACTCCGGCTAGATCGGATTTATTGGACTCGCCCTTACGGAGCCGCTTGAGGGTCGTTTCCTTGTTACCGAAGGCTTGCAGGAAGGCGAACGGAAACTCCTGAGGATCGAATGTTTCCTCAGCCAGCGCGGAAATTGCTTCTTCAATTTCAACCGCGTTCATTCTTCCCGTTCCCGGTACGCTCTAATAATAATTCCATCCAAATCTTCATCCACTTTCTCGGTCTTAATTTGACTCTGTAGCCAGCCTTTCTTGGGTTCAGGAATAGAAACATTCATGGTCGCCTATGTTCCTTTGTTCGGTTAAACTTCATTACCCATTTGGCGCTCAAAGGATTGGCGAACTAAACCCATGACGTAAGGTAGGTCCTCCAGATTATCTAAAGTAACTTCAATATCTCCATTACCCCAACGGCCTAGGTTAGTAACATCCTTGCACAGACCTCTCGGATCACTAATTTCTGAGAACTCCATATTTAGGGATAATCTTAGACGTTTTGCTTGGGGAACAATATCAACGAAGTTTGTTTCCGCTTTATAAGCAACATATAGCTTCAAAAACTCCTCCGTCACACAAGGGTCGAGAGCCAAAACCTCCTTTCGGAACGCTTCATATAATGGCCTCATGTTTGTTGATAACAAATGAGGATGGTCCTCAATTGAATAAGTTGTCGTTTCTACTTTTTTAGGTTGATATTCTGCCAATATTTCTGGAGGTAATTTTGGAATGTTCCATACATCTAAAGCTAAATGAGACAACCTTTCTGCCCGTTCCTTAATCGATTCTTCATTCCAGTGGTCAAGTTGTCCTAGTCCTGTATTAAGTTTTAATGGGCTTTCTTTAAAACCGCCTTCCATATCCCGTTTTTCATTAAATGGCCGATCCCCGTATTCGGAGTTATAACCTGTTAGAGTCAGATTTCCTAAAGTATGAAGCAAGGTTTCTTGTACACGCTTCCAATCTGGCCCCAACTGGGTCTGCCATTGCTCTGAAAGGTTTTCGTTTTGCGGCAAAATGTGTTCAATCGTGTATTGATCAACTGACACGCGTTCCTTCCGCCCAAAGTTTTCTAAGCGCCGCAACCAATAACTTCGACTTCTAAAATTGTATAAATCCCGTCTTTGGAGTTCCCGACCAAACTCTTCATTGACGGGAAACCGACGGTATGAAGGTAATTTCAAAAAATGGGCTTGAATACTTTCCAAATAACGGTCTTTCTTCAAAGCTTTTCCAAAAGTAGCAAAGGTTTTGTTCAAGGAATTGGTGGGTATTGCACAAATTGCTCTTCGAAAAACATATGCCTCAATAAGCCTGACCGCTTTTAACAATTCTTCCTTTTGCAAAATTGTTTTTTCATAATCGTGGTACAGCTCAAGCAAAAATGGAAAGGCGACATCCACTTTCAATTCACGAAGATCATGAAAGGCTTCCTTTAATTTTGGGTCGTCCTCGGCACCAAGAGCCATCGCACAGAAATACCGGGCAAATCGACGAATGTCTTTTACAAGATTATCGATTCCAGCTTCTGCTATTTCCGGTGTTCTAGCATGGGTTTTAAACCCTTCGTAAACTTCATTTAACTTGGGTATTTCACCTGTTTTAACCGTCAGATAATGGCGCATAAAAGCGTCGAAATGGGCTCCATAAGCTTCTTGCCCAAATTCCATTTCCATCGGTCTCCAATATTGCTTATAGAGTTGTGTTTGGAGTTCCGGTTCCAGACCCATTAGGATGAAATTGCGAATTAAATCTGCCTGACTTAATTCCTTTCCGGTGGAATTCATACTCTCAAAAATGAGCTGTGGATTGTCTTGATCCCTTGTAAGGGCAACATCAACAATGACCAGTTTTAATAATCCCGTGCATATATCCTTATAATCACCTTGGCAACTAGCGATGAGCTTCTCAAATAACTGGAAATTCTGAACAACCCTTAAAGAATGCTGTTTGGGTAAATCACCACCGTCAACTATGGCCGTGAGGGATTCTTTGTCAGTTTGAGATAAAATGAGCTTATGGTGGCGTTCTCCGGTTTCCTCTGGATTTAAGAGATAATAATTTTTTAACTTCCTTTGCGAAAATCCCTCGACTGGTTCAGTATCCCCAATAGCCTTTAACAAAGCTGAAATTAAAAGCGATACGGTTGTTAGGCGTTGTTGCCCATCAATGACCAGTAAAGGGGATTGATCTGTTACTTGCGATAAGCCTGATTCGATATAAACAATAGACCCGACAAAATGAACAGAGACTTTTTCATTCCGACCAGCCCGAATAATATCATCCCACAGTTGCAAACACTCTTTTTCGTTCCACGAGTACGTTCTTTGGTAAATAGGAATAACAAACTGTGGGGATTTTTTTATAAAAGTGAGTAACTTTGCTTCAGTAGCTTTCATAATTTTATAGCCTCATTAATGAATTTATTTCCCTATTTACGGTTATCGATAGGGTTTTCACAAGTTAAGATTTTCCCCCAATAAAAGCAAACAACGGGCAATCCGGACCCAGGACTTCGGTGAAGCCCTGAATTCCCAGATAATTGCACTCCCGGTAAATGGGATGCTCGTAAGAACCGGTATAAGAATAAGAAATCCGCAGATGCGGCGTTTGCGGCAGAAGAAAGATCATCACAATGGCCAGAACAGGCAACAGCGGCAAGAGTGCAATCAGCCAGCGTAACCCCACCCGAAACCGGGCCCTGTATCCCCACCCCAAGCCTGACGGCTTATGAACGGCTTTAAAGCGTTTCACTTTGGCGCGCTTCATCGCTTTCCTCATTTATATTTCAGCCACACGCGGGTTTTGCCTTTGAGTTTTTTCCCAAAAAGCGGATTGGCCTGCACCCAATCCGACCAGGGTTTTACCTCATGGTAGCCGGTCTTGATCGCATGAATGGGCAACAAGTTACGAATAAAAAGAATCGTATCGGGGAAACGGCGCACCTCATCAGGCGTGAGTAATCGTCTTGTAAGCTTCCCCCCAAAGTAGACAGATTAAACGTAGAGCTTTCTGGCAGAATGCCCCCAGGAGGTTCTCATGAAAACGAGTCGATTCAGTGAAACGCAAATTGTGGCGATCTTGAAACAGGGAGATGCCGGGCTCAAGGTCAAAGACCTGTGTCGGGAGTATGGCATCAGTGATGCCACCTATTACAACTGGAAAGCGAAGTCCGGTGGACTGGAGGCGTCAGACCTCAAGCGCCTGCAGGAGACCGAGAGCGAGCTGTCAAAGCTCAAACGGATGTATGCCGACCTGGCCTTAGAGAATCGGGCGCTCAAGGATCTGATTGAAAAAAAGCTTTAGCGCTGGCCGAGAAACGGGAAGCAGTGCACACCATGCAACCAAGGCATGGACTCTCGATCGCTCGAGGGGGGGGTGGCGCTCAAATTGACTCGGTCGGCGTATTATCAGGCGCCCCATGATTGGGCAAGCCACGATCAAGCCGTCCTTGCGGCTCTGAAGCAGTTGGGCGAAACGCATCCCCGGTGGGGCGTGTGGAAATATATCGCTCGCTTACGCCCGTTGGGCCATCCCTGGAATCACAAACGGATTTATCGGGGGTGTATCGACAGTTGGGGCTTAATCAGCCCCGACGAACCAAACGCCGGCTGCCGAAGCGACCTTCCATGCCGGTGTTTGTGCCAGAGGGGGCGAACGAAGTCTGGTCGGCGGATTTCATGAGTGCTGCCGTATACCATGGCTCCCGCTTTCGGACCTTCAATCTCATGGATGCCTTCAATCGAGAAGCCCTCGCCCTTGAGATTGCTACCTCGCTGCGGGCTGAAAGGATTATTCGTGTGCTGGAACGCTTGAAGACCGAGCGTGCATTACCGCATATGGTTCGGGCGGATAACGGGCCAGAGTTTCTCGCTCAAGCCCGGCAAGACTGGGGCAAGACCAATCGCGTGCTCATTGATCACATTCAGCTCGGTCGCCCCACACAGAATGCGTTTCTTGAACGGTTGAATCGCACCTATCGGAACGAAGTACTCAATCTCTACCTCTTTCGAAGCTTGGAGGAAGTGCGGGAGCTGACCGCAAAGTGGATAACAATCTATAACGAGCAACGGCCTCACGCGGCGTTACTGGACGTCGCCCCTTGCTCCGATCACCAACCAACAGAAAACTCTATTTATGAATTGTCCGCTTGACGGGGAAGCTTACAATGGGCTTAACCAGCAGGAAACACCATTTTTCCATATATGCCCTAATCATGCTATGATTAGGTATGTATTATGATTATAATCGTATCCTATGGAAGGTGTTGCTATGAATATCAGATTTCCTGACGTAGATGAACACTACATCAAAGCCAAGGTCGAGGCTGGTTTTTACATGAACGAAACCGAGTTGGTTCGCGATGCCGTCCGGCACATGCGCGAGGAAGACGAACGCAAAAACCAGTTTCTCTCTGCAATTAAGGTTGGGCAAGACCAAGTAGCTAGCGGACAGCACCGGGAACTCACACCTGACGTGTTAAACGAACTTCGGCAAACTGCCATACGAAAAATTCAGGAAGGACACAAGCCGAAGTCTGATGTCCTCCCCGAATAAATACACGCTATCCCTCACTCAAGAAGCAGAAAGCGATTTTGTCGATATTTTGGTTTACACCGCCCAGGAATGGGGCGA
This sequence comes from Nitrospirales bacterium, assembly GCA_031315865.1. Taxonomy (NCBI): domain Bacteria; kingdom Pseudomonadati; phylum Nitrospirota; class Nitrospiria; order Nitrospirales; species Nitrospirales bacterium. Next base: position 1,180,876 of record JALDRJ010000002.1, read on the forward strand.
AGAAAAACTGCATGAATACGAAACCTCCCTCTCCCATGCCTTGGATGTAGTCAAAGACAATCCCTTCCTTGGGTATCGCCATACCCTGCTATCTGAAGACCATCGCTGCTTTAACGTCAGAAAACATGTCCTGGTCTATCAAATCATGAATTCCCATATTTATGTGCTGAGGATACTGCATCAACGGATGAATCTCCCCGATCATCTGTAAAACGTATTACGGATTATATTCCTATTTTTACGTTTGTATGTTTCCCAGTTTCCTTGTAGGGTAGCGCTATGATGGAACAGACGAACATGAAAACACGAAACCCAAAAGCTGTCATTGACCGCCATGTGTCAGGCTCCGCTCAAGTCAAGAGGGGTGACGGACTCGGATCGCAAGAAACCCGCTGCCGGGAGTATGCCCAACACAAAGGCTATAACGTGCTTGAAGTCTTTAACGATGAGGGCACGTCCGGTGGCATGATTGACCGACAAGCTGAGAAATACTCCACCGCCTCACGGACATAGACAATCCGATTGTCGTGAAAAAAGACGCACAGGAAATTACGTGGCTGGAAAAACAAAAATTTCTGCTGCGCGAAAAAATCGAAAAGTGCGGGCGTCCATTGCAGCCCTTCGAGGATTGTTTTCGAACCGCTAGAAATGAAGAATTATCGTTTCCGTTCCGATGCTTACAAGATTTTACGAGTGGGAAGCATGAAGTGGCGCGCCCAGAAGGAGTAAGTTCGAACTTGTTATTCCAAACTCTTGAAGAATGGAATCGGATTCTTCAGGGCACTTCACTCCTATCTTGCCTAACTCCTGGTCAATAATTCCAGCATATTGAGTGTTTTTTCCTTGCGCATATTACAATATTGTAATATCCTGTACAGAGAAGGAGATTCTGCTTGGCCCAGCATGACACGATCCGGCCTGTTGTTTGGGTGGGAGATAGCAAAAAGCAACTCAAGAAAATGCCGGAAGACGTGCAAAGACAAATGGGCGGTGAATTATATTTTGCCCAGAAGGGAGATATGCCGCCACACGGCAAACACTTTAAAGGCGTTGCTAGTGGAGTCTTTGAAATTAAAGATGACTTTGAGACGAACACGTACCGGTTGGTCTATGCCGTCCAAATCGGAAAGCGACTCTATGTTCTGCATGCGTTTCAGAAAAAGAGTACCAAAGGTATTGCGACCTCCAAGAAAGACCTGGATTTGATCGCACGTCGGTATAAGGAAGCAGTCGCAATGGAAAAGGAGCACCAGCCATGAAGAAAAAAAGCAAAATTAAATTTGAAGAAAGCTCCGGCAATGTCTTCGCTGATTTAGGATTAAAAGATGCTGATAGTCTGCTGATGCGAGCAGAACTGGGATACCAAATCCTCAAAATCCTAAAAGGCCGGAACCTGAAAAAACAAAAAGACGTGCAAGAGGCCTTGGAAATTGGACAAGCCGAAGTTTCACTCCTGATGAATGCGCGGTTTCATCGGTTTTCTGAAGCGCGGCTCATGAGTTTTTTGAATAAACTTGATCAGAAAGTCACGGTCAAGGTGAGTCCTCGGCGCAGAGGTGAAAAACCACAAGAGGTAGTCTTTGCTTAACAGAAATGATTACGTCTATTCAAAAGTTTTTGAGATGTTTTCTTGGAAGAAAAGTATGATTGGAAACCTTGCCCGCAAATGGAAATTTTCTCTTTTAATTTCATATAGTTAAATGGCTTGGCGCGCCCGGAGGGAGTCGAACCCCCAACCCCTGGATCCGAAGTCCAGTGCTCTATCCATTGAGCTACGGGCGCAGTGGGGCTTCTTTATACATTCCCCAAGCGGACCCGTCAACTAAGGCGATTCGAACGTGGTATCTTCATCTCACCTCTTGGAAGAGTAAGCAATCTCTCGAAAAACGAATCATCGCCTTTTGACGCACTAGAGCATATTGAATTTTTCCAGAGCGGAGGCGCACGCGGCTTTCACCTTTGAATTCGGGAGTCGGGGAGTAGACAGCCCTCCATGTTCGGCTGCTCGTGATTGTAACGAGACTAAAGATACGGTCGGCTCGATTTGGCTATCAAGAAGACTTCGTGCGTATGATTCGGTGAAAAAGCGCGTCTCTCCTCGTGTACGGGCTTTCCTATTGTTCTCCCATGCCCCCTGCGCAAAGGGTGTTCGTATCCCGTCATAGATTCGATTCGCCGTGAACTCTCCTAGACCAATTTCGAGCATGGCCAGGTACATCACGGCATCGGCTTCGTCTTTCGTACATGACTGTTCCCAGTAGAGGTAGTCATGAACGATCGCGGGGGCCATCGTCCCTTCGTGTGGAGCCTCCCACCACCAGAGGAGGCTCGGAATACTGGCTAAATCCGTGACAAACCCGACTGGAATGACGATTTCGTGTTGTCCATCATCCGGTGTGTAGCGTAAGGGGTGCGCCACCATGAACACGGGAGGATCGGGCACGAGTTGAGTGATCGTTGGCCGGCTTATGAGATAATTCGGGATGAATAATGCCGCAGCCAGTCCGATTATGATACACACCAATACCGTTAGGAATAGCGTTCGCATTGAGGTGCCGACGTAACAGCTCTGTTTCGTGAAGATGATCCGAAGTTTCGCAAAAGAGAATATCTCATTTTATATAGCAATCAAGGAAGTTGCTTGTCTTCTAAATGCGCTTGCTATAACCGTCCTAGCAAGCTCAGGGATCACCTACCCGAGAAAGACCAGATACAGAATTGTTGACGATTCCATTTGCTCCGGACTGCCATTCAACCTCGCACCCTTTCGGATGCAGCAGTGTTGAAGATTGCATACAATGTCTTCTTTGTCTTCTTTGTCTTCTTTGTCTTCTTTGTCTTCTTTGTCTTCTTTGTCTTCTTTGTCTTCTTTGTCTTCTTTGTCTTCTTTGTCTTCTTTGTCTTCTTTGTCTTCTTTGTCTTCTTTCTCAAATTTGACAAATAACCAAAAATCAATACCATTCCTCTCAAGAATTCCAATAAGATTGGAATAGATTTCGTACACCCCTCGTTGTTTTGCTTAATTATGGAGGATGAGCTCTAATGTTACGTTCATCTAATCGTCTTAATTTTCTTTTCTTTTTACTGATGACTCCCGTTTACTGCCTCCCATCTCTCGTATGGGCTATTCCGATCGACCAAAAAGTGACCATTCAGCCTATCCAGGTGTGTGATAATTATTTTATCTCATGTGCTCCGGTTGGGCTTTTGGAGGCAGAGACAGATAAAATCTGGTCACAGGCCGGTATTGACGTAGACTTTCTAAGTCCTACGCAATTTAATCGCGCGGACTTCTTGGTTCTCAACAATATCGATGAGGTCATTGATCTCTTTAGGAGTCCTGGACACGGAAACCATCCCGATAATCAAGTTCTTAATATGTGGTTTGTCAATGATATTCTGGGGGCTTACGGGTTCGGAGAACTGGGTGGGAACGGCATGGCCATCAGGAGTGACGTATTCACATTAAATATGGGTGCTGGTGGAAGTTTTGGGACTATTGCACATGAAATCGGACATAATCTTGGACTGACTCATGCATCAGGATTAGACGATTCATTGAATTTGATGACGTCCTATGTGCGACCTACGAACATTAATGACATCTTTCCGGATGGCATTATGGCCGCACAATTAAATCTCGATCAAATCAACACCGCCAGACATAGCAGATTCTCTGTTGATATCATGCCCCAGCCCATCCCTGAACCCTCGACCATACTATTGTTCGGAACAGCATTAACGGGACTCGGATTCTGGAGATGGAACAAGGGAAGACCTCATTAACCCAGCCATTTGCTTGATACAAAGGTGCGTCATCTTTTTTCGAGAACGGAGGTCAAGCAGCTCCTATGTCCGAAGCCAGCCCAAAAGACAATCAACCACTCGCGACGGCCATCCTTGAAGATGTCGTCACGCTCCTCACGAATCCGGTGTCATTCTATCGTCGCATGCCCAAGACCGGCGGCTATGGCGACCCGATCCTTTTTCTTATGGTCATTGCCGTCATTACGGCAGTGATGATGGCAATCTTTTCGCTGTTTGGATTGGGGACGGTGGGCGAGGCGATGGCCGTCGGATTTGGCGGCATCATATTCCTACCCATGATGACCTTGGTCTTGAGCTTTATCGGGGCCGGTCTTTTGTTCATCGTCTGGAAATTCATCGGATCGAAAGAATCCTTTGAAGTGGCCTATCGCTGCGTCGCGTATGCGTCCGCGCTTTTTCCCATTTCGGCCATCGCCGGCATGATTCCGTATCTTGGCTCGATTGTCGGGATTGTCTGGTGGACGTATCTCATGATTGTGGCCAGCATTGAAGTCCACCATCTTCCGCCCCAAACGGCCTATGTCGTGCTGGGCATCATTGGGTTCTTTTTTGTCGTGACGAATCTCAGCAGCGAGATTGCGGCAAGACGATTGGCTACTGAATTCGAACAGTATGGGGGAAGTGTCAAGCAGCTCGAAGAGCTGTCTCCCGAGGAAGCCGGTGAAGCCGTCGGAAAATTTTTAAAGGGCCTTGAAAAATCCAGACAGGAACCATAGCAAGGGCTCTTGGCTTCGTATTCTGGCCGAGGTCCGACCCCTCATCGAGGTAAAGACAAGGCATTGATTTTTCAACACCCCTACAGAATTTCTAATGGACCGTGGTTTTTTCAATCCTTACTGAGGTGACATGATGATCGGACGAATTGAAAGCTTCGACCAATTGCTGGCTGAAGGGTTTACTGAACTCCGGCTCCGGTTAAAAGAGAAGGTGAGGAGCGGCAAGCTCTCACGCGAACAGTCGACAGATGTTTTGGCCCTGGTGCAGGACCTGAATTTTCCAGCGCTGATCATGTTTTTAGCAAAAGGAAGCGATTCGCGAGCGAGCGGCAAGGCGATGAAATCCTCCACATTCGACATCCATGACTCGAAAGCGATTCGCGCAGCGTTAAAAAGAATTCCCCTACCGAAAGGCCTAACACCCTCCGACGTCCAACAGGCTATCGACCTGTTGCAGACAGGACAGTTTCGAGGCGATGTGGCGGATGCCACCGCTGCCGTCCTTCATCTGATCCCTGATCTACCCGTTTCAGTCATTCAGGACATTCGGTCTCTTCCCCGGCTGCCGATACGACTGGTCATTGCCCTTAAACGGGACTTCGTCACCGTCCCAAGCCGCATTCGCCTAGTCTCGAAAGATCTTCTGGATAACGGCAAGCTCGATCGCCAACCGGTCATCTTGCACAACACGATCAAAGCGATTTTTCAACAAGCCGTGCCCTTTCAGGTCGCCCAAACCGTCCACACTCTCCTGGGGAATCAAACGGTACGCTTAGCGATTATTCTCTACGCCAGATCAGAAGGTATTGAAATCAGTCAAAAAGAACTCGACGCCGTCCAGGCAGCCCTTGACCCCAACGATCCCGACTTGGGAGCTCTCGTCGTTCCAGCCTATGAACGATTCAGTAAAGAGATTGGCGCCGACAAAGCGATGGCGTTCCTGGAACGTTTGGTGGCGTAAAAGACGACACGTCGATGAGCCATGGTATCCGTGAGTTCATGCCTGAATCAGGTCAGTAGGTCGTTGGGGGAGGGAGATCGACTTCGGGCTTGTTGGCTTCAGGGAACAGCTTGTGAAGCCGATGGTACAGATCTCGAATACGGTCTTGTTCAGCCTTGTTGAATTGAACCTTCTCGTCCTTGTGGAGTTGGACAAGCTGTTCGACGGCCTGCTGTAACGGAGGGACGGCATCGAACACCTTTCCAGCTTCAAAGGCTTCCAGGGAATTCAGAAAGAGCGGACTCAGAGCCTTGTACGTGATGCCGGCTCGGTCACGAAACCGATACACCGTCTCTTCATACGATTCCACGTCTTCTTCTTGTGGTCGAATCCCCCCCGGAATTGACATGAATGACTGCGCGGGAACTTTCGCCGAAAACGTGGTTAATGCGGCAATCAGTTCGCCTAACGTCTCAATCACCTGCGAGGGTTCTATTTCGCTGGGTCTAGCCATACGTGTCAACACCTTAGCCCTAAGCCTATCATGAGGAATGGCAGCTCAAACGGAAGCCGTCACTTGCTGCAACGCTGTGGTCACCCCAACTATATCCTCGGGTAAGGGGGCTTTCAAGAGGACTTCTTGTTCGGTAACCGGGTGAATAAAGCCCAAAACTTTCGCATGCAGCATCACACGGGGAACGATGACACCGCCAACCTCCATCACTTTTTTCCCACCATACGTGATATCGCCCAAAATCGGGCAGTGCAGCGCGCTGAGATGAACCCGCAATTGATGCGTACGACCAGTGCCTGGGATCAATTCCAGATGACTCGCAAGTTTCCCGAAACGTTCGAGGACTCTGTACTGTGTGAGCGATTCTTTGGGACGCGTGGTCCTCGCTGAAAATTTTTTCCGGTCTTTCGTATCGCGACCGATCGCTAATTCGATCCGGCCTTCCGTCGTTTTTGGTTTTCCCCAGACCACGGCTTCATACACCCGTGTAATGCTGTGTCGTTTGAATTGAGCAGAAAGTACTCGATGTGCATGATCATCCTTTGCCACAACCAGCACCCCTGTCGTGTCCTTATCCAATCGATGGACCAGACCTGGCCGTTCTCTTCCTCCAATCGTCGATAGACCGGCTTCACTCGTTTTCAAATGATATAACAGCGCATTGACGAGCGTGCCACTCCAATGGCCAGGTGCAGGATGAACGACGAGTCCAGCTTGTTTATTGACCGCCAATAATGATTCATCCTCATACAGCACCTGGATAGGGATGGCCTCCGGCTCAATCTCCAGAGGCTCGGGACGAGGAACAATTAGAAGGATTCGATCACCGGGCTTGATCTTATGGCTGGGTTTCACGGGTTGACCCTCAACCGTGATGTGACCACCAAGGATCAAACGTTGGAGAGCCGTCCTGGAAAAATTGGGATCCCGGTTCGCGAGGAAATGATCAAGCCGTTTTGTTGATTCACCAGGCGTGACGAGAATTTCGGTCCGCGTTTCAACGAACGCCATGGCAAGCGCCACGCATGCGAGAGGATTAGTGAGAGGAAAAAGAGCTGCGCTGTTTCAGACGGCCAGCGATTTTTTGACGGAGCCGAGCTTTTTCGAGACTGATCTGCGCTTCTTTGACTTCCGAGGGCAGTCCACCGCGTTCAAGACGTTCTTCCGCTTTCTTTACGGCTTCTTCAGCCCGCTCCACATCGATATCTTCGGCCTTTTCAGCAACTTCGGCCAGGATCGTGACTTTCTTAGGGGTGACTTCAGCAAAACCCCATAAGACAGACATGAATTCCGTCTTCTCACCGGTACGATAGTGTAATTCACCAACCCGCAGCGTCGTCAAAAAATGACAATGACCTGGAAGGACACCAAAATCACCCTCACTCCCCGGGGCCGAAACATAATCGACTTCCTGGCTGAGCAGACGATGATCGGGAGTGACGACTTCAAGAAGAATCTTGCCCGGTGTCACAGCGTGAGCAGACGTAGTCATTACACTTTATATCCCAATTTTTCCGCCTTCTCGATGGCTTCTTCAATCGGGCCGACCATATAAAAGGCTTGTTCCGGCAGGTGGTCGTATTTTCCATCGACGATTTCTTTAAAGCTGCGAACGGTATCGGCTAATTTCACGTATTTTCCAGGAGAGCCCGTAAAGGCTTCGGCGACATGGAATGGTTGCGATAAAAATCGTTGTAACTTACGAGCACGGGCCACCGTTTGTTTGTCATCTTCGGATAATTCGTCCATCCCCAGGATGGCAATGATGTCCTGCAAATCTTTGTATTTCTGCAAGGTCCCTTGAACGCGCTGCACGACCCCGTAATGTTCCTCGCCTAAAATCATGGGATCCAAAATCCGGGACGTGGAATCCAAAGGATCCACGGCGGGATAAATGCCCAGCTCCGCCAAGCTACGCGAAAGCACGGTTGTCGCATCTAAGTGAGCGAAGGCCGTGGCTGGCGCGGGATCGGTCAAGTCGTCGGCAGGCACGTACACAGCTTGAACAGAAGTGATGGACCCACTTTTCGTCGACGTAATACGTTCTTGCAAGGTTCCCATTTCGGTTCCCAGCGTCGGCTGATAGCCCACCGCTGAAGGCATGCGTCCGAGCAGAGCCGAAACTTCTGATCCTGCCTGAGTGAACCGGAAAATATTGTCGACGAACAACAACACGTCTTGGTTTTCTTCATCACGGAAATATTCGGCAATCGTCAGACCGGTCAATCCTACACGAAGTCGCGCACCGGGTGGCTCATTCATCTGTCCGTACACGAGCGCTGCTTTGGACTTCGAAAAGTCCTTGGGATCGATAACTTTCGAGTCTTGCATTTCATGCCAGAGGTCGTTGCCTTCACGGGTTCGTTCACCTACACCGGCAAAGACTGAAAAACCACCATGGTGGAGTGCGATATTGTTGATCAGCTCCATGATGATGACGGTTTTTCCGACGCCTGCACCACCAAAGAGTCCAACTTTTCCACCTTTGGCATAGGGTTCCAACAAGTCAACGACTTTAATGCCGGTTTCCAAGACTTCCGTTTTGGTTTCCTGGTCTTCTAAGGCTGGAGCTGAACGATGGATCGACCAATGTTTCTTCGCTGAAACCGGTCCAAACCCATCGACGGGATCACCCAATACATTCATGATCCGGCCTAATGTTTCCTTACCCACAGGGACGGAAATCGGTGCACCGGTATCCACGACATCAAGCCCTCTCACCAACCCGTCAGTTGAAGACATGGAAATCGCGCGAACCCGATTCTCTCCAAGATGCTGGGCTACTTCCAGAGTCAGCTTGCCGCCAGATTCACCTGCCTGTTCCCCCGCTACTTGAGCAATCGTCAAGGCATTAAAAATATTCGGGAGCTTCCCCGGGGGAAACTCAATGTCAACCACTGGCCCGATGACTTGCACGATTTTTCCGTTTTCCGTAGCGGTACCCACCATAGACTCCTTGGTTTGGAAGAGATTGAGGAACGGTGGCAATGCACGGTTCCTGAATAACCCTTAATTTATTTAATAGCCTCAGCGCCTCCGACGATATCCATCAGTTCTTTGGTAATGGCTGCCTGACGAGTCTTGTTATAAAACAAGGTGACTTTCTTAATCAGTTCGCCAGCATTGCGCGTGGCACCATCCATCGCCGTCATCCGTGCAGCCTGTTCGGCAGCGGCTGACTCGAGCAATGCCCGGTACGTCTGAACCTCAAAATGTTTCGGCAACAAGGTCTCCAGCAACTCTCCCTCATCGGGCTCATAGAGATAACCGCCGATGGTTTGTGTATCATCTCCCCGTGCGTCATCAAGGGATTCGATGGGCAAGAATTTTTCGACAATCACTTCTTGCTGCATTGCGGATTTAAACTCATTGTAGACGACATAGAGTTGATCAAATGTGCCGGCATAGTATTGAGAGACGACGTTTTGACCGATGTCCAAGGCATGTTCAAAGCTCAGGCGGTCAAACACGCCGCCCCATTCTTGCCGAATAGGCCAGTCACGTCGTTTAAAAAATTCGATGGACTTCCTGCCAATGAGGCTCACCGACACTTGCATGCCCTGCCGGCGTTGCTCTTCTAAAAAATCAACCGCCCGGCGAAGAATGTTCGTATTAAAGGCTCCGCACAAACCACGGTCGCTGGTCACGACCAATAGCTCAACCGTACGGCCATCACGCCGGCTTAAGAGGGGATGAGAGGCCCGGTTTACGCGTTGGCTTAAATTACCCATCACCTCACGTAATTGATGGGCATAGGGCCGAGACGTCAGAATGCGCTCTTGCGCACGCTTCAATTTCGCGGCCGCCACCATTTTCATGGCTTTGGTGATTTTTTGAGTGTTTTTGACGGAAGTAATCTTCCGACGCAGGCTTTGTAAACTAGGCATCGCTCGTTAAAAATGGCTTTCAGCGTCGTTGTCGTCGCTGACCTTTTTCATTCCATATGAGGTACGGTTTTTCTTTTCCTATGCCTTGCCGAACCCTTTGGCTTTTTTAAATTCTCCGATAATCTGTTTCAACTGCCCGCCAAATTCATCATCGATTTTCTTCTTGGACGTGATTTCATCTCGGACTTGCGAATGTTTTTCTTTCACATACTCCAAGAGGCCTTTTTCAAATTCTTTAATTTTATTGACCGGCACATCGTCAAGGAATCCGCTGACCCCGGCATAAATCGACAACACTTGATCAGCCACGGGCAATGGTTTGTATTGATCTTGCTTGAGCAATTCCACCATCCGCTCTCCTCGAGCCAACTGAGCCTGCGTCGCTTTATCTAAATCGCTTCCAAACTGGGCAAACGCGGCCATCTCCCGGTATTGGGCCAAATCAAGCCTCAACGTTCCAGCAACTTGTTTCATCGTTTTAATCTGCGCGGATCCTCCCACACGTGAGACCGAAAGCCCGACGTTAATCGCCGGTCGTATACCGGAATAAAACAGGTCGGCCGCTAGGAATATTTGCCCATCCGTGATGGAAATCACATTGGTGGGTATGTAAGCCGAAACGTCACCGGCCTGCGTTTCAATGATAGGCAGGGCCGTCAAACTACCCGAACCTTTTGCCTCGCTCATCTTTGCTGCACGTTCCAGGAGCCGAGAATGCAAGAAAAACACATCACCGGGGTAGGCTTCACGGCCTGGAGGCCGTCGAAGCAGGAGGGAAAGCTGACGATACGCCGTGGCATGTTTGGACAAATCATCATAGACAATGAGTGCATGTTTCCCATTGTCACGGAAATACTCCGCCATGGTCACGCCGGCATACGGCGCAAAAAATTGTAATGATGCCGAGTCACTGGCGGTCGCTGAAATGACCGTGGTGTACTCCATCGCGCCGTAATCTTCAAGAGTTTTCACCACTCGGGCAACCGTCGAACGTTTCTGACCAATGGCAACATAGAAACAATAAACGTCCAATCCCTTCTGGTTAATAATCGTATCGACCGCGATGGCGGTTTTCCCGGTCTGGCGGTCTCCGATAATCAGCTCTCGCTGGCCACGACCAACTGGAATCATGGCATCAATAGCCTTTAACCCAGTCTGCAATGGTTCGCTGACCGATTGCCGATCTACGACCCCAGGGGCTTTAATTTCAATGAGCCGAGACTCTGTGGAATTGATAGATCCTTTTCCATCGATGGGCATCCCAATCGCGTCAACAACACGACCTACCAGGGCTTCACCCACGGGAACTTCAGCAATTCGACCGGTGCGTTTGACCGGATCTCCTTCACGAATGCCTACATCTTCTCCAAGCAACACCGCGCCAACGCTATCTTCTTCTAGATTAAGGGCAACTCCATAGAGACCGCCGGGAAATTCTAACAACTCTCCCGACATGGCCCCTTCGAGTCCATACACCCTGGCGATGTTGTCACCTACTTGGATGACATACCCCATTTCTTGAACGTCGACCCGCTGATCGAAGCCTTTAATTTTTTCTTGAATGATCGAACTAATCTCTTCTGCCTTAATCTGCATAATTTACCCCTTTGCCAGGCGGGTCCTCATATTGTCTAATTTACCTCGTATTGTATTGTCAAAGACGAGACTCCCAATCCGAATTTGGAGACCTGCGATCAACGTTGGCACGGTCTCAACTTCGAGTTTCACGGCTCTGTTGAGTTTTTGACTCAATTCGGTCTCGAGTTGTTGTTGCTCGGCATGCGTCAGGTCTTTGGCCGAAGCCACCCAGATATGCTGCACCCCTTTCTTTTCATCAGCTAAGTTGCTAAAGGCTTCGGCAATCTCAGGAAGGATAACTCCTCGGTTCTTCTTCAAAAGTTGCGTGAAAAACTGTTTCATGACCGGTGGAGCACCGGTTCGGTCACACAACTCTTTAAGAATCGCGTTTTTTTCTTCAAAGGTAAACACAGGAGATGCGATGGCATGCTTGAAGGACTGCGAGGACTCCAGCGCGCGCGCGATGGCATTCAAACTGTCACGCACGACCGGGACATGTTGCTCTTCCAGCAAGTTGAAGAGGGCACTGGCATACCGACGCGCAACGGAACTCTTGTTCACAACTTAACTTAACACTCCTAACTAGATGCTCAGTGGATTACTGCGAAATTAATGTTGATCGTGAAAGTGTCTATGACATCAGCTCGTTCATTTTAGCCAAGCACAGGCGCTCCCAGTTGGCGTCTCTCACCCCTTCCGAACATGTCAATCACCGACATTTCACGCTGATACAGCGCGTATCATGCACGACACGTATCAGAAGTGTATGGGAGCGGCTATTTTTGAGGAGAGCTCAAACGGGGAAAATTAGCATGGAGGGATGAGGGTGTCAACTCAAATGTAGAGTTTGACCATTGTTTCTCTGAAGAAACAGGAGTTCTATTATGAAGTAGTAAGCAGCGGGGAGGAGTGGTCAGTTGGAACCGCAGACAACTCTTTCTCACGCTGAATAATTCCTCCACCCAGAACCAACCCGTTGGCATCATATAACACGACCGATTGCCCGGGACTCAAGGATCGTTGAGGATTCGAGAACGTAAGCTTGATCGTGTCTTCTTGCTCCCAAGCGACAGTTGCCTGAACGGCAGGGGATGCGTAGCGACATTTTGCGAGAACAGGCGCTCCCTCTATAATTTCTTGCTTCCTAAAGATATTCAACTCCGCAATACGACAGGTCCACGTGTTCAAATCCTCAGCCGATCCCAATACGACCGTATTGTGTTCAGGGATGACATGGTGGACGTACAAACGCTCGCCAGTCGCCAGGCCCAAGCCTTTTCGTTGGCCAGACGTATAGAACGCGATCCCTTCGTGCTCGCCAAGGGGACTGCCTTGCATATCGACAAACGTCCCTGGCTTCATCGATTCCGGAACGCGTTGTTTCAGGAAATCTTTATAATTTCCTTGCGTCACAAAGCAAATTTCCTGACTTTCCTTCAATTCCTCCGTGGGAAGCCCCATCTGCTCTGCACGGGCCCAGACTTCAGATTTTTCTAAGTCGCCAAGAGGAAACAGTATTTGAGGAAGCCAAGCAGAGGACACGCGATACAAAAAGTATGACTGGTCCTTCTTTCGATCCTCAGCCATCCCCAGCTGAAACTCGCCGTCTGGGCTTTGTACAATCTTGGCGTAATGCCCAGTCGCGACGAAATCCGCCCCCATGCTCTTGGCATGTGCATACAAAGAACCAAATTTGACCCGTTCATTGCATCGAATACATGGGTTCGGAGTATTACCACTTAGGTATGATTGCGTAAAATCGTGAATGACGCCTTGTTGAAAAATTTCCCTTGTGTCTATTAATTCATGTGAAATATCAAGCAGTTGAGCCACATGTTTCGCGATGCCTACCTTACAGCAACCTCGCTCCTCCCATCGCTTCGTTTTTCTGGTTTCTTCATCCTCTTCTTCCCAAACCTGTAACGTGACACCCCTCACATCGTATCCTTGCTCCACGAGCAAGGAGGCGGCGACCGAACTATCGACGCCACCACTCATTCCAAGTACAACAATTGGACGATTAGTCACGGAGTTTAACGAGGTTGGAAAAACAAATGAGGATTATGAATCGTGGGCAACTTGAAGGCTTTTGGAACCATGGTTTCCGTTTTCTTGATGATCAGCCTCAACATCGAAGACCTGGGCCGGCGCCGCGCCCATATCGCACATGCCATGAAAGTATACACCATCCTCCATGGAAAATCCCGGACTATGAACATCTCCGATGAGCACGGCGGGTTTGAGGAGTTGAACCTTGTTCGTTGCCGTGATGTTCCCTTCCACTCGGCCACCACTCACGATGGTTCCTCCGATGATCGTCCCCTTAATCACCGCATGCTCCCCGATGATTAACGTGTCATCGGTCGTAATTTCACCCTCAAAATGGCCGTCAACGCGAACTGTGCCCTCGAATTGCGCTTTGCCTTTGAAGTCCACCCCTTTCCCAAGAAAAGTATAATGGTCGTCCTCAAAGATGGTCTCTTTTTTCGGTTTTCCTTTCTCGCCCCACATTGCTATGCCTCCTCTAAACGCCGACTCAAAGGGCCATAACTCCCTCGGAACAATGAACGCTCATATAGTATCATCGGCAAAGCATTAGGATACTTTGAGGGTCTCTTCCGATTTTCCGACGAAAGAGGAATCTTTGGTCTTACTCTCTCCTGGTTTGGGCATGACACATGTCCCATTAAAAAGGACGCCTTCATCCATTGAAATCGAGGGTGTTTTAACTGATCCCTCAAATACCGCAGGAGACATGAGCTTCACTCGCTCCTTAGCCACGATGTCACCGGTAATCCGCCCCTGGCAGGCAATCGTCCCGGCTTCGATTTTCGCTGAAATGATGGCCTTTTCACCGACGATAAGGATCCCATCCGTAAATATTTCACCCTCAAGACGGCCGTCAACTCGTACGGACCCCTTGTAACGAATAGTTCCCTTAAATGTGACGCCCTCTCCTACAAAGGCAATGACATCACCGGCAGCTTTGTCGAGATCGAATGGTTTGGCATTTCCCATTGGCGTGGCCCCCTCCGTAAAGCCTGAAGATTGATCATTTTCAGCGTTGTTATTTCTTCCAAACATAAAACCCCCTTACTGTTTTGGACATCGGTCAGGATGACCAATGATCCAGAGTTCCCATGTGAGGGTCATCAGCATAATGTGTCGTCCTTGCACCTTACACCTGACAATCCGTGACTCAACGTGTTGGTGAAACTGGATTTATCCAGCAAATTTCATTCCAATATCGAACCAACGATTCTTTCAAGCTCCTCCTCTGAAAAGAAGTGAATAATAAGCTTTCCTCCCTTCCGGCTTTTGGCAATATGCACCTTGGAACCGAGTCGACGCCTGACCTGTTCTTCCACATGAAAAAACTCATTGGACTTTCTCATGACTGTACGAGGGATATTGTTGTTTTTCGCCTTGTTTACAATGATTTCTGCCGCGCGAACTGACAGGCTATCGCGAATAATTTGCCGAGCGATAGAAACCTGCTTTTCGGCCTGTTTGAGGCCTAATAACACCTTGGCGTGACCCAAAGAAATTTGACGATGTTCGATGAAATCTTGGATTTCCCTTGGGAGAGACAACAGGCGAATTAAATTCGCGACAGTCGATCGATCTTTCCCCACTGCCGTAGAGACCTGCTCCTGGATAAGACCAAAGTCATCGATGAGCTGCGTATAGGCACGAGCCTCTTCCATGGGGTTGAGGTTTTGCCGTTGCACATTCTCAACAAGCGCCAGAGCCAATGACTTTTCATCGTTCGAGAGACGAACCAATGCAGGGATCGCCGCAAGGCCAGCAATTTTTGCCGCCCTTAACCGCCTTTCACCGGCGATGAGTTCAAACGCACCATCACCGGTTCGCCTGACAATGACGGGTTGAAGAACCCCATGTTCTTTTACGGACGCGGCGAGGTCTGATATTTCAGACTCATCGAACGTTTTTCTCGGCTGGTATCTATTGGGAATGATTTGATCAACAGAAAGGTATTTGACCTCTTCTCCCACGCTCCAATTCACAGACTTTTTTTCCGGCAGGAGCGCCTGCAATCCCTTCCCAAGTGCTTTCTTTTCCATTAGGCAATGATCTCCTCGGCAAGATCTAGATATGCGCGTGAGCCAGAAGAAGCGGCATTGTACAGTAAGACCGGCTTTCCATAACTTGGGCATTCCGCCAGAGAAACATTCCTGGGTATGACGGTCTTGTACACTTTGCCTTCGAAGTATTCCCGAATTTCTTTTTCTACTTGACGGGATAGATTAATACGCGAGTCATGCATCGTCAATACTATTCCCTCGAGCTCCAATCGAGGATTGATAGACTCTTTTATTCGATCAACATTCCCGAGCAATCTCCCAAGACCCTCCATGGCATAATATTCACATTGAACAGGGATCAGCACTGATGATGCCGCGACCAAGGCATTGATGGTCAGGAGGCCAAGCGCAGGAGGGCAGTCAATGATGACCCATTCATAGTCCCTTCGAATTTTCCCTAAGATAGTCTTCAAGACTTCTTCTCTTCCGGGTACATGTGAGAGTTCCACCTCTGCCCCGACAAGATCAGAACTAGCCGGAATCATGTCCAATCCTGAGATCATCGTCTCTATAACCGCACCGTCGATGAAATCCCTTGCCATCAAACAATCATAAATCGTGCACTTTGGCGCCTGAATTCCCATTCCACTCGTTGCGTTGGCTTGGGGATCAAGGTCGATGAATAGGACCGACCGCCGTGTATGCGCGATAGAAGCACAGACATTAATGGCAGTGGTTGTTTTGCCTACACCACCCTTTTGATTCGCGACAGCGATAATTTTTTTCAAGTACAGACTCCCGTATTACCGCAAATGTTCCACGTGGAACTTGAACACGTGTAATGGAAATGTCAATTGCTAAGAAATTCTGAACAAAAAATCCCAGTACATTCGGTAGAAGCCTTCTCATCTACCGTGGTCAAGAACACTTGATGAATCCTGAATCATGGACATGGCTTACAATTTACATCTGTAGCCAGTGGCCGCAACACAGAGAGGACTCTTTCCCCGTAGCCTTTCGGCAACTGATAAACAATTTCCCGATCCAATAGCATATGAAAATGTGAGATCCCTGTTCCTATAGATCGGGACCTGTATATACACACACGACTTTCCGGATGCAAGAGAGAGAGTACCGTCGGGAAGAGGTTTTCCGGCTTTACAGCCTTGAATGTCACAACGTCATATGAAGTTGGCCGTGATGGCATACGTACGTAATCCTGAATCGTTTGTGGTTTAACACATACATCATCCAACGAAAGCGCTCCGATTATATGATGGAGAAATGCCACCTTTTTGAGCTTAGGTTCAACCAGAGTCAGGGAAATGTGGGGAAAGACAATCTTAAGTGGAAGACCAGGAAAACCTCCTCCACTTCCGATATCGATAAACGACTGGCCCATTCGATGATTTTGAGCCAGAGAGAACGCTAAAGAATCGACAAAAAGGTTGACGACAATATCAGACGTTGAACTGAGACCGGTGAGGTTAATTTTTTCATTCCATCGAGTAAGTTCTTCGAAATAGACAAGGAATTTTTTAATGGTCTCATCAGATAATGTGAGACCAAATTCCTCCGCGCCTGATATGAGTATGGATTCGATAGACCTCTTTTGTTCCACGTGGAACACTTGAACACCTGCAATGAAGTTTCCAGTTGCTAGACAAGTCTCATCTAAAAACAATTACCATAGGCTTGAGGCCTTTAAATCTACCGTGTCCAAGAACACCTCTAATTAAAATACCAATGGCTAATCATGGAAGAACAGAGAATGCTTGTGAAGCAAACCCTTGCACACCAGGGAACACAATAATGCTTTCTTTGACGCTAGAAAAATACTGTTGAGTTAGGACGTCGCATAATCACGCCGACGCCTATGACGATCAAGCGCGACAAGAAGAAGTGAAATCGCAGCCGGCGTGACTCCTGAGATTCGCGAGGCCTGTCCGATTGATGAAGGCTTTATAAGGGATAATTTCTCAATCACCTCGTTTGAAAATCCTGTGATCGATCGATAATCAAAGCCTACCGGGATACGGCGATCTTCTAATTTTCTAAATTTTTCGACCTGCTGCTCTTGCCGTTGTATGTATCCTTCATACTTGACGGCCACCTCCAGAGACTCCATAAAATCGTCATCGAATTCTTCGTGCTCGACGGAATCCGAGAGCAATTGCCTATACGTAATATTTGGTCTTTTGAGCAGTTGGGCCAAGGTGAGATTATTGGTGCTGAGATCAATACCCAACGATTGAATAAATTGAAATCCATTTGATTTAGATGGCGTCGTACCCTGCAATCGACTCATTTCCCGTTCAAAAAATTCACGCTTCTGTTCAAACTTCCCAAACATACGATCGTCGATCAACCCCAGACGATGACCGATATCCATCAATCGCATATCTGCATTATCCTGCCTCAGGAGCAGACGATGTTCTGCGCGCGACGTAAACATCCGGTAGGGTTCATGAGTATCCTTTGTGATCAAATCATCGATGAGTACGCCTATGTAGGCTTGAGAGCGGTCAAGAATGAGGGGAGGCTCACCCTTCACACGAAGCGCGGCATTTATTCCTGCGATAATACCCTGCGCCGCGGCTTCTTCATAGCCGGAAGTCCCGTTTATCTGACCGGCATGGTACAGACCTCTGACAATCTTCGTCTCTAAGGTCTCATGAAGCTGTCGCGGAGGAAAGTAGTCATATTCAATGGCATAGCCTGGTCGTAGAAACTTGGCATGTTCCAATCCTGGAATGGTTTTGACCATCGCCTGCTGAACATCGATGGGAAGACTCGTAGAGATACCATTGGGATAATAGGAGTTTGAATGTAATTCTTCTGGCTCCAAAAAAATCTGGTGCTGGGTTTTATCGGCGAACCTGACCACTTTATCCTCGATGGATGGACAATACCGAGGGCCAGTCGCGTCGATCACGCCGGAATACATAGGTGATCGATCAAGATTTTCTCGAATTATGCGATGAGTTTCCTGATTGGTATAGGTAATGTGACAGGATATCTGCGGATTGGTGATGGCAGAGGTTCGATACGAAAACGGTCGGGGTGGAGTATCACCTGGCTGCGCGACGGTTTTGTCAAAACAAATACTGTCTCGATCTAATCGCGGAGGCGTTCCTGTCTTCAATCTCCCAACCTGAAACCCTAAGTCTCGCATACAGTCGGAAAGATGTTCGGCGGAAAATTCTCCGGCTCTTCCACCGGGAAGATGATTCAACCCGACATGCATCAACCCCTTGAGAAAGGTCCCTGAAGTTAAAACCACTGCACGGGATAGCACTTTGATTCCGTCCTTAAGGATAACTCCTTCTACCTGACCGGCTCGTGTCATGATTCGATCCACCGTGCTCGAGATAATCTGCAATCTATCCTGCCGGCGCAATGTTTGTTGCATGGCCTGGCTATACATCCGCTTATCACACTGCACACGGAGCGCTCGCACGGCTGGCCCTTTTTTGGTGTTCAGCATGCGAAATTGTATGCCTGATAAATCAGTATTAATACCTATTTCTCCTCCCAATGCATCAATTTCCCTTACGAGATGTCCCTTAGCTATTCCACCCATTGCCGGATTACAGGGCATTTGGGCGATCTTTGACTCGTCGATGGTCACCAGGGCAACGTAACAGCCCATACGTGCCGCAGCCAGCGCAGCCTCGCATCCAGCATGCCCTCCTCCGACAACGACGATGTCAACATTGATCGACATACTGTTTTCCCTCACCAAGACCTTGATACAGAATAGCCGAACGTCTCACACTTGTCCCTGAACTCCGTTTGAACAATTCTATACTTTATTCTCTCAACTTACCTAAAATAGTTTACCTGCGAATCTTCACTTTCCTATACAAAACTCCGAGAACACACGGTCAAGAATATCATCGGTACTGGTCGAACCGGTAATTTCACCAAGATACTGTAGCGAAGCGCGCAAATCTACGGCAACACAATCGCACGAAAACTCCTGTTCAATCGCGAAAAGAGCATTGACGATGGCCTCCTGCGCCGAGAGCAGAGCTTGTTTATGACGAAGCCGTGTGATGAGCAAGGAATCTCTCGTTTCTCGTCTATCTCGAATCAAGACATCGGCTATTTTCTGGCGCAGCCGATCCATTCCATCATGAGTTTTTGCCGAAACAGGCACGAGTACGGTGTGATCAGGATTGACATCTTCTACTGATGCTTCGTTAAGGCAAGCTTCAACATCCCGTTCATGGACTTTGACTGGCAAATCGGTTTTGTTCAAGATCAGAACCCGCTTCTTTTTCGCACTGTCCTGAATTAGCTTGATATCTTCTGGCGCGAGGTCTTGCGAAGCATCAATCACGAGCAAAAGAAGTTCTGCCTGCTTAAGTGCTTCTTCGGAACGACGGATTCCCTCTTCTTCGATTTCGTCACTGGCCTCCCGGATGCCGGCAGTATCTCGTAACCGAAGCAAGATCCCGTTGACAGTGAGCGCTTCTTCCAAGACATCTCGCGTCGTGCCCGGAATAGATGAGACAATGGCGCGATTCGTTCGTAAAAGCGCGTTCAGCAAACTAGATTTCCCGGCATTCGGTCTTCCGATGATGGCCGTATTGACACCCTCACGAATGATTCGACCATGTTCTGCGGTCTTGAGTAATGTGGAGATATCACCTTGGATCAGCATCAACGTCTCCTTGAGCTCATCCTGTTCTAGAAAGGTGATGTCTTCTTCGACAAAATCCAATCCGGCTTCAAGATGGGCCAGCACGCGAATCAATCGTTCCCGGATGCGTTCGACCGTGTCGGCCAAGCCTCCGGCTAATTGTTCCTGCGCGAGCTGAAGGCTCATCGATGTCGTCGCTCGTATCGTATCCAGAACAGCCTCAGCCTGTGTCAGGTCCAGGCGACCACGAAGAAAAGCTCGCCGCGTAAATTCTCCTGGCTCTGCGAGCCGCGCTCCTTCCTGTATCAATGCTTCACACACCATTGTCAGGACGAGCGGCCCTCCGTGACAGTGAATCTCGAAGACATCCTCTCCCGTATACGATCGCGGGGCCCGCATATGCACAACCAAGGCTTCGTCGATTTTTTTCATCGCGGCATGAACTGACGACATCTCAGAGTCCAGGAGTGCGACTCGCACATCCGCCAAATAGAGCTGATGACTCTTCATAGTTTGCAAGGGTATCCCTCGCCGAAGAGTGATAATCTTCGAGGTCAAACGCTGTGAATCCGGACCACTGACGCGGACGATGCCGATGCCACCCTCGCCAACAGGTGTGGCAATGGCACAAATCGTATCATCCAGCTGCACGCTCACTTCCTGCCTTTACGCCTGTTCTTCCCCTTCTCAGGAGCCTTGGGTGGGTCTTGTGGATCCTTGGACTTCTTGTCTTTCTGGTCTTGGGAATCGTTGGGAGGGTCGCCATCAGATTGTGGCGATGAAAAAGTTGGTTTTTTAAAAATGTACCGGTCTGTGATGAATTGTTGCAGAATGGTGAGAACATTGTTGGTGACCCAATACAACACGAGCCCGGCGGGAAAGGTCAGGAATAAAAAGGTCAATCCGACCGGAAGGAACAACATCATTTTGGCCTGTGTCGGGTCCATCGTGGTGGGCATGATTTTTTGTTGCAGGACCATCGAGGCTCCCATCAGTATCGGCAACACGTAATAGGGGTCAGGGACCGATAAATCCGTAATCCATAACATAAACGGAGCTTGGCGAAGATCGACAGTCATGTACAGGATGTTAAACAGCGAGATAAACGCCGGCATTTGCAGGAACATCGGAAGGCATCCACCGACCGGGTTCACTTTGTGATCCTTGTAGAGTTTCATCAACTCTTTATTGAGCCGCTCGCGATCGTCCTTATATTTATTCTGGATCTCCAAGACCTTGGGTTGAATCTTCTGCATCCCTTGCATCGATTTGTAACTTTTATATTGCAAGGGAACGAACAACAACTTGATGCAGACGGTCAAGAGTATGATGGCGATACCGTAATTATGTGTGTACTCATAGAAATATCGCAGGACATAGAACAGAGGCTTGGCCACAGCCTTCACGACGCTCCAGTTGTCATAGATAAACCAGCCGAAGTCGATCGTATCTTCCAAACCGATGTGAAAGTCTTTGAGAATGTCGAATTGTTTCGGACCAGCATAAAGACGAAATGTGTAACTGTGCGGTCCCTGTGCCCCGTCGAATTTCACGCCGGCTGTGATGACATGCTCGAGTTCTTCTTGCGCGAAATATCCTTCCGCCTTTTCAGGGATGATCACACTCATGAAGTATTTGTCTTGCAATGCACCCCAACGGATATTCCCTGTCTGTTCGAGATATGCTTTGGTGCCCGGTTCGGCACCCTCATCGAATTCTGGTGATGCCTTTTCTAATTTATCTCCGATCATCCAGGCCGGCCCCAATGATCCGATGAAACCTTGCCCCCATTCGACAATGCCGAAATTCGTTCCCAGCAGTACATTAAGATCATGACTTACGCCTTCGACATTGACAGTCACATCGACAACATAGGAATTATGATGAAACGTAAAATTTTTCTGTATTCGCACACCATGTTCCGCGGACTGATAAGTCATGGACATGTGCCCGACGGGATGTGTCTCATCCAAGACCGAGAAGTCGCGTTCAACTTCATAAATAGCTTCCTGGGCCGCCTGAGTGACTTTGTCATCATCAGTCGAAAGGGATAAAGGACCGGCGAATTGTCCTTCGGAATAGACAAGTTCGATTGGAACCGGATCATCGGATTGCGTGAGGTAGCGGGTTAATTTCCAGCTCTTGATCTGCGCACCGCGGTTCGAAATTTCCGCTCGATAGAGTGGTGTGTCTATCGTCTCTATCTTGACTTCCGCGTTCGTCGTCTGGGACTGGGAGTCGTTGGCGGGTGCCTCGTTTGAGCTGACCGATGAGCGATCGGGACTGTTATCGGGAGTATTGGCTTCTGGCGTTCCTAGTTCGGGCTCTTCTCCTGTCTTTTTGTTGGTTGAAGGAGCTTCCTCCGTCTGATCGATGATTACTGAATCACTGACCGGAACGAACCCATATTGTTTCAAGACCAGATCCCAGCCAATGATGATTCCCAAACAGAGGATGATAAACAAGACGACGCGTTTTTCCATTGGCTTTAATATTTCCCTGACAGATTGAAGTCTCTATGGCGCATGAACGTACTCTATTCGACCCATCCCGACGACCGAGAAAAGCTCATACAACGGAGAATAGGGTTAGGGAACAAGATCCGTCCCACCAGAATGGAACGGTTGACACTTCAGAAGCCTAATCATCGTCAAACTCAACCCCTTAACGGCTCCATAGCGACGTATGGCTTCGTAAGCGTAATAAGAGCAAGTTGGATAAAATCGACAGTGTGGTCTAAAGAAGGGCGAAATCCATCGTTGATAAATTGAGATTAACCAGAGAATGATTCGGGACATGACGGATGAGGAGAGGGACGAAGAACCCCAATCTTGTGAAGGGCTATTTTCCAATTTTTTTGAACGATTTGAAACTGTTGATCCAAGACCGACGGCTTAGGAAATATGATGATGTCGTATCCTTTTACCAGTTCATCATGGATAGCCCGCACTAGCTCTCGAAAGATCCGCTTAGCTCGATTTCGAAGAACTGCCTTCCCAAAGCGCCGACCAACGACTATACCAACACGAGACGAAGAAATCTGATTTTCACAGAACATGACGTTAAACAGTGAATTCTGAAGACGCCTGCCTCGTAACTTGACTCGAGCATAGTCCCGCGATTTCTTCAAGAATAACTCGGCGTCAGATGCACGTCTATTCATCCGAAACAGTGAGACGATACCGTCCTTTCTTTCTTCTCCTTGCGAGTACTTTGCGTCCATTCTTCGTGCTCATTCGCTTGCGAAAACCGTGGTCCCGTTTTCTTTTTAAATTTGAGGGCTGTCGATAGGTCATTGACACGGCAAGATCTCCTTCATGGTTTTATTGATGCAAACCGCAAATTATCGTGATTCAGCTCGAGTAAGTCAATGAGGGCACTCTTTACACACAAAAAGATTGGAGAATCACTTCCCCACTCCCTTGGCTCCGCAGGACTCTAATTGACTGAACCACATACGAACGATATAGTCCATTTTGAAAAAAACACAAGTAAATATCATGAGTTATCGCATACTTCAGGAAGAAAAACTGTGAAAATTCGAGGCATTAAAGGTATCAAAGACATTCTTCCAGGCCAGATGAATAGTTGGGATGCCGTTGAATCCACTGCTCATAAACTGGCTCAATGCTATGGCTTTTCAGAAATTCGAATCCCAATTTTTGAACAGACGCAATTGTACTCGAGAAGTATTGGGGAATCTACCGATGTGGTGGAAAAGGAAATGTACACCTTCGCTGATCGTGATGGTACATCGTTGACCCTGCGCCCAGAGGGAACCGCTGGTGTCGTGAGATCCTACCTCGAACACAATTTACATACCCAGTTTGCAAACCGAAAACTCTACTACATCGGGCCAATGTTCCGTCATGAGCGTCCTCAGGCCGGTCGTTATCGACAGTTTCATCAATTTGGCGTGGAGGTCTTTGGAACGGATGATCCTTACATGGACGTCGAGGTCATTGCGTTACTATGGCAGTATTTTCACGAATTACAGCTTCCCGACCTTACGTTATACCTTAATTCGATAGGAACCCCAGAAGACCGACAGCGTTACACGAAAGAACTTCAAGATCATCTCACACCTCGTATCAAGGACTTCTGTGGGAACTGCCAGCGTCGACTATCAACCAATCCCCTACGAATCCTCGATTGCAAAGTCCCGTCATGTCAAACGCTCACTGATAAGGCGCCAAAGATCCTCGATCATCTCTCTCCATCTGCCTCAGCACACTTCCAGGCCGTGCTTGACGGCCTTGCTCTCCTGAACATCTCCTATACCATTGACCACAGACTCGTTCGAGGGCTGGATTACTACACTCAAACAACGTTTGAAATGACTTCATCCAACTTGGGAGCCCAGAATACCATAGGGGCTGGGGGAAGGTATGACGGACTCGTCAGGAATTTAGGAGGGCCAGACACACCCGCTGTCGGTTTTGCGGTCGGTCTTGAACGGGTGAATCTCCTTATTCCTTCCACGATTCTTTCAGAACCTTCACCTTTGGTTGTCGTAGCTGGGTTTGGGCTCAAAGGACGACCTGCAGGCCTTCAACTCTTATCTCGTCTCCGTGAATCTGGAATTCGGGCCGATTCAGACTTTCGGGCCAATTCGCTGAAGGCTCACTTAAAATCGGCAGATAAACTTGACGCGCTCGCAACAATCATCATCGGAGATGATGAAGTCCATAAAGGCCTTATCGTCTTAAGGAATATGCGAGATAAACGACAGACTGAAATACCCATACCCCATGTCCCGGATCGCCTGAATTCATGGATCCACCACGATACGGACATCTTTCTAAATTCTTGACTTTTTTCGCGAATAACTGTTATTTTTTCTCTTACTTTTCAATAAGAAACGATTTTTTCGTTTATCCCTCCGCTGTTCGATACAGCATGCTTTCTGGTGTGTTATCAATCGTATACGTTTCCAATTCTTCAATGGTTTGTTAATGCATCCATGTCTTTATCACTCATTGTCCTAATCCGTAAGGATCCAACGGTTTCTCAACAACCCGTAGAGGGCTTACGCATTGCTCTCGGTCTATCAACTGGCCCCAATCGATTAACGATCATCCTTATGGGAAACGCTCGCATGCTCGTCACTGATGAACTGAGCCCAGCTATCATGGATTTAGATACCCTCGAAAAATACTTACCCTCCATTCAGGATTTACAATTACCAATCGTCCTTCCGGAGGGAAGTGAACAGTCATTTGATTTAGACCCTGACTTTTCCCTACAAAAGAAGTCAAAACGAGACATTCAGACCCTCCTTCATGAAGCTGATAGAGTTGTTGTTTTTTGAGTAAATTCAGGATGGCCTCTCAGGTGAAACCCCATTCTCTCTATATTCTTTCTCCTAGAGCACAGGAATCTCATGATTTTGAATTCATTGATGATATCAAACAGTATGTTGAGCAACATGAAATCCAGTCGTCACTTGTTCTATTAGAGGAACCTAAAGGTCAATATCAGTTCTTTGGGGAAAAACAATATATTATTCAAGAAGATAGAGAATGTCAGGTTCAAGCGTTATCACAG
This sequence comes from Nitrospirales bacterium, assembly GCA_031315865.1. Lineage (NCBI taxonomy): Bacteria > Pseudomonadati > Nitrospirota > Nitrospiria > Nitrospirales > Nitrospirales bacterium. The sequence continues at coordinate 1,206,580 of JALDRJ010000002.1, forward strand.
ACTCCAATTTCATATAAAGATCTTTTGAACCTAATTTTTATTTCAGATCGGATCTTGATTTTCTAACAGATATAAACATGAGATTGTACGACTCTTCTCTTATGTTTTCTGTCTAAATACCAAATTCGTCGTAAGAGTCGGAAGAATAGTAGGACCTGTTAATAACAGGAAGTTTAAATGAAAAATGTTTAAAATCATTACTTTAGACGTTCTATTGTATCTTGGAAACTTGTGAAGTACTCTCAGATTTCAAGAGAAAATCTGTAGATGACATGGTGTATGAGGCTGAAGAAGGTGGTGGTAGCTTGCTTTTTTTATAAGGGGTTCTTCGTTAACGTTTTAAAATTCTCATTGAATTATTAACAGGTGTTTATAAGTCTGTGAATAAATTAGATTCTTCAACGGTCGACCTTCAACATACTTGGAGTCAGGTACTTGATTTCCTGCAACCCCGAGTGGGGGGAGAGGTGTTGGAGACCTGGTTTAACCCCTTGTTATACGAGGGAATTAATGGGAAAAAAGCTAGAATTTCTGTCCCTAATAAATTCTTTGGCGAGTGGTTAAGCCGGAATTATTTGGCTGTTTTGACGGAAGCCATTCAAGTCGTGGGAGCGGTATCTGGTCCCGTAGAAGTTGACTTTATCGTGAGGGAATCTAACGAAGACCCGTATTCCCAGTCAGGCGCACCGATTAGGAATCCACCACGAGATCCCCAATCCGTCTTGAATCGGAACAAGAAGTCCCCATTACCAAACCCTAAATACACGTTCGATAACTTTGTGGTCGGTGCAAGCAATCAATTTGCTCATGCCGCCAGTCGAGCTGTCGCGGAGTCTCCTGCCTTAGCCTATAATCCACTGTTCATCTACGGAGGGGTAGGCTTAGGAAAAACACATCTTCTGCATTCGATCGGAAATTACGTGGCCCAGAACGGAGAACTCCGAATCGCGTATGTCACCACGGAACAATTTACGAATGAAGTGATCAACTCCATACGCTACGACAAAATGATTGAACTCCGGCGTCGGTATCGTAACGTTGATATGTTGCTGATCGACGATATCCAGTTTTTGGCAGGAAAGGAGCGGACACAGGAAGAATTTTTTCATACGTTTAACTCTCTCTACGAGGCTCGGAAACAGATCGTGCTTTCCAGTGATCGTTTTCCTAAAGAGATGCCGTCGATGGAAGAACGTCTGCGGTCGCGGTTTGAATGGGGGTTGATCGCGGACCTGCAACAGCCGGACGTCGAAACGCGCATAGCCATCCTCAGAAAAAAATCTGAAGAAGAAGGTGTGGGGATATCAGAAGAAGTCATTCAATTGTTGGCCGCGAATCTCAAGAGCAACATCCGAGAAATTGAAGGGGCACTCATTCGTCTGGGTGCGTATGCATCACTGACCGGCCAAGTCATTACGGTCGAGATGACGAAGAATGTCCTGCGTGACTTGTTAGGGGGAAAGCGGAATGTGATCACGATCGAAGACATTCAGGAGGCCGTCGCAAACCGGTTTCATGTCAAGGTTTCGGACTTAAAATCGAAACGTCGAACGAAGACCCTCGTTCATCCCCGACAGGTTGCCATGTATCTTTGTCGTGAACTCACGGATGCCTCATTTCCTGAAATAGGCCGAGATTTCGGGGGGAAAGATCATACGACGATTATCCACGCCTGCAAGCAAATTCAAAAATCACAAGAAACAGATTCCGTGTTACGAAATACGATTATGAGTCTGAAAGAAGAGATCGGAAAAGGTTAGCCTCCGCAGGAGTTTGGAATTATGAAGGTCACGATCCAACGGCAAGGACTGCTCACGGCCCTTCAGCGTGTTCAGGGAGTCGTCGAAAAAAGAAACACGATGCCCATCTTGGCGAATATTCTTCTAGAAGCCAAAGAAGATGGACTAGACATTCTCGCAACCGACTTAGAGTTGGCCATGCGTGGACTCTACAATGCGAAGGTGGACCAACCTGGAGCCGTTACCTTTTCGGCTCGGAAGCTGTTTGAAATATTGAAGGAGATCCGCGAACCAGAAATTCAGATTACCGTATCGGACAATTCCTGGGTGACCATCAAGGCTGGTCGGAGCGAATTTCGTGTTGTTGGTCTTCCAAGCCAGGATTTCCCCAGTCTCCCTGCCATCGAAAGGGACGGTCTTATTCCTCTTCCTTCATCCGGGCTCTTAGAATTAATCCGACATACCATTTTCGCGGTTGGTGACAACGACACTCGCTACGTCCTCAATGGAGTCTTAGTCTCCATTACCAGTGGCCCGGCCCAAAAAGCCACGATTCGACTCGTCGGTACCGATGGGCATCGACTGGCCTTGGCGGAAGAGGAAGTCTCGATCGAGCCAGGATCCCTTCCAGACAATGAGACGAAAGTGATCATTCCCAAGAAGGCTGCAGTCGAAATCCGACGACTGTTAGAAGAGGATGACAACGAACCACTGGTGGGATTTACGAAGAATATGGTCATCTTCCGGAAAAGCGGACTTGTCCTGACATCGCGTGTCATGGAAGGCGCCTATCCTAATTACCAGCAGGTCGTTCCGAAAGAAGGATCCAAGAAGATTAAAGTCTCAAAGGACGATTTTGAAGGGGCCATTCGACGCGTGTCGTTGCTCTCCAAAGATAAGTCCTACGCTATTAAACTCGCCTTTACAAAAGATCGAATTCATTTATCATCAAGTAACCCTGATTTGGGAGAAGCAAACGAAGAAATCGCCGCACAACATACAGGAGACGACTTTTCAACGGGGTTTAACGCCCGCTATTTGCTAGACGTCTTGAGTGCGATAGATGGGGAATTTCTGACTTTGCAGATGGAAACCCCGCTGAGTCCGTGCTTAATCCAGGAGCACGAGAATCCCAAATTCAAAGCCGTGGTTATGCCGGTCAAAGTCTAAGAGGCTTTGGATTATCGGGAGCATCATTTACTAACTTCATCGTCAGATTTGGAATCTATGGAATCTTCCGAACTACCGGGATCAGGGGACGTACATGTCGGGAGCTCTGGTGAACCGTCAGAGCACTATCATGCCGATCAAATACGCGTGTTAGAAGGATTAGAGGCGGTGCGCAAACGCCCGGCCATGTACATTGGCAGTACTGGGCCAGATGGATTACATCACCTTGTTTACGAAGTGGTCGATAACAGTGTTGACGAGCACATGGCAGGGTTCGGCAAAGAGATCCATGTGACGATCCAAATCGATGGCAGCGTGGTCGTTTCCGATAATGGGCGGGGGATTCCCACCGGCATGCATTCTTCTCAGAAGAAATCGGCCGCAGAGGTAGCGCTCACCGTCCTTCACGCCGGAGGCAAGTTTGAACAGGGGGCGTACACGGTATCCGGAGGCCTCCACGGGGTGGGAATTTCTGTCGTCAATGCCTTATCAGAATGGTTAGAACTTGAAATCTGGCAGAACGAGCAGGTGTTCGAACAACGGTACCTTCGCGGGGTGCCAACCGATACGCTGACGACAACGGGGAAGACCAAAAAACGAGGAACCAAAATTACTTTCATGCCCGATGCGCAGGTCTTCGAAACGGTCGAGTTTAGCTTTGATGTCCTGGCGCGCCGGCTTCGGGAACTGGCGTTCTTGAATAAAGGGCTCGCGATCTACCTTGTCGATCAACGGCAAGGCAAAGAAAAAGAGCAAGAATTCTGTTACGAAGGTGGGATCGTGTCGTTCGTCGAACACCTCAATGAAGCCAAGACACCATTACATAAACCCATCGTCATCGAGACCGAGAGATCGGAAATGATTCTCGAGGTAGCGCTGCAATTCAACGTGGGGTATGCCGAACACCTGTTCTCTTTCGCCAACAATATCAATACGCGAGAAGGGGGCACTCATCTCATTGGCTTTAAGGCAGCGCTCACCAGGACCATTAATTCGTACGCCTCCGCCAATGATTTATTGAAGAAGGAAGTCGAATCCCTTTCCGGTGACGATGTCCGTGAAGGGTTGACGGCTGTCGTGAGCGTGAAAGTTCGCAACCCACAATTCGAAGGGCAAACCAAAGCTAAGCTTGGTAATAGCGAAGTCAAGGGAGTCGTAGAAGCAGCGGTCAACGAAGCGCTCGGGCGTTATTTTGAGGAAAATCCTCCAGTTGCCAAAAAAATCGTCGGAAAGGCCATTGATGCCGCGCGGGCACGGGAAGCTGCCAGGAAAGCGAAAGAGTTGATTCGTAGGAAAGGAGCCCTTGATGGTGGCTCGCTTCCAGGTAAGCTTGCCGACTGTTCCGAAAAAGATCCAGCGTTAAGCGAACTGTTTATCGTCGAGGGAGATTCGGCCGGTGGCTCGGCCAAACAAGGTCGGGATCGAAAATTTCAGGCCATCCTCCCACTCAAAGGCAAGATCCTCAACGTTGAAAAGGCCCGTTTCGACAAGATGCTCTCCAGCGAAGAGATCCGGACGCTTATCATGGCTCTGGGCACGGGAATAGGGCGAAGACGTGAAGAGGCAGAAAAGGGAAAGGATGATAAGGAAGTGTTTGACATCAACAAAACCCGTTATCACAAGATCATTCTGATGACGGATGCCGATGTCGATGGCAGTCATATTCGAACCCTCCTCTTAACATTCTTATTCCGTCAAATGCATGAGTTAGTCGAACGAGGCTATATCTACATTGCTCAACCTCCGCTCTACAAAGTGAAAAAGGGGAAGGTTGAACAGTATCTCAAGGATGATGGTGCGCTTAACGATTATCTGTCTTTACTGGCTGTCGAGGAAGTCGAAGTCTTTGTTGAAGGAGAGCAGGCGTTCATCACCCAAACGGACTTACTGCCGATCCTGAAGAATCTTCTCGCATTCGAAGACCTCTTGAATCGATTCGGGAAGAAACAATACCAAACGGGTATCTTGCGGGCCTTCGTCGATCAACCGACGTTAAGCCGAGATCTCCTGAAAAATCGGTCACAGCTTGAGGCCGTGGTTACGGAGGTCAAGCAGACGCTCGAAAAGGCCTACCCTGGTTCGCGCATACTCCTTGAAATCCAAGATGAAGAGGAACATGACACGCATTCTGTTGTCTGTCGTGTCCCGACCAATGGCATGCTGCATACGTTGACCGTCACTCACGACCTCGTCGGTTCTGCCGACTTTCGTGAATTACAGAAATTGAGTCCGACGGCCATGGGTCTAGGAAAACCTCCGTACAAAATGAAAGTAAAAGGCGTCGAGTCAGCGTTCGCGACCTCGAACGATTTAGTTCAGGCTATTCTGGCAGCTGGGAAAAAGGGCCTCTCCCTGCAGCGGTATAAAGGATTGGGAGAGATGAACCCCGGCCAATTATGGGAAACCACGATGAACCCCGAGACGCGGGCGTTGATGCAGGTCAAACTTGAAGATATGACGGGGGTTGATGAAATCTTCACGATCCTCATGGGCGATGAAGTCGAACCTCGACGAAACTTTATCCAACAACATGCACTCGAAGTTCGAAACCTGGATGTGTAACTGATGCCCACTGAAGAACGTCTGACACAGATTGCGATCGAAGACGAAATGCGTCTGTCCTACCTGGATTACGCGATGAGCGTGATCGTAGGGCGCGCCTTGCCCGATGTGCGAGATGGCTTGAAGCCGGTCCATCGTCGCATCCTCTATGGCATGAATGAGATGGGGTTGGCGGCGAACCGGCCCTACCGTAAGTCCGCCAAAATCGTCGGGGAAATCATGGGGAATTATCATCCTCATGGCGATTCGGCCATTTACGATACGCTCGTGCGGATGGCGCAGCCATTCAACATGCGCTACACCCTGGTGGATGGCCAAGGCAACTATGGCTCTGTTGATGGTGATCCGCCCGCCGCCATGCGGTACACCGAAGCGCGGCTCACCAAAATCGCCCAAGAGATGCTGGTCGATATCGAGAAAGAGACGGTGGATTTCACGCCCACCTATGATGAGTCCAGCGTTGAACCTCTCGTCCTTCCCGCCAAGGTTCCAAGCCTGCTCATTAATGGTGCGGGCGGGATCGCCGTTGGCTACGCTACGAATATCCCGACCCACAATCTCGGTGAAATCGTCAGTGCTCTCATCGAATTAATCGATCGTCCGGAAATGAGCATTGACCAGCTGATGGACTATATTCCCGGGCCGGATTTTCCAACCGCGGGATTTATCTATGGCACGCAGGGGATTAAAGAGGCCTATCATACGGGTCGTGGTTTATTGACCGTTCGGGCTAAGGCCGAGATTGAAACGGATGAAAAAACCGATCGCTCTCGCATCATCGTGACCGAATTACCCTATCAAGTGAACAAAGCCAGACTGTTGGAAAAAATCGCCGAACTGATCCACGACAAACGAATCGAGGGTATCAGTGACCTTCGTGATGAATCGGACCGTGATGGCCTTCGTGTCGTCATCGAGCTGAAGAGAAATGAGACTCCGATCGTGGTTCTCAATCAGTTGTACAAACACACGTACATGCAGACGACCTTTGGGGTCATCATGCTGGCGCTGGTACAGAACCGTCCGGAAGTCCTCAACCTCAAGCAAATTCTGGAAGCCTTCATTGAACACCGTCGCGAAGTCATCATACGTCGAACGGCGTTCGATCTTCGCAAGGCCGAAGAACGCGCTCATATTCTCGAAGGCCTGACGATCGCCCTCTCCCACCTCGATGCCGTCATTGCGCTCATCCGTGGAGCGAGTTCGCCGGACGTGGCTCGACAAGGCTTAATCGATCAATTTTCACTGAGTGACATTCAGGCCAACGCGATCCTCGACATGCGGTTGCAACGTCTGACACAACTCGAACAAGAAAAATTGGCTCAGGAATATCAAGAGATCAAGGCCAAGATCCTTGAACTCAAGAGTATTCTGGAATCCGATTCGCGCGTTCGACAGATCATGAAGGATGAACTGGTAGAGATCAAAGACGCGTATCGGGATGAACGCCGGACCCGGATTATCCCGGTTGAAGCGGAAATCCAGCGTGAAGACCTCATCGCCGAAGAGGAGGTAATCGTTACTATCTCGCATGCCGGGTACATCAAGCGAAACCCCATTTCCGAGTATCGCGCGCAGAATCGAGGCGGGAAAGGCAAGATTGGAATGGGGGTACGGGAGGAGGATTTCGTAGAAAAGATCTTCAGTGCCTCCACCCATGATTACCTGCTCTTTTTTACCGACGCTGGAAAAGTCTACTGGCTCAAAGTGTATGAGTTGCCGGATGTGGGCCGTGCCACGAAAGGGAAAGCCATCGTGAATCTCCTGGCTCTTGGGCAGGATGAAAAAGTGACCATTACGTTGCCGGTGAAAGAGTTTCGTGATGATCACTATGTCGTCATGGCCACCCGGCAGGGCACGATTAAGAAGACCGAGCTGTCTGCGTTTTCCAATCCTCGTCAGGGAGGCATTATCGCGTTGTCGTTGGATGAGGGGGACAAACTCATTGGCGTGGAACTGACAGATGGACAACGGGACATCGTCCTAGGGACGCGTTTTGGTCTGGTCATTCGGTTTCGCGAAGATGATGTACGGGCCATGGGACGAACAGCCCGAGGTGTGCGAGGCATTAATTTGGAAGAAGGCAATGAGGTCATTGGAATGACAACCCTGCTGCCTGCGTCTGAGTCTTCAATCTTAACGGTGACAGAACTTGGGTATGGTAAGAGAACCCAAGCGTCTGAATACCGTGCGCAAGCCCGAGCTGGAAAAGGCGTGATCAGCGTGCGGGTGACTGACAAAAACGGCCCGGCAGTGTCCTTTCATCAAGTCACAGATGCTGATGACATCATGGTCATGACGGCCGAAGGCAAAGTTTTGCGGATGCACATCGGCGATCTGCGCGAAATTGGTCGAAACGCTCAAGGTGTCCGATTAATCGATATGACCGATGACGATCGCGTGGTGGGTGTTGCGAAGCTCAGTGATTCCTCAGGCTCTGGAGAGAATGGAACCAGTGCGCCATTATCAGGGCCTGACGTAAACGGACCGGCCGATAATCACTAAAACCCTCTTTCCGTTTTTTATACTAGTCCTCCAAACTCGAAGTGGCCGAGCGGCCATGTAGTGATTTTGCCGAAGGACGTTTCGGATAGAAAAAACAAGAACGGGCGGTTGGCTTCACTGCCCAACCGCCCGTCATGACAGAATCTCTGCCTCTGTTTAGCTCGCCTAAAACCCAGGTGTTGCCTAGTTTCTCCCTTTCCCGCTTCCTGGCTTCGTCGAACCGCCACTATATGTGTAAGAGGCAGTTCCTGGGGTCGTTGAAACATGTCCTACCTGATCGACGGCGTAGATGTCATAATGATTGTCCGTCGTCGTTGAAAAGTTCTTATCAGAAAAATTCAAATTGGAGGCAGAGCCGATAAGCGTTCCATTTCTGTACACTGAATAGGATGCAATCCCCGACCCCTGTGGTCCATCACTGGCGGCATCCCAGGTGAGTTGAACGGTTTGGTTTTGTTTTTTCCCTGATAATGAGGCAGAGACATTCGATGGTGTCGTGGGAGCGGTCGTATCAACTGTTACAGAAGCGTTCCCTATCGTGTCATGCGTGGGATTTTCTCCAGAGGTCGTGACGATCAATGGATAGCTGGCATCTCCACTATTGGTCGTCATGACGGTCATCGTCGTTGTCGCGGAAGTTCCCGGCGCGACGGTCAGCACTGAATCCTGGAAGGTGCCTGTGACTCCTGAAGGAAACGTTCCATTCAAAGATAGTTGTGCCTCCATGCATCCCAACGTGTCAGTATTGGTAATGGTGACCATAAAGGGATGAATGGCGCTGGGGTCACCCACTATTTGTGTTGACGGAGTCAGGGACACGCTGGGCGTATGTGCGATACAAGAATGAAAGCTTACGTCTACCGTGACATAGTTCGCATTATTTTCAATTTGCGAGATTGTAATGCCGTTTTCAGAGTCATGGAACTCATAAGAACTGGGATCGCTAAAATCACTCTTCAACACTTTGATCAGATAAGACCAATTATCAGTATCAACCCCACGGTGGATATTCACTCCGGTTGTGTAGGTTGAGGAAAGCCCTGTGTCCAAACCGGTTCTTTGCCGGTAAGAGAGATAATAGGGACGGCCTGTGGAAGGTGTGATCCGGACAATTTGCGGATAGGTGGAAGTGTCTGGATCTGTGCCTAGTGGCGATAAGCTATATTGTCCCGCTCCAGTCACATCAATAATCTTCTCTTGTAAGTCGGCTCGATCGAACCACCCGACTTGATCGACATGCACACTGTTAAGCTTCCGTTTTGAACAACAATATCCCATCAAATCCGATGTATCTCCATATTCCACATTTTTCAGTTCATCGTTGTCTGGATCCGTCGCAGCATGGTGCCAGCCGATGTTATGCCCCAACTCATGTGCAAAAGCGATCGGGTCGATTTTAGTACTCCAGGATTTTCGCACCGACGAGCTTCCGTAACTTCCCACCTCGCCGAGGGCCAGCCAACTACATCCGGAAATGGATTGAGGCGGCACTACGTACATCTTGTGTTGGTACCCTTGCAAACTCACGGGAGAAGCGGCATCGGCCTGGGATGCGATGGTTCGGTAAGCGCATGACTCTGAAGAATCGTAAGGAATAGACACTAAGAAAACATCAGTCAATGAACTTCCAGAAAATGTCACTTGCCCAAAGGAAGCTTCTTCGTATGCACTATTCACAGAAAATTGATCGTGAGCATGCATGGCGGCTCCTGATTGGTCCACATGTGTTTGGGTATAGGGTGTCGCACCTTGGGCCGCATAATCGGCTCCATCCATATTGATCACGAATGTGATCGTTTTTCGATCGCCGGTTGTCGCGGATGCGGCAGTATTTGGGGTAGTGCTTGAGGAGTTGTCTCCATCCAATTCAGAAACCTCAGAGACCCAGACTTTTCCATTGGCTGCGTATCCCTTGATCTTAACCTTTTTCCCGGTGTGAAGATGTTTTGGCGGGATACCTTCAAAGACCATTTCCAAGACATAATCAGATGTTCCAGCCTTTCGGGTGTGCAAAAAATACACAAAGCGTGATTGTTCCGGAATGACTTCATCAATATGAATTAAGGTCACTTCACCGTCAAAGAAGACTGCCTTGGCATGATCCGGTGGAGTCCCAAAAGCTAAAAGGGGTTGAGCTATTCCAACAAGGACTCCCAAAAGGAGCATGAACGTCTTTTTGCAGGTCGATCGTCGTCGCCGAGGTATTCCAGGATCATTCAAACGCATTGCTTCTTCCTCATGGGTTGCCATGCATAGCCTCCGTAAATGTGAAAGTGAATGGTATGGAAGAAATGAGGCAAGATGCCTCATGTACGAAAATGTCAACCTTTGTAGGTCTCGCCGTTGCTCCACTCTGTAGGGAAACCTATCGGCACCTACTTTAGAAACTTTTAGGAAAAAAAGGAAAGAAACGATCAGGATACGGACGAATGATCAGGCAATAGACAAAAAGGGTTGATGATGGGCCAAAAAGTCTCAGACACTTTTTTTCAGGAATATCTTTTTCTGTTGCACGCAGTTTGATAGGAACTTAGAGCAATTGAGATAAGGGAAGAAGACAATTGGAAGCCCATTTGAATCGTCTGATTAGTCTTGAAGAGCCGTCTTTCCCCTCTTTTGAGGGATGGTCCTGCCTTTCAACATCTTGAGAAAATTATGGACGGTCTTGGCAATATGACAGAAAAGGACAGCCCGTGTTTTCCCACATCGAATTCGTTGCGCGTGTTGCTCAAGCTGGACGGTAAGTCACGATACTGGCTTCTAGTCGTTTCAAATAACTTCCGTACGGTTCAACGTCGTACCGCGCAGAGTTTGTCCTATTTACCGATTGGGCCGTATTTGGATTCGCTATAATCATTCAATTTCGTTGCAGAATATGGATCATCCTGTCACCCGCCCGCAGTTACATTTAGGTCTCACGTCTGGTAGAGATACTGATGCTTCAGCCTGGTTCTTGGCCGTTCTCTCTGAATCACCCATACTCGATGGTTCCGTGACCGTTCATTTTGGTCTCGTCGGGGTGGGGCCGATTCTGCTCCCGCTATTCTTTCTGCGCAGCACCCGTGGCCAGCGGCATATTCTGCTCGAAACGTCTTTGAATCCTTTTCAGGCGGATCTACAGGGTCTGAAACTTCTACGGTGTCTTAGCACTCAAGATTCCTATCAAATTCATTGTCGTGAGCTGGCGACGAATACCGAACAGACTTTCACTGTGCCGAATGTCCATCAAGCCCAATATCGACAGGCCGTCAAGCTCCTTGAAGCCCATTCACCGTGGACCGCGACGCAGTTTGTTCAAGCCCAATTTCATCTGGCCCGTTCGTGGGCAACTCCAGAAGAACGTTATAAAAACCTTCTATGTTCTCCCGATCCGAATGCCTTTGACGCATAGCCGTATCCTTCTCAGCGATTGAGAAAGTATTGAATTGATACAAGGAAATTTTCAATGTCAATTCAAGGCTAGATCCCGTTAGTTGAAACCCTACCACCTGTTTATTTTTGCGGCCTATGTGCGTTTGTTCAAGACAGGTATCGAGTAGGAGCTGCTGTTTAACCTGACTTTTGGTCATACTGGGTTGCCCTAGAAAAATGCACTTTCATCAATCGTGGAGTGTTGTTAACGGCACTGAGCAATGGGGCAGTAGGTGGCATTGGAAACGGAGAGTGTGAACTGTAATGTTAGATTTCAAATGTATCTGATTCGATACTTTTCCTATTTCAGCAATACCAGCCCTTTTCCCTTCTTTCCAAATTTTTCCTTCACTTCGACAGGTTTTTCAAATACCCCAGAAGAGAATGGTTTTTGCATTTTTCAACTTTTGCCGCAAACAAAATTGAACTTTCCCGACGGCTTCAATGTCGTTACTCCTGAAATTGCGGTAGACACTTTAAATCTATCTTGTCTGGAAATTTGCAGGAGGAATATATGCCTACTGAGGGAAGCAAACTGGAAATCTTGGGGACGATCATCAGAAACGTGGTCTCAGCATTGAGAGACAGTGTGGTCTTTTTCTTGTTTGTACTCTTGCTGTTTACCCCAACGACGATTCGGGACAGACTGGTTGAGGCAGGCTTTACGAAAGGGTCCATCGCTGGCTTCGAATGGGGGGCCGAGCTGGAATCCGCGGCTGAACAAACGAAGTCAATCGGTCAATCTGTTGAACAGGCAAGTGAAAACTACTCCGTCCTGATAGCGCGATTGAACAAGCTGGAGCGGGAAATCACCGACCCAACGGTTAAGGCAACAGTGAAAAGCATTGAAAAAGAGGCTCAAGAGTCAAGCACGAAACTCCAAGCAGTAGATAGAAACGTTCGACATAATTTCGCCGTTCAACAACAAATTGTCGCGAAAATCCGTCCATCAGCCGTCACGAAGGCTGGTTGGCTCTATCTCGGTAAACTGAGTCAAGATAAGACAGCGTGGGTCGCGGGTTCTCCAAAACACGTCAAGTCGATTAGCCCCACAATATCGTCGGGAGAGACGCTGACTGTGATAGACGACGTGTATTTACGAGAGCGGGACACAGTCAATGGACGCCCTAAGCGGGGGAAAATACTCGGGGCCGCGAAGGAAGGAGACATCATCGAAGTCATTGACTTGAACTATTCACATGCACAAGGGGGGGGATGGTTTGTGTGGGCAAAAGTACAGCAGGTGTGAATACTGAAGAAATCAGGTTTTCGCAAATCATATTTTCCTTGACTCACCTGTTGATACCGAGGCAAGTCAGATTATTTTCAAAATGTATTTTCTTAAAGGCATTGACGTGTACAATCGTGGTTTCAAGAGGCCCACCTTTCTTGTTCCTGTCATCGCTCCCCGTGCTTGAATATGAGACGGCCTGTATCTTTTTGGATACGACCTGTATCTTTTGATAGGTTTCTCGTCTCTTTTAGACAAACTTGATACAGTTTCATCCTGCGGAAAATACAACATTTCTTTCGATAACATAATGAGCCTGTTTTTTGCTTAGGCTTTTGGTGGACTGGGAGATTCTCTCGAAGAAGCCCAATACTCTTTCTCTTCTTCACTCTCCTGAAGCCAAGCATCTTCGCTCATGATGCCTGGTGGCGTTTCGGATTTCTGTCATGTTGATGACGTGAGATTTTTTATCACATTATCCCCGATCTGATCGAACAGGAGGTAGGACGATGGCCACACCCTTTACCGGTAAAACATTCACATTTACTCAACCCGATGGCTCGACGGTCGAAGTCCGTGGCTGGGGTGATCAGCACTATGCCGTCTTTGAAACACTCGATGGGTATACGTTGATGAAGAACCCGAGGACTGGATTTTTTGAAGTGGCTCAGCTCTCGAGTGACGGAACGAGTTTAGAGCCGGCGCCTGGACCTCCCGGAAATCTCGATGGCGATCGATTGCCCGTTCAACGCGGGTTGCGGATCACGCGCGACGCGGCGCGCGCTCAAGGATTGGAAGGGGCGCTTCGTTTGGGTGGCCGCCGATGTGATCAACGTCGCGAGGAACGGAAAACCTTTGCGCGCATGGCGCGGATGATGCCGGGGGCCGTCTTTGCCCCGCCTAAACGGGAAACCGTGGGGGATTTCGTCGGACTTTGTTTGCTCATTGATTTCCCTGATGAATCGGGAGCGATTTCACGTGATGAAGTGGAGCGCTTCTGCAACGAGACAGGGTACTCAGGTTTTGGCAACAACGGATCAGTGTCTGATTACTTTTTCGACAATTCGATCGGCCGTTGCCGGTATACCAACATCGTGGCCGATTATTATCGAGCTCAACACCCGAAATCCTTTTATACCGATCCCAACATTCAGCAAGGCGTACGGGCACGTCAATTGATCGTCGAAGCTTTAACGCATCTCAAAAACCAAAGCTTTGACTTTACCTCATTGACCGCCGATAACGAGGGGTTTGTCTATGCGATGAATGTGTACTATGCCGGGGATGTCGTCAACAACTGGGCCGAAGGTCTTTGGCCTCACGCATGGCATCTGGCGACGCCGATCGAATTAGCTCCAGGCATTGCAGCTTTTGACTATCAATTTACGGATATGAGTCGGGAGCTTTCGCTTGGCACCTTCTGCCATGAGAACGGCCATATGCTCTGTGACTACCCAGATTTATACGACTACGGCAGTGAGTCGAGTGGTGTGGGCGCCTATTGTCTGATGTGTGCCGGTGGCAATATCAATGAGAAAAACCCTGTCCACATTTCAGCCTACCTAAAACGACTGTCCGGGTGGGCTAATAGCGTGACAACCATCAAGCATGACGAGGACATTGAGCTGGCGGCCGGGACCAACGACTTTGCCTTACATGCCAAGAGCAGTGGAGAATATTTCATCGTTGAAAACCGACAAAAAGCTGGCCGCGATGTCGCCCTTCCGGATGAAGGTCTGGCTTTCTGGCACGTGGATGAAGAGGGAAGTAACAATAACGAACAGATGACACCCAGTCAGCACTACGAATTGTCTTTGGAGCAAGCCAATGGGCAATTTCGATTTGAGCGATCACGTGGTCTTTATGGAGATTCCACCGATCTCTATGGCCGAGTCAATAAACGGTTCGCGGATTCTACCTCCCCCAGTAGCCGGTGGTGGGACGGTACGGCGTCGAACCTTGATGTCTTCGAGATCAGCGATCCCGGGTCAACGGTGCGATTTCGGACAAAGCTGTTCGATGACGGCAGTGTTGTCAGGCCAATCGTGAGAGAGTCTTCTCCCGGCCTCAGTATTCCGGATAATACAGGCGCTGGAATATCCGACAAGATTACCGTCGATCAGGATGCCGTCATCGCCGGAGTCAAGGTAATGCTCGATATCACCCATACGTACCGGGGTGACCTGCGAGTGACGTTGGTGACTCCTTGGGGAGAAGAAATTCGTCTCCATGAACGTCATCAAGGGGGAAGTTCGGATCACATTCTGGAAACGATCGATGAGTCGGACCTGCAGGTCCTGGCTACACTTCATGGTCGAAGTGTCAAAGGCGACTGGGGCTTAATCGTACAGGACTTGGCGCCTGCCGACATCGGTGTCTTGAACCGATGGGGGTTGGAGTTTGCGACGAGTGAGTCCTCTCAGGGACAAATCGTGCTAGAAGAATCTCCCGGGACGCATATACCCGACAATGATCCGGTCGGCATCCAGCGAAACCTTTCAACTTCCTCGCAAGGACAGGTTGCCAATGTGGAGGTCTCTGTCAATATTACCCACACGTATATTGGTGATCTACGGGTGAGCTTGCTCTCGCCAGATGGGACCGAAGTGCCCCTGCGATCACAATCCGGTGGATCGGGCGATAACGTGATTGAAACCTACACAACGGCCACGACTCCTACCTTGGGCGACCTTGCAGGACAATCCATTAACGGGACATGGGCGCTGAAGGTGTCTGACAATGTCGGACAGGATGTCGGGAAGTTAAACAACTGGCAGGTCGTGATCCAACCCGTGTCATAATGAAGACGTGGGTACACCACTTCGACATTGGTTTTTTCGTCCGGTTCCAAATTCTTGGTCTTTGTGTCTCCAATGGGCCTAGGGCAGGAAAGGAACAATGACAGCTACCAATATGCTATCCGAATGACAGGGCTGTTCATTATAGCCGTTTGAGTGATACTGAAACGATACCGTGCTTCCTTGCACGCCTTGGCCCTTCAAGACGTGAGAGAAATATCCAGGTGTGTCAGGACATCCAAGCGGGTATCACCTTCCGTCTGGCCGTCTGGTTCAACGTCGTACTGCGCGGGGTGTGTCGACTGAAGAGGGCCGCTAATCAACAGACACAGATCATCGACTGCGTGGCTGAGCCACGGGTATGGTTGTCATCTCATGGCTCAGCGGATTAGTAGAATGGTCGAAGAAGAAAACACCAAATAAAAGATTTGTCTCCTTTAAGGAGGGGCTGACTGGGTTATGGTAGCCGTCTAAGGAAAGAGAGCATGAGTTGTCACGCAGCCTTGGTCGAGGCTCTGTGAAAACTCCATTCCACTCCAGTCCGCACACTCACCAATCAATCACCACGATTGGTTGACCCTCTTCAGCCGGAGTCGTAAGGAAGGCGGGAACCTGAACGGGAGAAGATATCATTGGCCCTCCGACTTGAACCCCATTAATCAAATCATTATCTGTTTTGCTATAGGTTTTTAGTCCTAGCCCCGTTGCAACGACTTCGACCTTGCATAATAACGGAGGATTTGAAGGAATACGCCCCAGTAATTTACGTACGAGACGTTTGGCATGCTTCGGATCGTCATCCCCTGAAGCAAGCGTGGGAACGCGGTTTCTTGGATGTTTAATATCTTTGAGGGCATTCAACACGCCAGCGTTTGAGAAAAGAACGCGGACAGTGCTGTCCGCGGCATCGGGTAGGAACTGGCAGGTATGCTTCGCGAATAACAGGCCGTTTGTGACTCGGTCAGCATCAAAGCTGTTGATATGAACGACAACAGTACGGCCTCGATTATCATCTGCGTGGGTTAACCCCACGGTCGATAAAACAAGAATTGAGGCGCTGAGTGCCATGCCGATGAACGATGAAGACTTGGAAAACGATGACATAAGAAACCTCCTACAGTGAAGAATGAATAGATTTGAACCTCCCATACCGTATTGGACTATTCTGTTTTTCCTCTTGTGCCGTCAACGCGTTTTCTCAAACAAAAAGTCAGTGAAAATGATAAAGAGAATTTCTCTAAAACCGTTACTCGAAAGAAGAGATCATTATTGTCGTAGGGAGTGTCTTTCAGTCAGTTAGCAACGCACATGCCATGAGCTTCGCAACTGGATGAACAGGAGAATTGAATGTATTTACCTGGAAAAACGAGAAAGGCGTAAGAGCGCGTGAACAACGTCTGACAGAATGTGAGGAATTTTTCTCCAATAGTTTATCAATGGCCATGGAAATTTTACACAGATAAATTATTGAAGTGTAGTAAGTAACAGCAGCCGTTAGAGGCCATGGGTTCAAATGTGTGGCATTATGCATCCCTAGTTCCCACCATTGATTGATGGACGATAGGAAACTTACGTTAGTGTCACAATGGCATAGTCCTACTTTTCGACTCTGGTGACATTCTCTCGATCAAATTCTAATCGTGTGTAGAAATGTATTTTTTCTGGTTCCTGACGGTTCATTTGACTTGCTCGATACACGCACGATACATGATTCTGTAAGCACACCTTATCCATTCAATTCCTATCATCTTTCAAGACAATGCCGAAACGATGTCATGGCTTTCAGGTCTATCTTTTGCAGTTTTAATTGGCAGTTTCAAAATGTCTCCGAAATTTTTTGTATTCATTACATTTGTCCTAAGGAGATTCTGCATTTATGAAGAGGTCTGTAGGGATCTTGGGGATTCCTTGTATGGTAATCGCTCTCGTGTTGTTCGCCAACACGGCTGAAGGTAAGCAACACGGTGTCCCGCCTCCATCGGCAGCAAGTGACTTTTTGGATTACCTCAAGCCCAATGCCGCCAAGGTCGAACTCGGAAGGCTATTATTCTTTGACAAGATTTTGAGTGGCAATAAAAATATTTCCTGTGCGACGTGTCATCATCCACTCGCAAACACGGGAGATGGCTTGTCGGTTTCTGTGGGGGAAGGTGGACAGGGGGTAGGTGTTACTCGGAATGTGGGATTCGGTGCCAACCGTATTCACGAGCGGGTACCACGAAATGCCCCTCCAATCTTCGGGCTAGGTGTGTTTGCGATTGACAAACTCTTTCATGATGGACGAGTGGCGATAGACGACAGCTTTCCCTCTGGGTTTCGAAGTCCTGCAGGTGAAGATCTGCCGATAGGCTTGGAAAACGTCTTGGCTGTTCAAGCAATGTTTCCAGTGACATCCACGGCCGAGATGGCTGGCCAAGCTGGGGAGAACCCGATCGCCGATGCGGTTACGTTAGGCCATGTCGCTGGCCCAACGGGCGTCTGGGGGCTGTTGGAGCGACGTCTCCAAGCCATTCCTGTCTATCGGCAACGCTTTGAGGAGGTCTATGGAATAAGCGAAGGTGAGATTACATTTGTGCATGCTGCCAATGCCATTGCTGCTTTTGAAATCGCCACCTGGAGAGCGAATAATACCCCGTTCGATCGTTACTTACGTGGGGAATGGAAAGTCCTGAGTCCAAGGGCAAAGCGAGGGATGCGCCTGTTTTACGGGAAGGCTCAGTGTGTCTCGTGTCACAGTGGGACGTATTTGACGGATATGGAGTTTCATTCCATCGCAATGCCGCAGGTGGGGCCAGGAAAAGGAGATGGTTTTGATGGACATGAAGACTTCGGTCGTGAACGAGTGACTGGGAATCAGGGGGATCGATACCGGTTTCGAACACCGCCATTACGAAACGTGGCATTGACAGCTCCCTATGGACATAGCGGAGCTTTTAACACGCTTGAAGAGGTTGTTCTGCACCATCTGAATCCTACGAAATCGTTACAGGAATATCGTTGCCAAGAACAGGTTGTTTTGCCCCCTGATTCTATGCTGGATCCGCTAGATTGTATTATACAGAATGACCCGGGCCGTGTTGCCCTCATAGCTGCGGCAAATGAGTTGCGGGAGACAAAACTGAAACCACAGGATTTTCGGGACTTAATCGAATTCTTACATGCCTTGACTGATCCTGAAGCCTTAGATTTACGCAAGGATGTACCGTTTGCTGTGCCAAGTGGACTGCTGATAGCTGAGTAGCTTTCCTTCTGGTAAGACCCAATTGGGGGCACCGGCCCCTGTGTGGCTCTGCTTCATAAACGAGACCACCCCGATCAGAACTATTGCTGCATCGAGGATGTGGAAGTGACATTGCAGTTGGGAAATCACATCGACGTTAGAATCTTTGTAGAATTTTGAGGAAGTTGCCGCTGCTCGGTCGACCGGAGGCGAATTTTAAAAATGACGCGCCGGCTTTGTTCATGGTTGACGAGATGGTTTGAATCGTAAATCAGATCCTGCCGTCCTCGACCGGAAGCGACCGTCAGCTCTTGAAAGCACTGGTATACCGACGGCTTGCGTGCTTTGATGACTTCTAAGCCTTTCACCATCACGGCCAGTGAGCGTTCTTGGCTGAGTCGTAAATTATAGACATCGTCTCCCTGGTTATCCGTATGACCTTGAATAGCCAGGGAATCTATCGTCCTACGCAAGGGTCCACACAGGGTTGCTGCGTAGAATGGCATGGCTTCTTCCAAAAATTTTTCGGCGCGGGGGGTAAGGGTATTTTTTCCGAACTGAAACGTCAGCAAGTTGTCAGGGATGACGATCATCAGCGTCAGCGGATCACGCGGATCGGACGAAAGCGATAGTCCGACGTTTTCTAAATGGTCGCGCAACGCCAGCTGAATTTCGTCTTTCTGTTCCTCCAACGTCGATTGCGCTTTGGATGAGGTCTGAGTAATAAAAGCGGAAAATAGCAGGATGAAGACCATGGCTAATGACGTCATGAGATCGGTCATGCCATACGTGTTCGTCGTGGTTATCCCTCGAGGTATAGGGGTGTTCATCCAGTACGTCCCAGTGATGAAAGTCGTGGCCACCGAAGGCGCGGTTTCGATTTTCCCGTTGGGATAGTGGCGGAGGGGGCCATGACATCAGCGGAGTTTTTCCATAAAAGAGGGCGTTTCTCGAATGGTGATTCGACTGTTGCCACGAGTGGTTGCGCCTCTTTGAGAATTTTCGTCAGATCGTGAATGGTCTCGGTTAATTCCTGAAGAGAGGGTTGTAACTCTGTTTTGAGCAGACGGGGAACCTCGGTCATCATTCGGCGCGTCTCGATTTGTTCATCCTCCTGCATCCTGGTCAACGATTGAACGGCGGTGGTCAAACTGGCCATTGATCCTGCGAGCCCGTTCATCCCCGGTCCCCGGTAGTCGCGTTGGGCTGTCACTGCAGGCGAACGTTCTTCCTGGCGGCCATTGTTCAGTCCGGTGAGTTGCTCGAGCATCTGTTCGATGGTTTTCCTCGGAAACAAGTGATCCACCAGACTGAGAAATTGACGATGAGCGTGCATAACCTCGGACAGCATCGGTTTTTCGATGAACGTAAAGATATTCGCGACAATGAGCCCGACGATCGATGTTAAAAATTTTCCGGCTAGACCATTGATCAACCCTTGGATCCCGACAATCTCACCCCCTTCGGCATGCAGTTTCCCCAGGCCAATGAAGAGCGCAATAAATGTCAGCAAGAGCCCAAGGCCGGTCACGAGGGAAGGAAATTGGCCATACCAAGGCAAGTTGACTCGATTGGCCATGATCGATTCTTGGGTAAAGATCTCTTCAGCCCGCCTGGTACTGAAGATGCGCGGCTCTAAAAACCAGGGAACCTGTTCCATGATTAATGAAGTCCGGTATTGGGCCCATGGTTCCCGAAGGAGCGGGCTGTTAGCCATGACGGTGTCGATTTGATGCAGGTCGTCACAGTCGATACGCGTGCCAGGACCTTCATTTCTCCGCGGTAACGAAGAGGATGGCTTTATGTTCGGAGTAAATCGGTCTTTATCGATCTCACCTCGTTCAGTGACAAGGGCCGCCAAACGAGGAGAAATCTGCTCCAAGCCTTGCCGAATGCCAGACAATTCTTTTCGCAGGCGGTAAACGTTCCTGAGAAAAAAAATCAGAATTCCTAAAGAGCCCAGCCAACTCAGCATCGGGCTTTCCGGTCCGCCCAAGAACGAAACGTCCTGGCTCAAGAACGCCCAAATTTCAGGTATGAAGGTCATCGTGTCTTTTGTTCTTGAAAGAAAGAAACGAGTTTATGCCCTATCTCCCTTCATGTATGTTCTCAAGTATTGTGCCGCGCGAAAATTCCCGGAAACGGCTATGAAAAGCGGTAAACTGAAAGTGGCGTCCTGGGGCAGAGGGCAGGCATTGGGCAAGAATTGCCGACTGTTTAGGCAACAAAAAGGGTATCTTCTTTCAGATCATATGGTAAAGTGGCGGAGTATTAGCTCGCCTGAAGGCTGTGAAATCATATCCTTATTTTGGGATAACATGACGATGAAAACGCTGTATGTATTCAGACATGCAGAGGCCGCTTCTACGGATAGGAATGGCACTGACTATGATCGCCCCTTACATGAGCGTGGCAAATCTGAGGCTTTTGTCATGGGGCAACGCTTACTATCATGGCCTAAGCCAGATATTATCATTTCAAGTCCAGCCCTACGGGCGACGACAACCGCAACTCTCCTCGCCACGGCAATTTCCTACCCATTGCCGCGCATAGTCTTCGATAAGCAAGTTTATGAAGCTGAGATGGAAGATTTATTCTTGGTAATCAGGGAGATTGATGATTCTCTGTCTTGCGCGATGCTGGTGGGGCACAATCCCGCGTTGACGCAATTTGTCAACATACTTGGGCGATGTGATGTTGGAAATATGCCGACATGTAGTATGGCGATATTACGACTACCCATGGATACCTGGAATGACATTGACAGAATCAGAGGGGAACTCAAGGTATTCGATTATCCCGCAAAGCCCGAGAAGTCCATGAGGGCGACTAGATAACATGGGGATGACACGTCAATCCGTCTGTGAAAGCCGTATCGCCGCTGGAATTCAGGCTTATTTTCTTGCCTTGGAAGGCTGTGCGAATAGCCGCTATGATATACTGAAATGGTTGGAAATTTTGACGATTGGGAAGAGCGGAGTTCCATCGTTCTACGAACCCTGTTAAGGGTATTTTGAAGAAACGTTCATGAAATCTCTTGTTGTATTTGCCCTGAAAAGCGAATCAAAATATAAAATGTGTGTCAGAAGGGTGCTGGCGATTCTGGCCATCTGTCTTCTCCTGCTGGTATCGGTAAACAGCCAGATTTTCGCGCACAACTCTCATCGCCAAGGCGCAGAAAACATAGCGATACAGGCCGAAGATGCCTGGCTGGACGGAGCGAACGTGCAAGCATTGGAAATGTTGGACCAAGGTATTCAAGCCCATCCTGACGCGTTACGACTTCAACGATTAAAAGGGGATGTCCTCGCAACTTCCAGACGTATTTCGGAGGCTATAGAAGCGTATGACAGTGCATTGCGGGCCGACCCGAAAGCCTTGGACGTGCATTGGGCCAAATGGAGTGTACTGCTTCGAGCTGGACGAAGCGAGGAGGCGATATCCGAGTTAGAACGTATCGCCGACATTGATGCGAAAAATCCCCTTGTGCCGCTTCAGATAGCCGTAGAACTTCGAAAACTCGATCGTTTGGAAGAATCGTTTAGATGGTACGAAAAGGCCGTGGCATTAAAGCCTGAGATGCCTGGTTGGCGTTTAGCGATGGCCCGGGCGCGTTTTGATATCCTGGATGGTCGAGGTGCCAGGGATGAAGTCAAGAAGGTCTTAACGATGGTCGTTCCTGGTTCTCCGGAAGATATGGCCGCCCGGAGTTTGCTCTCAGTGGTCTACGGGGCGACGAAAGAGCGAGGTCGTCGCTACCAGCCAATTTTTAGCCCGGAAGGAACTGCTGCGGAACGAAAGGAATGGGCAGCCATTCGAGCGAAAGCATGGGGCTTGTTTGAGGCCGGTCAGTATGCGGAAGCTGAACCCGTCTTACGGAAGGTTTTGACGCTCAAGCCCAGTGACCATGCCGCGACCCATGATTTAGGCGTCACACTCATGGAGTTGGACCGGTATGAGGAGGCCCTTCCCGTTCTGGAAAAAGTGTTGACCATCACGACAAATGAAGAAGTGTTGGCCGATACGTTTTTTCAGATCGGGCAAACACTGACCGCCTTAGAACGATGGTCTGAAGCGTACGACCATTTTGAAATACTCTATCAAGCGGCCGTCGAATTTGAAGAAACCAACAAGGATGTCGGTGTGATGCCAGGGGTTCGAGTGTTGAGCAAGGAAAAATTGGTGGAATGGATGGAGAAAGTCCGGCCCCATGTCCCAGACGCCACCAAGCCGGCGCAGGATAAAGCCAATGCGCAGATTCCACCGGCTGACCCCGCGAGCCCAGAGGCCCAGTCGGCTGACCAGGTCTATGAGCAGGTCCTTGAAAAGACGCTCAAGCCCGAAGACCCCATGTATCGGAGAGCTTCGCTCATGGGGAGAGATGCAGACTTTAGCACGTTTCGATTCGTCATATCCGCAGACCGCGTCATGCGGGACGATCTCCCGAGTGGCGCTCATGATTTTATCCCGATCGAACCCAACAATACTTTCTCTTCCACACAGGAAGAGGTCATATTGGTGTTCGGGCTTGTGACGCCCTCGTTTCATGATGTGCAACTCACGGCGGAATGTTTCATGGAGACCCCGAAAATACTCAGAGGTCAAAAGGCCGTCGCTCAAGACAAGGTTGTGATGGCCATGAATGAGCAGTCTGGGTATTTTGTCCTGTCAAAACCGGAACAGGCGGAATGGACGCCCGGGCTCTATCGGTGTGGTTTATTCATAGGAGAGGAAATTTCGGCGTATACCCATGCGGATGAGGTGCGATTCCGTATCGTCGAACCTGTTCGGTCATCCTAATCGTCCTACCTAGAATCTCCCAAGACCTATGCGCATTCTAGCATTCTGATTCAATCTCTTGACCCGTCGTGCCTGACGAGAATAACGTCGAAACATTTGGATACATGAAGTCCTCAAAGCCTCCTCGGAAACCTCTTGATACGCTCGTTAAACTCGGATTGGGTGTGTTGATCGGCGGATTTCTCATGATCGGCCTCGGCATGTTCTTGTCCCGTCCCGATCGAACCATTCCACCCTATAGCGTCGGAGCGCAGGACGGCATCACCGTGTTAATCCATACGCCATCCTGGACGAGCGATCCTGAAATTCGAACGCTTCTCGAACGCTTTCGATCCAAAGCCCAAGAAACACGAAATTTCGCCCCTATGAAAATTCGCCCCACGACGCCAGATGATCCGCAAGGCCGCTATCAACGTATGAAACTCTACGTATTTTCCGACCACCAATGGGCGGAAGCGGAAAAACTGCGTCGGTACCTTTCGGAGTCGACAGAAAAAGAAGACATGGAATTCAAGCGTTTGTTTGAATCCATGGTCAGAGGCGGGTTGTCGATCGATCTCAAGGAGGTCGTCGGATGGCTTGGACCAGTGGGTGGGCAGCGAATCGGGCAGGCCGATAGTGAGGTGGAGTGGCTGTTCAATGAGCCGGCACGACTCACGCACGAAATTTTATAGTGTTACGGGAGTTAATCAACCCAAGCAGGACGCGGAAACTTCGTCATCGAAAGATCTTTCGCGATCACCGTGGTCAGAAGGGCGCGAAGTTCTGGCTCTTTAATAGTGGAGGTCAAGGCGGTCGCATATTCTAATGACTTCGGGGTCGGTGTTACAGGGTCATTTGTAGGGGAAATGCTGGCCTGCTTCGCTGGTTCAATAGTCCCGATACGGAGGATGATATCAACGATTTGCGTTTCCTGATTAACGTCATGGAGCTTTTCCAGGATCATCGGCTTCAGGAAGACAAGTTGCTGGAGCCACGCGGAATTTTCTGCGATCAAGACCAATTTTCGAAATTTGATCGATTCCGGGCGAGTGTGTGAGGCGAGGGAAGCGCCCACTATTTTGGGCCAGTCGCGTAGTAGACGACTTTCCAGGATTTTCACGTCCAAGCCGTAGGATTTGGCGATACTCGGAACGAGTGATTGAGTAGAAGAGAACGCCCCCATCACGGTACTATAGCGTACCGAAGCCTGGCAGTCGAATCCTCATCCCAGTAAAACGAGAGCTGAGAGCGAATAAGTGTTATGAGCAAAACCAAGACGGATCACGCTATCGGAACGAATCGCAAAGCTTTTCATGACTATGCGATCGAAGAAAAAATCGAAGCAGGCATCGTGCTGCTTGGGACCGAAGTCAAATCGCTTCGTGAAGGAAAAGTCAATCTTCGCGAAAGCTATGCATCGATCGATTCGGGGCAAGTCATCCTTCATCAGTGTCACATCGGAGGCTATAGTCACGGCAACCAAATGAATCACGAACCTCTCCGACCTCGAAAGCTATTGCTTCATCACAAGCAAATTCAAAAGTTACAGAGCAAGGTCCAACAAGCGGGTCTGACTCTTGTTCCGCTTCGCCTGTATTTTAACCTCCGTGGGATCGCAAAAATCGAATTGGCGTTGGCGCGGGGGAAGAAGCACTATGACCGGCGCGAGACGGTCAAAAAACGTGAGGCCAACCGGGAAATTCAACGGGCGATGAAATCTTCCAACCAGTCACGATAGAGTCTTTCTTTCACTCGAGAAGCCTGGATCATGAAAATTCGATCGGCCGAATTCATCAAGAGTTGTGTGGCGCTTGATCAGTGTCCCAAGGCAGTCTGTCCGGAAATCGCCTTGCTGGGCCGGTCGAATGTGGGAAAGTCGTCAGCCTTGAATTGTTTGCTGAACCGGAAAGGGTTGGCCAAAGTGGGAAAAGTGCCGGGGAAAACTCAAATGATCAACTTTTTTCACGTGGAGTTGGCCGATTCGCAGGTCAGGCAACTGCATTTCGTCGATCTTCCCGGGTATGGGTATGCGAAAGTGCCTCAATCCGTTCGTCAAGCGTGGGGACCTATGATTGAGACCTATCTGACGTCGCGTCACACATTATGTGGAGTGGTGGTCTTCATCGATATCAGGCGGGTTGAACGCTCCGATGAAGAACTCTTGCACTGGCTGAAGACGTTGCCATATGCGATGATTGTTGTCGCGACAAAACTGGATAAAATCTCAACGGGCAAGCGGCGGGAACATTTGGATCGCATTCGGAAAGGATTGTCGCTCCTTCCTCACACGGAACTCCTCCCGTTTTCGTCCTATACTCAAGAAGGACGCGCTGAGGTTCTGTGCGCCATTAAAAATTTGATAGTGGCGAATATTTAATCTCAATGAAAGCCTTTTTCTTCAGGCCTGCGAGCCATTCCTGAAACACATGGTCCGTGCGTTGTTTGAGGAGTTTGGCTTGTATGTGATTTTCGACTTCTTCAAAAAGCTTGGGGACTTCAGGGGTAATTTCATCGAGAGCCAAAATGTGAAAGCCTAGCCGTGTTTCGATCGGTCCGCTGAGTTCTCCTGCCTGCATCGTTTTTAACGCGTTGGCCAGCGGAGCGAGGAGTTCATCGTGTGGCACCGCTCCCAACTCTCCCCCTTCTGTAGCTTCCGGTCCACCTGAATATTTGAGCGCAAGCTCTTGAAAGCTTTCTCCCGCTTGAAGGCGCTGATAGACCGATCGCGATTGAGATTGCTTATGGAGCCGCTCTTCATCAGTGTCGACGACAAATAAAATTTGACGTAGACGGTAGACGGGAGCCGTCATAAACTCATCTTGATGTTCTTTGTAATATTGCGCGATTTCCGCATGTGAAATCGTGATAATTCGACGAATCTCAAAGCTTCGTATTTTATCCAGAAGAATCTGTTTCCGGAGGTGCTCGGTATAGGCCGCATATGCGGCGTCATCCAGTTCCACTTGGGGCGGCTTACGTTGGAGTGCCGTGTCTAACTCTTCTTCCGTGACGGTAAACCCTTTCGCTTTGGCTTCTTGAAGTTGCAGACGTTCTTCGATGATGGCATTGAGGACTTGAGCTTCTTTCTGAGCCACCCGCCGATAGAGTTGTTCTCCACTGAACCTGGCCATCAGGCGAATGCGTTCATCTCGCACTTCCTCTTCTAACTCAGAAAATGTGATGACTTCTTTGTTGACGACCGCAACGATTCGGTCCATAAACGCGTTCACCGTCGAAATTGAAAAACTGAGGGCCATCAACGAGACCAGAAGGCTTGGCAGGAACAATCGAAGAAACAGACGCGTAAAAATTTTCATGACTACAGCTCTTGAGAGTGACAGAATTCTTTTGCCAACATTCATGACGGATGAGCTTCTTCAAGGGTCTGATGATGTCGATGGAGCCCTTGTAAGATTGTATTCAGCTCTGGGTACAGCACGTCCCAATCTTCAGACTGCATCTCCCGTTCAAAGGATCGTGGGGAAAGAAAGCGAATCTGACCCGCACCGCGATCCATCAACCATTGAATGCCCTCGTCTGGTAACTTGGCTTGCTCATGAAACGTGATCACAATCCTACGGCCCTGGAGCTCAACGGATTCTAGCGTTAAGGCCTTGGCCAAGAGTTTGACTTGCATCACTTCGTAGAGGCGTTCGACAGGTTCTGGCAGTGGACCATACCGATCCTGCGTTTCCCCATGAAGGAGCGCAAGGTCACTCATGTGTTCGCTTCCTGAGAGCCGCTTGTACAGGCTCAGCCGTTGATGGGAGTCCTCGATATAATCTTCCGGAATGAACGCCGACACATGGAGCTGGAGGGTGGGTTCCGGTATGTCTTCGATGGTGTGTCCTTTGAGTTGTTGAACGGCCTGTTCAACCATGTGCAGGTACAAATCCAGCCCGATGACAGCGATGTTGCCGGATTGTTGTTTCCCTAACAAATTCCCCGCGCCGCGGATTTCCATGTCGGCCGCGGCAATCCGGAATCCGGAGCCGAGTTCCGTAAACTCTTGAATGGCATTGAGACGTTTTTGCGCGTCGGTACTCAAGGTTTCTTCATTGGGCACGAAGAAATACGCATGAGCCTGTTGTCCTCCACGCCCGACGCGTCCACGCAATTGGTAGAGTTGGGCCAGGCCGAACAGGTCTGCCCGGTCAATGAGGATGGTGTTGGCGTTCGGAATGTCGAGTCCTGACTGAATGATGGCGGTGGCGACCAGCACGTCGGCCTCATGGTGAAAAAATTTGAGCATGACACTTTCGAGTAACCGTTCGTCCATCTGCCCATGGGCGATCACAATGCGAGCTTCGGGGACCAGCTGTTGCAGCCATGTCCCCGTGCGTTCCATCGTTTCGACGCGATTATGTAGGTAGAACACTTGCCCTCCCCGGCCCATTTCCCGATGGATCGCCTCGCGAATGACGTTCGCGTCAAAGCGCAGGACCTGTGTTTGAATCGCCAACCGCCCGGAAGGAGGGCTTTCGATGACCGACAAGTCACGTACGCCCGAGAGGGCCATTTGAAGCGTGCGGGGAATGGGTGTGGCTGACAGCGTGAGGACATCGACTTGCGTACGAAGTTGTTTCAGTCGTTCTTTGTGCCGTACGCCAAACCATTGCTCCTCATCCGTGATGACAATGCCTAGGTTCTTGAATGTAACGGATTTGGTCAATACGCGATGGGTTCCAATGATGATGTCCAGGGTTCCTGACGCCAGATCCCGAAGAATGACTTTGCATTCGCTCGCGGTTTGAAACCGGGTCAACATGCCGACCCGAACCGGGAAGGGGGAGAATCTTGCCGAAAAGGTCTCGTAATGCTGCTGAGCCAACAAGGTCGTGGGCACGAGCACGGCCACTTGTCGATTGTTCTGAACGGCTTTGAACGCCGCCCGCATGGCGACTTCGGTTTTCCCGTACCCGACGTCTCCACACACCAATCGATCCATTGGTTTTGGGGATTCCATGTCACGGTAAATATCCTCGATGGCTTTGAGTTGACCGGACGTTTCTTCGTAGTCGAAGGCCGCCTCGAATTCGTGCGTCAGCATCGTATCCGGCGTGTAGACCGCTCGGCGTGCAATCTCGCGATTCGCGTAGAGGGCCACCAGTTCCTCGGCCATGTCTTCGATGCTCTTTTTGACTTTAGCCTTCGTCCGAGCCCAGCTCGATCCCCCGAGTTTATCCAATTTGGGGGTCCGTTGATCGGCTCCATGATAGGGCTGAATTTCCGAGAGGCGTTCCAAAGGGACATAGAGCGTGTCGGTCCCTGCAAACTGCAATAACAAGTAATCACTCTCGAAATCCTGAACAGAGAGCCGGCGCAGACCTTGATAGCGGCTGATGCCATGATGGACGTGAACGACGAGGTCGCCTTCCTGAAGGTCATCAAGAGAGGAAAGGAATTTGGCCGTGTGGGTCTTAGGTTGCGGACGATGCCGCATACCTTTTCCAAAGAGTTCTTCTTCGGTGATAAATGCCAGACGCCCTTCATGGGTGATAAGCCCCGAGGATAGTTCACCCTGGATGCAATAAAAGGGGAATCGTTCATCAGGAGAACGCTTGTCATGTTGTGATGGATCCCATGGCGAGGCTGGATACCCATGTTCAGACAACAAACCCAAAAGACGTTCGACTTGTCCTGTGCTGCGAGCGATGAGAAACACGGGTCCCTGACTACGCAGTTGATCCAGCTTGACGAGGTTTTCTTTAAGCGGGACGCCCCGGAGCCCAAGTCCGACACTGTTCGGGGATTGCGCGGGAAAGGGTATGACGTCTTCCCAGTCTTCAGAAGCAGCCGGTGCGATCGTATCGATACCGATCATGGGCCATCGCTGTATTCTCGTAAGAATATCGTCGTAGAGATCATACAACCGGTCAGGATCAGGGTATGGTGGCTTGTCTTGAGCGGTCGAGGAGGAGTCTTGTTGATCCCATACCTGCAATATTTCGTCCCAACTCGTTGAGGCCATGCGTTGAAGACTCATTGGTGCATGCAGGACGACATGGGGAGCTTCCTGAAAATACTCCGTCACGGACTCCATCGTCCCGTAGAGATCGGGTGCATACCATTCAGCATCGGGGGAGAGAGGCGGACAGCCTTCCTCGTGAGTGGAATCATCAACAAGATATTCGCGAACCGGTAAAATCCAAGCTTCCGAAAGTTGTTGAATCGACTCCTGGGTCGATGGGTCGAACATGCGCAAGGATTCGATCGTATCCCCTAAAAATTCTACTCGAATAGGCTGATTGCACGCGGTCGAGAAAATATCCATGATCCCTCCTCGAACGCTGAATTCTCCTGGAATTTCCACGATCGAGACGCGGCGGTATCCAAGTTGAAGCAGTTTGGCGATCAGCGGTTCGTGCTCATGCACATCCCGAAGTGCAAGCGAAAAATAGGCGTCAAGAAATACCTGTTGAGGGAGTACCTTGTGCAGCAGGGCAAGGACCGACGTGACCAGTATGGTCGGTTGTCCCGTGGTTAACCGATGCAAGGCGCGAGCGCGCTGAGCGATAATATCAGTCGGAGGCAGAGAGGATTGATAGGGCAGGCTGGCCCATTGAGGAAAGTGGACTAACGGTTCGAGAGGAAGGTTGAAGACTGAATGGTAGAATTGGAGATCTTGAAATACCTGAAGCGAGCAGGGCTCGGATTCCGTGATGATCAACCATGACCTGGGGTGTTCAGGCTGCCTTTTGTGCGAGAATTGATTGTAGTACAGACCCAGTATCGCGAGTGAATGCGATGAAGGAGCGACGCTCGTCAGACACAGATGGCCGTGATGTTGCTCGAGAGCTGTGTGAATCGGCTCAAGAATGTGCTCGAGAGGCTGGAGGAGTGAAGAGGCGAGTTTCATAAAATCTCTGGACTTTCCTGCATTTGGCTGAGGTTAAGACGGTCGAGATGGGGATGAGGCTGCGATTTCATCGGCCGGAGATACGGAGCGTTTAAGGATTCGTTCGATGATCGCAGTCGTCGAGATGTGCGGGACCAACGGGAGAGAGACGACCGATCCTCCCAGGTTCTCCACGACTTCTCGGCCGATCATCTGGTCTGGTGACCAGTCGCCACCCTTAACCAGGGTGTCGGGCAGAATTTTTTTGATGATGACTAACGGGTCTGGCTCATGAAAAATAGTGACATAGTCCACGCAAGACAAGGCGGCCAGCACCTCTGCGCGTTCGTCTTCAGGGATAATTGGTCGGCTGGCTCCTTTTTCAAGGCAGCGGACTGAACGATCGCTATTCAGTCCGACGATGAGGAGGTCTCCCAATTGCCGAGCTTGTTCCAAATACCGAACATGGCCAACATGCAGGAGGTCGAAACATCCATTCGAAAACACGATCCGTTTCCCTGCCTGCCGTTCGCTATCGAGGATGACGACGAGTCTATCTACCGATTGAATTTTAGGGTGCAACATTCTCTCCTGTTATGCGATAACCTTATGATACCTGCTCAATCATGGAAATCCTAGAAGGAAAGATGGGATACACTCGAAAGGCGAGGGTGGGCCTCATTGGTGGACCGATCATCGCTGTATTCCTCTACATGATACTCCCTAATTCCTTGGACGATTCGTCCAGGGTGTTGGCGGCGGTGTTAATTTGGGTCGTGACGTATTGGATTACTGAACCCATTCCCCTTCCTGTGACTGCGTTACTCGGGTCGGGACTCTGTGTGGTGATGGGTTTGGGAACTATGAAATCCGTGTTTTCGGCCTATGCTCATCCTATTATCTTTCTATTTATCGGGAGCTTTTTTCTCGCGGAAGCCCTTGTCGTTCACGGTCTCGATAAACGGTTCGGTCTCTGGTTGCTTTCCCTCAGATGGGTCGGCGCTCACCCGGTTCGGGTGTTTATCGTCATGGGTGGGACTGTGGCGGTCCTGTCAATGTGGATCAGCAATACGGCGGCAACGGCCTTGATGTTACCGATTGCGTTAGGTGTGCTAGCGACGATTCGGCAAGAACATTCCAAGTCTGGAGAGTATGAAACCGGGTTCCTCCTATTCGTATCCTATGGGGCCGGAGTCGGCGGAGTGGCGACCATTATCGGGACGCCGCCCAATTTAATCGGGGTTGGCCTTCTTGCCGAACAAGCCGGGACATCAATTTCTTTTCTATCGTGGTTCGTCATTGGACTGCCGTTAGCCATCCTGATGTTAGCGGTTACCAGCGTGGTGTTGCTTCGGCTCCATTCTCCCCCAGCCTCGCTGCCGCATTTTACCGATGCGCTGAATGCCAAACGAGTGGATCTCGGACCATGGACGATCGGCGAACGGCATGCCTGTCTCGCGTTTGCGTTGGCCGTTGGCTTATGGCTTCTTCCTGGGGTTCTGTCGGCGTGGCTAGGTTCAGATCATCAGATCGTGTCCTGGCTTTCCCAGCATTTGCCAAAGGAACTGGTTCCGATCCTCGTTGCGGGCCTCCTCTTTCTCTTGCCAATCGATTTTTCATCCGGCCAGTTCACGTTGTCATGGAAACAAGCGGTCAATATCAATTGGGGAACGATTCTCCTTTTCGGAGGGGGTATTGCGTTTGGCCATTTAATGGTCGAAACTCACTTGGCTCATACGATTGGAGAAAACCTCGTCAATCTTTTTGGCGTGCAATCCTTATGGGGTTTGACCGCCATGTCGATCCTTACCGCTATCGTGCTGACGGAACTGGCTTCCAATACTGCGGCGGCCAGCATGTTGGTACCCGTAGTCATCGCGATTGCTCACGCTGCAGGAATGTCTCCTATCCCTCCGACCTTAGGGGCTTGTATGGGCGCGAGCCTGGCGTTTGTCTTGCCTGTGTCAACCCCGCCCAACGCGATTGTGTATGGCACTGGGCTCGTGCCGGTCACGAGTATGGTTCGTGCAGGACTGATTCTGGATGTGTTGGGTGGAATTCTTATCTTTATCGTGCTGCGAGTATTTTGCCCGATTCTTGGGTTTGTTTCCTAAACATGGATCAGGCATGGTGTTGGGTGAATGTATGAATCGATTGACATTCAAAAATCCCATACGGGATAATCGCATTCTTTTCACGGTTTAGACTTACCCATTCAAGGATATGACCACTCATCCATCTCACCTTCGCGTTGTTGTTTTATGCGATGACGCCAACGTTGCTACTCAACTGAAATTGGGAGATCATGAAGACACCATCACGCTGGTCAAAGACTATGACGCTCTTCAAAAAGCGATAGCCTCGGAGTCATATAGGGGAATCGTTCTGGAGGGGAATGGATCCACATCAGAACAATTAAAAGACTTAGAACAAACCCTCGACCTTTCAAAGACATTTATACTTGCGGGATCATTGCCATCCTTAGAGACGCTGAGTCAGTTTGTGCAATCGGTGGGAACAGGAAAAGAAAATTCCGTCAAACCGACTAAGACCACGTTAAGTCTTGTTGAATATGTTGAAGCGCAGTTTGGAGACTTCGTCCGTGCGATGAAATTAGGGGCCGCCCAAGATCTTTATCCCACGTTTATTCGAGCCGTTGAGCGCCCGCTGATTGAGCTTGCCCTTCAAGAAACCAGCGGAAATCAAATGCAGGCCGCACGCCTCTTGGGTGTGAATCGAAATACGTTGCGAAAGAAAATCAAAGAATTCAATATTTCCGTTGACCGTTGTAAGAGCGAGCGACGAAAAAAGGGGCCAGTTCAGCTGAGTCATGCATAGCCGACAGGCTAGGTTGTCATTAAATGGAGGGTGACACACTTCTCCTTGACAACCTCTGAATGGTCGACTAGCATGAGCGAAGGACCCATAGGCGCGTAGCTCAGGGGGAGAGCGCTACCTTGACACGGTAGAGGTCGGCGGTTCAATACCGCCCGCGCCTACCACTTCTCATGTAAGGCACCTAAGGCCAGAGCTGTGGTGTCTTTTTTTATTCCTATTTACGGCTTCTTAATTCTGTCTGATTCCGAATAATCCCCGAGTTGAGGGGAGCGATACATATGAGAGCTCAGCCCCAAACCATCCAATTGACATTTCCTGACGGGACTTCATTTCCGGCGTCAAAAGGTATTACCGGTGCTGAAGCCATTCGACAGCATCAGGGGGGGAGTATTCCTGAAGGCACATTCGCAGTGAAGGTCAATGGAGTGCCTCGTGATATGGAAGCGAGTCTTCAACAAGATAGCATGTTGGAACCGTTGGATTTTTCTTCAGAAGAAGGAAAGGAAATCTATAGGCATAGCAGCACGCACATCATGGCTCAAGCGGTGAAGGAGTGCTTTCCTACCGCGCAAATGACGATTGGGCCAGCCATCGAAGAAGGGTTTTTCTACGATTTTGCCTTTGAACGGCCGTTCACCCCTGAAGATTTGGAGAAGATCGAAGAACAGGCGAGAGAAATCATTCAGCGTGATTTGATGGTGACTCGTCAAGAATTTACCAAGCAAGAAGCGGTGGAGTTCTTTCAATCGCGGGGTGAGGATTACAAAGTTGAGTTGATTCAAGGATTTCCGGATGGAGAATCGATTTCCGCTTACGCCCAAGGGGAATTTGTGGATTTATGCCGTGGCCCGCATATTCCATCTACCGGTCACATCAAAGCTTTCAAATTACTGACGAGTGCCGGAGCCTATTGGCGTGGCGATGAACGTAACCCGATGCTCCAACGAATCTACGGAACTTCGTTTCCTTCTCAGGATGCGCTTGATGCACATCTGGCCAACCTGGAAGAAATTAAAAAACGTGATCATCGCAAATTAGGAAAAGAGCTTGATTTATTTAGCATTCAAGATGAAACCGGGCCCGGACTGATTCTTTGGCACCCCAAGGGAGCCTTGGTGCGCTTACTCATCGAAAATTTTTGGCGAGATCAACACATTAAAAACGGGTATGAACTCGTCTATTCGCCGCATGTTGCCCGTCTTGATTTATGGAAAACCAGCGGTCACGTCGACTACTACCGCGAGAACATGTACGCCCCGATGACCGTGGAATCGAGTGAATACCAGTTGAAGCCCATGAATTGTCCCTTTCACATCATGGTCTATAAATCGCACCTCCGGAGCTATCGAGATTTACCGTTACGGTATGGAGAACTCGGAACGGTCTATCGCTATGAACGATCGGGGGTTCTTCACGGACTCATGCGGGTCCGAGGATTTACGCAAGATGATGCGCATCTCTTTTGCCGTCCTGATCAATTGGCCCAAGAAGTCAGCAAGGTCTTGGACTTTACGATCTTTGTCCTTCAGACATTTGGGTTTACCGAGTTTGAGATGTACCTTTCCACGCGTCCCGAAAAGGCCGTGGGCTCGATGGAGCAATGGGAACAAGCCACTCAGGCTCTAGAGGAGGCCTTGCAGAAAGGGAAGTTTGAGTACAAAGTTGATCCGGGAGAAGGGGTCTTTTATGGCCCGAAGATTGATGTGAAGATCAAAGACGCCTTGGGTCGCTCATGGCAATGCTCCACCGTTCAGGTCGATTTTAATAATCCTATACGGTTTGAACTCTCCTATAGGGGGGAAGATGGTCAGTCACATCAGCCGATCATGATTCATCGAGCTCTGATGGGATCAATCGAACGATTCTTTGGAATTCTGTTGGAACATTATGGAGGAGCTTTTCCGACATGGTTGGCTCCAGTGCAGGCAGCTGTCCTGCCGATTTCCGATAAGCAGCGAGAATATGCGGTTTCCGTCGTCGAGAAATTGCGTCAAACAGGCTGCCGAGCAGAATCGGACTTGCGGAATGAGAAAATTGGCCTTAAAATCCGTGAAGCTGAAAAAGCAAAAGTTCCCTATATGCTCGTCGTCGGTGACCGTGAGTCTCAAGATGGAACGGTTTCTGTCAGAAAGCGTAATGGCAAGAATGTAGGTGCCATGTCCGTAGAGGAGGTTCTTACGATTATTCGAAATGAAATTCCGTCTGTACTGTCCTGTGATTCGTCGCGTTCAGTATGAGTCGACCCCCAGTCGTCAAACAGCGTATTAATCACCTGATCCGCGTCCCGGAAGTTCGCGTTATCGGAGCTGAAGGGGAACAGCTTGGGGTGATGAAAACGCCTGATGCTGTTCGGCAGGCGAAGGAGGCGGGCTATGACTTGGTCGAGGTAGCCCCTACCGCTGATCCTCCGGTTTGCCGGATCATGGATTTTGGAAAATTCAAGTACGAACAAAGTAAAAAGCAACATCGGACTCGACAACATCAAAAATCCACACAGGTCAAAGAAATCAAGTTACGTCCGAGAACAGATAAACATGACCTAGAAACCAAAGTCCGTCAGATTCGAGGGTTTTTAGAGGAAGGTAATAAAACAAAAGTTACGGTCATGTTTCGTGGGCGTGAAATGGCCAATAAAGAACTTGGATTTACCGCAATTCAAAAAGTGATTGAAGAGTTGAATGAGGTCGGAGTGATCGAAAGTGCCCCTCGTCTTGAAGGGCGGAACCTATTTATGATTGTGTCACCTAAGTAAAAATTTCAAGGAATCCAGAAGACACGAGAGGGGTTTTGGAGGAAAGTATGGCCCGGCAAAAACTAAAAAATCATTCAGGGGCGAGCAAGCGATTTAAGCGAACCGGTAGCGGAAAGTGGATGCGTCGTCGAGCCAAGATGCGTCATATCTTGACGACAAAACTTCCACGCCAAAAACGTCGTCTCACAGGGGCGGCACAAGTGCGGGATGTCGATTCGACTGCCCTCAATCGCCTACTCCCCTATTGTTAGTCTCCAAAAATTATTGAAAATATGAGGAAGGAGTATCGCTCATGCCACGCGTAAAAGGTGGTCCGCAGACACGACGAAGAAGGAAAAAACGACTCAAGCTAGCGAAAGGACAGTATGGTGGCAAGAGCCGTCTCTTCCGCACCGCGACCGAGTCAGTGGACAAGGGTGGAGTCTATGCGTACATCGGGCGAAAGCAACGAAAAAGAAATTTCCGCCGACTGTGGATCGCGCGAATCAATGCGGCGACCCGTGCGCACGAATTGACCTATAGTCAATTTATGAATGCGCTCAAAAAAGCGGAGATTTTCATTAATCGGAAAATGCTTTCCGAAATGGCGATTCATGATCCTGAAGGATTTGCTCAACTCGTTGGGTCTGTCAAATCCCAAGTCTCTGGAGCTGCCGCGTAATCACGCCCTCCTGGAAATCTGAAACTCAAAGGCCGCGATAGGCATGTGAATCTGCCAGGCTTCAAGCACTTCGGGATGAAGTTCTCCGATAAAGCCAACTGCGTTTTCTTCGCAGAGAATCCTACCGACTCGTCCATCCAAGAATGAGCCGTGGTTGCTCGGTTCAAGACGATAATCTCGAACGAGATAGTACATTAAAAGATCGAGATAGGAATGAATGTCTGAAAAACTCGCGCCCGGTTGCGCGATGATCGCTGCGATCTTCGAGACGGTTCGAGCCCCTAAGTCCACCCCCATATCTGGCACGGCGACCTCCCCGATTTCAAACAGTTGATGCGGGTAAAACGATCGCGGTGAGGCTGCTTCCACGCGAAGCAAAAAGGGAAGAATCGATGAACGAAGACAGGCGTAACTTTCTGTCATGGCGTTCTCGATCTCAACCACATGGCCATGCTCCGTTCCTCCGATGCGCATGCGTTCGATGAGGTCGGTCTTCGAGGCAAGAATATTCGAGAATATTTCTTGAAAGCCGAATCCGATCATCAAGTCGCGAATTTGATCGGAAAATTTTTCAGAAATTGACAGTGCGCCAACCGTAAATTGTGCGGGCATGATCGGCGAAAACGATTCATAGCCCCGGCTGATGGCGACGTCTTCTGCCACATCCATGACATGCATCAGATCATTCCGGTAGGCAGGGAGCTTGACGGAGAGCGTATGCCGAGTGGCTTTCACACGATAGCCATAGGCATGGAGGGCCTGTTCGATAAGCTCGGAGCCGAGCGGTGTCCCAAGCGCATGTTCTATGGCATTGAGGGAAATTCGCTGGGAGGTGGACATGTCGATCGGGGTTTTCACCGTTTTTCCGAACTCCGTAGAATAGGGATAGGTCACGTCGATCGAATGAATGTCTGCTCCACGGTCCGCAAGGTTAACGGAAAAAATATTCAAGGTCAGTAGGACCATAGGCAGGTCCGTGCCTGTGACTTCGACCAAGAGTTCGGTATCGCCGATTTGAACCTCCCCAACCTCCCGGCTGTTGATTATCGGTGGAAAGGAAAGAACCTGTCCTTCTTTATCCCAAAGCAGCGGAACCTCTGTCGCCTCGGAAAAGTCTGCGCCATACTCTAATCCCTTGGGATGAACAGTCAAAATTTCTTGAGGAGTCATCTTTTCGGTAAATCCGAGTGGCGTAAAGCGGGTTTTATCGGATTTCACGAGCCCATACGTAATGGGGAAAGAGATCGGCCCTAAACGATAAACCCCGATGGATACCGTCTGGCGTTTTCTCCCAAAGATGTCCGCTAATTTTTCCTGGGTTTGAATCAGTTGCGCTAGCCCCTCTTCCGTCACTTCATACCCTGTCGCGGTACATGCAGCGATATAGGGTCGAATTTTTTCAATACCAGGCAGTACCATTAATCGACGTTTCGAACGTCCTTTACTCGACAAGAACGGGTAATCGACAGGTTTGGCGTCGAGAACGATGCGGATTTGTCGAGCAATGCCTTCGACACACCATAAGTCCGGCCGGTTGCTGTCTTGAAGCTCAACACGGAGTTCGCCAGTGGAAGGGTTGTGATCTTTGAGCTCACCCTTGACGTACGGAAGCCAGGATTCAATCTGATTCACGTTCGTCTTGCGGTGAAGCAGGCGTTCAAGGTCTTTGTGAAAAATGGAAATGGTTGGCATAGAAATTAAAACTGGCGCCGCATGGTGCGGACGGCTTCGAGATCAGATGTAAATAAATCGCGGATATCATGAATGCCCAAGGCGACCATGGCCATCCGATCAAGGCCCAACCCCCACGCGATGACCGGAACATTCACTCCGAGCGGAATCGTGACTTCCGGACGGAAAAGTCCCGCCCCCCCAAGTTCCATCCACCCGAGGTGTGGATGGCGAACATGGAGTTCCACGGATGGCTCGGTAAATGGAAAGTAGGCCGGTAAAAATCGAATCTCTTTGGCTTGAGCCATTTCAGAGGCGAATAAATTCAATAAGCCCAGAAGGGTCCGGAAATTGATTTCGTGACCGAGCACGATCCCTTCGACTTGAAAAAAGTCAGTCGCATGAGTGGCATCGACCTGGTCATACCGGAAACAGCGGGCGATCGAAAAGTACTTCCCTGGTATCTGCGGGGAGCCGGCCAGAGTCCTCGCGGAAACGGCAGTTCCTTGACTTCGTAAAATGAGCCGTCGCGCCCGATCCCGGTCGTATGGATATTGCCATCCTTTAGAGCCGGTCGATCCACCGTTTTCATGAGCGTCGGCCACTTGAGTTAAGTAGGGCTCGGAAATGGATTTGGCATGGGTGGGATTCTTCACGAAGTACACATCGTGAATAGCCCGGGCCGGATGAAACTGAGGCATGTAGAGCGCGTCCATATCCCAAAACTCCGTCTCGACCAACTCGCCTCGCATTTCCTGGAAGCCCATGCTGACGAGTTTATGCTTCACCGAATCGAGAAATTCTCTATACGGGTGTCGTCGCCCCACGGCTAGCCGCGGAGGGCGAAGTCCGATGGAATATTTGCGGAAGGTATAATTCCGCCAGGATCCATCTTTGAGCATATCCGGTGTCAGCTGCGAAACTTCCTGCGTCGCATGCGCTGAGGTGAGTTGACTGAGAGCCTGACCTTCAGGGGTCAACGCATAGGTGCGAAGGATATTATCTTCAAGGCGAAAGGGCTCATGCGCACTCCCACGTTTAATCGCATATTGACGAATAATAGCCTGATCCGCCTCGGGCAATGTTCCTAGCGCTTGAGACCCTTGGGATAATCGTTGAAGCAGGGCTCGCAAGCTGTTTGCCGTCGAACTGGGTGTCCCAGTGGTTTCAAGAACGCCTCCGGCAACAAGCCGAATGGCCTGGTCTTTTTTCAACAGCCCGATCGCGCGACTTAATTCAGTCGGTTGAAACGATCCCTGAGCCTGAAGGTCTTTCACGGTGATTGGCTTCTGAAGGGTCTCGGATTCTTGAATGGATTGCAGAATCCATTCCGGGGGAGAATTTGAGCGATGATACGATTCACCCGTCTCACTTAACGACACCATGGGTGTGATAGTTTCTGTCTCTAGCGTGAGAAGCTTTTTCGTTAAGAGCCACCCAACTGCCATGCTTACCTGGGAAAGCTCCAGGGCCGTAGCGGAGGCCAGCTCGCCATCAGATAAAGCCCCGCTCGCATTTTTGAGAACGGTGAGCACCTTGATTTCGAGCGGATGAAGACTATCGAGAAGAATGTCGGTATTCATGTAAATCGTTAGACGTTGACGATGTGTCCGGCTTGACGCATGTGTTGGATCGTCCTGCTCTGATCTTCGCTTCCAAAGATGGCCGATCCAGAAACCAGGACATCGGCTCCCGCGTGAATGATTGAACCGGCGTTCTTGAGGTTCACCCCACCATCAACCTCCAGAAAGGCGTGACTGCGGGCGGCAGTAAGCATCTGACGCACTCGAGAGATTTTGTGAAGGGAGGAGTCGATAAACTGCTGTCCTCCAAACCCGGGATTCACCGACATGACGAGAACAAGGTCGATTTCACCGATAATCTCCTCAAGCGTCGTCACGGATGTTGCGGGATTCAACGTGACTCCCGCTTTGACTTTATGCTCCTTGATCAACTGGACCGTGCGGTGTAAGTGAGGGCAGGTTTCCACATGAACGGTGAGATGATCGGCTCCGGCATCGGCAAATTCTCCGATGAACGCATCTGGGTTCGTCATCATCAAGTGGACATCAAGCGGAAGTTTGGTGACTTTGCGGAGCGCTTCGACGATGGGCGGTCCGGCCGTCAGGTTGGGCACGAAATGCCCGTCCATCACATCAATATGAATCCAATCAGCCCCTGCCGTCTCGACTTGATGCACTGCTTCTGCCAGTCGACCAAAATCCGCTGACAGTATGGAAGGGGCGATCAGTGGCGTGGAGGTACTCATGTCCGATGTCCTTTCACGAAGCGCGCGGCGAAAAATCCATCCATTGAGGCGTCATTAAAAGCGGTGAGCAAACACCCTGTTTCATCGATGAGAGATCTTGCCGCCGCCGGTAGCCACGGCTCCACTGTATCTTGAGAAAACTCCTGATGTTCGGCAAGAAAGGACTTGACCACATCATGAGTTTCTTCTTTTTCTATCGAGCAGGCACTATAGACCAACACTCCACCGGGTCTCAAGAGTGCGCTGGCCCGGTCAAGGATCTTCTCCTGTGCGGATCGGGCCTGCTGAATCAGTTGGGGTCCCTTCCACCACTTGCCTTCCGGATGACGACGAAGGGTGCCCAGCCCCGAGCACGGTGCATCGACCAAGATGCGGTCAAAGGTTTGGGCGAATGGCGATGCTTGAGATGGGTCTTGCTCGCCTTGGGAGGAGGTTGAAACGCGTCCAGAGGTCTCTTTGGTGATATCGCCACAATG
The DNA here is from genome assembly GCA_031315865.1 of Nitrospirales bacterium. NCBI lineage: Bacteria > Pseudomonadati > Nitrospirota > Nitrospiria > Nitrospirales > Nitrospirales bacterium. The sequence continues at coordinate 1,247,503 of JALDRJ010000002.1, forward strand.
AGTAGTAATGTTCGTCAAACCCAGACGCTCCGCATTCTTCCTTACGAGGTGCAAACGCTGTGCGTTTGAGTCGAGCGCCAAAATGTTTCCCTGATTCTGCATGTGTTGGCTGATGTGCGTGGTCTTCCCGCCAGGGGCTGCGCAGACATCCAAGACATGGTGCTCTGGTTTGGCATCAAGTAATGTGGGAATAAGTTGTGCGGCTTCATCTTCAATATAGCAATATCCCTCCTGTAATGGGGAAAGATCTTTCAAGTCACCACATTTTTTAATGGTAATGCCAAGTGGACTCAGGAGCGTCGCGCGGGCTTCATATCCTTGTCGCTGAAGTAGGCGTAACAATTCGCCCCGAGTGCAACATAACGTATTGGTTCGCAGCGTCAAGGGAGGGATGTGGAGGGTGGATTCACATAACGTTCGTGTGCGGTCGATTCCCCAGGCATGTACCCATCGTTCAACCATCCAAGGAGGGCAGGAGTATCTGATGGAAAATGCCCTGACGGGGTCCTCGTCAATATGAGGCCATGCAGGTGCCGATTGTCTCATCAGGTTTCGAAGAACGGCATTCATCATGCCGCTCCAGTCCCGTCCTTTGACGGTCTTCGCCAGTTTGACCGATTCATTGACCGCCGCAGATGGAGGGATCCGGTCAAGATGCAAGAGCTGATACGCTCCTAATCGAAATATCATGGCAAGGGTGAGTGGCAATCGTTCAACGGGACGATCGGCCACATGATTAAGCCGCCAATCCAACGTCTCCCGGTGCCGCAACACCCCATACACCAGTTCGGTGATCAAAGGACGGTCCAAGTTAGATACATTTGACGTCTCTAACATGGAGTCGATGACCGAGTCTGCGAATGGTTCTTGTCGATGTATTTGTAAGAGAATCGTCAGGGCAGCTGAGCGAGCCCCGACGTATCGTATTTTCGGAAAGCGCTTTTTTGATGAGGCCATCGGAATGAATACTATCTCTCAACGAGATAATTCGTCATAACGCGTCGGGAATGTTTCCCTGGGTATTGGTCTGAGGTCAACGAGGTTGAGTGGCCAGTTGAGCAGCTAAGGTGATGGCCTCGATTAAACTCGTCGGGTCCGCCTTGCCTTTGCCGGCGATGTCATAAGCCGTCCCATGGTCAACCGATGTCCGAATGAATGGGAGGCCAACAGTCACGTTCACGCAATGCCCGAACGCCAGGGTTTTCAGCGCGACAAGTCCCTGATCATGGTACATGGCGACGACGCCATCGAATTCACCCTGAGCGGCTTTGCCAAAAAGCGTATCGGCTGGGTATGGCCCAAAACACCGGATGCCTGACGCTTTGCCCTGCTCGACGGCAGGGGCGATGGCTCGTCGCTCTTCCTCTCCAAACAACCCCTCTTCTCCCGCATGCGGATTCAATCCTGCGACGCCGATCCTCGGTCGTTTGATCCCAAACAGGCTGCGCAAGCCCTTATCTGCAAGGCGAAGAGCTCGGAGTACGTTACGTTTGGTGATGTGTTGAGGGAGCTGACGAATAGCGATATGCGTGGTCACAAACATGATTCGAAGGGGACCTCCAAAAATCATCATCCCAAATTCTTTAGTGCATGTCAGCTTCCCCAACATTTCGGTGTGGCCCGGGTATAAATAGCCCGCGAGGTGAATGGCCTTTTTATTGATGGGGGCTGTGACGATGCCGTGAACGCATCCGATCTTGGCTAAATGAACAGCTTTCTGTATGCAGCGGACGGATGCTTCTCCAGCAATAGCAGTGGCGCGACCTTTGGCGAAACGCCCTAAGGGCCTTTCAAGCGGGTCGAGCACAGGGAGAAGGCTTCGACGGAAGGCATTCGTCGAGCTGTCATGAGCGTGACCGTTCACGGAGGAAACCGTTAAGGGAATCTCGTATTTCGAAACTGCCTGTTCCATGATGAGGCGGGACCCGATCACCAAAGGACGGCATTGCCTGCGGATTACCGGTGAGGCGAGAGCTTTCACGATAATCTCGGGGCCGATACCGGCTGGGTCTCCCATAGTGATAGCTAAAATTGGGAGACGAGAAAAGGGTGTTCGCTTCGACATGTGTTAAGTATGAGCCTTTTCGAATGAATTTCTCGCAAGACGCTCAGGTATTCAACGAGAAGTTTTTGCCGCTTTGCGGGCGGTCCCTCGCGTCGTCTGTCTGTAGGCTTCTAGGGCTGAATCAATCACTTCACGAACAGGTTTGCCAGTTTTTTTTGCGAGAGACTGACAATCCCGATATTCCGGCATGATCTTCTCACGTCCTTCTCCGATATCAGCGATCTTGATTCGGACCTTTCCTTCGGGTAGCTGAATTTTTTCCAGTCTGCGATGAAGGACCGTACGATCAACCTCATGAATTCGCACGCCGAGCGTCGTCGTCTCCTGTAACAGGCATTGAATAACGGCTTCTCGACCTTGATCGGGAACGAGGACAGAAAGAATAATGCCGGGACGACTGCGTTTCATGATGACTGGAGTGAGCGTGACATCCAGGGCACCTGCCTGGAATAGTCGTTCCATGACCGACTCATACGCCTGGGGATTCAAATCATCAATCGTTGTGTGGATTTCGAGGATTGATTCAGTGTCATGGAATCCTTGAGACGATTCTTTTGCCATGAACACTCGAAGGGCATTGGCCCAATTATCGGGATTGGCCGTTCCCGCTCCATACCCAATGTGAGTGGGTGTTAATGGAGGAAGAGGCCCAAAGTTTTGCGTCAGGACGCTGATGATAGCCATTCCGGTTGGCGTGGTGAGCTCAAGCCTTGGTCCTGCCGCATAAATGGGAATCTTCTGAGCAAGTTGCGCGACAGCCGGACCGGGAACCGGTAATTCACCGTGGGCCGTTAGGATGGTCCCTGAACCAACGTTGATGGGAGACGCTGAGGCAGAAGTGACGCCCAAGTATTCGATTCCTAACAATGTCCCCACGACGTCTACCAGTGAATCCACCACACCGACCTCATGAAAATGAAATTTCGTCTGAGGAACTCCATGGACAGCGCTTTCGGCTTCCGCCAGCCGTTGAAATACCTTCAATGAATGCGTTTTCACACGAGAAGGCAACAGGCTTTGTTTAATCATTCGCCGAATCGTCGGGAGAGAAAGAGGCCGCTCGAATCCTTGGCGCACCTTGACCTCGACTTTGGTCGCTTGAATCGTTCCTCGATGCACGGGCTTGGCGTAAAGATGATAGCCATTCGTCTTTAACAGCTTGAGGCCCTTCTTGAGAGTGGCGAAGGACAGGCCTGCGTCAACCAGCGCCCCAAGGCACATATCTCCGCTGATTCCCGAGAAACAGTCAAAATGCAGATGAGACATCGTCTTCTTAATATTGAGCAAAGTTATAGAGGGATCCCATCATAGCAGATACAGTCGAGGTTCATACATGCTTATTCGTTGCGATCGTCTTCCATTTGACTGATGCGAAAGCCTGTGGTATTCGACCAGTAGGGTGAACATAAAAACTGTATCCTTCGCTATGAAGTACACATTCCCAGCCGGATCTGAGAACCCTCGTCACTTTTTCGTGAGGATCAGTTTGTGTGTGCTCGTGCTGTGGTGTTGTGCCGGGTTAGTCGTCGAGTCAGAAGCCCAAGAAAAAAAGCGACGTGCGGGATCTTCAGGTGGACTTCAAATTTCTCAGGTGACGACTTCCCCAGAGCCTCTCGAGGTGGGCAATGGAGCATTAACGTTTTCAACGGTTGTGCAGGTTCCTACAAATTTGTCAGGTCTTGACGTCTTAGAAGTTTCAGCTTTGATTACGTCGCCCACCCAACGATCATTACGATTTCTTTCTCGACGTATCACGATAAACGCTCAAACTCCAAATCGAGTTGGCCGTAGGATTTCAACAGACTTGGTATGGGATGGAAAAGACCAATCTCGGATGTTTGTGGCACCAGGGACGTATCACTATGAGGTTCGAGCTAAACTGATGGCCGAGAAGGATGTCGGAATTCTTACCCGAATGGTGTCACGGCGCTTTAGGGGAATGGTTGAAGTCATTAAGTATCAAGTTCCCGACCCGCCTAAGACCGTTGAGTCTCCTCAAGAGCTTCCCCGGGAGGTTATGGACGAGATTTTGATCGAAGAGGAAGAAATAGTCGCAGATGAACCGGTAGAAACGGCCGCTGATGAGGTGGAAATGCTGCTGGATGAATCGACGAGTCACCCCTTGCCGGAACAAGGCGAAGGAGGAGAGCAAACGAGTGAGGACAGTGAACCTATAGAGATTCCCCCAGCAAATTAATACGATGAGCCAAACATCCCGCCCCAAATCCATTATCGATATTCATCACGCCGATCCCGCTGGAACAGGCATTGAGCATCGTGAGTAAGGCCGCGAGGCCTCCAAAATTCGCTCCATATCCCTGACTTGTCGGAACGGCGATGATCGGACGATCGACGAGCCCTCCCACGACGCTTGGCAGGACGCCATCCATGCCCGCGGCGACGACGATCACCCGTGCTTCCACTAATAATTCTTGGCGGTCAAGGAGTCGATGAAGACCTGCCACGCCTACGTCGAAAAGCGTTTGAACGGAACTACCCATCACTTCGGCAGTAATGCGGGCTTCCTCGGCCACGGGTATATCCGATGTCCCAGCCGTTACGATTAACACTCGTCCCTTCCGAATCGGCTTACGCGTTTCAACGGACACGACTCGAGCAGCTTCGTGGTACACCGCCTTGGGAATCGCGCGCTTCAAAGATCGGGCGATCTCTGGCTGCACACGCGTCGCGAGGAGATTGTTGCCTCGTTTCATCAATGTTCTGGCAATATCGACGACTTGCGTCTTGGTTTTGCCTTCACAAAAAATCACTTCTGGAAACCCTTGGCGAATCGCTCGGTGATGATCGATCGATGCGAATCCGATATCTTCGTAGGGCAAGGAGCGAAGCTGTTTAAGGGCGTGTTCAACTGTGATGGTCTTGGAGCGTACCTTCTGTAAAAGGTTTTTGACGTGGGTATTGTCCATGTTTCTCCATTAGCGACTGACAGAAAATCGTCAGGTTAGCGTCAGGTTAAAGAATTGCCGGAATCGTTTTCATACTTTGCGGCCCGGTTCATGAGGGAGGTGACGGCCTCTCGGGGACTCGTGCCTTCAAAGAGGACGTCATGAATACCCTGGACGATAGGCATCTCCACATGATGGCGTGTTGCGAGCCGCGTCGCTGCGCGGGTTGTTCGAATGCCTTCAGCGACGGTGGGGGTCTGTGAACAAATTTCGTCAAGCGTCAAGCCTTGTCCCAGCTTCAGGCCTACCGAATAGTTTCGGCTTAATGAACCGGTACATGTCAGGACAAGATCACCCAATCCCGACAGCCCGTATAACGTTGTGACGTTTGCGCCCATCTCTTTGCCTAACCGAATCATCTCCGCCAATCCACGCGTGAGCAATGCGGCGCGGGCGTTGAACCCTAAATCCAGTCCGTCCACGATCCCAGAGGCTATGGCCATGACATTTTTAAGGGCGCCGCCTATTTGCGCACCGATCATGTCGTGACCAGCGTAAACCCGAAATTGAGAAGTCATGAACACCTGTTGTAATCGAATGACCAGGCTGTCTTGATCGCCTGCGAGCAAAATCGTCGTGGGTTTTTCCTGGCAAACTTCGAGCGCAAAGCTCGGCCCGGTTAGGACGGTGAGGGCTTGATGCCAAGATGATGGAAGTATGGAGCGTATGACATCAACCATGAGACGACAGGAATCCTCTTCGATGCCTTTTGTCGCGACGGTAATGGGAATGGGGTCCGTCAGATAGGGCTGCATCTGTGAGACGATGGTACGCATCACATGTGAAGGCACTGCCAAGATGATGAGTTCGCAATTCGTGAGCGCATCTGAAAGAGTATGCGTCGCGCGTAAGGATTGAGGGAGCAAGACGTTGGGAAGGTACAGAGAATTGCGGTTTGTCGCTTCAATCGATTCGACAACTTCACGCTCATAGGCCCAGAGCCGAACGGTAAATCCCTTGACGGCGAGAAGCCGGGCCAATGCCGTCCCCCAGGCTCCTGCCCCAATCACAGAAATTGTTGTAATGGATCGATTCGTCATACGTACTTAGAAGAATCTCATGGACGAAAGACGTGTAAGAGAAATAAAATATGGGAACATTGTCCTGAGACTCTAGACCCGTTCAAAGGGTTTTTCAAGCATTCCTTCTGACTCTCCACTAAGGAAGATAGTCCATGAATGAACGAAAAATTTGTCGTTCTTGCGGTTTTGGTATTCCCACCGGAGGTCGCTATTGTCTCAGGTGCGGAACCAGGGTCGATGCTCAAGAACCCGAGCTGCGAGCTGGGGAAACTTTGAACCTTCGAATCCTGTACATCATGGTAGGCGTGTTGATTCTTGCCTTACTTTTCCCTCCCTGGGAAGCGGCCCCTGGAGAGCCGACTCAGTTTCTGGGATTGCACTTCATCCTTTCTCCCCCGCGCGAAGAGGCGATCGTGAGTCGTATGTTACAGACGATCGAATTGGTGACGATTGCAGTGGGTGGCATGTATTGTTCCTGGTTGTTTCGAGGGAAATAGCGGATCAGCATCTCCATCACCGGGTCAATTGGCACAAGATCTGTTGGCGAGGTCTTTATCGGTCCTCGGTTAGATGGCAATTCCCCGCCTCCGCGCGCTTGTGGGTCGAGCGCTCAGGCGTGGGATCAGCGTGCGCAAGGTATTTGACCATGCGCTGCAGGTCTTCTTGAGTGATGCGATCATCATAAAATGAAGAAGGAAGGGTATGTTCTGCGTATAAAGCGTGATCGGGGGCGATATACTTGTCATGGGATAAGATGGATTCCGTTATATAAGCTGTGAGAGACGAAGCGTGTCCTTGATATCCGTGTTCTTTCAAACGTTCGAACGTGTTTCTTATCATATCTAGCGGGGGGCCGAGTGTTCCCGCAGGTCTCTCGAGACCGGGTATGCGATGACATCCGGCGCAAGCATGCCGGAGAAAGAGTTGCTTGACGGATGTCGACTTATCCAAGGGTTGTGTTTCGCGAGTCACGTAGATCCATTCTTCTTGAGAAAGAATGTTGTGATAACTGTCTCGAATGGTTTGCGGGGAAGGGGGTGGCGAACCGTCGTGCACGTAAATCCATGTATCAATGGCGATAAGTTCTTCCATAGTCAAATTGATTGGTGGTAAATGAACACGAGGCATTGACGACTCACAGCCGTGACTGCCGGGTAAGGCCCATCCAGCGACGACGTAGCAACTTGGACAGACGTGAGACTCGGCGAGATATTCGATCGCGGTCTGTTTCGTGCGTTTTCTGGCGGTAATTCCCCATAAGCTCGGGGCTCGTTTCGTGGGTTGTCCTGGCTGAAACGCATGGCACACCGGACATTGAGCCTTACCCGAATGTCCATGTCCGTCTGGTCGTCTCTTCTTGCCAAACAGTAACTCTTCTCCACGTTCGACGAGTTGTGGAGTCGTCAAATTGTCAACGTCGACGAACTTGTTTTGTACGGGGCCTGGAGTTGATGAGGACGGGTTCCCGTGCGCGAAGCCGAACGTTAGGCCCATCAAGCCGATCAGAAGAATGAATAAAATGCCACACGGGACACCCTTCCTCAACGAGTCCCACATTTTGCCGCTGTACCGTGCCATGACCAAGCGCAAAAATATTCTATTGTTTTTCCTCCTCAACACGTAATATTGCCTGGGTTTCTTGCGCTTTGCGTTTCTGAAGGCTCAAGAAAACGTCTTGTCCGTTGATAAGCCGGTATTGAACGTCTTCGGTCTTCACTTTGGCGCATAGGCCCTCACCGTTTTTGTAAGCGGAAAAACGTGTGACGGTGTTATTGCGACGATGTATGCGTAAAATGCTGATTGTACAAGGCTCTCCATCATATGGTTCACTCACCAATTGTTCGTCGTCCCACTCTTTGATGGCATACACATGAGTCAGGATATTCAGCATCGAAGCCTGCTCCACGAGAAGCACAGCTGTCGACTCAATGCACTGTTTCTGCTTTCGAAAGCAATAGAGCCGGGATGTTTGAATGGCATCGGATGTTGGTCCCGTATCCCGTGCCCATGTTCCTTGTACTTGGATGGCCTTTTCCCACTGATCAGCTTGGAATGCATACTGAGGGAGGTAGGGTAACGGTTGATCGAGGATCTTATTGTCATCCGTCAAATGTGCGAGCGTTGGATAGTCAAGCTCTCCCGTTGATGGGAGACCAACATGATGCTGATAACGTTGCAAGGCTTTCTGCGTTGCCTCATCCATCGTTCCAGTGTACGGACCCACGCCGTATCCAAATCGACCAAGAAAAATTTGTACGCCCAAGACCAAAACGCGATAATCCTCCGGTCGCTGCCTTATCGCTTCTAATTCTTGTTGTCCCTTTCTTTCCTTCAGAGACATTTGCCCGGACTGTTTTGACGTGGAAGTCTGTGTGGTCGAAGACGGTACGTCAGAAGTCGATGAAGTATCAGGCTGGACATCGTCGGCAAAAGAAATTGCCGCCGTTAAATGAAGAACAATGAGGGTAAAAATCCACTTACGTACCATTGTCAAAAAAGCCTCCTCCTCAAGATGAATGTATGTGACAACTCGGACTGCCCCATAATCACAGGAGACTTTGAGGGAGTCAAGGGATAGGCTGGGTGAACGGTGTATGCTGAAGGAGCGCTGAAGGAATAAGAGCAGTCAAAAAACATGGGGTGAAGCCGAAGCCCCACCCCACATTATCGAAACCCACAAGGAAAACTACTTCTTCTTCGCCGTCGTCTTCCTTTTGGTCGTGGTTTTCTTTTTAGCAGCTGGCGTTTTCTTTGCCGTGGTCTTCTTGGCTGCTGTTTTTTTCTTGGCAGCTGGCGTTTTCTTTGCCGTGGTCTTCTTGGCTGCCGTTTTCTTCTTAGCGGCTGGCTTTTTCTTCGCTACCGCTTTTTTGGCTGGCGCCTTTTTTTTCGCTGTGGCCAACGCTCTCACCCCCTTTCTAAATCTGGAGCTACCATCACCGTAGCCCCGACCGTCCATGTCGTTTCATGAACGGGTTAAGACACTCTATTCATCCGAGCGACACGGTGCTCGCCAGGTTGTCGTCGCTTCTTCGGTCAACGTGCTCAAAAGGGAATGATGTATTAAAAAGAAATTGAAAGTTTCGGTGTGAGATGTGTGTTGGAAAAGCGAAATAATATTTTTCATGACATCGTTAAAGATATACTACAACGTTCGAGAGAAATTTGCCAGAAGAAAATACATTTTTTTTCTTGACCGCAAAATTTCTTTCATCACGAATTTTTTGAGAAGCGATTCACGAATTTTTTTTGGAAAAGGGGAAGGGGAATAATTTGTGTTCAAAGCGTAAGACAATCGAAGGTTCAATGAACAATCGTACGAGTCTCTCCACGTTCATCGATCATCGAGGCCGCGAGAACATCTATGCGGCCGATGATGCGGCCATCTTCTGTTTCGACATCGACTCGCCATTCTCCCGGGTCCAATCGTTGTTTCCATGTATAGCTCCGGTAGCCATGTTCTCGTCCTCCGGAAATCGTGATGGGAATACGATCGGTCGTCAAAAACGCGGCTTCGCTCCCTTGTGGGCGATGCTGCCAGTGGTGGTAAATCGTGGTCTGCAAAGCGACTGGCGCGAAGACACTCGTAAAGCAATAGATCGGTCTGTCGGTCGAAACCCGATCGTCAGATTGTTTCCCAAATTGATACCAGGCTCCTTTTTGAAACGTCAGATGGTAGGCATTCTGTTTTTTTTCTACATGCTCATACATCCCCCCGTTCTTGAGTGAAAGGGGAACTGGTGGAATCCAATTGAGAAAGTATAAGCCGTTGAGGATAAGGATAAGTCCTAACGCCGGCAGGAATGTCCACACTGGTTCCCACGGTGAACTGAGTTCGGCATCGACAAAGATCAGGCGAATGATCTTCCAGATGATCAGGACACTGACAATTCCACCGAGAAGGAAGACCCATGTATTCATCCATCCTGTGAGGACGGGAAGGAAGAATGTAAAGAAACTGAACACGACCATGGTGTAGAGGCAAACCAGAAGCTTGAGACTCGACAGGCGATGGCGGGACCATTCATTGGCGATCAGGAGGAGAATGATCAGGCCTAAGAAGATGGACGAGGTCGTGAATGATGCGCTTTGAAAGTAAAATATCGTGTAGGCGCTGAAGAGCCCGCCCAGCAGAAATTGAAGCGCTTTGGTGAAATGAGGACGTGCCCATTGGATGCCATGGAGGACCGTCCACGATGACTCTTGGGAAGCGTGAGGAATCATCCCCAGTTGCATCCGGCCCGTGAGGACGACGAGAACCCCGAGCAGACTCAAGTATAAGAGTAAAATGAGATTGTCCAATAAACGGTCGATCCGGCTCAGCGTGAGTGTGTCATAGGCTACGCCCGATAAGAAAAACACGACGGGCATGAAGGGTTTTGCGAGCGTCGAATAGGTGCGGAGCGTGGCGGGGAGTTCGACGGATTGGATCATGGATATCAAACGGGGAATGAATGGGACGTTCCGGTCAAATAGATGGCATTCAGAAGATGAGACCTATCCATGATCGCGGCCATTGAGCGGGCCAGGATGCGGTTGGCGGATTAGTCGTCTTCATCTTGCCACTGCCTTTTAACTGCCTCGGCACGTTGGCGTTGTTTCTTGAAGGCATAGAGCGCTAAGACGATGATACTGACCCATAACACGCTCGAACTCGTCGCGACTGGAATCCATCGGGACCAAGGAGTCTGTTGATCCCAAAACTGGTCGCTGGCATGTTCAAATGAATGGGAAGTGATAAGTGCGAAGGCTGCGGGAAAGGAATATTCCTGCGAGAGCGCGGCGAGCGATTGCCGAGGCCACTGATTGCTGTATTGCCGGATGAGAAATCGAACGAATGCATGAGAAAGCAGGTACGCACGATGGGGCGCGCTACCATCCTGACTGAAGAGAGTGTCGAATGTTTCAGGCGATGTCTGTTCAGTCGTGAGCATAGCCCATATGAGTCTGGCTCGATCATCAAACTCCCAGGTATGGGAAGCGACCATCGCCAATCCTTCGTCGAGCCAACGTGGTACGGATTGACCGCCTGCAGCCCGCCCGATCAAAATATGGGCCAATTCATGCTCGAACAAACTCTCGAATGAATCGTACGGGTAGCCGATGACGCGTTCAGGAAGGAGCACGATGAGATCACGTTCCGAGATCGCGTAGCCTAAAACCCATGAAGGGGCTTGCCGGGCCCAGTCGGAATCTTCGGGCATGATGAGTACGCGAATAGGATTTCCGGGATGTTCTACGCCGACGAGATTCATGATGGCTTGCAGGCGGGCCTTGTCGATGTCTTGGACACGAGTCGACAGGTGGGAAAGAGCGGCTGGAGCTTCAATGATAAGATGGGGTGGTTCTGCGGCAGGAACCGGGAGGCGCAAAATTAATAAAAAGGCAACTGTCAAAGGGCCAAAGCAGTAAGGTTTCATCATTCACGTTCACAGGAAACACCGGGATCCTGTTGGGGAGCCTTAGAGGGAATCAGATCTTTTGACCTTGTTAGGAAGGCCTGTATGACATCAACCCGATCTTATGTTCTGGTGAGTGTGCAGTTTATCTGCCTGATCAGTATTGTACTCACCGGCCCGCTTATTGTCTCATCGCCCTGGCTGCTGATTCTGGAAGTGATGGGCGTGCTCATCGGACTGTGGGCATTCCAGGCGATGACCATGAAAAACCTCCATATTTTCCCAGAAGTTCACCAGAAAAGTTTCTTAGTGACCCGGGGACCCTATCGATTTATCCGCCATCCCATGTATACCGCGTTGCTGCTCAGCACATCGGCGATGGTCTTGGATGCGTTCTCGATGATACGGGGAATCGTATGGGTGTTGTTGGCAATCGATCTGGTCGCCAAACTCACGTTTGAAGAACGGTTGTTGGTTGAACGTTTTCAGGAGTATAGAGACTATCAGCGTCAAACATTTCGCCTGTTCCCCTTCATCTATTAGGAAATCAAATCGAACGGACGCTCCGGAGTTAGGGTGAGGATGCATTCATCATGGAGTGAATGACTTTCAGGGTCTTATCTAAGCTTTCCCTTTGTTCGGTGTTGATTGTAAGAACATGCGGTCGCTCGGTTGGTGAGAATGGTTCGTCGTGCGACAATTGCCCTTCGAGGACGGAAATATCGGCTTCTGAAGCATCACGGCCTTCTTGCAGGCGTTTCTCGATTCGCACGCGAAGAGTAGCTTCGGAAGCGTGAATATCCAGAATACAAAAGGGAACTCCTAAGTCGTTAGCGAATTGTCGAAACGCCTCCCGGTGAGTTCGCTTGAGGAATGTAGCATCGACGATGACGGAAAAGCCGGATCGAAGAACCTGGCGAGCGAGTTTCTCAAGCCGGTCATAGGTTGCTTCGGTCGAATCTTTAGAGTAGATAAACGGGCTTTTCCCCGCGTGGGTCCTTTCTTCTGGAGAAACGCCAAACAGACGCTGTCGCTCGATATCGGAACGAATACGGATGGCGCCAAGGGATTCAAGGAGAGTTTGGGACACGGTAGTCTTCCCTGAACCCGAAAGTCCATGGGTGATGAGAAGAACTGGATGAGGTGGTTTAGTAAACGATGTTGCCAGTGCAAGATATTGAGTGAGTTCTTCCTCCAGAGCAGCATATTCAGAATCTTCTGGCTCTTGTTGAGCCAGACGAATCCCCGTCACCTTTGCTCGAACCATCGCGCGGTAGGTTAAATAATACCGGAACGTGTTGATCCCTTCGTAATCTCCTGTCAGTTCCAGATAGTGATTCAGCAATCGCCACCCCAGCCTGGGAGCATCCCGGTCAATCAAATCCATGACCACGAATGCGACTTCGCTGATCACGTCAATCCATCGAAACCGTTCGCTAAATTCGATGCAATCGAAGATGACGAGTTGTTCATCGACGAGCGCGATATTCCCAAGATGGAGGTCGCCATGGCATTCACGAACGAAGCCCTTCTTTTTTCTCTCGCGGAAATCGTCGAGGTGCCTGGAATGTTCACACTCGGTCCAGCGCTTCAATCGTTCGACTTCCTCTCTGGAAATTAACCCGCTCATTGCACGAGGCAGGTGCTCGAAATTTTCCAGGATGGTCTGTCGAATAAGGTCTGATGTCCCGAAAGCCGACGCAGGATCCACAACAGCGACGTGCGCATGAAACTCCGCGATTGTTGCCGCTAATTCGTCGATATGGGATTTGGAAACCTGACCCCTTTGAATGCGTCGTGACAGAAGAGCTTCCTGGGGAAATTGTCTCATTTTAACGGCGTACTCGATCGATTCGCCTGTGTTGTTCAGACGAGGAGACTGGGGAGCCCCTGTAATCGTGACGAGTTCTACATAAAATTCAGGAGCCAGGCGTTGATTGAGCCGAAGTTCTTCTTCGCAAAAAAACCGACGCTGGTCGAGCGTCGAAAAATCCAAGAATCCTACGTTGACGGGTTTCTTGATCTTATACGCATACGGACCAGTCAGGAGTATCCATGAAATGTGGGTTTCGAGTACTTGAAAGTTTTGAACCTCGTGGTCGTACAATGATGGATTCTGAAGAGCTTGAATGAGGGTAGGAAAATTAGGCTCAGACACAAGAATATTTTAGAAATACCAGATGCACATAGAACTTAATGAGAGGAACGCTTCTGCTGCAAGATTTCTTGGACCTGTTCACTCGTCTCTTTCACGAGGATTCCCATTTTGGCCCGGGTCGGTTCCAGGTCAATGGCAAATCCATACTGCTTCAATCGTTCGCTCGTGATATATCCGATCGACGCTACAACCATGTGTTTCAAGGCCTGCCGAAAAGCATCGACTTCATGAGTTTCTTCCAGAACCTTGACGGCATGCTCGATTTGCACGGCATTGGTCACAAGGATAACATCGACCTTCCTCTCAATGATGTTTCGCAGCAGCCCACGAAGCGGTTCGATGTCGTCTGGAAAAGCCCATCGATAGACTGGGACTGGCGTGACGGTGGCGCCCTGTTTTCGTAAGGCCTCAAGAAGTTCCAGGTTGGTGGCCCCATATTCCTGAACGGCTATGTGAAGTCCTTGCATGCCATCTGGATAAAAGGTCCTGACCGATTCCAAGACATCTCTCCATGTATTGGGTTCCGGAACAACGATCTTGGGAGTCAGATTGATTTCTTTTAAAGCTGTCACTGATTTGGGACCCCTGGCGGCCAACATGGTTTGTCCGAGTGCCTCTTGTATGGAATCCAATGAGAATTTGGTTTGGAGAACTTGAACAAGACTTCTAGTGCCGACTCCGGTCAACAAAATGACGAGGTCGAATTGCTCACCGAGAAGTTGCTCTCCGAACGCCAAAGCCCTGGGATTTTCTTCCAAAGGAATTTCTTGCATGGATGGGGCGACGAGCGGTTTTCCACCGTGCCGTTCAATTAAACGGGTCATCTCGGTGGCCATCCGGCTTTCGAATGCCGCGACGACGAGACCGTCAAATCCACTTTTTTCATTCATTGTCTATGATGTCCTTATTGTGGAATAGTCACATTTTACAGGATAGTATTAATTGTCGAGACGAAAAAGGCAAACGCCGACCCTTCAAAAGCCATTGGGAACATGTCTATGAGCAAGCAATCGTACAACATCATCGAAACGGGAACAGGTGTGCCGATTAAAGCATGGACGAGAGGTGTGCCGCTGGAGCCCGAGGCTGAACAGCAGCTTCGAAACGTGGCGTCTTTACCGATAATCCATAAATGGGTCGCGGCGATGCCCGATGTCCATTGGGGAATGGGTGCAACAGTGGGAAGTGTGATTCCCACCAAGAAAGCGATTATTCCAGCCGCCGTGGGTGTTGATATTGGCTGTGGCATGATGGCGGTTCAAACAACGCTCAAGGCCGGACATCTTCCGGATAATCTGAGATCCCTTCGCGCCACGATCGAAAAAGCTGTCCCGCATGGCCGTACAAATCAAGGAGGGCGCGGCGACCGAGGAGCCTGGCACAACATTCCCAAGCATCACCAGAAAGAATGGGAACGATTACGGTCAGGGTACGATCAGATACGAGACAAGCATCGAGCGCTCGATCGCGGAAACGACCTGAATCATCTTGGCACATTAGGGACCGGCAACCATTTTATCGAAGTCTGTTTGGATACGAATGACACTGTCTGGTTTATGCTGCATAGCGGTTCGCGTGGGGTGGGGAATCGGATCGGCAGTTATTTTATCGAGTTGGCCAAAAAGGACATGCGAAAGCACGTGCGAAATCTTCCGGATAAGAATCTTTCCTATCTGTCCGAGGGAACTGAACATTTTGACGACTATGTCCAAGCCGTCCATTGGGCGCAGAACTTTGCCATGACCAATCGCAAGCTCATGATGCAGAACCTTATTCACGCGATTAAACAGGCCGGAGAGCTGCCTGAATTTCACGAAACGCAGGAAGTCGTGAATTGTCATCATAACTACGTGGCCGTCGAACGGCATTATGGAGAAGAGGTCTTCGTGACGCGGAAAGGTGCGGTACGGGCAAGAAGGGGCGATATGGGGATAATCCCGGGAAGCATGGGAGCGCAATCTTTTATCGTCCGAGGGTTAGGCAATGACGAAAGCTTCCATAGTTGTAGTCATGGTGCAGGCCGGGCGATGTCACGGACGGAAGCCAAGCGCCGGTTCACGATTGCCGATCATGAAAAGGCCACGGCAGGAGTCGAATGCCGGAAAGATAAAGATGTGATCGACGAAACCCCGCAAGCTTACAAGCCTATCAACGATGTCATGAACGCCCAACGAGATTTGGTCGAAGTCGTGTACACCCTTCGCCAAGTCGTCTGCGTGAAGGGGTAGCTCTGTTGACTTCCAAATAAGCTGAGCCACTTACAAAAGAAAATCTCAGCGATACCCTAAGAGAGTGGGCTATTGAGTGGACGACAAATGACGCGACGGATTCATACTCTTATGGAGAATCCGGACAATGAGGATGTGATGGTCTTCGACGGTATAAATAATTTGGTGGCTTTTGTGCTGATAGATCCGGACCGATGGAGTAAATTCAGATCGTTTGCGACAGATAAGAGGCGTTTGGGTCAAGAGTTCGAAGCAATGGTCTAATTCATCGGCGTATGCTTCGGCTTGTGTTTCACCAAACGTGTAAAAGCCATATTCATAGATGTTCTGTGAGTCTAAATAGGCTTCTTGCGTAAGTTTATACTCCATGCTTCGTGGCTTTGATCTTGGCACGAGCTTCTTTAATAGCGTCTTTAAAACTTTTGTCGCTCACACCGCTTTCAATGCCTTTAGTGATAGCAGCTTGCAGGGCTTTGATTTGATCCTGTTCGTTTTGGTCGCGCCGGATCAGATCACGGACATAGTCACTTGCGCTGCTATACTGCCCACTATTTTCAACTTGAGCTTCGACCCAGTCCTTCATAGGATCGGGAACGGAAATATTCATGGTGGCCATCATCATGTCCCCTTTCCCTTCCAGTATGACAGATAATGACAATTTTTGCCAATAATTATGAGTGCCAGTTATCATTATTGTTCTTCCAGATAATAGAACCTGATTCTGTTTTATTTGACAAGTTAGTAGTATTGAAATACAGTGTAGTGCATGAGCAAATCATCGGTGTATAGTTGGCGTATCGATCCTGTGTTGAAGCAGGATCTTGAGCAGGCAGCAAGAACAGAGCAGACTAGTATTGCACAGCTTCTTGAACAGATTGTTCAAGACTGGCTTTACAAGAAGTCCTCACCAGACGACGAAGAAGTGCAACAGCGCCTCCATGAAGCGGCCTCTCAAACCTTCGGCGCATTCCGGAGTCGCGATTCAAAGGGTTCGGAGAAGGTACGAGAACGAGTTCGTGCGAAGTTAAGGCAAAAGCGTGCAACCCAAAGGCCTGATTGATACCGGGCCAATTGTTGCCCTTTTAGACCGTGGTGATCGTTGGCACAAGATATGTGTAGAGACTTTCTCGAGTCTGCCGTTACCCTTAGCGACGACATCCGCTGTTCTTGCGGAATTGTTCCATTTTCTCGATGACCATCCACAACGCATTGCTGCTGCCTGGCAAACATTAAGATCAGGCGCTATTACCGTTCTCCCAATCACGGACCAAGACATGCCAGCACTTGAGCGACTGATGAAACAGTATGAGGATCGCCCCATGGATTTTGCAGATGCGACCTTAGTTCATCTTGCCAAGCGAGAATCCCTCACAACGATATTCACCATTGATCATAATGATTTCGAAACGTATCGTATCAGCGGCAAGCAAAAGTTCTATATCGTTCCCTCTCGCTAATTTGAAAATGGGTCAAGTCTTTTGTTGTCATATTCTTGATCGATCGTTTCAGTAGGCATGGTCCTCCTCAAGCTTGAACGCGAGCACCGTTCCAAGAACAAGCACACCTTCGCCTTGGAGCCACATTCACCTATCAGTGCCCCTCATTCTATCAAAGCGGCTGAGCTTCAACTGTCAAGGAAGAATACAGCAACAAAAGACTTGACCCCCTTATCCCCATTATGATCTGTTTGAAAGGTCTGTTGCCATAAATACTCATGGCGCGATTATAAAAGAAATGAATGGCCGAAACGATTGGTGAGACTATTTAGATAACGCGGTGAAGGATACTGAAAAGTAAGTCTTTGAACGGCCTGGCAAAAGATGGGTTGATTTGTCGTAATTAATATTATCACTCAATTCTTGATAACATCGTATTGATTGGAAAACTACCTTTTTCTTATTCATCAAATGAATCATCTATAAAAAGTAACGTTAAAACTTCCCCATAATTGGGGAAACCCCACGATTGTTCTGATAAACACGCCGTCGAATTCACTCTTCCATATTGCAACCAGCTTCTTGCAAGTACAGTTTGCATTTCCCGACTCAGATTCGCCCCATTAAAAAAATCAGTAGCCCAGGAATCTGGATCAAGTTTTTGGCCAGACTCCAACCGATACCCAAAATCCTCACTTTCTTTGGCCCATTTAATTTTATTATCTTTTGAAACTACTATTGCACATCTGTAAGGACAATATTGTATATACCGCAGTGCTGTGGCCGTTAGCGTTGTCTGAAAATCATCAGCGAGAGATTGAATATGGTTAAGACTAGGGGCAGTTTGAGCACATTGAGGCTTAAACATGTCTTCGGGCATCAATAATTCTGCGGCAAATTCATTGGCTTCAGTTTCTGGCGAAACATTAAAAAATCCTAAAAGCTGGACATCTTTTTTTGAACAAATAAATGAGGAAGTTTTTTTGCCATGTAATTCAAAGTGGCCTAGCTCATGGCCAATCGTAAATCGTTTTTTCCCTACTTCACGGGTATTTGTATTAACGGTAATAATTCCACAATTTCCTTTTCTTACAAGGCGTCCTTCACATCCTTCAAGAATGTCCTCGCGGACACAAACATTCTTGAGTCCTGCGATACCCTCAACATCGATTTCTTTAGGAGTGCGAATCCTGTACTCATGAATAATACTTCTGGCTCGCCTTGCACCAGCACCTCTATCAACGTAAACCATTCCCTGGCTAGTCTCCTTTTCCTTTTCTTCCCTATTCAACTCAGAAACAAGCTCTAAATCTTTGAGCAGCGAATGTAAATCTTGCTCCGTGAGGTTTTCCAAATTTCGATATGCCGCTTGCAGGGTACCGCCAGGTGCTTCTGAAAGGCTCGACCAAGCAAGTTTTACTTTCTCTCGCAACTGGTCAAAACTAAGATTGTGCCTGGGGATTTCTCTAACATTTTGAAGTGCAGCTTTTTTATTTTCCCTTGCCTCTTCTAGCATACGTTGGGTCGCAAGTTGTCGTTGTTGTTCGATGAATTCCATCCCCCGAGCAATCAAGGCATCAGGATCATCACCCTCTTCTCTTATTGATTCCTTCACATCATCGAGGGAAAGAGTATCGTCCTCAGCAAGCATGTCATAGATATTGGCCAGCCAATCACTGTCGGTCTTGGCCTCATGACGCTTTTCATCACTCATAGCCAACACCTCCCTTTAGTTCGCCGCGAACTTTTCCCAATAAACGTCGAAATCGTTTTTGTGCATTATTAACTTGTTTAACCGATAGCCCAGTTTTTTGGGCAATAAAGCGGGGCTCTTTTATTCCTTCCATAGTGCATTCTAAGATTAAATTAACCTCCGTATCCTCCTTTCCTAGATCCATTAAATTGTTCAATATTTTTTTTGCAGTCTCCTCTTTTTCTTCTCGTTCTCTTGCTTCCTCATTTTCAAGAGCAATTTCTTCAGGATTTTTGGTCCGAACCATGAGTTCAGTAGCGTGGTCATCCTCTGGTCTTGCAACTTGAACGATTTCTTCCAAGGGCCGATTTGATTCTTCTGGAATTATTTGAACACTAGTATTGTCCTTAGACCTAACCAGATTGCTCACCATGCTCTTAAGAACTGAATCCATTAAAAACTTTCCTAAATCTGGGTCTTTTTCGTGATCCCAAACCCGTTCACCGCTGAAAAGTTTTTTAATAGCCTCTTGCACTAAATCCTCTGCTTTCATTCCTTGAGCGAAATCAGACTTGTTCCCACTTCTCCACTTCAAGGCCCCACCCTTCATTTGGACGTAGTATAGGAGCCGAGGATAAATCTCCTCCCAGTTGGCATCATCCAACATTCTCTTTGATTCGGGTGTCAGGGAATATCGTTCCAATTAAAGCTTCATGCCTCCCCCTGGTGAAATATTCTGCTGCCGGGATATGAAATTTTGCCATTTTCAGGTTCTTTTTTCATGTAAACGGCAAAAAATGGGAATTCGTCAGCATTATTAATTAGAAGGAGGTGATGTACGTGATCGATCAGAACATCTTTACAAACGAGACAAGAAAGGTTCTGTATTATGTGTTTCGCACTTGGCGAAAGCATCCAAAAACAGGAGAAGTGCTCTGGGCTAAGGATTACGGCCTTCGGGCTTGGAGAATCCCAATTTACGCCCCGGGCCGTTAATTACCACTACAATCTTTTCAAAGGAGAAAAAGGATTATGGGGAAGAAAAGAGACATTCATGTAGTGCCACACAGTGACTTTGGGTGGGCTACCCGACGTGAGGGGTCTGCCAATGTATCATCACGTCACCGAACACAAGGAGCAGCGATAGATAAGGCTCGTGGTACTGCCAAAGAAGACAGAGTTGAAGTCGTAATCCATCGTCCGGATGGAAGAATTCGCGACAGCGATAGCTATGGGAACGATCCAAATCCACCAAAGGACCGCAAGCATTAAGCTTGCGGTCTTTTTCCTTTCCCTCCTATAAATTTTGAGTGACTTTAGTTAGCCTACTAATAACCAAGAAAAATAAATAAAGGGCGATGTTATGGGAGCCAGGTATCTTTCAGCATCTGATTTATTGCAGCGTAAACCAGAAGCAGAGTGTTGTGATTGTGCACTTGAAGTAGACGGGAGTGGACACGAAGAGCAGATTTGGACTATATGGAACGGTTCGATGATCTATTGTCCGAAATGCGCTCAAAACGAGGGAGTAGGCCCGGAGTAATTTTCCATATGTTATCTTATCATTCATCAAACTTCCCGCTACCCCTGCCATTCCAAAGCTAGCATTTGAAAAAGAAATCCCATAACCAAGAGGACGTAGGCTATTGGATGCGTAAGAGGCGGGATGTCCTCCAACACCTGGAAGTTTAGGTCATCCAGTTTTTCGCGTTCCTCCTGAAGAGAGTCAAGTTTCTTCCGAATCGAACCTGTCTCTTTTTCTTCACTGTATGCCTCGTAGCCGAGCCGTTCGTTTGTCCTGGCTACGGACTTAATTGCATCGGTGAGGTTTCGCTGCCACGATTTTAGCTCATTGGTTATATCAGCAAGCTTTTGAGTTCGCAGCGACTTTCTTGTGCGTTCCCTAATGTCGAATGTCAAAAGAAGCAGAGCGCCGCCTGTTGAAAGTGAAAGACCAAGTAAGGTTAATCCGTTATTCATGAAGACCTCCTATCATCGCCAACATCGTGCATATGGTAGGGTTTCTCATACGAATCAAGCAAATTAAATTTCTTCACCACTTATGCTCTCCTGTCCTTAGGAAGGCATAATGATATTTTCCACAATAACTGTTCACTTCGTTCCTGGGTCTTCACAAAGTATCTTTTATTTCACGATATTTGGCCCATTTTTCCAGCAAGTTTTTTATTTAACTGCCTGCGTTAACGATGCAGTCACTGGATCATACTGAAATCCTGTAATCGTGCCATCCTTAATGCGCTCAACAGCCTCGTCGATCACAAAGATCGGCACGAGAAACCATTCGCGCGGCACAACGGGATTTCCAAAGCGATCCTTGATTTCAATATCAAGTCTTGCCGGATCAAAAATCCGATGAATGAGATGTTCGAGCTTATTACGATTGATGTTAGAAAGCTTGTACGTGGCAACAACCTCCACATCCGCCATCAGGAATGTGGGATCAAGTTTGGCATTGCCGGAAATAGAAATGGGTCAAGTCTTTTGTTGTTATATTCTTGATCGATCGTTTCAGTAGGCATGGTCCTCCTCAAGCTTGAACGCTGACACCGTTCCAAGAACAAGCCCACCTTCGCCTTGGAGTCACATTCACCTATCAGTGCCCCTCATTTCCATCAAAGCGGCTGAGCTTCAACTGTCAAGGAAGAATGCAACAACAAAAGACTTGACCTCTTACCTTTTTCCAACTTGCTCCCGGAAGGCCCTCTTCGAAAATATCTTGCCGAGCGTGCAGGCATCAAACAATCGCAGGAATTTCATCTGCTCCATCTATTAGGGGAAGACTTGCCTGGTGCCGTCATAGCCAAGCCTGCACTGCAAAAGACTTGACTCATGCTCATGCCACCGTAGACGTCGATCTACTTTCCGGCATCTTTCGCACACCGAAAGCCTGTTGAGTGATTACGGTCGAGCGGTTTGCTCATGATGCGTGTAAAGATACGGGCTTGCGGGGTTTCTCCCTGCCAGCCGGAACTTCGGAGGACTTTGTATCCACCTGTTTGCGGGCCTTTGGGATTGCGGTCCGGGCTTTTCGAATAGTATTGCGAGTCATACCAATCAGCCACCCATTCCCAGACGTTTCCTGCCATATCGTACGCGCCGTATGGACTTTTCCCGGCTTCATAGATTCCGACAGGAACCAGTGTTGCTTCTCCGCGCCAGGTGACTTGGTTGTAGTTGAGGTGTTTGTCCGTCGGTTCGACGTCCCCCCATGGAAATCGCCAATTATTGGGGCCTTTGGCTGCCTTTTCCCATTCGGCTTCGGTCGGGAGCCGCTTGCCGGCCCACTTGCAATATGCGTCGGCATCGTACCAATCCACGTTGATGACCGGAAGGTCAACGACTGATTCAGGCATGATATTCCCTTTCCAAAGTCCTTTGGTCGGATCGGTGGGGTGCTGCGGGGTGCGATGACCAGTCTCGGTCACAAATTGTAAATATCGGCCATTCGTCACCTCATACTTATCGATATAAAATGTATCGAGGAATACGTCATGATTAGGCCGTTCATCGACTCCACCATCCCTGGCGGAATCAGGGACACCCATGGGAAACACTCCTTCAGGCACGAGAACCATGGGCGCGGTATCCTTCCCGATGATTTCCGATGGGTTATCGGTTTTTGCGAAAACGTTTCCTGATATAAGCAGTATGAGAAAAACGCCCGCGAGCATCGAGCCAGTATAGATTTTTTGAAAACTTCTCCTGTTCATCGCTTCCTCCCTTATATTCCTTATGTTCACGGCCATCTTGCGAGATGGCGGCATATACAAGATCTGAGTACGAGTCAATTATAGCACGCGCTATCGAGGGGTTGCCCCAGCCCCAGGCGGTAGCTATGATGCCCAGCGATCACGAAGCGATTCAAGAGTGGACTCTCTTAGAGGAGGTTCGCGGGCGCGATGAGCCAACCAGGTATGCTGGGCCTTCGACATGTGGCGCTCAATGTTAAGGATATACGAGTGTCCCAGCCTTTCTATGAGCGACTCTTCGACATGAAGGTCGTATGGCAGCCGGATTCGCAGAGCGTCTACTTGAGTTCGGGGTCTGACAATCTTGCGCTTCACCAGATTCCCAGCGAATCCCTCCATGCTTTCGCTGACCAGAAAAACCAATTTTTAGATCATCTGGGATTTTTGTACGAGTCCCCCTCCCATGTCGAAGAGATGTTTGCCCGGGCCCAGACGCAAAATATCCCTATCGTCAAACCGCTGAAAGCGCACCGGGACGGAAGTTATTCTTTTTACCTGGCAGATCCGGATGGCAATGTCGTTCAGGTTTTGTACGAACCATCTGTGGCGGGCCAGGAGGCCAAGTAAACGGTGAGGCGTCAAACGGGAAACGGTCTCTGTTTCCACGAGAGACCAGTCACACACGACGAGCGACGAATCGATCAATGAGCACGTGGGATATTTTTCAGCCTAATCAGTATATCGGGTTGCATCCCTGGGTGTGGGTGCAGTTAGAAAGCGCGGAACCTCCCGGGCCGTTACCGTTTCTTGGAGGGGTGGACCCTCAAGTCGTGGAGAGCCTGCATCAAGTTCATAGTATATTATTGAGTTCGGTCGAGACTGCCATCAGCGATATCATGGCTCACCGGGCTTCGTTGGACGACCCAGCGACCCCGCGTCGTCTTGAAGACGCTTACGCCGAAGTGGTGGCTTCACGCCCCCAATTAACGGCTCATATTCAATGTGGCCGCGAGGCAGACGGAACGTTTCAGTGGTCTTATCCCCGCGATACCCGGCTGTCGGCGACCATGGCCTACGCGGGGCTCCGTATTTTTAACGTGGCGACTCGCAATGCGATCCCATGGCAGTTTGAACGGCCCATCGCTCCGATGGTCGGAAAATTTTTGGGGTTCCTGGATGGCACTCGAACGGTGTCGGAGATTCGAACGGTGGCCACGGCGTCAGGACGGGATATGGAGGGTTACCTGACGAAGTTCTTTGAACTCTTGCGTGACAGTGACTGTTTAGCGGTCAGCTCGACATCCTCGGTCCGCCAGCAGTGGTTGGAACATACGCGGGATCGAGACGTTATTCATCTTGGACATGCGGCCGTGATGTATCGCCAACGGGATCAATTTTTCTGGGTCGATCCGTGGTTGATGCCCTGGTTTGCCGAATCTCCGGTTCCTTCTCTGTGGATGAATCTGTTACCAAAGCCTTCGGCGATCTTTTTGACGCATGATCACGATGATCATGTCGATCCACGCACCCTCTTTCATCTGGACAAAGACATTCCAATTTTTGTCCCCAGCCGGAAGAATCGGAAACATTTGTATTACGACTACCTTTCCCTTTTACGAGAGTTCGGTTTTAACCGTGTGACAGAGATGGCTCATGGCGATACCTGGAAGTTTGACGGTGGAGCGGTCGCGTCCGTGCCGTTCTATGGTGAAGATCCCTGTGATTTGGTGTTGCCGCGCAATTGTTATGTCATTGCCGACCGTGGTCACAACATCCTCGTTCATGCGGACAGCGGGCCGACAAACGCCGGTGAGTCGGCGTTAAAAGACGGCATCATCAAGGACCTTGTCGTACGCTATGGCCCCTTGTCCATCGTCTTGTCTTCTCAACAGCAGCTTAAAGAGGTGCGGAGTTATACGGCCCATGCCTGCCTGGCGCACCCTGGGACATGGCTGGATGTGGGGGAGAACGGATACCTCACGAATCAATACTTGGCCGATCTTTGTGCAACAGCCAAGGCGAAATTGTTCGTCTCCTATGCGACCGGCGGAGCCGATTGGTACCCGGATCACTTGTCATTCATGTTCAGTCACAGAAATCCCGCGCGCACGGCCTTAATCACGGCCCATTGGGATCAACCCGATTCCCTTCGCGCTTCCCTTGAACCGGTGGGATGTGGCTATCATTACGCGCAGGCCTTGGATATTTTTCGGATTGGCGAGCGGGAGGCTGTTCACGTGCATCCTTGTTCCCAAGCACTGTCACCCGTTCAACTTTTCCAGCAGGACCACCCGCTTCCGTCATTCTTGAGCCGGCCCGCACCGTCCCGGTGACGGGCGGGAAGGAATCGCCACAGGATTTCTTCCACAATGAGACTCGCTAACAACTAATTGATTTTATGCTTAATTTTGAACTTGGACTCCACCAGAGACTAAGGTATGATAAGGATCGTTCGTTGTTGAGAATGACTCTCGAATTTCAAAAGGATCACGATCATGTCAGAACTCGACCAAGATCAAGATAGCGATATCCCCTTTCCGGAAACCGTCGCGGTCATTGGCGTCAAGGTACGAGATCAAGGAGAAGTGAAGAAAACGAGGACAGATGATCATTCCGTGCGTGTTGGGGATCATGTCATCCTGGCGCTAGACAATGATCAAACGTACGGAAAGGTCTACACGGCTCTTCAGCTCCTTCCCTTTACGCCTCCCATGCGAGTCATGCGGTCAACGGTGCGAAAGGCGACTGAGGAGGACGAGCGAACGATCGACCGCCATCAAAAGATCGTGGCTGAAGGCCGCACGTTCTGCCTTGAACGGATCGAGGCCTTAAAGCTCCACATGAAACTCGTGGAAGTCTACAGTTCGTTTCAGCGACGAACATTGACCTTTACCTATACGGCTGACGGGCGCGTCGATTTCCGGCAACTCGTCAAAGATCTGGCCCGGCAATTTGGATGCCGCATCGAGATGCGACAGATTTCGAGTCGTGAGGAAGCTGGAAGATTGAGTGGGGTCGATACCTGTGGCCTGGTATTATGTTGTGCCAGTTTTCTCACGGATTTTAAGCCGATTAATCCCAATAAAAGCGGTCGTCACGAGGGGCATTGGAACGGAGGCGATAGTCATCGAATCGGTGTTTGTGGCCGGTTGAAATGTTGTTTGATGTTCGAAGAGGAAGGATGGTCGCTCACACGGCGGCAATCCCAACCTCTGATTCATCCCTCCCGGCGGTAATCGATTTCGTGTTCTGGGCGTTCAATCCTGCCAAAAAGGCCTTTTCTCATGAGATTTCGTGTTTGTAGCCGTGTGTGATGGATTGCTATGGAAATGTCCATGCCCAGGTTTATTATCTTTTCGCACAACGCCACGTATGACAAACTCCATCAGGTCGCGACTATAGGATTAACAGCCGCCGCGATGGGTAAAGATGTGACGGTAGTCTTGCTCTTTTGGACCATTAAAAAGTTAGCTGAAGGGCGTTTTAATGAGTTGGACTTTCCGCCGGAATATCAGTCGCATTCCTCAGAGGTTGCGCGACTCATTAAAGAGCGTAAGGTGCCTTTGATTACCGAGATGTTGGAAGAAGCCCGTCAAGTTGGGCAGTTTCGACTCGTGGCCTGTAGTGCGGGACTCGAGTATATGGGCGTAGACTCTGAGGCCGTGGCCAAGAATGTGGATGAAGTGATGGGCCTTCCCGCGATTCTCTCATTTTCGGCCGGTGCGGAAACGACGTTATTTATCTAAGGCCGGTCGAATAGCAAGCTCCTGCCTATTTTCTGAGCCTTTCCCAGAACATGAGTCATTTTCTGACGGCGGTCAGCGGAAGATGAGTCCATGTCTCTCCGCCGTCTTCTGTTCGGTAGAGTCCTCCTCCGTTCGTCCCGATATACAGCGTCTTCGGATTTTTCTGGTCGATTTTTACGCTGCGAATACTGGTGGCTTCAAGGCCAGAGCTTTTGAGCGACCATGTTTCACCACCGTCCAAGCTTTTTTTCACGCCCTGACTCGTGGCTAGATAGATTGTGTCAGGGTTTGATGGATCGAGTTGAATTTCGCTCAC
Source organism: Nitrospirales bacterium (assembly GCA_031315865.1). Lineage (NCBI taxonomy): Bacteria > Pseudomonadati > Nitrospirota > Nitrospiria > Nitrospirales > Nitrospirales bacterium. The sequence goes on from JALDRJ010000002.1 coordinate 1,274,239, forward strand.
GTACCCAGCACCCAGGGCATCGCCAACCTTGGTCCAATTGTTTCCTTGATTCGTGCTTTTGAACAGACCCTGGGTCGTCCCCGCATACACGATCAGCGGGTTTTTCGGGTCAATGGCAAGACTATTGACCCCCATGGCCATCGAAGCCATTTTCGCGTCGGCCGCCACCATCCCCTCCGTGACTTTAACCCAGTTTTCCGCGCTGTTTTTCGTTCGATAGACTCCGCCTGTCGTTCCTGCGTACATGATCTCCGGACGGTGAGGATCAATCGCCAGGGAAACGACAAAATTAATTTCGGTCATACCGGAGAGACGAGGTTCCCACGTCTTGCCTCCATCCGAACTTTGAAAGATCCCAACGGTCGTCGCGGCGTAGAGCGTTTGAGAGTCGCCGGGGTGAAACACGATTTGATTCACGATGGAGGAAATGGTGCCTCGTTGAAGCCCTTGGTTGAATTGATGCCAACTACGGCCGCCATCCGGGCTCTTATACGCCCCGTCCCCATTGGTGCCGGCGAAGACATTCGCCGGAAGCTGCGGATCTATGGCTAAACTAATCACACGGGTTCTTTTCAATTCGCCTTCAAACCGTTCCCACGATTGACCGCTGTCCCGCGTTTTATACACAGCTTCATCGGTGGCGATATAGAGGATGTTCGACTTGGTGGGATTAAGCGCGATGGAGACGACGGTATTACTCCGTTCGCCACAGCCCATCACTATACCGCAGAGGAGGAAAACCAGCCCCAAATTCAGCGTCCACGGTCTGACTCGCTTCGGCTTTGAGGCCGTATGCTCACAGGCAATCTTATAATGTTGTCCAGAATGCATGACGGTGTGGAATGAGTGTTCAAGAACCTGGTTTATACGGTTCAGCATATCCTGTTAATTCAACATACCCCATGCCGGAAGCGGGAGTCTGTTCAAACGTTCCGGAGACATCCACAGCCCCTTCCCAATACGTGACTTGGGTACTTTTCGTGGTCTGCAATTCCTGGTTGGCTGTGAGGGGTTTGATGTGCAATTGAATGGGCGGCGAATGGAGAGACAGGGTCCATTCGCTGGGGTAGTGTGCCCCACTCTGTGGACTGTTCCAGTGATCCAGAATCGTGAGTTTCAAGTCCTTTCGAGTGAGGTGACGGGAAGAGCCATCAGGAAAGATCAGCGTACCGCTAGAGGCCGATGAGAACGTGCCATCTTCCTGACGGAGCCAATAGGTCATGATGTCGTGACCTGAGTCAAGTTGAATGCTAAACCAGTCCCAACCGACAAGCCCATCTTCCAGGTCCGAAGAGGCAAATTCCTGATCCATCCAGCTGGTTCCCGTGACGGAGTACTCTTGCTCCTGAACATGAAGCGTGCCGCGAGTTTGGAGTCGAGGCAATGAATAATAGTGAGATGCGTGGGTTGATCGGGCTCCTTTTTGACTGATGCCTCCGCGCCCGTGAATCACCGGCGGTTTTAAGGCTGTGGTAAATAAATCCACGGCAAAGTCTTTCGCCTGAGCGTGAAGATGAAACGTCTTATGCTCGTTATCAGTCGCCTTCACGAACCACCGATCGATCCATGTGTGGAGCAATCCCTCTTTGGCTCCTGCCTTTCCCACCCCTGCCCGACTGATTTTTTCGGCAAACCGGAAGTCTTGTCTCTGTTCATCGGTCAACGCAAAATGCGCCAGGTAGAGTTGGCGAATGGCCCATTGAGACGGATGAGTGTGGACGCGGTCATCGTCCACCGCACGTCGGAAAAACGTCAATTCATAGCCGAAGCGTCGTTTATCGGCTGTAAACAGATGCCCTGTAAAGTACCACCATTCTGTCAAAAAACGTTCATGGGCGCCATGATCATGGGGAAATTGAAATGTGTATCCAGGCTGAGCCTGTTGATAGGTTGATGGGCTCTCTCTTGCTTCGTTTTTGGCCAAAAGATTGGGAGGAAAGAGAACAAGCAGGATCGATGTGATGGCCCAGGTGAGGCACAGGGAAAAACCCAGTGGACGAAAAACGGCAGACTCTGAAGCGAGATGAGGCGAATTATGCATGGCCGGCTTGGCCGGCTTATAGCATGGAGTCTGAACATCCGCAAATCTTTTTAAATTATGTGTTACGAACGATTTTGGCGAGATGAGCTTTCGGTTGCTAGCGTTGACATTGAAGAAAACCCTCGGCTATCGTAGCTCATGTTTTCAGACTCTCATTCTACTCCCATTGGGACCTTTCGAATCCCTGAAGTCGTCCCATTTTTCCCGCTGCCGAATGTGGTGTTTTTTCCGCACACCTACCTGCCTCTTCATATTTTTGAGCCGCGCTATCGAGAAATGGTCGAGGATACGGCTTCCAGGGGTGATTGTATTGGAATGGCACTTCTCAAAGACGGGTGGGAAAGTCAGTATTATCAATCCCCTCCTATTTATGACCTGGGATGTGTGGGACGCCTGGTCAGTGTCAATTCACTTTCAGATGGACGGTTTAATGTTATCTTGAAAGGACTCAGCCGCTGCCGGTATTTTGAACAATCCGTCACTACATCTTATCGTCAGGCCAAGCTTCAAGTTCTGCCTGATACCATCGAATCATTAAAGCTCGAACCTTCGGTACGGGCGCAACTGATTGACGTGGCGGAATGTTATCTGAGACAGAAAAAGGCCGACGACCTGAGTCAACTGATTTCATCTGAAGATATGAACGATGGTGTCTTGGTCAACAGTTTATCAGCCGGGTTGGATCTGACAGCGAATGAAAAGCAGTTTTTGCTCGAAGCAGGGCATCTCACCCAACGTGCTCGCCGCTTAGCAGACTTCCTCAAGTTCAAACTCGCCGATATTCAGTCCTCCGCTCAAGGATAGGTTCTGTGACTACCTCATCAGTTGCGATAGAAGTCGTAGGTCTGTGCAAAACGTATGAGAATCTGGCCGCCGTCCAAGATTTATCACTCACGGTAAATACGGGAGAAATATTTGGTCTGCTCGGCCCGAATGGAGCCGGTAAGAGTACGACTCTTCGGATTCTCATCACGACCCTCAAGCCCACGAGTGGAAAGGCGACGATTCTGGGGCATGATGTCCTGACCGAGGCGGATACCGTCAGGCAACTTATCGGCTATGTGCCGCAAGAAAGGGCGATTGATAGATTTTTGACCGGACGTGAGCATTTGCTGCTCTTGGGAGATCTCTATCATCTCCCGAAGGAAGAATCTGTCAGACGTATTCAAGAGTTACTCAAATTGGTGGACTTGGAAGATCACGCAGATCGAGTGGCGAAAACCTATTCCGGAGGTATGAAGCGAAAACTCGATATTGCCTGTGGTCTCTTGCCAAACCCACGAGTCCTTTTTTTGGATGAACCAACGCTTGGCTTAGATGTCCAAAGTCGGTTGAATGTCTGGGAATACGTACGGCGTTTACGTGAACAGGGCATGACGATCGTGATGACGACCAATTATTTGGATGAAGCTGACCAGTTATGTGATCGAATCGCCATCATTGATGGTGGGAGGATTCGAACCATTGGTTCGCCCAAAGAACTGAAGGCCGGACTAGGGGGAGACGGAGTCTCGCTATCACTTCGTGACACCGAGCCTGCCTTGCTGGAAAAACTGGCTGGGGAGATTAAAGGTCTGTCCTTTATCCGGTCGGTCCGACCGCATGCCCGGGGATTAGACATTCGCGTTGAGGCTCCTGAAAAGGCCTTGCCCGCGTTATTCGAAGTAACGAACCGTCTGGGGTGCAAGCTTGAGGGCGTGGAATATCATCGTCCCCGGCTTGATGATGTGTTCATCAATTTTACCGGGCATTCTATCGACGAGACTCCGCAGCCTGCGGATCAGGATTAGGCCGTCAGACCGTGCATGATCGACCACGCGTCGTCAAATCGGTAAGTCGTGGAGTAAAAGCTCTAGAAGGAATAAGAGGGTAGAACATGCAGAATCAAATACAAGAAGTGTTGGCGCTCACGAATCGATGGGTCAAGCGACTCAGTCGAGAGAAATTTAGCATGTTGTTCACTCTCGTCCAACCCATGCTCTTTTGGCTGATTTTTTTTGGAAGTCTTTTTCAACGAGCCGCGGATGTTCAGGTGGTCCAGGCTCCGAATTACATCAGTTTTTTGGCGGCTGGTGTCGTTGTCATGACGGTCTTGAATAATGGGTTGGCTGGAGGCGTCGATTTACTCTTCGATAAAGAAAACGGATTTTTAGAACGTTTGATGGCCACGCCTATTCGTCGTTCTTCCGTCATTCTGAGCCGTTTCTTGTTCGTGATGGCAATCACGGCCATGCAGATTTTGGTTATCCTTGGTGTCGCCTTCTTTTTTGGCGTGCGTCCTGAAACTGGGCTGTTGGGTATTGCCGCCATCCTGTTTATCGGTATGTTATTCGGTGTGGGATTAACGGCCATTTCGATGGCCATGGCCTTTTCTGTCAAAAGCCATGGTGACTTTTTTTCTGTCTTAGGGTTTCTTTCCCTTCCAATGATCTTTCTCAGCTCGGCTTTAGTCCCCCTTTCGGCCATGCCCGGATGGATGCAGGCTCTCGCCTCTCTCAATCCTATGACCTGGGTAATTGATGCGGTTCGTCCGTTAATCTTGACTGGATGGGGAGCAGCTCTTCCTCAAATCTTAATCGCCGTCGCTGTCTTGGTCGTTTTTGATGCCTTGTGCCTCTATGGAGGCGCCAAAGCGTTCAAGAAAACGGTGGGATAATTCACCGTCTTTACGGCCATTACCTCTCTCGAACATTCCGGTTGGACCTATGGACAACGATTCGTCAACGGAACGGAAAATCCAAGCCCTTCTTCGTCTCCTGACAGATCCGAACCCCAAGATTGCTGCAACGATTCAACAGGAGCTTGTCAGGATGGGACAAACGGCTTTGCCATTTCTTGAACATTCCGATTTCACCGAACAGGGGCTAGCGACTCGAGTTGAAGAAATTCGCGAAGATATTCGATTTTCTGTGATTCGTAGAGAATTGGAGCGACTCCTTGCGGATGAGCAATCCCTCAATTTGGAATCTGGAACGTTTTTGCTTGCCCGTTCGGCGTATCCCAATCTTGACGTAGAGTCGTATATTCGCCAACTTGATGCGTTGGCCGACGAGGTACGTCCCCGCATCCATTCAACGTTACCGCCAGAAGATGCCAGCCTGATTCTTTGTGAATATCTTTTTCGGGAGAAGGGGTTCTGCGGGAACCGGGAGCTGTACTATGACCCGGAGAATAGCTTTTTAAATCGTGTGCTTGATCGTCGAACGGGAATTCCTATCACGCTGTGCGCGCTCTATTTGTTCATTTCCGGTCGTTTAGGTATTCCTTGTGCCGGTGTCGGGATGCCGGGGCATTTTGTGGTCGGCATCGAGGAAACCGATCCGGCGTTGTTTATCGATTGTTTTAACGGAGGAGTGTTTCTTCAGGCGAAAGATTGTGAACGGTTTTTAACGGAAGCTGGAATCGGGTTTGATGACTCCTTCCTCAGTCGGACACCGAATGACTTGATCTTGGCGAGGATGATCAGGAACCTGATAAGCATTCATGAAAAACAGGATCAGGCCAAGCAGGTCGAGCGTTGGCATTCGCTGATTGCTGCGTTGGAACGTACGCCGGAGATCGAATAGCCCTTGAAGGGCACCTCTAAAAACTTTCCTTTTCCGCGATGGTGGCGTCAACCACGTGCTCAAATCCTCATGTATTGAGGCATACACTGCGGTTTTCCGCACGCGGTTTCCTTGCCCTCACAGAAAAATCCTAGTTTTTAGAGATGTCCTGAATGGACTACCATTTCAGTTTCATCAAATCTCGGGCTAAAGAGATCTTTCCGCGAAAGGCCCTGGCCGCCTGCTTTTTCACGTCATATCGTTCGGCTACCGGATAGAAATGCGTCAAGACGAGGCGTTTGACTCCAGCTTCCTGGGCAACTTTCCCGCAATCTCCAGCATGCATATGTGCCGCACCAGGGCGATTCCTTGGAAAGGAGCAGTCCAAAATGGCACAATCGACATCTCGACACAATTGCACCAGATTCGGTGAATAACAGGCATCGCCGGAATACGCGAAGCAGTGACCTTGATATTCGACCCGGTATCCTAAGCACGTTTGTTTGTCTGTATGCGTCATGACCCTAGGGGTAATACGAGTCGTTCCAATCATGAAGGGACGGGCCTCCACTTCTTTGATTCTGACTCGAAAAGGGGCCTGGTCAAAGACAGGAAAAGTCTTCAGAATGCTACGAAAGAGATGTTTCGTTCCTTTTGGCCCAATGATGGTGAGATCGGGTCGGCTTTCAGTATATTGCGAGTGGCACACCGCATCAAAAAAGAAGGGAATGAAATCGGCAAAATGGTCGGCATGGTAATGGGTGAAAAGAAGGTATTCCAGCCGATGGCGATTGAACCCGGTTTTTATCAGATTCGTTAATGTGCGAGGACCGAAGTCAATCAGAAAAGGTTGACTGGTTTGTACCAGGTAACCTGCTGCCGCGCGGCGAGGGTGAAGATTCGTACCAGAACCGAGAATCGTAACTTGCACTGGGCCTCCAATGGCGTTCACACTAAATATTGAAGACAATTCGTGTCAAGCCTATGGGAATGTCTGATGGGAAATGAACCAAGTCCTTCTGGTCAAGTCAATGTCCTAGCCGGACTGGCTATCCTAGGCCTCGTGGTTGGCGGTATTTGGGTTTGGCATCATTTATCGTTCGATACGCAGGATTGGATTATCGATGACATCGTTCCTGTATTGCTCGTTCTCGTTGCAGTGGGTGCCGCACTGTGGGTGATTATTCGGAAATTTCAAGCGAAACGCCAGATCCGGCTGAGACGCGATCGCCTGATCAAACGATTCGAACAAGAAGCCTCCCCGAAGAAACGTCTGGACATTGCCTTTGTGCTGGTTGAACTCAATGACTACCAATTGGCTGGGTTGGAATCTATTGTTGAGCCAATGGCAGAGCTTTTTATTTCCACATTGAAAACCGCGTTGGGTGACAAGCAGCACCGGATACGGGGCATGGCGGCGAGCTACCTCGGGGTTTTACAGTATCGGCCCGCGATTGCACTCTTGCTTCGTGCGCTCGAAGATGATCATGCCCATGTTCGTGCTTCAGCGGCGTTGGCTCTTGGCCGGATGCGCGCGATCGAGGCAAGAGGAAAACTGGAATATACGATGAAGGAGGATTGGGACCAAACCGTGAGAAGCCGCGCCCGTGAAGCCTTTGAACGAATTAGCCGGATCGACGGCCAGCCATTGGTAGAAAAGACGTAAGAGTTGTTTCGTACGACGTTGAATTGAAGTGTGGATTACAGGTGCCCTGGGCCACGATAGTTGAACAGGATTTTTACGGTTATAGGAGAGCTAGCCCACGGTAGAGGAAAAACGTAGTGGCAAATGCCATTGCAGCTTTCAGAGGGAAAGACGCACCAACTGAGAAACCGATTACAAGTGGGCTAGTTAGTTAATTTCGCGATTGAGGGCGGCTTGATCGGCAGGGGTAAAACGATATCCCTTGTTAAGCAGGATACTCATGCTGTTGGCTAATGTTTCAATTTCACCTTGGCGCTTCACCGTATCGAATAGGCGATTCAAACTGGAGACGTATTGAGCTGAGGGAAGATGGGCTTCAAACGTCTGGCCGAAGGCTTCCATGACGTCGCGCAGTTCCTGACTCGTATATTCTTCATCATCATTTTTGTCTCCCACCAGCGCAAACTCGAAAAACGTTAAGCTCAATGACAAAGCTTGTTGAGTACGTGAAAAGGCTTCTCTCGCCTCATCGAGCCCTTTCGGGTATCGTGCCGGGCAATCGAAGTTTTCAGTGGATTGAAACATGACATCGTACGAAATGTTCTGAACTTGAGGGGTCTCATGTTTCTTGGGCTTTTTATAAAAAAAGAATGTGCAGGTCTGAGCAACGTAAAAGTCTTTTTTGTCTTGTAAGATTTGTTGACTAATGTGAGTCGTGAACCCACGGAACACGTCTGTTCCTGCAGATCCAAGGGCTGGGGATTCCGGCATAGCACTGACTGAAAACGTCACGAATGCTACCAGCCCTAGGATCCATGTCTGCCATGCCTGAATGTTTGGTCGGATTCTACGCATATGAATGACCCTTGCCTTTCTTAAAAGTATACCAGTTAGCTTTTTTTCTTGCCAGGCTGGTTTCTAAACTTCAATACTTCTCGTGCACGATAATCCGATGTTTTCTGAGATTTCGAACTGAAAAAAGCATGATACAATATTTCTGATGGCTACACAGACAGTCCTCTTGAGTGGACATATTATCGATTCGCTAATCTTGGCGAAAGTGTTAGACACGATCGTCATGCTTGAAGGGACTTTTGACCTCCTAACGGTAGAAATCGGGAAGTCACGAGAAGAATCCTCCCATGTCAAAATTCAGATCCACGCAGCCACTTCCGATCGTCTCGCGGAGATCGTGGAAGCCATTCAACCCCATGGCGCGAGAATCGAGGAGGAGATCAATTGCTCGGTTCAAGCGGCTCCAGCCGATGGAGTCCTTCCCGACACGTTTTATGCTACGAGTCATCTGCCAACCCAGATTCGCGTGAATGGAGCTTGGATCGAAGTCGAAGGGACCGAGATGGATCTAGCCATTGCTGTCTGTGAGGAGACTGTGACTGCTCGAATGGTGCCGATGGCTGATGTGAAGAAAGGCGATCTCATCGTGACAGGGAGCGATGGTATTCGCGTTCTTCCGCTCGAGCGTCCGGAAGAGCGTGATGTATTCGGCTTTATGGAAGCCCAGGTTTCCTCCGAGCGCCCCTATCGTCCCGTCATCGGGGATATCGCCCGTCGAATGCGGGGAATAGCTCAGGAACGTCGGACCGGAAATTCCCCGCGAAAAGTGCTGTTGGCCGGGGGGCCGGCTATCGTCCATGCCGGTGGTCGGGAGGCGTTGGCGTGGCTCATAAACTCGGGGTACATTCATGTCTTGTTCTGCGGGAATGCCCTCGCGGCTCATGATATGGAAGCCAGTATATTTGGGACGTCGCTGGGGTACAATCTCGGGGCAGGGAGAACGGTTCCTCATGGTCATGAACATCATCTCCGAACCATCAATCGAATACGGAGCATAAGGAGCATCGAGAAGGCCGTCAAAACAGGAGTCATTCGGGACGGTATCATGGCCGCATGCGTTCATCATGATGTGCATGTGGTCATGGCGGGGACGATTCGTGACGATGGTCCTTTGCCGGGAGTGATAACCGATTCGATGCAAGCTCAAGCCGCGATGAGAGCGGCCCTTCCCGGTGTCGACTTGGCGTTGCTGGTCGCATCAACGCTCCATGCCGTTGCGACCGGAAACTTGCTGCCGGCTATGGTTCCAACGGTTTGTGTGGATATCAATCCGGCGGTTCCGACAAAGCTGAGCGATCGCGGGAGCTTTCAAGCCGTGGGACTAGTGATGGACTCATCGTCGTTTCTTCGCGAATTGGCCAGGGAGTTAGGCTGGCAGGAGCAGAACTCGTGAGCAGGCTACTGATGTGCCGGCCGGAGTATTTTGGGGTGGAATACGAGATTAATCCCTGGATGCGGATATCCAACGCCTCTGATTCCTCAAGATGTCTAACGCAATGGCAAGCGCTGGTTCAAGTTCTCAACCAAGATCTGGGAGTCGAGATAGAGTTGATCGAGCCCCAGAAAGGATTACCGGATTTAGTGTTCACCGCGAATGCAGGTGTTGTTGCCCGAGGGAAAGCGGTTCCTAGCCGCTTTCGTCATCCTGAACGTCAACAGGAAGAGCAGCATTTTGAGCGATGGTTTGACGTGCATGAGTTGGAAGTGATTCGGTTGGATTCTGACCTGTATTTCGAAGGGGCAGGAGACCTCTTGGGGTTCTCAGATGTGTGGTTCGGAGGATATCGACAACGGAGCGATATCCGAGCGTATACCGTCCTCACGGCGATCTTTCAGAAGGAAATTCTTCCACTCGAACTCGTCGATGCAAAGTTTTATCACCTTGATACATGTTTCTGCCCTCTCAGTGGAGGTGAATTGCTGTATTATCCGGGAGCCTTCGACTCCTATGCGCGAACGGTTATTGAATCACGTCTCGAGAAGAAACGACGATTACCCGTTCCCGGTGAGGAAGCGGAACGCTTTGCCTGCAATGCCGTGTGCGTCGGGCGGCATGTCGTACTTCCGAAGGGCTGTCCGACAACCATGAGGTTGCTCGAAAGCCATGGGTACAAGACCCATCCGCTTGAATTGGACGAATTCATGAAAGCGGGAGGGTCAGCCAAATGTCTCACCCTTGCCTTAGATTGATTCGATGACCAACACAGAACCCTACTTCGAACTTGAATCTGATCCGGCCCTGCAACGTCATATCAAGATCGAGAGAGAGCGGGCACGGAAACTACGAAAAACATCATGGTGGCGGGAGTTAATCGCGAAAGGGCTCTGTCATTACTGTCAACAAGCATATCCTCCTGCCGAATTGACGATGGATCATATCGTTCCGCTGGCGCGAAGAGGCAAAAGCTCCAAAGGCAATGTGGTGCCATCTTGTCGGCCATGCAATGGAAAAAAAAATCTGGAAACTCCGGTTGAAACGATCTTAAATACACTCAAGCCTTCCCCCTGAATCCCCTTCCTCAATGGTTGAGTCAACCATTAAGAACAACGTGCTGTAACAGGTAAGAACGGTTACAGACTTGGCTTTTCATAGAATTGACTTCATCTAAACTCACTTATTCGTCCCTTCAAATTTTTGATTTATAGCGAATCCACATACGTTCCAATCGATACAGGCGACACACCCCGCGCGGTACGACGTTGAACCAGGCGGAAGTTATCTGAAACGGCTATAACCTGCTGCTGTTCGAGGAAAACAAAGCTTTGTATTTAATTCTTTACGGAATAACTCCGATGTGAGTATAGGAAACTGTATCATTCCTCTGTATGAAGATGCAGTTTGATTTGCTATGTCGAGGTAAGGTTGACGTCTATCTAGAGATGAGGACACAGATCTCAATGTGCAGACATCTACATAATCAAAAAGGCGGATTCCTCATACTGGGGGCGATTTTTATCGCCCTCCTTTTTGGGTTTGCCGCATTGGGTATAGAAGTCGGACGATGGTTCGCCGTGAAAGCCGAGATGGCGAAGGCGGTTGACGCCGCCTCTCTGGCAGGGGCGACGCATTTTACCAATCCAAATATTCAAGATAAACAACTATTCATTCAACGGATGGCCCAGGCGAATTTTTATGATGGGATCTTGGGGACGGACGAATACACGACATTTACCGTGACGACGAGCAACACGGGAAAGGTCACGATCAATGGACAAGCCAATGTTCTCAATACAGTCAGCAAGGCGCTTTTCTCAGCAGGGACCGTCCCCGTGGCTGCGTTGGGTGCCGCGCGGCTTGGGGGTGCAGAAATCGGCTTAGTCTTGGACGTTTCGGGCTCAATGTACGGAACGCCCATTAGTGATCTGAAAAGTGCTGCAAAGCAGTTTCTTGATAATTTCGAAGATACGGAGGATCGTAATAAGTTTGGGCTTGTGGCCTTTGCGCATGGGGCAGAAGTGAGATATCCCCTTCAAGATTATTATTACAATGATCTTGCGGGAACGTCTGGATACATTAATGCTCTCACTGCAGTGGGGGGAACGAATACTGAGTATGCCTTGGAACGAGCCAAAAATGATCTGGGTTATACCGACCAAACAGGCGTTCCGGATGATGAACGACTCGATCAGTACATTATATTTATCTCGGATGGCAATCCGACAGCCTTTACGGGATCCTTTACGCGAGATGGAAACGAAATTCAGGCAGTGGCCTATGCCTCGTCAGATTCCTCCAGAGTGCTCTATGACCCCAATATGCAATCACAATCTTTGGGTATTGCCCAATACGAAACAGGAGATGGATTGCCCGTAGCATCAACCGCTTGTACAGGGCTTAATACAAAATGGCATGTGTTCAGTGATCCTGTGTATGGAATGACCAATTACAACAGCATTTTAGGGACTTCCAATCCTATTCAATGTGGTATTACTAGGGGCAATATTAAATTGTATGTGGATGAAATAATAAAACAAATGGCGATCGATCATGCCACCGAAATCAAGAATCAAGGTATTCTCATTTACTCCATCGGGTTCGGAGGTATGGACCTGGCATTTCTGAATGCCATTTCAAGTGGGCCAGAATATACCTTCCCTGCAGCTAGTTCTTCAGAATTGCAGGACCTTCTTCAAATCATTGCGAACCGCCTAAAACTAAGGCTCCTTGAATAGTCTGAGCGAGTGAACCTGTGAAAGCACTCTATTTCAACCCGTGTTCGACTTGTGAACTATAAAGAAAACTTCAAGGTATGTTTTCAATGAAGAAGCCGCATGGTCATACAGCTCTTGAATTTTCGTTGATGCTTCCGTTGTTTTTATTCGCGGCCATGGCGGTTACGGAATTCGGCTGGTTCTATCTTCATCAACATGTGTTGCAGTATGCCACCCGAGAAGGGATGCGCGTGGGCCTGCTTGGCGTGACCTTGGAAGATGAGAGCAATAACCCTCTGACGCGGGAGAAATCGATCGTCAAAGCGATAAACGATCAGACGTTCTCAGTGATGAAAATTGACCCGAGTAAAATATGGATATTCCCTGTCGGATCAGATTATTCCGATCCGACGAGTTGGGATACGAATCCTGTCAATGCGGGGGCAGGCGGGGCATACATGCGAGTGCGTGTTCAGTACGAACATCAATTTCTGACACCATTTCTTGACACGTTCTTCTCTCATAGTGGATCGGGCATAATTCTGGCTGCTGAAGGAACTTATCGTAATGAAGATTTTTAAGACTTTCAGAAGAAGTAAAGCGATTGGCCACTCTCTAGAAAACAACAGAGGCATCGTCGCCATGGAAGGCCTGTTCATCATGATGGTCTTTTTGGCCTTGGCCTTTGGCATCGTGGAATTCGGCTCGATCATTCATGCTCAAACGACTGTGACGCACATTGCCCGGGAAGGAGGGAATCTGGCTTCTCGAGACTATAATGCGGGTGAGGACCTTTTAGATCTGTTGGTCTCTTCGAGTTCTTCACTGGACTTCAGTCAAAACCCTGGCTCTTATAAAATGTATCTCCTTTCCGTCGATGCTGGCGATGCAACCAATAATAATCCAACATGCGCGACGATTTCCCAACGAGGGACGCTAGCGGGAAGCCATGTTGTTTCACCGCAGACTGAACTACATTGTGGTCTGACCCCTGAGCTAGCGACCTATCTCACCCACGATGGAACCAGCGTACCGATCGATCGGCTCACGATTGTGAAGGTCTATTATCACCATCACCCGATGACGCCACTCGGTGGAGTACTGGCTGCATCGATGTTCGGTGGAAGTCGGCACGAGAATGGAGACATCATCCTCACGAGCAAGTCAATCTTTTAAATGTGACGTCATTTATCGGCGCATCATCGCCACCCACCGCCAGAGATTGAGCAAGCTCGCCATGGACCCTGCGACGTAGGTCAGCGCGGCGGCCCTTAAGATTGTTCTCGCATCTACGAGATCTTCCCGGGACAAATACCCTCCCCGTTCCAAGACTGGAAGCGCCCGCTTGAAACTCGCATCCCATTCGACTGGCAGAGTCAACAGATGGATCAGTGTTCCGACACCCATCGTGGCGATGCCCGCGCACATGACCAAGATCCCCGCTCCAGGAGCGCGTGTGATCCCCGCGACGAGTGGTATGCCCAGCATGACGAACGCGCCAACTTTCTCGGCACCCTGTGCTATCCGAACGAACCGTGTGCGTTCTTTCAGGGGCGCGTAGCCGGCTTGGTCTTGAAGGGCGTGACCGACTTCATGGGCCGCGATCGTGGCGGCGGTCAAGGATTTGCCATGGAAGTTCTCAGGGGTTAGTCTGATGATTTTCTTGATGGGATCATAGTGGTCGCTGGTGTCGGTCGTTTCAACCTGGACCTGTTCCAAACGAAATCGATCCAGTAGATGTCTCGCCAATTCGCCTCCGGTTCCCGGAAAGTCTTCTCTCAACTTGCTGTGCTGCGCGAAGACTCGTTTGATCCACAACTGGGGACCGACGAATACCGCGGCCAGCACTACGAGAAACAGGAGAAGGCGAATCATCGGAACGCCGCGATGGGTAAAAGTTGAGCGGTAGGCCGGAATAGGAAGCAATCAGAAGACATGCGATGAAGAGAGACGCGAGAATTCAAATCATGACTGAGACCGGATGCATCGGGATTCGCCAAGACTACGAGGAACAGCTCACGATAATCGGTGCACTCCCGGGAGCCGGAGGCAACGCGTACTGTTCCATGCCTGGATGCTCCGTGAACGGTTCGCCTAAGAGCATGAGTAAACGATCGATCTCGGAATAGTCTTGTTCTCTTGTGGCGAGTTCGATGGCCTGTTGCGCGAGATGGTTGCGGAGTACGTACTTGGGGTTGATTCGGTTCATGCGTTGCCGCCGTTCAGGGTCCTGGCTTTTCTCTGCCTGAAGACGGTCCCGGTATCGTACGGCCCAATCATCGAAAGCTTCTCGATGAAGAAATTGGTCTCTGATCGCAGTGTGCCCATCAGCTGAGTTCTGTTGAAACCCGCCCAGAGACCGGAAACTATTTGTATAATCGGCCCGGCTCGAATCCATGAGATTCAACAAATCCGTGACGAGTTTATCGTCGCCCACATGGTGTTCGAGCAAGCCAAGCTTTCCCCTCATGAGATCGGCGTATGTGTTGAGCATGGCTCTCTCGTATATTTCCGGTGCCGCGTGAGAGTCCGTCTGCTCAAGAAGAGGTGACATCGCCTTCGCGAGCGCCCGAATATTCCAATATCCAATGTCAGGCTGATTTTGAAAGGCATACCGCCCTTGATGATCGGAATGATTGCAGATGAATGCGGGGTTATAGGATTCCATGAAGCCATAGGGCCCGTAATCGAGCGTTAATCCCAGAATTGACATATTGTCGGTATTCATCACCCCATGAGACCAGCCAACAGCCTGCCATCGAGCGATCATCTCGCCTGTTCGAACCGCCACTTCATGTAGAAGTTGTGCGTAACGGTTTTCCGCATCTAAGAGATGGGGATAATCATGGGCAATGACGAAGTCCGCGAGGGTTTTTAGGTATTCATACTGCCCGCGATAATAAAAGACTTCAAAGGTGCCAAAACGGACATGACTTGGAGCCATTCTGAGCAACATAGCGCCTGGCTCTGGTCGTTCACGCCAGACAACTTCCTCTCCACTCACGATACACAAGCTACGGGTCGTGGGAATCCCCAGTCCGTGCATGGCCTCCCCACAAAGGTACTCGCGTATCGTCGAACGGAGGACGGCCCGTCCATCTCCATCGCGGGAAAACCTCGTCAGCCCCGCTCCCTTTAATTGTAAATCCCATGTCTCCCCCTTGGCGTTGCGAACCTCTCCCAGCAGGATTGCCCGGCCATCGCCTAACTGCGGCACGTAGTGCCCGAATTGATGACCCGCATACAGCATGGCCAGGGGATCGCTCCCTGGTAAGGATTTCCCACCGGAGAAAAACGCCGGAAAATCGGAACGCGCGTGCTCATCCGGGTCGAGATCAATGATCTCGGCTGTCCGGGGGTTAAAGCTCACCAATCGCGGGTTGGGAAACGGAGTGGGTTGGACTCGTTGATAAAACGCTTCGGGTAAACGAGCGTAGGTGTTATCGAAAGTTAAATGTTCAAGGGACTTCATCGCAGCGACTCGTACAACATTGTTGAACCATATTATACCTTTTACGGATACGAGTTTGGCTACCCCGTTATTACAGGCCTGGCGGTTCCTGCTTGAGGACAGACTTACGTGATGATGAATAGAGCCTCGTTGGGATTGTTCAGGAATTTCTTAATGGCAGATTCTTCGCGGATAAACAGGTCATAGATGTGCATTGTCGAACAATTCCCAATTCGTAATTGAATCACTTTAGGTGGGCGGCCACGAAGGAGGCTTCTGCGCAAGAAGTCAGCGTCTTTGGTAACGATGGTGAATCGTTACTCTGAGGCTAGTTTCCAAATGGCCTCGTCATCATTTCCAGTCAGACCAAAATCTTTGACATGCTTTGAACCGGGGTATTGTTGAGCAAGGCTTAGGACGAGTTTATACGAAAGATTCTGGTCAAAGACCAGTTTCATACGTGAGCCACGGAAAGTTTTTTCTCACGATCGGCAGCAAAAGCGAGACAGGCGCGTATATCCTCTTTTGTCAGTTCTGGGAAATCACCGATGATTTCATCCTCGGTCATCCCCGATGCCAGATATTCCAGAACATCAGAGACCGTTATGCGCATCCCCCGAATACAGGGCTTGCCACTGCGCTTTCCTGGCTCAAGAGTGATGATACCTGTGTAGTCCATAGTGGTATGGTATCGTTCCAGTCCAAAATGACAACCGGACTACCCTGTATTTCACAGCTACTCATACGTCACCGCATGAGGAAGCGGGAAAGCAGGAGATCTTCGATATTCCGTCGTGAGTCGAGCACTGAGACCACGAAGGCAACTTGCGCAGATACACGATAGATGAGTCTCCAGGGAGCGATGATCAACTCTCTGTATTGTATGATCCCTTGCTCTTTTAGCTCCGGGACAACACGACCTCGCAGGGGGCTATGAGTCAGGGTAGAGGCAGATTTTTTGATTTTCTGTAATATCTTTCGTGCTTGAGACGGATTATCTTGAGCAATATAGGAGACAATTCCTTGTAAATCCTTTTCAGCAGTCTCTGCCCAAATCACCTCATAGGACTGCTTCATAAACCACGTAACTGCGCTTCCAACTTCTTGAACACGTCTGCTTGTTCCCTGGTCTTGTTCTTCTTGATATCGTCTTCACCTTGAGAAATTAATTTCAATAGCCCCAATGCATTCCTCATATTTTCGTAGCTTTGCGGGTCCTGCAATACGGCCTTGGGCTCGCCATTTTGCGTAATCACAACCGGACGATGCGTGGTATTGATTTGATCCAGCAAGGCGGCGGCGTTCGCCTTCAGGTAGGTGACTGGCTTGATGTCTGAGGAAATTTTCATCATGTGCCTCCGTGGTCTTATTATCGTATCATATTCAGTCCGTTAGCACTATGCTTATAGCTCCTGCAGCTTGAGTCGTACAATTCATTCATTTTAAATAAGATTTTCTCTCGGTCCCACGGGTAACGAACTGAGCAAGGCAGATGCTGGGAAATTCAAAGTAACAAAATCAGTCGTCACCGCATGAGGAAGCGGGAGAGTAGGAGCTCTTCCATATCCCGTCGTGAGTTCAGCACCGAGACCACGAAGGCAACTTGCGTAGATACACGATAGACGAATCTCCAGGAATGAGGGACACTGATAAGTCAATGTGGCTCCAAGGCGAGGGTGGGCTTGTTCTCGGAAGGGTGTCCCTGTTCAAGCTTGAGGAGGACAATGCCTACCGAAACGATCGATAAAGAATATAACAACAAAAGACTTGTCCTATACACCGTACACGAGACTTCGAAGGCAACCCTTGATGACGCAAAAAACGTTCACCTGCATCATCGTACATTGACATTTTCTTCAAACCTGTAACAATACGTTCCCTTATAAAGGTTGTGACCTTCAGAGAAGTGAAGTCTCTACGACAGACCCGATATTCATAGTAGGTAGGCCTACAATGATTCCGCGCATCCAAGCAAAACTCGCAATCGTTTTTGTGGCCTTTACTTTGACCGCATTATTAACTGCTTGTGTTATAACTGACCACCAATTGAGGGAGTATCGAGCGGCTGAGGAAGCTCGTTTGGAAGAATCTCAACGACGAGGAGGGAAAGGTTATCAGCCCGTTGAGCCCATTCCTATCCGTGTCGCAACAGGACAAGAGTACAACTCCAAGGAAGAGAACATTTCCAATCAACGACTTCTTCGAGCCTTACCTAATGAGTCGATGAGACTGGCCATCGGTCAATTGCATCAAGGAGGTGGCATTAGCTACGGTCCTTTTGCCCTGGCCCTTAAAAACAAGAACTATATGGTGATTCTTGATTATATTAAGTACTACACGAAATCAATGCGAGTGATTGCAACATCTGAAGATCCAAGTTTCCGGAAGTTTGCGATAATGGAAGAAGATCAAGAACTGCCTGAAGGTGTCACAGCAATGGCTATTCCCATTTATCTAGGCGTGGGATTGCGTTTACAAGCTGCTGTAACGGTTCTCGAAAGTGGGGTGAATCTTGGCAGTCTTTATGGATTAGGTTTAGCAGCTCAACAAGAGAGAATCGTAGGGACGTTGCACATTCAGACCCTAGGAATTAGTGGAGAGTCTATCTCTCCTTTGCTACCCATGCCGAGTGAGATCAATGTCTCCACCATTCAAGCGGCCATTCAAGCTCTGGCAACTATCAAATCTAAACTCTACGACCCATCAACGATCCAAAGACAAGACAATAAAAAATCATCTACAAATTTAAGAGCCGAACGAGTCACGATCGTTCCTGCAATTGTCGGTCTCGAAGATTACTTTGGAGAAGAAGGGAGCAAAGAACAATTCATTTCCAACCTACTCAAAGAGCCCATACAGCTTGATATATCTCAATTTGAAAGAACCCTAGACTGATGTTCAAGGTTGCTCTTATCCTCCATCGTACTTGTAAGTCGCTTTCAATGATTGGCGGTAAATCATATAGGTAAGCAATGGGCCTATCCTTACAATGTTAGAAGTTCTGTAGTCTGGGTATACATATGCTACATCCAGAAAAGTAAAGGGGGCAAATCTTTTTCTGCCATATTCCTCCTCGACAGTTAAAGCTCAGCCACTCTGATGGAATAAGGGACACTGATACGTTCATAACGTAATGCCTTATCCTACCTCGGCCTTGATCTTCGTCGGTGTCCGATTCTATGGGCGTGGTTGAATGACCGCTTGCCTTATCATCCCAAGACTTGACAGATTTGTCAGGATCGTGCAGCCTCTTTCAGATCAGGACGCTCGAAGCGTGACCACGGACATCTCATGAGCTTTTCCCGATCGTAGATCATCAAGCCATTGTACCTTATACTTCACACGATGAATGATCTTCACGAACTTTGGCAGATACATCAGGAGGCGCAATGGCCTGATTCTTTAGGCGGATCAGAAGGTGAGCTGATGATGTTAGATACCGTCATCGTGGGATGTATCACCTACTATGTGGAAGAAAACGAATTGGATACTCAAAGGGTCGGGATACTGGAGGACAGTCTCTCGGAACTCGATCAATTGTTGCCGGATATTCCCGATGAAGCCACGGCATACTTTTTGCGGTTACAACAATTGGGTTTTCTGATCCTTAACGAAACTCCAAAGGGCCAGGCCTAGGTTGGGGGAATTCATGTTATGAATGCTCACGCCCAAGGCAATCGAGAGTAAACTCCATCACGCGTCAGCAAACAGGGACTGAGCCTGATGATGAGTAGGGTGCACAGGAAGCTTATGGTCAAGATACGGCCACGTCAGCGCCTTCTTCTACCGCTGCTAGTTTTTGCCAGTTTATCCATCCTCGTAGTTGCATCTTCCTCCAGCCTGGCCGACTCCCGATTAAGTGCTCAGGCGATGGAAGCCGGTCAAGTGGCATTCTCAAAGGGCCACTTCGCTGAGGCGGCGCAAGCCTGGGAACGGGCAGCTCGCGAATTCGAGAACGACGGGCAATCCGATCAGCAGGCTCGTGCGCTTCTGTATTATTCTGAGGCTCTTTATTACCTGGGACACTACCGAAAAGCCGCAGGTTCGCTCGACTTAGCGCTGCAACTGGCCAGCCAATCTCACAACCAGCCGCTCCTTGCCCAGATCCTTGGACGATTAGGCAATGTGGCCTTTGCTTTAGATCTTCAACAAGATGCCGAGCGGTATCTCACGCAGGGCTTGTCTCTCGCGAGAAGCATAGAAGATTCTGCACTAGTGGCCGCGATTTTAAACGATCGCGGCAATGTCTTGGCTTCACAAGGCCTCTATAACAAAGCCCTTGGTTCATTCACCGAATCGACTATCCTGGCGGATGCGATCGGTCATCATTCTCTCGCCGTGACAGCTCTCATCAATGCCGCATGGAGCTCATTGTTCGAAGGCCAACTCACGGCGAGTAAGGATCGTCTGGATCTTGCCTCCACGCAGGTGACCCTTCTTCAAGATTCTCATGAAAAAGCTCAAGAATTGTTGAGTATCGGACTTGCTTATGATCGTCTCCGGAAATTACTTCAGTCGTCCAACGTCAAATTAACTCGTCAATCTGCCGAGGCATTTCAAAAATCAGCAGAGTTGGCTCATCGGCTTCGAGATCATCGGACAGCATCGTATGGATGGGGACATTTAGGAACGTTGTACGAAGCCGAAGGACGGTATGATGAGGCGTTGGATTTGACTCGACGAGCCATTCAGGCGGCGCAACAAGTCGCGGTTCCGGAATCCCTGTACCTGTGGGAATGGCAAACTGGCCGCTTGCTAAAAGCGCAAGGAAAGATCGATGAGTCTATCCTGGCGTATCGTCGCGCCATCTATACGTTGCAGCCGATTCGTCGGGAAGTCACTCGTGGGTTTCATCAGCAATACGAATCATTCCGTTCCTCCATTGGTCCCCTGTTTTTTGAACTCGTCGATTTGTTGCTCACCCAAGCCGATCAGACGCGTTCAGCCCTTGAGTATCAGCGTCTTCTGGGAAATGCCCGACGCACGATGGAGCAATTGAAGACCGCTGAGCTCCAGGACTATTTTCGTGATAATTGCGTTGCATCCTTGTTGGAAAAACGATCGAATGTCGATGAAATCGTGAAAAATTTAAAGCATACGGCCGTCGTCTATCCGATCCTCCTGCCCGATCGAGTGGAGTTACTCGTCAGCGTCCATAATGGCGAGAAAGCCGAGTTCAAGCGGGAACGGGTGGCGGTGACGCAGCAAGAATTAGCGAAACAAGTGCGAGTCTTGCGCAGGTATTTAGAAAAGCGAACGACGCGCGAATATCTGCCCCATGCCCAACAGGTTTATTCGTGGCTTATTCAACCGATTCGCCATTATCTCGCGCAATTCGAAATTCACACGCTGGTCTTCGTGCCGGATGGACCGATTCGAACGATCCCTCTTGGGGCCCTGCATGATGGCAAGGAATTTCTCATCGAACAGTACGCGTTAGCGATCACGCCTGGCATTGTGCTGACCGACCCACAACCGATCAATCGTGAGACCATTAAAATGTTGTCCGTGGGGTTAACCGATTCTGTTCAAGGGTTTCCCTCCCTGCCGAACGTTGCGGAAGAAATTCAGACACTCACAGAACTCTACGGCGGACGGGTGCTTCTCAATCAGCAATTTCGTGTCGACGAACTTGAGTATGAAATGAAAGATGAACGACCGACGATCGTGCATATCGCCTCTCATGCGAAGTTCGAAGACGAGGCCAAAAATACCTTCCTCCTGGCATTCGACGGCAAGTTGACGATGGATCGATTGAATGAATTGATCGGTCTGTATCAATTCCGGG
Source organism: Nitrospirales bacterium (assembly GCA_031315865.1). Lineage (NCBI taxonomy): Bacteria > Pseudomonadati > Nitrospirota > Nitrospiria > Nitrospirales > Nitrospirales bacterium. The sequence goes on from JALDRJ010000002.1 coordinate 1,295,716, forward strand.
AAACGCCTTTGGACTTGTTAACGTTAAGCGCCTGCGAGACCGCTGCCGGTGATGACCGTGCGGCGCTGGGGCTGGCCGGTGTGGCGGTGAAAGCCGGCGCGCGCAGTGCGCTGGCGACGCTCTGGTTTATCAATGACAAGGCGACATCCGAGTTAATCACCGAATTCTATCGTCAATTGCAAGATGCATCGCTTTCCAAGGCCGCGGCGTTACAGAAGGCCAAGCGGAAACTGATCAAGCATCCAACCTATCAACATCCCGGCTATTGGTCGCCATTCCTCCTGATCAATAATTGGCTGTAACCGGACAGGTCTGCCCATGACAGGCTTGCGTGAGCTCTTCCGTTCCACTCCGGTTCGAATGCTTCTCATCGGTCTGCTCGTGGGATTGCTCGTCGTGCTCTGTCGCGAATCGGGAATGCTGGAGCCGACGGAACTGTCGGTCTATGATTGGACGGTCAGATTCGCGTCATCTTCGGCGGTCTCAGATCCCCCCATTGTGTTGGTGACGATCACGGAAGACGATCTTCAGCGTCTTGGCTGGCCGGTGCCTGATCAGTACATCGCGAAAGCCTTGAACATGCTTGCTGGCTATGGAGCCCGGTCTATCGGACTCGATCTTTACCGGGATCGAGAAGTCTTCCCTGGGCGAGAAGCCTTACACGAGGTGTTGGTTCAACATCACAATATCGTGGCGGTCATGAAATTTCCAGACGAGACCGGAGCCGGGATTCCGGGACCGCCAATTCTACGCGGGACGGATCAGATCGGCTTTAACGACATTATGGTCGACCCTGGAGGCATTGTTCGCAGGGCTGTTCTCTTTTTAGAGAATGAAGAAGAAACAACGATGTCCTTCCCGTTAGCAGTCGCGCTGAAATATTTGCAAGCAGAAGGCATCGCGCCGGAAGCTGACCCGAGTCATCCCGAGTGGATGAAACTCGGCGGGACAACCATTCCACGATTTCAATCACGGGATGGCGCGTATATGGGGATTGATTCGGGCGGCTATCAAATGCTGGTGAAATATCTGGGGGCGCAGTATGCCTTTATGCGGGTTTCTCTCGGTCGTGTGATCTCCGGAGAAGTTCAACGTGAAACGATTGAGGATAAAGTGGTCATTGTGGGATCTGCCGCAGAGAGCGTCAGAGATGATTTCTATACGCCCTTTAGCGTTGGACGGGATGGAAATCAACAGATTCCTGGGATTGAGCTGCATGCACACCTCGTGAGCCAGTACATCCGCATGGCCTTGTATGGGGAGCCTCCCATTCGGTCGCTGTCAGAAGGAGTAGAGGCGGGCTGGATTATCATATGGGGCTGCCTCGGAGCTCTGGCAGCCCTGTGGACCGTCTCTCCGTGGAGAATTGTCCTTATACTGGGCGGCGGAGTGAGCGTTCTGACTCTGATCGCCTACTGGGCGATTCTTGGCCACTGGTGGATTCCTCTGTTGCCGCCAGCCATGAGTTGGCTGATCGCAGGAGGCATCGCGACCGCATGGATGTCAACGCGTCATCAACGGGAGAAAGCCTGGTTGATGCGGCTATTCTCGCAGCATGTATCAAAGGAAGTGGCCGACGCCGTCTGGTCTGCAAAAGAACAGGTCCTGGAAGACGGACGAATTCGACCGCAAAAACTCATCAGTACGGTCTTTTTTGCTGATGTAGCAGGATTTTCCAGCATTGCCGAACGATTAGCTCCCTCGCCATTGATGGAGTGGTTGAACACGTATTTACGGGCGATGACTCAAGTCATCGTCTCTCATCAAGGGGTGGTCGATGATTTTTTCGGTGACGGCATCAAAGCGAATTTTGGAGTGCCAGTGCCACGCCTCACACAGGATGAAATTCGGCGGGATGCGGTGAATGCCGTGCAGGCTGGGTTGGCTTTGATCAGTGAGTTCGATCAGATTAATCAGGCACGCAAGCAGGCGGGGATTCCTGTCGGTCACGTGAGGATAGGCATCGCGACGGGACCGGTTGTGGTCGGGACTGTGGGAGGGACGGAACGGGTAAAGTACACGACCGTCGGAGACGTCGTGAATATTGCCGCCCGATTAGAGCAATATGCGAAAGAGACTCATCGTGATGACCGGCATCCCTGTCTCTATCTTTCAGAAGACACTCGACGCTTTCTTGACCAACGTTGGAACATTGAAGATTTGGGAGTTGTCCGTCTTCCTGGAAAGCACGAGCCGGTCAAGGTGTACCGGGTGCTCAACGGGTCTCAGGAGCATATCGCGTCGCCATAGCCTATGAGACGGTTTATTCATTCTTCTCGTCCCGAATTCGTGAGAATGCCCAGCCGTTTCATTTTTTTGATAAGCCCCTGTCGACTGATGCCCAGCCGTTTGGCTGTCTGCACTTGATTGAAATGGCAAGCGCGTAACGCGTCGCGAATCATCTTTTCTTCGAGTTGAGCGACGGCCCGCGGAAGAGAAGATGCCAGACGACTGCCTGTCACGCGGCCTTGTGAACGAATCGTGGCATCAAGATCTGGCTCGGAAATCACGATGCGTCTCTGGGTCGCCACGATCCGCTTCATCTCGTTCTCGAGTTCTCGCACGTTGCCGGGCCAGGCGTATGTTTGCAGGAGGCGTTGGGCGTTCATCGTCAGGCGCTTTTCCTCCTTCCCGGTCCTCTGGCAATAGAGAGTCAGAAAATGAGCGGCAAGAAGAGGAATATCTTCCGGGATATCTCGTAGGGACGGGGTGTGAATATGGACGACTTTCAGTCGATAATACAAATCCTTCCGAAAGGCGCCTTTTTTGATCGAATCATCAAGCTGTTGGTTCGTTGCCGCAAGCACTCTCACGTCAAGCGTGCGATCGGTTCTTCCCCCGACGGGTTGTAATGTTCGTTCTTGGAGAACGCGTAATATTTTGGCTTGTGCATTCAGGCTCAGGTCGCCGATTTCATCAAGAAACAGCGTGCCTTCATTGGCCTGCTCGAATTTCCCACTCTTCGCCTCGACTCCCGTCGCGACGCCCCGTTGAATCCCAAACAGTTCACTTTCGACCAAAGGCTCGGGAATGGCCGCACAATTCAAGGCGACAAAGGGTTTTTGCCGTCTCATGCTGTTGTCATGTATCGCTTTGGCCACGAGTTCTTTGCCTGTTCCACTCTCACCCGTGATCAGGACATCGACCGCGGTATCGCGAATTTGATCAATCAGTCTGACGATGCTTTGGATAGGCGGACTGACTCCGATCAGGTTTTGGGTGGCAAAGCGCCTTTCGACTTCTTTACGGAGGTGAGCATTCTCATCGATGAGATGCTGTCGTTGTTGTTTCAGTTCTTGAACGGTACGGGTCGATTCGATGCTTAACACCGCTTGTTCGGCCAGTGTGATGGCGACGGATTCATCGTGAGAAGTGAATGAACCGCCTTTTTTGTTGATGATTTCCAGCACGCCCAGAACTTCGCCTTCATGAGTCTGAAGAGGAATGGCCAACAAGTTTCGGGTTTTTTTCTTGGCCTGGAGATCGACTTCGTCATAAAACCGGGAATCATGCTGTACATCAGGCACATTTTGCACTTCTCGGTTGAGGACCGCCGCACCGGCGATTCCAAGACGGGCATCAAAGCGGATGGTTTCGCCATCGAGTGCGACGTATGACCAGAGTTCACACAGGTCCCGGTCGAGCAGTAGAAGGCTGGCGTCTTGTGCGGCCAGCAATTGTTTGGCTTCTTTCGCGATGAGCAGGAGTAAAGAGGGTAATTCCTGCTCGGTTCTCATCTTTCGACAGAGGGATAAGACCGACTGAAGCGAAGGAGTGGAGATGTCAGCGCCTGTCAGTTTGCGGTCTGTGGTGATGGACATGATAAGGATCAAGCCTTATACGTTGATTGCATGATGGCTTTGGCTACATCGCCTTTTGTTCTGTTTTTATATAACGGCAACACGAAAATCTCAGTCAACGAATTGTCTACATCGTAGACATATTTGGTCACAAAGTAAACAATACAAGAAAGTCCTGTCAAAATCTGATGCCCATTGGTGGACTAAGAGAAACGTTGTCTACAAAGTGGACATGAGATCATTATATTTCATGCTAAATATTTTTTGTACTGAGGTGATGAGAAGCGGGAAGGTAAGAGTTGTCGCCGGCTTCACCGCTATATGTATGGCTTGTGCGAAGCATGGCATGATCGTTGCCTATTTAATTAAGGACCTATAAAGAATGCGATATACAAAACATCATCGTTTGCCATCTTTCCTGGAAATATGCTTCGATGAGTTGATGTGATGGCATTCGCCGTAGGGTTTACATATATGCAATGGGTTTCATAAATACATAATCTGGTGAATGGAGTATTTGACAGGAGGTCTTTCATCATGACGTGTCAAAGGCATTACATCACGCTGATGGCTTTTCTTACCGGTGTCATCATTACTGTTGGATCGCACGATCCTGCATCAGCACAAATGGTGCAAGAGATCAAGGCGTATCGCCCATCGGATAGCAAGATGACGTGGTGTGGACATCGGTTGTTATTGAAGGACGTGACGTCTACGAAGCCCTTGAAAATGCCGGTGTATAAGCCGCCGAAGGGAATAGGCGCGCCAGGTGGACGAGTCGGAGGCGGCACTCGAGGGGGAGAGGACCCCAATATGTTGCGGTTGTTTGCCCTGGTGCCTGATCATTTAGGATTGACGATTCGGGAGCAGCCTTCTTTGTATTGGTACGTGTCGAGGAGCGCCCCTCATCGCTTGGTCTTAACCATCAATCATGAAGAGTTGGTGAAACCGGTCTTTGAACAGACCATTGCCGAAACGGTTGAAGCAGGCATTCATTCGGTAAACTTGCAAGACCTGAATGTCAGACTTGAGCTGGAAAAGGAATATCGATGGTTTGTCGAGCTAGCCCTCGATGCTGACTATCCTGCCCGCAACACGGTAGCTGGCGGACGGATCAAACGAATTGCGCCGCCAGAAACGTTATTAGCAAAACTTCGGGAAGCGGAGCGCCAAGAAGTGACGTCGATCTATTCCGAAGGCGGGTTGTGGTATGAAGCGCTTGCTTCCATTTCGAATTTAATCGACAGGCATCCAGGCAATCCGGTCTATCCCACCTGGCGTAATTTTCTTTTTCAGCAAGTAGAATTGGACGAGATTGCTTCGGAGCAGGATATCGCTGGCGTGTTCGACGATTCCACGTTCTTGCCTGGCGAGTACGAAGAGTCGGGAATTCCGACGCTCGTTGGACATACGAGAAAGTAAATCGTCTGAGGACCATAGATGCTGGTTTCAGGGGTATGTGGATTTCCCTCTCCCTGTCCACGTTGCCGAGTATCATGTGATGTGAGTGCTGGCCCTCTTCGTTCTTGAATAAATTCAGGGGCCGTAGAAATCTTCACTCGTGTAACCAATACCTGCCCCGTACGAAACGTACAAACAACATTCTCTTCAGCGACTTTCAGTTCTTCCTTCTGTCTCGTATTATACGTCCACGAATGATAGCCAGGTTTTAGGCTTAGCCATTTCTATGGCAAAACGAGTGTGTCGTATGCGTATGCCTACGAAGAACGAAAGGCTCCCCGGGAAGTGGTCAGATGACCAATTCTTGGATGGTCTGCGAATGCTAGCTGATCGCGATGCGGATCGTTGCTTTGAGCACCTTCGAGATGAATTGAAGGAGACGGATTTTTTTGACCTGTTTAAGGAATTGAACCGAAATGATTCGTTTCTCTCGGAGAATATTCCAAGGCCGTTGTCAGAGTTTTTTCATGCTTCCATGCAGGTTCCCCTTATTGACGGGGAACCCATCGACCATGACCGCATAAGGCGGGGCCAGCAGGTATTTATGACGCATGCGATGCCGACTGCGCTGGTCCTCTTGGCGAAGAGTTTGCCAGAAGGATATGCCGCACCCAGTCTGTCACGGGTGCTCAGCCTGTCCAATAATCTCACGCATCATCCATACCGCCGATTACTGGGTGTACTGCAAATGGTCATCAACGTCTCAACCGTTGGGGGGTTTACGCCTTCAGGAAAAGCTCTCATCACGGTTCCTAAAATTCGACTACTCCATTCTGGAGTACGCAAGGTTGCGAGTGAGCACCTGGCGAATTATGAACGTCAGTTTGGCGTACCGATCAATCTAGAAGATATGCTGGGAACGGTGATGGGATTCTCGTATTTAGTGATCGTGGGTCTTCAGCGATTGCAGATCGGACTGTCGGACGGTGAAGCCGAAGACTATTTTTACCTGTGGCGTATTTTTGGGCAAATGATGGGGATCCACCCTGAAGGGCAGCCAAACAATAGTGAATATATCCCACAAAACCTGAGCGAGGCCAAAGAGTTTTACGAGTCGTACCAACGAAGGCACTATGTGAACGTCGAGGACAATCCAGAAGGGCAGCAGTTAGCCGTCGTTCACCTGAATCTTCTTCATGATTTATTGCCACAGACGCCGTTGCGGCGATTGGGAATGCAGATAGTTCCAAGGGTCTACATGGAGGAATTGATCGGGAAACAAGGCTGTGAGCGGATCGGAATTAAGCCGGTTCCGTCACTCGTTCTCACAAAATGGCTCATCAAGACCTTTCCGTACATCTGGAGTCGTCTGTGGAACGTCGTTGACCGGGTAGACCCGTCTCAACACCTGCATGAAAATATCAGCCGCCTCTTTTTTCAGGGTCTCATCAATCGGGAATTTGATGGAGAGGTCACGTTTAACATTCCTGATACCTTAGAAGAAGTCAAGACACTGCATATCCGCTAGCCAATGACAGGTCTGTTCGTTCACTCACACCTCAGCGGATTAGGAGTGTGACGGAACCTGCGTTTCAAAGAAAACCCCCTTCGAATGCGATCTTTCAGCTTGGATGTATCCGTTTGGATACATGGTGTATCTGAATCAGTTCATGTGATGACGGTCTTGAACCCTCTGGACAATTTTCCCATAAGGACCTACCATGCGAATGATGAGTGGCTTTAAATAGGTCCGTGAATTTCGTCAACAGATTGTATGAATGGCGTATGATCTGCACTGACCCTTTATTCGGATACGGACTTGAAGTACTCGCTAGCCGTTATGAGGAAGATGAACATTTCTATGCAGGCCTCAGTATGATTCCACTCGACGCGTTGAATTTTCTCACACAGATATAGCATCAAGACTGTTTGCAAGGAGGCATTATCGTTATGAATTCGAACACAAGGGTCATAGGGGTTTTTCTGCTCGTCGCTCTGTTGTGCCTACCCGGTTGCAGCCTGTTTCGATCGGCAGCGCAAGATGAAGCCATGCAACAGGGCAAGACGGTTGCGGATTTTCCTGAGACGGATGTTGATGTGTTTCGAGACATGGACGGCGGCATTGCTCTGACGCCCGATGAAGTGAAAGGCCGAAATACCTGGATGTTATGGACAGGAGGCAATCAGGCATTTTGGGACTATCTCGCTAATCATAGTTATGGAAACTTGGACTTCTTGAAGATCCTTTCGTCCTATCCCAAGCCTGACAAAAATGGGAAAACGTACTACTACAGTCGTGACAATCGATTTTCGTACTTAGGGCTGATGAACGAACCGGGTTTCCGAAAAGCCACCGTGCCGGACCCGGAGTTTGGTCTCTACCTTGATGAGCGTATCGAGGATGAGCCATTGGGGGTTGATCAAAAGATTTACGGAAAATCTTCAGGCATTGTCGGCCTGCGCTTGTTCCTCAACCCGAAATTTGACAAAACGCATTCTGACTATGATCAGGATGTCGTGAATGTCTGGGATGCCGAACGATATTATACTGACCCGGACTATTACTTGGACAAAAGCCTCGAACGACCCTACCGGGTTGGAATGTCCTGTGCCTTTTGCCATGTCGGTCCCCATCCACTCAATCCTCCGGCGGACCCCGAAAACCCCAAATGGGAAAACCTCTCAACCAACGTAGGCGCGCAATACTTTTGGATCGGCAGAATTTTTATTGCTCACCCCGATGAAGAAAATTTTGCATGGCAATTATTCAACAGTTCGCCACCAGGAGCGTTGGATACCTCGATTATCGCGACCGACAACATCAACAATCCGCGAACGATGAATGCCATTTATGAAGTAGGGGCCAGGCTGGCCACAGGAGAAGAAGAAGACATTACCGGAGGAGCGTTGGCGGTTCCGGGAACGCAACCGCGCATGGTCGTTCCACATATTCTCAAGGGTGGGGAGGATTCGATCGGTATTCTCGGGGCGCTGAGCAGGGTCTATATCAACATTGGTGAATTTCATCAGGAATGGATTAAACATTTTAAACCCATCGTCGGCGGAAAAAAACAATCGCCAATGGATGTCGCCACGGCCAAAGAAAATTCGGTTTACTGGCAGGCGACGGAGCAGCGGGTCGAAAATCTGGCCCTGTTTTTCCTCAAAGCCGCGGGTGCGCATCGCCTAAAGGATGCACCTGGGGGAGAGGCCTATTTGACCAAGGATGAATCCGTCCTCGCGCGTGGGAAATTAGTCTTTGCCGATAATTGCGCGGCCTGTCATTCGAGTAAGCTACCCAAGCCGCACACCACCGTAAAGCCGTATGACCGTTTCTTCAATAAGTGGGTGCAGTCGAATGACTTTAAACAAAAAATGCGCAAAATGGTCCTGGAGCCCGATTTTCTTGACCATAACTACCTTTCGAATGAGCATCGTTATTCCGTGGCCGATCTCAAAACGAACGCCTGCGCCGCACTGGCCACCAACGGTCTGCGCGACCATGTTTGGGATAATTTTACGTCTGAGACTTACAAGACGCTGCCCGCGGTCGGAACGATCAAAGTTCATCACCCACTCACAGGGGAAGCGTCTTCTTATGAAATGCCAGGCGGTGGTCGAGGATACTATCGTTCACCTTCACTCGTGAGTCTGTGGAGCACCGCTCCTTACCTGCATAATAATGCCATCGGAAAGTTTACGAATGATCCATCCGTCGCGGGAAGGATGGAAGCTTTCCAAGACGGAATAGAAAAGCTCTTATGGCCTGAGAAACGATTCAAGTCAGACTGTCAGGAAAAATGGGGATTACCCTGGTGTCCGCCAATATACCGAACCACCAAAGAAAGTTACTTGAAGATTAACCAGGAATATCTCCCAGACATTCTCAAGTTAAAGCTTTTGAAAAAGGGAGAGGAAGAACTCAGGATTGGTCCAATCCCCAAAGGCACCCCCGTGAATCTGCTCGCCAACATTAATAACGAACTCTCTTTTGGCGATCCGGTTCGACTCGCGCGACTGGTGAAGGTGTTAATCAAAGTCAAAGCCGGACTCAAACGTATAAAAGCCGAAAACCTCAATGAAGAAGAAAGCCTTGTGCTACTCAAAGAATTGGTGCCGGACCTGCTGGAGGTCAACAAGTGTACCGACTTTATCGTGGATCGTGGTCATGAATACGGCAGTCATTTGAGCGACGACGATAAGAATGCGCTCATTGAATTCCTGAAAACTCTATAGATCCCAGTGCGAAAGATACGATCAAAGCCCGGCAAGCCAAAAATGAGAAGCCTCGAACATGAGCGAGCACGATAAACAATCGGAAATGCTGAACTCAGACTTGACGCGTCGGAGCTTTGGAAAGCGCTGTGCTGCCTTTATGTCCACGGTCGTGGCGTTTCTCAGTGGATGTTCGTTCTTGGGAGGGCGTGGGACCTCACAGCCGCCAAGGGCAGGGATTACCTGCGCCGACCCTGTCGGGGGAACACAAGATTATGAGTACATCGTCGTAGGGTCGGGTGCTGGAGGCGGGCCACTTGCCGCGAATCTCGCCAAGGCCGGTCATCGGGTCTTACTCCTTGAAGCGGGTAAGGGGGGAGACGTTCCAGGGCAAGATTCGCTCATTTATCAAGTCCCGGCATTCCATGGGTTAGCTTCGGAAGAACCTTCTCAGTCTTGGGACTTCTTTGTCCGGCATTACGAATCGGAAGGGAGGCAAGCGCGTGATGACAAGTACTTCAAGGACAAGGATGGCGTCTTGTACCCTCGGGCAGGAACGCTTGGGGGCTGTACCGCTCATCATGCCATGATCACCATCTATCCGCATAAGAGTGACTGGGACGATCTGGCCACGCTCACGGGAGATGCGTCGTGGTCGGATGACAACATGCGAAAGTATTTTGAGAGACTTGAGCGATGTCAATATGTCGATGAACCAGGAGAAGGAAATGACAATCCTACTCGTCATGGGTTCGATGGGTGGTTGACGACTGTGACAGCCGATCCCAAGCTGGTCGTGGGAGATCGTTCTCTCAAAAAGCTCATTAAAGCGACTTTGACTGAGTCTATTTTTAACGTCAACGGGTTCAAGGGGTTTATCAGCCGGGTGAAATTGAAACTCAAAGGCCACCTCGACCCGAATGATTGGCGTTGGCGGCAAGCAGGAAAAAGTCCGGAAGGGCTCGTGTTCACGCCCCTCTCTGTGAATGAAGGCAAGCGAGTCGGGACCAGAGAATATATTCGAACCGTGCAGCAAGCCTGTCCCAACAATCTGACCGTCAAGACAGGGGCACTGGTGGCCCGAGTGCTGTTTGAGGAAGACGCTGATGGCAGGAAAAGAGCAACCGGTGTGGAATATTTGGAAGGCCCGCATCTCTATCGAGCGGACCCTCGAGTCAATCCTACCCCGAATGCGGGCATCCGAACGACCGTCCAATGCACTCGGGAAGTGATTCTGTCGGGCGGAGCTTTCAACACGCCGCAAATGTTGATGTTGTCGGGAATCGGACCAAAATCCGAGCTAGCCAAGCACGGTATCGATGTGCAGGTCGATCTCCCCGGAGTGGGTCGAAATCTTCAAGACCGGTATGAAGTCGGAATTGTCAGTGAAATGAAGAAGGATTTTTCCATCCTTGAAGGCGGAACATTCGCCCCACCCGGTCCTGACGAGGCGCCAGACCCGATATTGCAAGATTGGAAGAAAGGCCAAGGAGTCTACACGACCAATGGCGCTGTCCTGTCGCTCATCAAGCGTTCCGACGCGAGCCGTCCGGACCCCGACCTGTTTATCTTCGGACTGGTCGGCTATTTTCGAGGGTATTACCCGGGGTACTCCAAAGATGCAGCCATGAATAAAAATTACTTTACGTGGGCGGTACTCAAAGCCCACACGCAGAACCGGGGTGGCGTAGTGAGGCTGCGTTCGAACGACCCGAGGGACACCCCCGACATTAATTTTCGCTATTTTGACGAAGGTACCGCGGGGTGGGAAGAAGACCTGGATTCGGTCGTGGACGGTATCAAGACTGCGCGACGGATTATGCAACGGGCGGACAGTGTCGTGGAAAGAGAGTTGATTCCCGGGCCTGAGCATGACAACGACGAACGCCTCCGGCAATTCGTGAAAGACAACGCCTGGGGCCATCATGCTTCATGTACATGCAAAATTGGGCCAACAGATGATCCAATGGCCGTCGTGGATGGCAATTTCCGGGTCCATGGCACGGCGAATTTGCGGGTGGTCGATGCCTCGGTGTTTCCCAGAATTCCTGGGTTTTTTATCGTGACTTCGGTGTATATGATCAGTGAAAAAGCCACTGACGTCATTCTTGAAGAGGCGAAGCATGCCACATGAAACGGAAGAGATAAAGATAGGTGGCGAATCATCCAGGGAGATAGACAGTATGAAGACCTTGATTCATAAGGCAAGACAATACGTGTTTTGGACGATGGCTATTGGTCTTGCCCTTCTTGTCATCGGAGGGTGTGCACACCGGACTGGACTCAAGTTAGGGCAAGAACAGGAACCGCCCGACGAAAAACAAACTATTGAGAATATTAAAAGCTTGCTGTCTACTCAACTAGCCAAGCAGTATGAAGGCAAAGAGTTTCTGCGCGATACGCATCCCAAGTCCAATGGCTGTGTCAAAGCCCGGTTTATCGTCGATCCGGAGATTCCTGAGAAGTTTCAAGTCGGAGTGTTTGAGAAAGGTCATTCCTACCCGGCATGGCTGAGGTTTTCCAATTCAGCCCCGGAAGTCACTCCGGACCAAGACCAAGACTTTCGCGGGTTGGCCATCAAGCTGTTTGATGTAAAAGGTGAACGACTCCCGATTCCCGGTGATGAACAACACACGCAGGATTTTCTCTTTATCGCTTTTCCCGGTTTTTTTGCCGGAACCCCGAAGGATTTTTTCGAGTTCTTTGATGGAGAGTTTAACGGCGGCCCTCTGGCGACCAAGGCTTACTTTGCGAAGCGGCCGCGGGCTCTCAGAAATACCCTCAAAGGACGGAAACAATTCGCCAACCCGTTAGAGATTACGTGGTTTAGTGTGGCGCCCTTTCAACTCGGGGCTCCAAACCCCGACGGTTCCGCGCTGGCCGTGAAATACAAGGTGAAGTCTTGCATCGAGCGGCAAAGTCCGCTTCCAGACCAGCCATCAGATGACTATCTTGAAGAAGCCATGGCCAGGGATTTAGCCCGAGGCGACTGGTGCTTGGAATTCCTGATTCAAGTCCAACAGGATCCCGATACAATGCCCGTCGAGGATACGCTGGCCGTATGGGATGAGGAAAAAGCGCCGTTCACGAAAGTGGCGACTATTCAAATTCCCCGGCAAACGTTTACCTCTGATGCGCAGAAACTCTTCTGCGAAGACCTTTCCTTTAATCCCTGGCATGGGCTTACGGTACATAAGCCACTGGGGGGCATTAATCGCGCGCGCCGCGATGAAATGAAAGCCATTTCCGACCTTCGCCTCAAACAGCGGGGCGTGACCCGCACAGAACCCACCGGACTTGAAACATTTTGAGACGACAGTGAACCCTCTCAGAATGAGAATCGTCACGCCTTTGTCGCTCGATTCCTGGCGTTTCAGTCAGAAAATGATTTTCGTTTTTCAGGCTATAGCGAATCCAATTAAGTTCCAGACGATACATACGACAAACCCCGCGCGGTACGACGTTGAACCAGACGGAAGTTATTTGAAACGGCTGTAGAGCGTAGTGGCACAAGAACGTTCTCAATCAAGACCGGCGGAACCGGGAAGCCTTTCCTGGCGGCGCGTCGTCTTCATGCCGGAAGATGTGAACCCGCGGCGTACCCTCCTCTTACGAATCATCTTAGTCGTCGCCCTCCTACTGTCTCTGTTTGTCGTTCTCCTGCTTGATCGGGATGGACTGATAGATCACTCAGATGGCGAAGTGTCTTTTGTCGATGTCATCTATTTCACGATGGTTACCATCACGACGGTGGGTTATGGCGATATTGTTCCGGTCACCCCTCGCGCGCGGCTCATCGACGCGCTCGTCATTACGCCGGTTCGGATCTTTATCTGGGTTCTGTTTCTCGGAACGGCTTACCAACTGGCCCTTAGACAATTTTCAGAAGGATTTCGCATGGCAAAACTTCACGCAAACCTGCACCAACACATTATTGTCTGTGGATATGGTCATACAGGGAATGCAGCCGTTAAGGAATTGCTGGCCAAAGGCACTCCCAAAGAGCAAATCCTGGTAATCGACCCTCAAGATGACCGAGTTCGTGCAGCCGTGAAACTGGGCGTCGCGGCTCTTCGGGGTGATGCGACCAAGGAAGGCCTTTTGAAAGATGTGGCTCTTGTCAATCAGGCACGGGCGGTAATTATTTCAGCGGGTCGTGACGATGCCAATGCGTTGATTCTCCTCACCGTTCGTCACTTGGCTCCATCTTGCCGTGTGATTATGAGCGCCAAGGAACAGGAAAATGTCAAACTTTTCCGCCAGGGAGGTGCTCAACGCATTATTTCACCATCGACCTATGGGGGGTACCTGTTGGCCGCAGCGGTCAATCAAAGACATATGACCCAATACATGGAAGATTTATTGACGGCGGGCGGGCGAGTCAATCTGGTGGAAGAAGCTGTCCGAGACGAAGATGTGGGAAAGACTCCGGCCGATCTTAAACCGGATGTCCTGCTATGCGTATTCCGCCAGGGTAGCACGCTTTCACCCTGGGAATTCAAGGAAAATGAATGCCTTGAGCCGGGGGATGTATTGCTCCTCCTCAAACAAGCTCAAGAAACCACGTAAGTGCACGTGATTTCCGCACATGATTTTCTGGATCTTCGCGGCTGACAGAAATCACTGGTTCAGGAGTCGCAGTCCATTATCCATGATCAGAAACACCCCCGTCAGGCCGACGAGCATGGCAAAGTTTGACCGTAAGGTTTTTTCCTTCATTTTTTGAGCGACTCGGGTGCCCACAAGCATACCCAACAGACTCCCGGCTATCACGAAACCCGTTAGCTGAATATCCAAGTGGCTCCTATCCAAATGACCGATGATCCCTCCGATTGAGATGAGCGCGATAATTAATAATGACGTGCCCACAGCCATGCGGACGGGAAAACCCATGACAAACATGAGAACCGGAACGATGACAAATCCTCCGCCAATACCGAAGAATCCTGTTAAGAGTCCAACGCCCATTCCGATCGTCATCGCTTTAACCGCACAACTGACCGAGCAATGTTGCGCACATTCTGCAGAGGCGTTCTTCTGATGTCCATGGTTTCCTGGCCACATCAACCAAAAACTAATCGAGACTAATAACAGGCCAAAAATAAGCAGGATGACATCCTCTTGAACCAAACGATGTCCCTGCGCCCCCAACCAAGCGCCCATCATTCCCGTGCCGCTGAACAGAAACGCGATCAGCCCCTTCACGTTGCCATATCGGTTTTCGCTCCAAGCGCCGAATAGCGCCGAATAGCCCACGACCACCAAGGACATGGCGGTCGCGTGTTGAACAGGAATCCCCACGATATAGACCAACAAGGGAATGGCAATGAGGGAGCCTCCTCCACCGGTTGCGCCAAGCAACAAGCCGACCACGCCACCGGAACCCACGGCTAAAATGGTCTGAGAAATCATGCAGCAATACTGTCCAAGGCAAGGAGCGTATCCGAAAGCACAGGATCGGACAGGAGTGTTCGGTGTTCTATCCTCAATGGATTTGGTTAGAAGGGTGACACATGAATGAGTTGCACTTCGTCTTTCCTGTACCAACACTGTCTGGAGCCTCTCAACAGTCCAGAGATGGACGAGAGGAGGATGGACAAGGAAAGTTTAGCTGATAGATAATCTACCCCAGAAAACCATGAAAGCCAAGGTATCACCGATTCAGGAAGAAACCCGTCAGGACACAATACGCCGGGTCCGGAATATCCTTAACACGCTTGAGAAGACGTATCCTCGAACGACGCTGGCGTTGGATTTCTCGACCCCGCTGGAACTCCTGATTGCCTTGATCCTCGCGGCTCAATGTCACGATGTGTTAGTCAATCAGGTCACGGTTCCCTTGTTCAAAAAGTACCGTACTCCTCTAGACTGGGCCAATCTAGATCCATCCATTCTCGAGCAAGAGATTCGCAAGGTGACCTTTTACCGGAACAAAACCAAGTCGATCCAGAAATGTTGCCAGGACTTGGTGGATCGATTCGGTGGAACCGTGCCTGAAACACTCGAAGACCTCATGTCCTTGCCGGGTGTCGGGCGAAAGACCGCCAATGTGCTACGAGGCAATGCAATGGGGCAGCCGGCGATCGGCGTCGATCGTCATGTTGGCCGTATTTCGCAAGTATTGGGTTTAACCAAAGAGAAAGATCCAGACAAGATTGAAGCTGATTTAAACCCCATCGTTTCCGACAAACACAAAGTACAATTTTGTCATCTGCTCCAAATCCATGGTCGGACCATCTGCTTGGCAAGAAAACCCAAATGTGTAGAATGTCCAGTCAATCGATATTGTCCGTATCCATCCACATATGGTGAATCATGAATTCTTTCTCGACTCTTGAATCACGGACCGGAGAGCCTCCAGCCGACCGTATTCTGACGAAACTTTCTGAGGAAGGCGAAAAACTTCAGACGCGTCTGTGTCGTCGGGTGGGACAGGCTATCGCAGATTACGGCATGATCGAGGAAGACGATAAGGTGATGGTGTGTCTTTCAGGTGGGAAAGACAGCTATGGGTTACTCGACATACTTCTAGCTATCCGGCCTCGCGCCCCGATTCATTTTGAGATCGTCGCGGTCAATCTCGATCAGAAACAACCGGGCTTCCCCGTTCATGTTTTGCCCGACTACCTGACGAAACGCGGCGTCCCGTTCCACATCGAAGAGCAAGACACCTATTCAGTCGTGAAAGAGCTCATTCCTGAAGGCCAGACGACGTGCTCGCTGTGCTCTCGTCTGAGGCGTGGCCACCTGTATCGTGTGGCCTCTGAGTTAGGCGCCACGAAGATTGCCCTTGGTCATCATCGGGATGATCTTATCGAAACACTCCTGTTAAATCTGTTGTTTGGTGGAAAGATGAGGACCATGCCACCCAAGTTGTTGTCAGATGATGGACGACATGTGGTCATCCGTCCACTGATCAACGTGGAGGAGGAGGATTTGGCTCATTATGCCAAGCTGAGAGCATTTCCCCTCATTCCCTGCAACCTGTGCGGGTCGCAAGAAAACTTGAAACGCAAAGACGTAAAGTCCCTGCTCACTGAATGGGAGGCTCGATTTCCTGGTTGTAAAGATTCGATCTTTGCGTCACTCTCGAATGTCCTTCCCGAACACCTTCTTGATCAGAGGCTATTCGACTTCTCGGCTCTCCGCAAATGACAGGGATAGAAAGACAGCCTCAACGGCTATAACGAACAGATCTATCATTGTTCAGTGGAATAGTAGCTTCGTTCGGACTATTCCTGGGGCTTTTTAATGCGTAAGAAGGTGCATGCTCGCTTTCACCCCCTGTTCCATAATCGTTTTGACTTTCCCCTGTTGGAGTTCGACGTACTTTTTGGCTACCAGGTCACTTGCTCGTATGATCAAAGCCGTGAATCCTTCAAGATGCCAAAAGGAAGGCTCGATGACTGGGGGGAGACTTTCTTTGGGGGGATAGGGCCAGAGGGAGACGTAAAAATACGGATCCGCGAAGGTGGCATCACCCGGCGAAAGCCCGATGCCGATGGTCGCCTTCTCCGAAGTTCCTTTTTGCTCAAGAGTTAGCAGAGTCGCAATATCGAAGAAATGCGGCCAGCAACGGACTGGAGAGGCTTCCGAATAGGCGGCACGAATGGCTTCAAGGATAGGTGCAGCATTGTTGTAATATTTTGCTAACTCTTCTCGACTTTTTTTGTCCGCTGATCCATACGCCATGCTTGAATCGAGAGGGTGCTTGTCCAGGGTATACGGGCCAGGCTTATCCAATTTTTTCGGATCAAGGTTGTGACGTTCAACAAGTTCAGCCAGCCAAGTTCCTACGGAACTCTCTGTTTGCCCGATAAGGCAGAACGATTCCTCCCCTTGTCTCGACTGTCCAATGATGGTCAGATCCGTTAGGTGCAGACCTACCGTGAGGTCAGAGGATAGAGGTCGACCCATCAACGCTTGCGAATGAGAGTCCCATGACATAGTGGTGTGACTGTCGTCAGGCTCAGGTTGGCAATATGCCCGTGTGGCACGTGCGACCCACTGCGCGGCATGGTGAGCCTCAAGACGCGCATCAAGAAGTTCTCCTGGAGGTACTTCGCCTAGTGTTTTCCACATAATCGCTCCTTATCGAAAAAAGTTACGCATATCCCGTCGTTCGTCTCTCGCAGGAAGAGACTGCTCATTATTTTCGATGAGGTCCTATTCCGCTCGAGGAAAATCTATTTTTATTTATACCAATTCAGGGTCTGATATGATTTCAACCAATGCTGGTCCCTCGAAAGCGATGGCTTCCTTGATGGCCTCATCAAGTTGGTCAAGCGAGGTAACACGTCGTCCATGTCCCCCGCAGAGCTTGGCGTACTCCGCAAAGTTGGGATTATGAAGAGAGGTTTGCCACACGGTCCATTCACCGGCCCGTTGCTCCTTAGTAATTTTTCCAAGCTGACTGTTATTCAATAAAATATGCGTGATATCCATCCCATACTTCACTGCGGTCGTAAACTCGGCCAAATATTGACCAAATCCGCCATCGCCGCTGACAGAGATCACTTTACGCCCCCGATGCTCTTCCCAGTCTTGCGTGGCCGCCCAAGCTCCCATCGCCGCCGGAAAGGCAAAGCCGATCGACCCGAGATATCCCGACATTAAGACACGTTGTTCGCTACATTCAAAATAGCGTCCGAATGAATACGTGTTATTGCCAACATCCACGGCGATGACGGCATCCGAAGGAGCCATTCGGGAAAGCGCGGCAAATATCGAGGCAGAATTCATACCCTGATTTCGATCATCTTGCGTGCGGCTCTTCTTTTCTTCACGCCACATCTTCCAACGCTCGGTGAGCTCAGGCCTTTGATCGGTCGCGGGTAAGGTTTCCGGGAGTCTTGACAGGATTTGCCTTGCCGTCACACCAATCTCTCCCCAGACTGGAACTGTGACGGGATGGAATTTCCCAAGCGCCATCGCTTCAAAATCAACCTGGATGATGGGTTTGGATGGCTCAATGCCGGTATGATTAGAAAAAGAGGAGCCGAACGCCAAAATGATGTCGCATTCGTTCATAAACCAACTGGCGATCGGCGTTCCCGATCGGCCAAGTACGCCTGCAGCAAGCGGATGTGAGTCTGGAATCAGCCCTTTCCCTTTAAAAGTTGTGAGAACGGGCGCATGCAATCGTTCTGCAAGGGCGATAATGTCCGGCATGGAATCCCGTGCCCCATATCCCACGATAATAATGGGGCGAGCGGCCTTTGACAAAAGTGTCACGGACTCGCTGAGCGAATCTTCGGAGGGAGCAATATCAGTGACCGGCAGGCGGCCGGCAGGTTTGGAGATTTTGACATCTTCGGCCGCTGGAATGGTTTGCACATTGTCAGGAAAAATAAGATGGGCCACATCACGCTGCACTATCGCATTTTTACAAGCCAACGCCATCAATTCAGAATGTTTTGAAGAATGCAGGACCGTATGGCTGAAGCGAGCAACAGCTTGAAACGCAGAGGCCAGATCGATTTCCTGAAAAGCGCCAGGCCCTAACACCTGCACATCGACTTGACCCGTGAGCGCCAATACTGGGGCGCGATCGACTTTTGCGTCCCACAGGCCAGTTATGAGATTTGTTGCCCCCGGTCCCGCGATAGACAAACAGGCTGCTGGATGCCCACTGAGCTTGGCATAGCCGGAGCAGGCGAACGCCGCCGCTCCCTCATGGCGAATGCCGATATAGGTCAGGTTGCCCTTGGTTTCCTGTACACGCAACGCGTCGGCCAGGCCAAGGTTGGAATGCCCGACCATCCCGAACACGCGCTTTATCCCCCATTTCACCATCGTTTCCGCCATGACGTCACTTATGGTTCGCTGATGCTCCGGTATGTGAGGAAGTCCGACATAAATCGCTCCATCACGAACTTCGACCGGAAAAAGCTCCTGACCACTATCCTCATGACCTCCAGGAGGTTTTCCCGTCAACGGGTCAAAGTCCCATCCATGCCAAGGACAACGTAGCCAACATTTTCCGTCGACCCCCGTTTCGATCGATCCCTCACCGAGAGGGCCGCCTTGATGGGGACACCGATTGTCCATGGCGGTGAATGTCCCTTGAAAATGCACCAGCGCAAGAGATTTGGTTCCCGCAGTCACAGTCTTGACCCTGCCATCAGGTAAATCATGTAAGCTGCCGACCTGATGCCATTCTATTTTGTCTGGATTTTGCGATCTGTTAACCTCACCGGACATTGTTCTACCC
Source organism: Nitrospirales bacterium (assembly GCA_031315865.1). Lineage (NCBI taxonomy): Bacteria > Pseudomonadati > Nitrospirota > Nitrospiria > Nitrospirales > Nitrospirales bacterium. Next base: position 1,315,345 of record JALDRJ010000002.1, read on the forward strand.
TTTCTTGGCCGTTAGAAATTTACAGACAACCGTCGGAGCGAGTTTCGTTATAATACTGGGCGAACGTATGGGCTGCAATTCTAAACGTCAGAATGACAGATATTAAACGGGATTCGAATTTATGTATCGTTCTTGTAGATCAATCCATGTTACACATTCAAGACCGTTTGTGTAGAAATTATCCAAATTAAAAAGCTCATGAATTTTCAAGATCGAAAAATTCAGGAGGGAGAGTGAACATGCACAAAGTATCGATTGCAGAATGGAATTCGCTGAACGATCGAAGACCGGCCTATGCGTTGGTGGCCAATGTGGACCTTGTTGTCATCCGGTACGATGATCAGGTGTCTGTCCTCTATGGGCGCTGTTTGCACCGAGGAGCGCTCTTGGCCGATGGTCGCGTTGAAGACAAAAATTTGATTTGTGGACTCCACGGGTGGGACTTTCAGTACGAAACCGGGATCAGCGCCTACAACAATGAGGAACGGTTACAGAAGTTCAATGCCTGGATCGAGCACGGACAAGTGTGGGTCGATGAAGATGAGGTCGCTCACTGGGAACGGAACCATCCTCAGCCCTTTAATCGCCAAGAATATCTCGGGACTTATGCGGATACTCATCCTGCCCAAGAAGAACCCTTTGTCGGATTTATTCAAGATTATGCCGCACATGGCCTTGAAAAGACTGGTCCTCATGGAGTGCTCGCGGCCATGGGGGTCTCCCGGACGGAGCTTCCCTCATGGGACGATATTCAGTTTGTGACTGCACAGCTCGCCACACCGCCTCAACTTGATAACGCTCAGGTCGGAACAGAAGTTGTGATTGGTCCAAACGCCAAGAAGCCACTGACGCTCAAAATCCCCATTTTCGTATCAGACATGAGTTTCGGTGCCTTGTCCGAAGAGGCCAAGACAGCGCTCGCACGAGGAGCAGAAATGGTGGGTACCGGAATCTGCTCAGGCGAAGGCGGCATGCTCGCTGAAGAACAAGCCGAAAACTCGAGGTATTTTTATGAATTGGCATCCGGCCGGTTTGGATTTGCCATGGAAAAAGTGAAAAAATGTCAGGCCTTTCATTTCAAAGGAGGACAAGGAGCCAAAACCGGTACGGGAGGGCATTTGCCAGGACCGAAAGTCAAAGGCAAAATCGCGATAGTCCGGGGGCTCAAAGAAGGTGAGCCAGCGGTTTCTCCACCGCGCTTCCCCGATTGGACCGATGTTTCACAGATTCGCGATTTTGCGACGAAAGTGCGAGCTGAGACAGACGGGATCCCCATCGGCTATAAACTTTCAGCGCAACATATTGAAAAGGATATAGATGCGGCTCTGGATGTGGGAGTCGATTATATTATTCTCGACGGACGTGGTGGCGGAACCGGTGCCGCTCCTATCATCTTCCGCGATAACATATCCGTCCCTACCATTCCTGCGCTCGCCAGAGCACGCCGTCACTTGAATCGAATCGGTCGCCAAGATGTGACATTAGTCATCACCGGAGGACTTCGTAAACCGGCAGATTTCGCAAAGGCGCTGGCGCTTGGGGCCGACGCCATCGCCGTTTCGAACTCAGCCATGCAAGCCATTGGCTGTCTCGGTATGCGAGCCTGCCATACCAACAATTGTCCCGTCGGCATCGCCACGCAAAACGAGCACTTACGTGCTCGTTTCATCGTAGAAGAATCGGCGAAGCGGTTGGCTCGCTTTTTTGAAACTTCAGTGAAATTGATGAGCTTGCTGGCCAGGGCCTGTGGACATACACATTTGAATCAATTCTGCCTCGATGACCTTACGACATTTAAAAAGACCATATCAGAACTCTCGGGTGTTCCCTATGGCGGCGTGAGTTAAGCGAGGCCGGTTGGAGAAGTGACTGCTCAACGTGATGAGGGATTCTCAAAGAAGAGTCCTCTCATGCCGATCGGGCTGACGGTTCTCGGCATACTCATCCTTCCTATATTTCTGTATTCCAATGCTCCCGAAGGACCGATCAAAGAAGGCGATATCGTATTCTCCACTGGCCGGCATCGAGCGCACTTTGTCGAACCAACCCAGTATCAGGACTCGGGTTTTCAGGGTTTTTGCGTGCTGGAGCCTCGAACGCAGTTACTCGTCATGCAACAACCGGCGACACGACCCGATGGAAGCTTTATTGCCCGTCCTCTTGACCGTTCGGTTCATGAATTTCCCGACTGCCCTGCAAGGGCTGACCTTGTGCTTCACTCTCATCAAGTCACACTGCAAAGCGATACATGGAGCGAAATCAAAGATACTCTGGGAAAGATCTTTTCTTTCGAGTGAAAAGAGATCCCTTGGGAATGGCGACGTAGAAGCGGGGAACGTCCTACTTGAGCTTCGTCGCAAACTGCTGGCGGAATTTGGCCACCTTAGGATTGATGAGGTAGGCGCAATAGGGTTGCGACGGATTTCGAGCGAAATATTCTTGATGATAGTCTTCTGCCAGATAGAATGTCTCGGCTGGAACGACTTGGGTCACGATTGGACGGTCGAAGATTTTCTCATCGGTAAATGCTGCGATGACCTCTTGGGCCACTTTCTGTTGTTCCGGTGAGTGATAAAAAATGACCGATCGATATTGTGTGCCGACATCATTGCCTTGCTGGTTGAGTGTCGTTGGATCATGGATGGCGAAGAAAATCTCGAGCAATTCCCGATATGAAATGATCGTAGGATCAAACGTGACTTGAACGACTTCGGCATGTCCGGTGTTCCCCATGCACACGGCTTCATACGTCGGATTCTGAGCGGCTCCGCCCATATAGCCTGACTCCACTGACTCGACACCCTTTAATTGATCGTAGGCGGCTTCCAAACACCAAAAACATCCGCCGCCTAACGTTGCGATCTCTTTGCCTTGTTTGTCGGTATCAGTCATTATGGGTTCCTTTCATTCAGAATAAGATGATCCGTATTAGACTAAGCAAGAATGAAATTGTTACAACCGTTTATAGCATCTGCTCTCATTGTTCGGCTATCTCTCAAAAAATGATAGATCATCTATGTATATCGTCTGGGCCACTGATATCCATTTGAACTTTCTGAATAAGCCTGGACGAGAGCAATTTCTCCGCTCCATCGTGCAACATGATCCAGATGCCGTGTTCATTACGGGTGATATTGCCGAAGCGCCGACATTGCATTTTCATCTACAAGAAATGCAAGAAGCTATTCAGAAGCCCATCTATTTCGTGCTCGGTAATCATGATTATTATTACGGATCGATTCAAGACGTACGAAGTGCCATGCGGCATCTCTCTGAATCACGGCAAGGCCTGACATACTTGGATGGCAGCCAGGTTATCCAGTTGACGAAGAATACGGGGTTAGTCGGCCAGGATGGGTGGGGAGATGGCCGGCTTGGCAATGCCGAACAGACTCCCGTCCGGCTCAATGATTTTCGATTGATAGAGGAACTCAAAATATTGGAGTATGGTCAACTTCTTGAGCGGCTTGGAAAGTTAGGCGACGAGTCTGCTGCATCGATTCGCGAGACGCTATCAGAAGCACTGGGCCTGTATGAGCACGTGGTCTTCCTGACCCATGTTCCGCCGTTTAAGGAAGCCTGTTGGTATCAAGGTCAAGTGGGGAACGACGACTGGCTGCCGTTTTTTACCTGCAAAGCTGTCGGGGACGTATTGTCTGAACTCATGAAAGAGCGAGTTGACCGTCAACTAACCGTCTTGTGCGGGCATACGCATCATGAAGGGATAGCGCAAATTCTGCCAAACCTTCGTGTCTGCACCGGCTCAGCGGACTATGGGGCTCCGTATGTTCAAGACGTACTGAAAATAGATTAACCGTTCGTTAAAGACTGCCAATTTCTCAAGACGCGGATTGGGTTCACAAATCATAAAAAAGGCCGCCATTGCTAGCGGCCTTTGAAGATTTTTAGTCCCTCAAGTGAGCGGACGAGTCAGAGAAGCTGTTCATTTATGTTCCTCATGTGACTCTTGATGCTCATGCGTGACTTGAATGTCGACCGTGGCCCCTTCTTTTTCAAGAACGGGTTTTCCGAATCGATAGTTGGGGTTCATGGTGTTGTGAGCCATCCGCTTGTCTCGAGGATTCTCGAAGCGCATCGTGGTTTTGAGGGTATCATTTGCCAGCACCACAACTTTGGTATCTAAGAATCCGCCCATACCGGGATGCCAGGCGATCATGGTGTAGACGCCTTCGGGAATGTCGGGAATGGTGAAGTTTCCCTCGCCATCGGTAATGGCATAATAGGGATTCTGTACGGCCAATCCCCACGACTGCATATAGGTGTGAAACCCGCATTCCAAGTAAAAAATCCGACGGCCTCGTGAAAAGTTCACTTTATCGATCATGGCTTCGCCAGGGTTATGCTGATGATCCATGAGCAGATTCTTGGGATGATGCGGGTTGAGTCGTAAGGGGCGATGCATCATGACTTTAGACCCAAACGGAGCTGTTTCGTAGACCTGGACATCATGAATGATCGGGTCCATGTTGATAATGTGCATCGGTTGTTGATCTTTGACCGCCATCACCCATGGTTTGAAGACACAATCCTCCACGGTCACCTTTGCCGGCTCCGTTTGAGGGAAGGGTTTGCCTGTTTGAATATCCTCCAAAAACACGACGGTATTCTTAAGGCCGCCATCAGGCCCAACCTCGAACTCATCCACGACGCGCCATCCGGTTCCTGTCGAGATACGGCCACAGAATGCGGTATCAGGGTTGGTCACTAAGCTATACGCGAGTGCCGGGGGTTTTTTGCCATCCAAGATGACTTTCCCGGTAATCGTTCCACCATTCGTTACAGGCTCTTCTGTATAAGACCAGCCAGGCATGACTGAGGTAAAGATGAATAGGAAACTGAGTAGACTAGCATAGCGTTTCATTGTGATATCCTTTGAATGGGGGAAGTGTTGAACGTAAGACAAACAGTCAGATGCTTGATCGTCACATAAGTCATCCTACGAGATCTCTGGTCTAGTTTTCTAGTCCTTTCGGATGGGTCGTTCATACCATGAAAATACCGTTGTCCAAGGTGTTTGACAAGACGTGATCGTAATGCGTCGGGCAGGTTCTATAGGGCTGGGCGTCTTGCCTTCAATGCCGCCATATGTTGGCGGTTTTGTCAACGGCCCCCTCAAAGAAACGAGAGCCGGCAGTCCATTTGCCTTACCCAAGGCGGTGTGATACGGTAATTTTCACTTTAGCGCATTGGGCCTGCGTTATCGTGTCTAGATGATTTGAGGTCCGTGAATCGTTGTTGTTTCTCCTGGGAGTTTACTCGAAAGCCTGACCTAAGCCGCGCCATCCCCTCTGCGTCTTTGGCTCGTTCTTTCCTACTTCGTCGAGTCCAACACACATCATGTTTCAAAAGGAGATTTTCTATGAGTTTGAAGATTTATGTGGGCGGCTTGCCGTATTCCACGAGTGAAGCGGAGCTAAGCGATCTTTTTGCCGCTCACGGGGCTGTTGATTCCGTTAAAATCATTACGGACAAATTTACGGGGCAGTCGCGCGGATTTGGGTTCGTTGAAATGTCGAGTGGAGAAGAAGGGAATGCGGCCATTGCGGCGTTGAATGGTTCTGAATTAGGCGGAAGAACGTTGACCGTTAACGAGGCACGGCCACAAGAACCACGATCTTCTGGAGGACGTCGAGGGTTTGGTGGAGGAGGCGGAGGTAATCGGCGAGACCGATGGTAAGGTCCTCTCAACCCTTGTTTATGACATAAGAATCTCAGAATTACCGAAACATGCACGAGCCTCTCGTTTCTGAACAGAGGTTCGCGCATGTTTTACCTGCTCGAAGTTACTCACCCGGCAGATACCCTTCATCACGACTCGATACGTAAGATACGCCATCACGCCTTCTTGGCAGCATTCCGTACAGCGCGGCGTTCGTTATCAGTCAAATGGCGTTTCCTGAGACGAATGTGTTTAGGCGTTACTTCTACGAGTTCATCATCCTCGATGAATTCCAGGGCAAACTCTAGTGTGAGCTCCCGTGGGGGGATAAGATTGATGGCTTCATCAGAGCCCGCCGCTCTAATGTTGGTCAACTTTTTTTCACGAATGGCGTTGACCACCAGGTCTTGTCCTTTGTTGTTCACGCCAAGGATCATACCTTCATACAGTGCCTCGCCAGGATGAATGAAAATTTCCCCACGATCCTGCAGACCCCAGAGTGCATACGCGACTGCATTGCCAGGGCCATGTGAAATCTGAACTCCTGCGGCGCGGTGGGGTACTTCTCCTTTATATGGCTGATATTCGTAAAAAATTTGAGACATGACTCCCGTGCCCCTGGTCATCATCAACAGTTCACTGCGAAAGCCCATTAAGGCTCGAGAGGCAATCCGGAACACCATCCGGATCGTCCCGACCGTACTCTGTTGCAGGTCTTTCAGTTCGGCCCGTCTGGTCCCAAGAGCCTCGATCACCGAACCTTGATATCCAGGGTCAACTTCAATCACGACTTCTTCAATAGGTTCCAACAGGTCGCCATCGACTTCTTTGAAGATCACTTTGGGGGGGGAGACCTCTAATTCGTACCCTTCCCGTCGCATGGTCTCGATGAGAATGGATAAATGTAATTCGCCCCGTCCCGAGACAGTAAATCGTTCACCGCCATCTGCTTCTTCCACTTTAATCCCGACATTCATCATGGCTTCATGAGCCAACCGCTCTCGAATGTGACGAGAGGTCAGAAACCGTCCTCCGTCTTTCCCCGAGAGCGGACTCGTGTTGTGCGAGAAATTCATGGAGATGGTGGGCTCATCGATATTCACGGTTGGTAGAGCAATTGGACGTTCGGGAGAAGCCAATGTTTCCCCAACACGGACATCATCAACACCCGCGAGCGAAATAATGTCACCGGCTTGAGCCTGCTCACGTTCAACCCGAACCAGTCCTTGGTAGGCGAGAAGCTTGGTCACTTTATTTTTTCTCACCGTCCCGTCCCGTTTCACTAACGCGACCTGTTCGCCGGTACGAATAGTGCCATGGACGATACGTCCGACCGCAATTCGCCCGATATAGGTATCGTAGTCCAGGATCGTGACGAGCATTTGAAAAGGCAGTTCAGGATCGGCCACTGGCGGAAGGACTCGATGGACGATGGTATCCAGCAATGGCTTCATGTCTTGCGGTTCTTCGTCTAATTCGGTGGTGGCGAGCCCATCTTTGCCAGAGGCATAGACGATGGGGAAGTCTAATTGCTCGTCTGTGGCGTTCAATTCACAGAATAAATCGAAGGTTTGATTCACGACTTCGGTTGGTCGAGCATTGGGACGGTCTATTTTGTTGATCACGACAATCGGTTTCAGGTGCAGCTCGAGTGATTTCTTCAGTACAAATTTGGTCTGTGGCATCGGCCCTTCAAAGGCATCAACCAGGAGCAAGACGCCGTCGACCATCCGGAGAATCCGTTCGACTTCACTCCCAAAGTCCGCGTGTCCAGGTGTATCCACGAGATTAATCTGAGTCTCTTTGTACCGAAGCGACGCGTTTTTCGAGAAGATCGTGATCCCTCGTTCTTTTTCGAGCGGATTGGAGTCCATGATGACGGCTTCGCCTTCCTTGAAGACATAGGCACCTGTTTGTTGAAGCAGCGCATCGACGAGCGTCGTCTTTCCGTGATCCACATGCGCAATAATGGCGACATTCCGCATGTCCTTGCGTCGTTTTTGTTGAGGCATACTCGTTACTCCGGACTTAACGTTTTGTACATGAAAGAAGGACTGCCAAACTTTCGTGCTGGCCAGCGTGTGTTAGACGATGATGTCCGAGGGACTCTAAAAACCGTTCAATGTCGTCTGTGAAGAATCATTCGGCATGCAACCAGCAAGACTCGCTGGAGGAGGGTTCGTTCCATACAGGACAATGACTACCTCAACATATCCTATGAGAAGCGCTCATGCAACTCGTCGCGCAAGCTTCGTCCACTTCAGAGCCATGCGCCCCTTAGTGGGCAAACTCTGAGTAAATGAAACACGCCAGATACGTGTGTCAGCGATGTGAGGAGCCTAGGATTTCTATTTTTTCTCGGATTGGCTGGCCTTGTAGGCCTTATCTTGAGCTTCCCAGTCAAGTCGAAGCCGTTCGGACATGGCTTTTGTTTTGTCCAATCGCTCGTTCATCAGATCCAACGTCCGATCATGAGCGACCGCCGCTTCGGTCAGAGCGGAAGAGTAGTACTTATCACAGAGGACGCGAATGGCCTCAGCATTCGGCGAGGCGATTCGGCGAGCCTTGCAGTAGGCCAGACCCGCTTCTGTCAGCGTTGCGCCATCGGCCTCAATGAGCGGGCTGAAGCCGACAGGGACATCCTCTCCTGTAAATTTATGCACTGTGCCAAATTCACCAATAGCATACCGAGCCTTCTCGCTACTCATCGTGTCTGCTCCTTTATATGTGTATGATTTTGAGGTAACAACGGTCCATGAATCCCTTCTCTTTACCATCCCCTCTAAGACCATGTCGGTCTTTGGACGAGGTCCCCAACGATAAACGCGAGGCGTAGTGTACTCGTTTTGCCAGCAATGTCTCAATGCTTCAAGATTATTACTCCAAAAACACGTATACTGGTTTGACATTACGGGTATGCTCTTGTAATGTCTAAGGTATTCGATATTGAATCGGTCCGGCGATATTGATGCCAGTAACAACTTCGGGCCCCGCGATCGTATCGCGACCAGATCCTGCTCGGAGCGGACTTCCTTCCAAAATTCTGACTCCCTCGGTTTTCTGACCCCGTGTAAATACGATCCTCTTCTTTAATCAAGCGAGGAATACCGCTATGTCTAGTTCTGAGTCTACGTCTGAGTTATCATCATTTGAAACTCTTGGTTTATCCCAGTCTCTGCTACGAGATCTTGCAAAAGCTGAATTTCGGGAACCGACACCGATACAGGCAAAAGCCATCCCGCCGGCCCTTGAGGGCCGTGACGTGCTTGGATGTGCCCAAACCGGTACTGGCAAAACGGCAGCCTTCATCATTCCCATGATTGAAAGGCTTGCCAAAGGCCAGAAAGGCGCACCGCGCGGATTAGTCCTGGCGCCGACCAGAGAATTAGCGATTCAAATTCAACAAACCGTGGATCGTCTGGGGCGATCGTGCCGAATTTTCGCGACCACTATCGTGGGCGGAAGCGATATGAATGCACAGATACGAGGGCTACGGCAACGCCCGGATATCATCGTTGCGACTCCGGGTCGACTTCTTGATCACATGTGGCAAGGGACCATTCGATTCACTCAACTTCAAATCGTGGTGTTAGATGAAGCGGATCGTATGCTCGACATGGGGTTTGCCCCTCAGCTTAATCAAATCATGGAAGCGGTGCCGGAGGAACGGCAGACACTGCTCTTTTCTGCGACGATGCCCTCCAATCTTGGAGATCTGGCCCGGATGTCGTTAAAGGATCCGGTTCGCGCCATGGTCTCAAAGCCGGCTACGCTAGCGAGTGGTGTCACGCAAACCCTGCATCATACGACTTCCTCTGATAAAACACCACTGTTGCTTTCGCTCTTGAAGGGAAAAGGGGAGTCTGTTCTAGTGTTTACAAGGACAAAGCACCGGGCTGACCGGTTGGGCGAAACGTTGGAACGTGATGGCCATCGTGTTGCCGTGCTGCATGGCGGGCGCCGGCTCGGACAGCGACGTGCTGCTTTAGAGGGGTTTCGCCGGGGAAGGTTTAAAGTGCTTGTCGCGACAGATATCGCCGCTCGTGGGTTGGATGTCGCGAACATCGCCCATGTTATCAATTATGATCTGCCCAATGTGCCGGAAGACTATGTGCATCGCCTCGGCCGTACGGCACGCATGAAAGCCGTAGGAAGCGCCACTAGTTTCGTCACCGTTGAGGACTCGCGACATATCCGTGAGATCGAGAGGCTCTTGGGCCAGACGGTTCCTTCCGCGCCGGGGAGCCGGCCTCGATTCAAACCTGTACTCCAGAACAAGGAACAGCGCACTCGTTCTGGTTTTAGCCGAAGCGGGTCTCGTCATGAGCACGATCAATTCCGTCGTTTCGGCTCAACCCGACGACATGGTGGTCAAAGACCGGCGTCATCCGCACGGTAGACAAATCTCGTTATCCCTATGCTCAATCTTGACTCTGCTTCTTCACTGTCATGAAGAAGTGGAGTCTTGTCAAACCACGCCTCAAACATTATTCGGTCTTTTCCCTGCACTCTCAATCTTTTCATCGAATACTCACACGGGTGGTTGATGTTAATACGCGGGAAATCCCTGCACTTCTCTGGTCTTTTGCCTATTTCTTCTGTGTCTTAGCGGCTTACTATATTGTTCGCCCCGTACGTGATGAAATGGGTGTCTTGGCCGGAATTCACAAGCTCCCTGGGTTTTTTTTCATGGTCTTTCTCACCATGCTTGCTGTCGTGCCTCTCTTTGGCTGGGCAGCCAGTCGTCTGACGATTCGACGGCTTCTCCCGACCATTTATGGGTTTTTTGTCCTCAATCTTGTTGGATTTTTTATCGCTCTTCAGGCTGGATCAAATCTGACGACACTTGCCCCGGTCTTTTTTGTCTGGGTCAGCGTGTTCAATCTATTCGTCGTATCGGTCTTTTGGAGCTTCATGGCGGATATTTTTTCCACCGACGGGGCACGAAGGCTCTTTGGTTTCATCTCTGCCGGAGGAAGTCTTGGAGCTATTAGCGGCCCATTGTTTACGGCAATAGCGGTAAAAGGACTCGGAGTGACGAGTTTGTTGCTAGTCTCTTCGGCATTATTGCTTATGGCGGTGGTCTGTATCTTCGCGTTACTCGTCTGGTATCGCACGTGTCATGGAGAGGATCTCGGTGCGAAACATCTCGCGTCTTCGGCTTCTTCCGATTCACCGGCAAGTCTCTGGGTCGGACTGGTCCGAATTGCCCACTCCCGCTACCTCCAGGCGATTTGTGTCTATTTGGTGTGTTACTCCATCCTTTCAACCTTTCTCTATTCCCAACAAACGATCCTGATTCCGCAAGTCGTTCCGGACTCAGAAGACCGGTTGCGACTCTTCGCCTCATTTGATTTGGTGGTAAACACACTGACCATTTGCATCCAATTGTTCGTGACCGGGCGATTACTTCCCTCTCTTGGGGTCACGGTCATGCTCATGGCGATGCCGATATTGAACTTCGTGGGGTTTGGAGTGTTTGGAATACTGACGATTTTACCGGTGCTGCTCGGCTTCGGGATTTTGCGAAGAGCGGGGGAGTTTTCAATCGCCAAACCTGCGCGGGAAACGCTTTTTACGGTGGTGCCTCGTGTGGAGAAATATCAAGCGAAAAATGTCATCGATACGGTGGTTCATCGTGGAGGAGATGTGACTGGTACGTGGGTGGGCTCTGCTCTTCACAATCTTGGTCTATCGATCTCGCAGATGTCGTTTGTCGCGCTCCCCATTGTTCTCGTGTGGTTGTTGACTGGAAGGTTCTTAGGCCGGCGGCATGAGAAATACCAAGTCTGACGTATCCCCATCCGCTCCAGCGGACGAAAAGCCGAATCACAACCGGGGCCGGTCATAATTTTATCGTCGGGTCAGACTCATGCACAACGAGGAGGCCACGCATGATTGGATGAAACGTACAGTGGTAGGGATACATCCCCGGAGATAATTCTTCCAAGAGGAAAGTTTGGCTGGGACCAACGGGACCTGAATCAAACGCACATCGTTCTCCAGCTTTACAACCATCATGGGTAATCGAGTGGATAGTGGCCGTGGGGTTTTCCCAGGATATGGAGATTCCATTCGGAACTTGAGCCACGGCAGGGGAATAATATGGCGAAAAAGTGCCCATGACGATTCGTTGGGCTGGAGGTACGCCCGAGGCCAAGGCGCTAACGAATGTCAAACACACCAATAGGGGAACGATTGTCGACATTCTCCGATGGAGATAAGACGAAGCGATGTTTCTCATATTTCATGCCCTGTTTATCGAATTGTTTGTCTTTCACTTCCATCATACACCCTAGGGGGTGTGGAATGTCGAACCATCAAGCAATACTCTTATCGATGCCTTTCTTCTCATGTTTTCATCACGGGAGATTGGGGTAGGGATATTCGTTACGGGGTCCTAAACGATCGAACATAGAGCAATACATGCCAGGCTTCCTCTTCTGTCAGCACTAACGGCACGAATGAAGCCATGTCTGTCCCTGGGCTTCCATTTTTTAGAATCCAAAACAATTCGCCATCGGTTCGAGCAGCTTGCCAGACTGTATCCGTAAAATCTCTAGGAAGCTTTCCGCGCAACCCGGGAATATGTCCGAGGCCTTTCCCATCTTTTCCATGACAGGTGACGCAAAACGCTTTGCCATGAAAAATCTTCCTTCCAATCTCAATATGCTCAGGAGTCGAGGGAAACGGATTTTCCCAGGACTTGGCTTGCTCGATCTGGTCAGCCGGCACGCGAGGTTTGAGTACGGCCTGATCTGCAGCCCAGGTGGTGGTGGTACTGATAATCACTCCGATGACAACAGCTTGCCCTATTCGCTTCACGGTACGAATCCTCCCTACAGTAAGATTGTCGATTCGTATAAGAACTGGGAAGGGAGGCATTCGCCTCCCTTCGTTATGACCGCAGATTATTTGGGCTGATTGAAGATATGGCCTAAGGATTGTGGATAGGTGACCGTCCCATCAGGAAACTCTTTGCCCTTCTGCCAGAGATGAAAAATGACCCCATCTGTCTTGGCGGCGGCGTCGGCGATGGCTTTTACTTTCTCTGGGTCTTCAATGTCTAAAATTTGGACGCGTCCCGTGGCGATTTCTTGCTCATGATCATGGAAATAACGATGCCATTGGATCAATGGGAGCTGTCGTGAAAGATCCTTGGCGACAAAATACTCAATAGCTACCAGAGGAGCTTGGGCATCTGTCGTCTCGAACAAGAGACATTGTAAAATCTTATCCGAGATGCCTTTGCAATAGTGATGAAATGGGCCACCAGGGGTTCCGTCAGGCATGAGGTGTGGAGCCTGTACATGGATATCATATCCAGTAGCAGGGCCAGGCTCGCTACTTACGGCTGGTGTGGTCATACAGCCCATCGCCACAAAACTTAGCGCACAGACAAACATGAGTGACCGAATTGAACGTCGCATTGCAACCTCCTTAGTGTAATGAATAAAAAACACCCGGCATCCGCGTCATCCGCCAATTATACGTGACTGACTCTCTGACCTGAAGTTACGCGACATTTTCTTCCGTTGGGATTGTCTGCTGATCCTTGGCGACTCGTTTTTGCAAAATTAACGGATCAACGGTCGCGCCACAATTCAAACACCGCCAAATTGGAAGATCAAAGATTGCCTCATCCGGACCATATATTCGGTCAAAGACCATTAAACCTTCACATCGTTTACATTTCATCCTTCACCTCTCTTTTCTCTCCTCATGCGAGGAGCGACCTTACTGACGCCCTATGCGCCAGTCTATATTTCGATTCATACAACGTAGCCTCTCTGATTAAAGGGAAGCCTGGAGAGCAGCATGCCCATGAGACAAGAATCCTTCCAACCGGCATGAATCAACCCGGCGCCGACAACTGCAGGGATCATGAGAAGCCAGGGACTGAAGAACGCGCCTAAGGCCGTTCCTCCTATGATCAGGGTTCCTGCTGCCATTCTTACTTGACCCTCCAGTGAAATGCTCCTTCGTCCACGGGTCACAGGCCTACCGTCAGCGATCCATTTTGTGACTCCTCCCTCGAGAATACGAACATTCGTGATTCCATGGATCACAAACTCATCATACGCTAGCTTCACTCTATTCTGAGTGCGACAGACCAAAATCAAACGCTGATGTCTTGAGAGCTCTCTTAATTCAGGTAAGAACGTTTCGAGATCAGTCAAGGGGATATTGCGTGATCCGGGAATATGAACTTCTTCGAATTCACGTGGAGTTCGCACATCGATCATCAGTTGAGCAATTGTATCGTGTCCGAAATCTCTGTCTAATCGATCAATATTTTGAATGGCGCTATTCCTATTTACGATTGTTTCCATCGTGAACCCCTTACCGTGCGGAGGTTGTTATTTTTGTCCACTGAAGCGTATCTGAATTCACCGTAATTGACAGAAGACCACAATATCACTTTACCAGAGCATTCCTATGTTAAAGCATGAACCATGCCAATATTTTCCATGTGATTCTATTTTAAAACATAATAGTATCAATTATTTATGTATAGGTGATGTATGAGAAATCAGGAAGGATTAATAGGAAATGTTAAGTGTTAACTTAACGTTTAACGATTACTGTAAAGGGAGAGGGAGGGTTAAGGCTTGAATTCCAAACTTCTGGAGTTTTTTCCAGAGCGTGACACGGCTCATTCCGAGTAGCCTGGCGGCTTCGAGTTTGCGGCCATGTGTTTCTCTTAAGGCGGAGAGGATACGATCCCGTTCTTCTTTATGGTCAGAAACGTCAGAAGGGTGAGATGATTGAGTGTTTGGTTTGGCATCCAGAGTGCGAATTTCCGGAGGCAGGTCCAGTAGGGTTAGACAGTCCCCTTCAACGGTTACAAAAGCATGTTCAATCGCATTGCGTAATTCCCTCACGTTGCCGGGCCAAGAGTATTTCACGAGATGGTGCATGGCATCCTGTGAGATTTCATCGACAGAGCGCTGGTACACCTTGGCGTATTCTTCGATGAAGTGTTTGACGAGTAATGGAATATCTTCTCTTCTCTCGCTTAAGGGAGGAATCGTGATTTCGAACACGCGAATGCGATAATAAAAATCCTCGCGTATTTCCCCGCTCGATAGCGCCGACTTTAATTTTTTATTCGTGGCCGTGATCAAACGGACATTCACTTTTACGACCCGTTCATCTCCGACCCGTCGGATTTCTCCTTCTTGCAAGACACGCAGAAGTTTGAGTTGAAGGACTGGGCTGGTATCACCGATTTCGTCCAAAAACAGCGTACCCCCATCTGCCGCTTGAAAAACTCCGACTTTGTCGCGGATAGCTCCCGTGAATGCGCCTTTGACATGTCCAAAGAGCTCGCTTTCCAGCAATGTTTCAGGGATGGCTGAACAATTAATGGCAAAGAATGGCTGATCTTTTCGACAGCTTAGAGCGTGAATCGCTCGAGCGGCCAATTCCTTTCCAGTTCCTGATTCTCCGGTGAGCAACACAGAGACGTCGCTCTGCGCCGCTAGACGAAGCCGGCGAAAGACTTCTTGCATGACCTGGCTTTTCCCGACAAGCTGTTGGAAGGCATCGCGGGACTTTGTCTGTTCCTCGAGCACAGCAATTTTTTCGTTGCTCAAGATAAATGAGGTGAGGTCGGTAAACGTGCCGATCGCGCCCATGACTTTCCCTTGCTCATCCCGAAGCACGGAGACATTTCCATACAGGTAGAGCTCTCGGCCGTTTTTGCCCAAGACTTTGCATTCTTGGTTACAAATTCCCCACGGATAGGGGGTGGGATTATCCAAAAATTCGGTAAGTTTGCTAAAGCCTTTACAGTTTTGCCCCTCGAGTAAATGGCAGGATTGTCCGACGACATCTTGGCTGGAATACCCGGTGATTCGTGCAGCCCCGGCACTCCATGCGACAATGTGACCGCTCGAGTCCACGGTGAATACTCCATCTGCCATGACATCGACCATATTGCTGAGAATGCCAGGATTCTTCCTGAAATCGAGTTCCATGACTTTCTTATCTCACTTTGGAATCTTTGGGGCCTGATCTAAGCAAAATTTCTGGTTTAGAGAGATGGTTCTCCAGAAAAAACGGCCCCGACTTGTGAAGAAGGGGCCGTTACGACAACGTCAAAATATTAATCCCAAGCACGGAATTTATTTGGCAGCGACTAAGGCTTGAAATGAGGGATCCGTGTTCACAAAACCTTTCAATGTATCGTTATTCAGCATATAAGCCCAAGCTTCCGGAGTGGCACCTGGCACCTGTTCAAACCAGCCTCGTGATTGTTTCAACAGCTCAAGCATGGCTTGTTTATCGAGTGGAACGCGAAATGCCAGACTGTAGGCCATGGCGTAGGTCGCGGTAAATTTATCGAGAGGATCTTCCATCATTCCAAGAGCGGTTTTTGCTTCTTCGTAGCCTTTAGGGAGGTCTGGATCATCTAGGTGCCGAGTCCATGCCACTTTGCCAATCCGTGACCATGCGAGCTCCAACAACAATCGAGCTCGCAGTTCATGTTGGTCTGATGGTACCTCTGAGAGTAATTCTTGTGGCGATGAAATGGCGGCCCTTTGATCATTGATCCATTGATAGGCAAGCCCCAAACGACGACGATTTTCAAAGTCTCCGGGCTGGAGAGAGGACAGCATTTCCATCACAGGGATCATTCTATATAAGTAATCGGCTGCTTGAGGCTCGGATTTCCCTCCCATTTCCATCGGAAGAGTTAAGTCCATTCGATCAGTTTGTGCCTGGACAGTCCAGTACAATTCGTTAAACCGTTGGGCCAATGGTTTCTGTTCAAGGTGCACACCATGGATTCGTTCCCCATATTTGAGAAGTCCAACGAACAAATGATCTGCAAAGACTTGTAGTGCATCTTGATATCGTGGGTCCACGAGTAAAATGCGATTGAGCAACATTAGGGACACATAATCATCAGAAGCTGATTTTGCTCGTTCAAGCCCTTCTTGTAATGAGCTGGTTGCATCACCAGGCCCCCACCACTCTGTTGAGTGTTGTACAAACCCCCCCGCCTCAATGACGAAGGGGATGGTTGTTCCGTGTGGTCCTTCAAGTGGGATATCTAAGACTGCGTGATCAACCGGAAATCCAAATTGTTTGAGGTCCGATAAGACTACCCATTTGACTTTGACCGATTTGACGATTCCTTGTGGTTTTTTATAGGGAACAGCCCAGTCCTTCGATCCAGACGCATTTGAAACTGGTGCAGTCATGGGATTCGGGTAGTTAATTTTCACCGTGACCAAGTTCGTCGGGGCGGCGACGACAGGGCCGTCTTCTTGAACCTTGAATGAGGCATGCGGTATGGGGCCTACACGTAATTTTTCAATGGTATAGGGATCCTCGGGTTGCAGGACAGCTATTTGCTTCATGACGAAAAATGATGGAGCTAACTGTCGACTTCCGGTTTCAGCAATGTAAAACCGTTGGAAATCGGCAAAGTCTACGAGTTGTCCTTTCCCTGGCCATACCGCATCGAGTGCTCGATCACGCTGTTGGATAGCGCGAGCATGGGCCTCATCTCGTCGCTTCGTACACCAATCATAAATCTGATCTGTGTCTGGTGGGAAACTGCCATCAGATAATTTTGACTCCTGTTTCATCCTCAAAAGACAAACAAAGTCTCCCTGCCCGGCAGCGACAGAATTTCCTGTTGAGACCGACTCGGCATATGCCTTTACCGTATCGAAGAGGACAGTTTCGTTAACGTGAGAATTGCCTGCCGCAATGGCGGGTTGAAGGTGAGCGATAAGGCTTCCCATCAAGAGGCCTACGATGACCATGGCATATCGGCTAGATTTTTGTAACACGGTGCTGTTAACTCTATTTGAATGAATTGAATTCAATGACTCTCTCATTACCCACGACTCCTTCCAGGATATAACACTAAAAAACGTTATAAACGCTCGCTTCTTACCTGCAAACCGCAAACCTTACCACACCATTCTATTCCCGCACCACTATGTCTCCACGCATGACGTGACCTGGTAAATCGCAAAAAAATGGGTACTTCCCCGGTTTTTTCGGCGTGAACAGGATTTCCGTTTGTCCGGTTGAAGGAAGGAGGACACGTACAAGACCTTCCTTGCCGAACTGAGGGGCGCCATTGCCACTGACGTTGTGAGCGGTCCCGGCAAAAAGTCCTATTGGAACAAATGCGTGGAGCTCGGCATCTTTATTTCTCAGAATGAACCGCGTTTTTTCTCCGACGTTCAGGGAAATCAAATCAGGGAGAAATTTTCGAGTCTTAACGTCTATGACAACTTCATGAATTCGTGTCTCCTCGAACCCAGATGCCAGGACCGGGGTTATTCCAGTCCAGACGAAAAGAAACACAGCAATTATTATTCGAATTGGCATGTGACTAGAGTGCCGTCGATACATGATATGATTTCAAAACTCATTGATTTTAAGTGAAATTTCAATTGTTGCTGTATTGATAATGATATGGAGCATGAAATGCTCTTAGTCTGTCGATATTTATTCAGTATACATCGTGCTCGTTACGTTGGGAAAGCAACCTGCTTCTTGAATATTCGATCGATTGAGAGGCTGTATACGAAGCCTTTGTTTGATTTACTTTTGAAGCCGGGAGGGGGATGTTACCCGCAGCGCTAAATGTTTTATTTATACAAGGGAGAGGTGCGAGCAGAGCTTAAACAAGGGGATGGTGGAAAAGGCCTTTTCCCGAAATGTCTCAAGAATCCAAGTAAGGAACCGATAAGCCTTAAATATGCGATGAAATTGACATTTTTTTCATACTATTCAACAATATACAGGAAAATGTCATAATATGCTCGGGTATTCCATTGAGTTGGTCATTGTGGGGATCATGCTATTTATTGGCATTGCTTTGTATGGGTGGTTGGACTATCGTCGCACCGTTCGTATCGGAAATTTTGGGTTGGCCATGGTTAAGAGCCGCCTTGACGAAGCTCGTCACTCAAAGAGCATTCACCCCCGTTGACTGTGATTCACAAAACCCAGAATCGTCTAGGCCATAGAGTCCTGTTGGTAGCGGGGCGAGCTATAGAATCCAGAGGGTTCTGATCTTCTAGGAGTTAATGAAACTTCCGAACGTAATTGGACAAGGTGTCCTTCGCAAATCGCATGGCTCACGCGAGGATCGGATTCCGATCCTCTGACTCCTAAGTAAGCGATCCTTCCTTCACTCGCACACCATGAACACATAATCTTCATCTAGAGACTCCTTCTCCGTCCATCACAAGCTTGGGATAGAAGCAAGATTCAGTCCACGCCAGGGTATTTTGAAAACTCCCGATGTTTTCATGCTTTATTCATGTTCGTCGAACCGTCGCGCAGAATAGTTCAAACACAAGTTGTACATATTGATACAGAGTGAATCGATTTCGATACGCTGAATGTATCCTCATGAACCGGGCGGTAGGGCTGCCACCACACTAGGCAGATAGCAAGCTTGTTAAAACTTTTAAATACGTTCCAGGAGCTAATGATTGCGTAGTTTGGCTGGAAGAAGAGAGGACGAATCCTTGATTGTATTCAGGAGAAGAGCCCAGTATACTTGGGGGTCATGAGTATTCGAAATCGAGCGGGTGAGTGGCAACCACTTACATTGGACATCACTCCAGAATTATGCGGGGTTTGTGGAGAAGGATTATCGCGAAACTTTACCCTGCTACGTGGTGGTTGGGAGAGGTGTAGCATTTGTGAACGATTCGTGCATCATAGTTGCTTGGTAAGTGGAAAAGTTTCGTTTTTAAAAAAACGGCCTCGAGTATGCCTTACATGCGAACCACAGGTTAGAGAACCTGAAGCTGTTCTTCATGACGCGCGTTCCACCGCCCTTAAGTCATGAAGTCTTCAGCACGGACGTTACCGCTGACGGTATCCCGCCAGGGTTATAGCTCTCTCTTGATTCGATTTGTCATAGCTCCGCTGCTGTGCCTGTTTAGTGGGTTTCATACCATGGATTTTATCGTTGGTGGCCTCTATTCCTGGCCGCAAATGAGCCGGGTGATGGCCTTGACGCTCGCCGTGGTTATTCTTTCCTATGAATTTGTTTATAAGGAAGCGGGGCGCTGGTCCACTGGTCACTCTGACGTTCAACATGGGTTGAAGGCTATTCTCTACTCATGTCTGCTTCCATACATTCTGGGTGTCGTGGTTCTCTTATCCCTTGTGATCAAATCTCAGTAACAACCTGACATCGGCTGTTTTCGTTTTTGTTTGCACATCAGGTCTTCATTGTCCAACTTTATCTTCGAAGGAGTAGGGGTATGAAAAATGTTGAAATGAAAGTGGACGGGAACATGTTGACGATTACGGTCGATCTTTCTCAGGAGTTCGGCCCTTCTTCTTCCGGGAAAACGACGATTATTGCGACGACGGAAGGCAATGTGACGATACCGGGACGGGAAGAAAAGATTGGATTGAATATTTATACCAAGAGAACTCCGTAGTTGAAGACTGGACGCCAGGAAATGTGATCGTACCCCAAGGGCTAAGCGGTCGCAGGATGCAGTTCGTCCATCAGGGCTTTTCCAGTCCAACTCTCAGGGGCCTTCATGATTTGAGATGGAGGGCCTTCTGCGACAATATGGCCTCCATGGTGGCCGCCTTCCGGACCGAGATCGATCACCCAATCCGCGTTTCGAATGACGTCCAGATTATGTTCGATGATGAGGACGGTATTGCCCGATTCGACCAATCGATCGAGGACTTCCAGGAGTTTTTGAATGTCCGCAAAATGTAATCCAGTCGTCGGTTCATCAAGAATATACAGGGTCCGCCCCGTTGCCCGTTTGGAGAGCTCCTTCGACAACTTCACGCGCTGAGCCTCTCCGCCTGAGAGTGTTGTGGCCGATTGACCGAGTTTAATGTAATGCAACCCGACATCGGCCAACGTTTGTAGCTTCCCTCGGATGGAGGGAAAAGCGTCGAAAAACTCCAGGGCTTCAGCGACCGTCATGTCCAGGATGTCGGCGATCGTGTTGCCCTTGTACAATATATCCAGCGTCTCTCGGTTGTACCGCTTGCCTTTGCAGGCTTCGCACGTAACATAGACGTCGGGTAAAAAGTGCATTTCGATCTTGATCAACCCATCTCCCTGACAGGCTTCACATCGTCCACCTTTGACGTTAAAGCTGTATCGCCCCGGTTTGTACCCACGGACCCTGGATTCTGGTAGATTCGCGAATAAATCGCGGATAAAACCAAACAGTCCGGTATACGTGGCGGGGTTTGAGCGTGGCGTCCTTCCGATCGGGGATTGATCGATATCGATGACTTTATCGAGCGCGTTGGCTCCGTTGAGTCGTGAACATCCATCCATTCGTGGTTTTTTTTGGTATAAAATCTGAGACAGACTGTGATAGAGGACTTCGACGACCAAGGTGCTTTTGCCGGAGCCCGAAACGCCTGTTACACATGTTAAAAGTCCTAGGGGGAAATTAACGGTGATGTTTTGTAAGTTGAATTTTTGGGCTCCTACGACCGTCAGCAGGCCTTTGGCAGAGCGATGACGGGGGGGAAGGCCAACACGCTGAGTCCCTCGCAAATATTGGCCGGTTAAGGACTGGGGATGTTTCATGATGACGTTTGGCGGGCCTTCGGCGATGAGATGCCCGCCTTCGATTCCGGCGCCGGGCCCCAGGTCTACGAGGTGATCGGCATTCAACATGGTGTCGGCATCGTGTTCGACAACGACGACGGTGTTTCCCATGTCTCGAAGTCGGAGCAATGTGTTCAGTAGTCGCTGGTTATCCCGTTGATGAAGGCCGATACTGGGTTCATCGAGGATGTACAACACCCCGACGAGTCCAGAACCGATTTGCGTAGCGAGACGAATCCGTTGCCCTTCTCCTCCCGAAAGCGTACCGGCTGACCGGTCAAGCGTCAGGTATTCCAGGCCGACATTTCTTAAAAAATCCAATCGTTCCCGAATTTCTTTGAGAATTCGTTGTCCAATGATGCGCTCGCGGTCGTTCAAAGACAGCGTGTTGACGAATGAAGCCGCGTCTTGAATCGAGAGTTTCGTCACGTCCGCGATGGAGTGTTCGGCAATCTTGATGGCTAAACTTTCTGGTTTGAGTCGGGCTCCATCGCAAGCTTCGCAAGGAGAATGTTGCGTGGCGTCATCATAGCTCGGGCAACCTTGCGGAAGATGCACTCCAATTCCATCGCAGGCAGGGCAAGCTCCCTGTGGGCTATTGAATGAAAAAATTCTTGGAGTGATTTCCGGATAACTGATGCCACAACGAATACAAGCGGAATGTTCACTGTATAGAGTCGGATGATTATCGTCCGTGAGCAGCCCCACCAACCCATCAGACAACTTGAGCGCGCCTTCAATGGACTCGGCTAATCGCCGGGAAAATGCCTGATCAGCCTTCATGATTACACGGTCAACGACGATTTCAATCGTATGTTTCTGCTGTTTTTTAAGCGTGAGATTTGAAGAAAGTTCTGTCATCTCTCCATCAATGCGTGCCCGAATGTAGCCGGCTCGACGGGCTTGTAGGAGCTCTTTTTTGTACTCGCCTTTTCTGCCTCGGACGATCGGCGCTAAAATTTGACATTTGGTGCCGACCGGTAAGGATTGCATAGACTCGACCATCTGTTGCACGGTTTGGGCGGTGATAGGGTCACCGCACTGATAGCAAAATGGACGACCTATGCGAGCAAAAAGGAGACGAAAGTAATCATAGATTTCAGTGACGGTTCCAACAGTGGAACGGGGGTTTCGGCTGGTGTTCTTCTGTTCAATGGAAATGGCGGGCGAGAGCCCCTCGATCGAGTCGACGTCCGGTTTTCCCATTTGCTCCAGGAATTGGCGAGCATAGGCTGACAACGACTCCACGTATCGACGCTGCCCTTCCGCATAAATCGTGTCGAATGCGAGCGAGGACTTTCCCGAGCCACTCAACCCGGTGATCACGACGAACTGATCACGTGGAATCTCGAGGTCCAGGTTTTTGAGGTTGTGCTCGCGTGCACCCTTGATCTGAATATTCTGGCTCATAGATGGGGTAGTCAGTATAGCATAAAAGAGAACATTGGCCCGGGAGGCAGCCATTTGACAGGAGAATATCCTTCATTGACCGAGCCTGGGGCGTTCGATACAATCGTGACAGTTTGTTGAGTTCATCGCCCGAATACGGGGCGTCCCCGCGTCACGATGTTTGAGGCTTCATTCGCATATTCTTTTATCTATTTCTCCGGGAGTGACTCATGAATCATGGAATTTGCCGGTACGTCAGAATTACCCTGATCATTGCATTGGTCCTTCAGAGCTCTCTGGCGGTTGCTGCGCGGTATGAGCTGACTCGCAATAGTATCCAAGACCCCAAAGTTCTCGATGCCGCTGATATTTCTCTCTACCAAGTGAAGTTGGGTGACCCTGAAGCGAAAGCTGTCGAATTGCTCATCGAAGAGAAAATTGCGGGGATTCGCGCTGAGCAAGAAGGAACGTTCATCCTGCTTTGGGATAAAAGCAAGCCCACGGGTGCGATGGCTGGTGTGCGCATTGTTGATGGGAAGGTTGACCTTATTTTTATGAATGACCGGTTCAGTCACAAAGTTCGCGGTATTTTCCGAACCGTTCTCACGGCGAAAACCGCTAAAGAAATTCGTGACTTACTGGGGAACGAAGACTTTCAGAACGAAACCTTAATGGGGGCCAAGCTCTTGTATGAAGAAAAAGGGTTTCTCGTCAACTTTCTCGATAGCAGCGTCAATGTGGAATTTTGTCTAGGCTGCTCTGATCTCTACAGTACATTCTGAAAAACACGCCCAACGACTCCTATACGGAATTGGTCTGACGGCTCTTTGACTTAGCGGTGACGGGGAGTCGTCATCCTTTCTCTATGCCCTAGAGTTCTTCGCATGACCGGCTGTAGGTACACAGATCGAGTGACCTTTCTCTAGAGCCAATCATGAATGACCGGCTCCTCTCAAATCTAGAACATACAGAAGAACAAAGTCTCGAGGGGGCATTGCGGCCGAAGCGCTTGGGCGAGTATATCGGCCAGCCACGCATGAAAGAGTCCCTGCGAATCTGTATCGAGGCGGCCACCCGGCGAGGAGAAGCCCTTGATCACGCTATATTTTATGGCCCGCCAGGATTGGGAAAGACCACCATCGCCCATGTTATCGCCAATGAAATGGGAGGAAATATCCGTTCCACTTCTGGCCTGGTTCTGGCGCATGCGGGAGACTTGGCGGCTATCTTGGCTAATCTTCAGCCTAACGATGTTCTCTTTATCGACGAAATTCACCGTCTTCCTCCAGCCGTCGAAGAAGCTTTGTACCCTGCCATGGAAGATTTTCAGATGGACCTGGTGATCGGCCAAGGGCCATCGATCCGAACGATGAAACTGGACCTTCCCCCGTTCACGCTCATCGGGGCGACGACCCGGGCTGGATCGCTGACTTCCCCTCTTCGTGACCGGTTTGGATTGGTGTACCGGCTTGACTTTTATTCGGCGGCGGAACTGCAACTCATCGTGACGCGAACAGCCGGGCTGCTTGACCTGGAGATTTATCCAGAAGCGGCGAATGAAGTGGCGCGGCGATCAAGGGGAACGCCTCGAATCGCGAATCGACTGATCAAACGGGCGCGGGATTTCGCCCAGGTGGAGGCGCAGGGAGTGCTTACTCGAGACGTTGCGGAAAAAGCCTTGGCTTGGCTCGGGGTTGATGCCGCAGGTTTCGATGATATGGACCGTCAAATTTTATTGACGATCATCGAAAAATTTAACGGAGGGCCTGTTGGAATCGACGCCCTTTCAGCTTCGGTTCAGGAAGAGAAGAGCACGATCGAGGATGTGTACGAACCATTCTTGATTCAATCCGGTTACCTTGCTCGAACCGCTCGGGGTCGGCAAGTCACAACACTGGCGAGAGAACATTTTGGGCGGTCTGCCGGCCTGTTTTCATCATCTGACGGAAAAGCATAATGGGTTATTTATGTTTCGAGATATCCTTCATATCGTGTTGCAGGGCGGTGAGTCCGGCCTTGGCGCAATTCTCATCTAAGTCAGCCCCTGGAGCTCCACCGACGCCTATGCCGCCCACCACGGTTTCCCCCAATCGTATCGGTAATCCACCGCCCAGGATCAGGATATTGTCGTTCATGTCACGGAGTGCTTGAAGTGACGGTATCTTCGTGATCAATGCTGCCAGTTCATTCGTGGATCGTCCGATGCTTGCCGATGTGTACGCCTTTTTAAAACTGCTGTCTTGGGTGTGGGGGCCAGCACCATCGCCCCTGATCAGCACCTTCAAGTTCCCACCTTGATCCACCACGGCGACGCTGACTCTGTAGCCCTTTGCTTCACACTCGACCAGGGCTGCAGCGGCAGCCTTTTGAGAGAGCGATAAAGGCAACGGAACATCAACGTGATCTTGGGGCCCTGCTATGAGCCAAGAGGGAGCCAGCAGGCTACCCACGAGCCAAGTCAACAAACCACAGATTGTGACCCTATTTTTGCCGTTCATCGTTTTCCTCCTCGTGCTAGATGATTGTATGTGAAGAAGTGAGTAGGTTAAAGGGATTTTTTATCAGAAATCAGCGCAATGGCATGATGAATCTGATCTCGAGAGCCGAGCAGGACCAGAATGTCACCAACTTCAAAGATTTCCTCACTCGATGGTTTGGAACGGGTGACTCCATCTCGGGTCAAGGCTACTACGACGGCCCCGGTCTTGCGTTGTATTCCCACAGTTGCGAACGTTTGCTCAATGATGGGTGAATCACCGTCGATCCTCCATGTCTCAACCTCGACATCGGCAAACACCCCTTTGCGGAAACGATGGGCCAAGGCTGGCAGTTCTTCTCGGCGTAACAGCGCATAACCTTCACGTCGAATTTCCTCAGCTTTTTGAAAGATCACAGGCTTGGGAATATTGTAACACTGAAGCACCAGCGTGAATATTTCAATGGACGTTTCAAATTCTTCTGGGACGACTTCATTCGCGCCTAAATCATGGAGTTCCGGCAATTCTTTAATGTATCGCGTGCGCACGACAATATGAAGGTTTGGGTTGAGTTCACGTGAGAGCTGGACGATTCGTCGAACAGCGAACGGGTCCGAGACCGCGATCACGATCGCTCGGGCATCTTCAATGCGCCCGTGTTTTAAGACTGTCGGATTGGTGGCATCCCCGTACTGAATGGGAATGCCTTTTTGGTTGGCTGTTTGAACGGTATCGGCGTCGATGTCCAGGACCAGGTACGGGATTTCTATATCGAGGAGTACGCGGGCAAGATTACGGCCATTGAGTCCATACCCGACGATGATGACATGATCCCGGATTTTCAAATGCGGCATGTGAGAAGTTTCAGTCGATCCTCGGTACCCAAACCAATGATGAATCCGTTGGAGGGCCTCCGCACGTTTGGCGAGTCTAGGGGCCCATTGAATGAGGAAGGGAGTAATGATCATGGACAGGACGCAGACCGAGAGAAAAATATTATAGGTTTGTGCTTCAAGAAGATGAGCCTGTTGTCCTTCTTGCGCAAGAATAAAGGCAAACTCTCCCACCTGCGCGAGCGCTACTCCCGTTAAAATCCCCGAGCGTAACGGGGCTCCTGCAGCAAGAGATGCTCCGGCCCCTGTCAAAAACTTTCCGATCAATACAAGCGTGATAAGAGTCAGGATGAGTGCAGGATGAGTCGCCAACACTCGTAGGTCGATCAACATGCCGATCGAGACGAAAAATAAGCTGTTGAAACTGTCCCGAAACGGAAGGACTTCCGCTAAGGCCTGATGGCTGTATTTGGATTCGGAAATCAGCAAGCCCGCAAGAAACGCTCCTAAGGCTAAAGAAAGACCGGTGAGCGAGGTGAGCCACGCGGTTCCCAGGCCCAGGACGATAATCGTAAGGAGGAAGAGTTCCCGGTTCTTGGTCCGTACGATATGCTCTAATAATGGTGGAGTCAGCAGGCGAGCGGCCACCACGATCGCCATGACGACGGCCGCAGACTTGGCCAGAATGAATCCGATAGAACCGATGTTCCCGCCCTCGACGTTTCCTAGCAGGGGAGTGATTAAAATCATGGGAACGACGGCAAGATCTTGAAACAGTAATACCCCGACCGTGGATCGACCATGGTGAGTGTCCATTTCTCCGCGCTCTCCCAGGGCTTTGAGGACAATGGCCGTACTGCTCAAGGAGAGGAGCATTCCCCAAAACACCGTTTCACGAACGGAAAGACCGATAATCATGCCGCCTATGGCCACACAGACCACGACGCCAAGAATTTGAAGCGGTCCACTGATGAGCAATATACGACGTGAGGCTTTGAGTTGAGCGAGTGAGAACTCAATGCCGATGGTAAAGAGGAGAAGGATGACTCCGATTTCTGCGAGAACTTCGATTTGCTCGTGGTCTGAGATTAAATTCAAGCCATATGGCCCCACGAGGGTTCCCGCGACCAAAAATCCGGCGATGGATGGCAGTCGGGCTTTTTGGAACAAAAACACGACACCAACCGAGACGGAGAAAATGATCAGGACATCTTGAAGTATCGAATGGTCTGGCATGTCCTAGCCACATGTCGCTCGCGATTCATCCCTCATGGAGTGCGAAGAGCGTGTTAAGACGACGGGATGGTACGATCGATACTGCATAAATAAGGTGACAAGACCCAGTGGTCGCCCCGGATCAGCGTTTTTTTACATGTATCGAATTTGTATCAAAAGAAACGGCCTGAGGAAAGCGGCGCTGACACAAAAGTCAAAGCGTATTGTGTTCTGTTCTCAGGAAGGGAGGAATGCTGAGTGTCATGCCAAGTCCTGAAAGAGCCAAGGCGATTCTTTGAGGCGGCGCACTTCGTAGGCCTGGATGGCCTCTTCTTTTTGTAAGGTGAGTCCGATCGCATCAAGCCCTTGGATGAGGCAATCTTTTCGAAAGGGGTCAATCGTGAATGAAAGGCGTTCGCCTTCAGGCAGGATGACGGCTTGTTGTTGAAGGTCAACGGTCAGCGAGTAGGGGCTATGCTCTTGTTCTCGTGTAAAGAGCATGTGAATTTCTTGGGGTTGTAAGACGACCGGCAAAATTCCGTTTTGAAAACAATTATTGTAAAAAATGTCCGCGAAACTGGGAGCGAGCAGACAGCGGAATCCGTAATCCAAGAGTGCCCATGGTGCATGTTCGCGTGAAGATCCGCATCCAAAGTTTTCGCCAGTTAATAGAATCGTGGCACTTTGGTACATGGGTTGATTGCTGAAAAACTCAGGGTCCGGCGTTCCGTCCGGCGTTTCTCGCCAATCTGCGAAGAGCCCTTCTTTTAAGCCGGTTCGATGAATGGTTTTCAAATATTGTTTCGGGATGATTTGGTCCGTGTCGACATTCACTCGATTGAGTGGAGCCACGACGCCCGAATGAGTAGTAAAAGGTTGCATGGGAATGTCCAGGTTAGCGGGTGATAAGGTTTCTTACCATTGTGCGGGAAAGGGTCAACTCCACTGCCGAATATCCGTAAAATGTCCTTCTATTGCCGCCACGGCTGCCATGGCTGGTGAGACAAGATGCGTTCGGGATCCCTTTCCTTGTCGACCTTCGAAGTTTCGATTGCTTGTCGAGGCGCACCGTTCACCGGGCTTGAGAACATCGGCATTCATCGCAAGACACATACTGCAACCAGCTTCACGCCATTCTGCACCCGCTTCAAGGAATATTCGATCAAGGCCTTCTTCTTCCGCCTGTTGTTTGACCAACCCCGAGCCTGGAACAACCATGGCGTGCACACCCTTGGCCACTCGTTTTCCGTTGAAGTATTTCGCGGCAATTCGAAGATCCTCGATTCGTGAATTGGTGCATGAACCGATGAACACACGGTTGATCGAGATCTCCTGAATTGGGGTGCCGGGTTTAAGATCCATGTAGGCCAGGGCTTTTTCCGTCGCATGTCGAGACTTTTCATCGGGCTGGTTCTGAGGGTCGGGAACTGTTTCATCGATACCGGCAACCATACCAGGGTTGGTTCCCCATGTGACTTGCGGCGCGATGCGTTCGCCTTCCATTTCGATAACCTGGTCATAGTGAGCTCCCGTATCAGTCGCCAGGGACTTCCAGTCTTCGATCGCCTGATCGAGCAGTTTCCCGTGGGGCGCCAGGGGCCTTCCTTGAATGTAGGAAATCGTCTTATCGTCCGGAGCCACAAGCCCGGCTCGTGCCCCGCCTTCGATGGACATATTGCACAGCGTCATGCGTCCTTCCATGGAGAATGACCGGATCACAGACCCTGTATATTCAATGACATGGCCAGTGCCGCCACCGATCCCAATCTTGCCAATGATGGCCAAGATCACGTCCTTGGGTGAACAGCAGTCTGCCAATGTTCCATTGACTCGAACTTCCATGGTCTTGGGTTTTTTTTGGACAAGGCATTGAGTCGCCAACACATGTTCGACTTCAGACGTCCCGATGCCGAACGCTAAAGCGCCGAATGCGCCATGTGTTGAAGTATGGGAATCACCACAAACAATCGTCATTCCAGGCAGGGTCAATCCTTGCTCGGGGCCGATAACATGAACGATGCCTTGTCGAATATCATTCATGTCAAACAGGGTGATGCCAAATTCGTGACAATTGTCCGTCAGGGTCTCAACTTGCCTGGCACTCATCGGGTCGACGATACCTAAGCGCCGGTCAGTGGTCGGAATATTATGATCCGGAACCGCTAGCGAGGCTGCGGGACGTCGAGGCTGACGGTTCGACATTCGTAGCCCTTCAAAGGCTTGAGGGGAAGTGACTTCATGGACGAGATGGCGATCAATATAGAGTAAGGTTGTTCCGTCGGCATCTTCATGAACTACATGCTGATCCCAAATTTTTTGAAATAGTGTTTTCGCAGGCATGGTTATTTCCTATTGTGCAACAGATTGCCCTCCTATGTACCCCAAACTCCTTATTCCTGGCAAGTCGATCGCCTCTACTCTCATCTCTAGACCGCATTCATTGTCAACCCATCAAGAGGGACCATTCAGAAGATGTGACTGACGTGCTACCCGAATCCAAGCAGGCTAAAAAATCAATCTTTGTGCTAACTTAAGAGATTTGGTATAGTTAAATTTACGTTGTATCATGGACGTGTAAGCGGAGGTTTCTCCTCAGCCTACAAACGAATGCCTTGAGTCCAATCCGTTTGTCAGCCACATCCATCCTAATGGTTTATCCACAGCCCCGAATTTCATAAAGATTGATACTTCATCAATCCTTCAATCGCAACTGCGAGCATCCCTCTTGGCAAGTGGGGTGGAATGGATGAACTCTTGAGCTCAATCGGTTCACAGAATCAGAGATTGCCCCCATTCCTGAGAGCTATCTGGATGCTGGTGAATGGACTCATGCATGTGAATGACCGAATCATTTCATCTTGTATTCATGGGTTAGATTGTTAAGGGAACCTGAGCATGGGACTCTTCAGTAATTTTCTGAGTTTGTTGTCCAATGACATGGCCATCGACTTGGGCACAGCGTCGACGTTGGTGTACATGAAAAAAAAGGGGATTGTGCTGAATGAGCCTTCTGTCGTCACGGTCGAAACTTCCAGCAATCGGATTTTAGCGGTCGGGGAGGAAGCCAAACGGATGATCGGTCGAACGCCGGGCAACATCAAAGCCGTTCGACCGATGCGCGAAGGCGTGATTGCCGACTTTGATATGACGGAAAGAATGCTTCGATATTTCATCCATAAAGTCCATACGCGTCATACCTTGGTCCGTCCACGAATCGTGATTGGTGTGCCGTCACGGATCACCCAAGTTGAGCAGCGGGCCGTCAAGGAGTCGGCTGAACTGGCCGGGGCTCGTGAAGTCTATTTGATCGAAGAGCCAGTGGCCGCGGCCATTGGCGCAGGACTGCCGATTACTGAACCTTCAGGAAACATGGTTGTCGATATTGGCGGAGGTACGACGGACATTGCCGTTATCTCCTTGGGCGGGATCGTGTATAGCGAGTCGGTTCGCGTCGCGGGTGATCAGGTGGATTCATCGATCATCAATTACCTCAAGAAAGAGTACAGTTTGTTGAT
Organism: Nitrospirales bacterium; assembly: GCA_031315865.1. NCBI lineage: Bacteria > Pseudomonadati > Nitrospirota > Nitrospiria > Nitrospirales > Nitrospirales bacterium. Next base: position 1,346,046 of record JALDRJ010000002.1, read on the forward strand.
CGGCGAACATATGGCGGAGCGTATAAAAATGGAGATCGGTTCTGCTCATCCATTTCCCGAAAAAAAACAAATGGCGGTCAAAGGAAGAGATTTGATTTCTGGAATACCCAGGACCATTCTCGTTAACGATTCCGAAATACGAGAAGCGTTGCAAGATTTGATCGCGACGATCGTTGGGGCCATTCGTCTGGCATTGGAAAATACTCCTCCTGAACTCGCTGGAGATATCATTGATCGTGGCATTGTCCTGACGGGGGGAGGCTCCTTGTTGCAAGGGCTTGATGCGCGACTTCGTGAGGAAACTGCGCTTCCCATCGTGACGGTCGATGACCCACTCACCTCGGTCGTGTTGGGTGTCGGAAAAATTTTGGAGGAGCTTGCTCTGTTGAGGAACGTCGCGTCGATGTCGTCTGTTCAGCGGTAGAAGCCTCTGATGCCGTATCGTGAGATTTTTTCATGCGCGCGCGGTGGTGAACGGTCAATCGGGTGTACCGAACAACGTCACGACGCGAAGAGAAAGCAGATCGTGTGAGGAGCACGCATACGTTGGGTCGCAACCGTTCCATTTTCATCTTGCATTCTCGTGGCCTTTGATAAGCGAGGATACGGCTACTTGAAAAGCCTCAAGGGACTTGAGGAATGTCATGGGTAAGCTTGGTCTTTCTGGCATGTTGGGCTCTGGGGTCAAGCGAGTCTTTGCGGTTGTCTTCGTCATCGCCCTGATCGCGATCCTCCTTTTGCCCCGTCAAACGCAAGGACTGCTCGAAGGCATTAGCCATCCGGTCGCTCAGTTTGTGGCGATTCCCATTCAGGGTTTCGCGTCATTAGACATGAGCATTCGTGAATCTTGGAATCACTACATTGCCTTACAGGGCGTGTATGAGCAAAATCTTGAGCTTCAACAAGAGGTGGACAGATTGAATGCTCGCATCAGCCAATTGCACGAGCAAATCATCGTGTCTGAGCAATTGGCGAGCTTGATGAATTTCCAGGAACAGGCTGGGATGAAAACCGTGGCGGCGCGAGTGATTGGTCGCAACGCGACCAATTGGTATCAAGCGATTATCATTGATAAAGGGCTTGAAGATGGGATCAGGAATCAAATGGGAGTCGTGACGACGGCTGGAGTCGTCGGCAGGGTCGTGAATGTCAATCCTTCCACGGCGGTCGTCCTCTTGTTGACGGACCCCAATATTGCAGTGGCAGGCATGATTCAGCGGAGTCGTGACGAGGGTATTGCACAAGGCACGGCTCAAGGAGCGGTCAGGATGAAATACGTACCGCCCCTGTCAACGGTCGAGGTCGGTGATATGGTCGTGACATCAGGGCTAACGGGAGATTATCCGAGAGGTCTTCCGATCGGGCGTGTCGGTCGGTTAGAAAAAGGCGATGCCGATCTATTTCTGGCGGCAGAAATTCATCCCATGGTCGATTTCGCAAAACTTGAAGGGGTTTTGGTGGTGACGGAATCCGGACAGTCAGCAAATTTGACCGTTCTTCCAACGACTGTGACGGCGCAACAGCCCTGATGATGTACCTCATTTTTTATGTAAGTCTTCTCTTATTACTCGTGCCGATTCAAGTCACGCTTTTGGCTCATGTCGGTCCTTGGGGAATCAGGCCTGACTTATGTTTGGTCGCGACTTGTTTGATAGGATTTCTAGGTGGAAAGCAAAAAGGCTGCATATCGGGAATCGGTATCGGGTTTGTTCAAGATTTATTCTCTGGAGGAGCAGGGATCGTCAATCTCTTCACGAAAGGCCTTGTTGGCTTTCTGTCTGGAGTCATTGCCAAAACATTATCCAATACGACGGCACAAGCTATTTTTCTCCCGACTTTTCTTTTTTCGTGTGCGAGCAGTCTCATCGCGCTCTTTTCGGCGAGACCTCAGACCGATTGGTTCTTAATGTTGCATGAAACTCGAACCATTCTTCTGCCGCAAGCCCTTTTCGATGCGTTGTTAGCATTTGGGGTTTATTGGGTTTTGAGTAAACTTGACCTTGTCGATCCCGGGGTAGAGCCGACGAGTCTTCGATAGTCCGAAAGGATCAAGATGTGACGGTCTTAACAATTGCTGTCGCTGTTCTCAAGCGTCTAGTCCCGAGCGTTGACGATGCCATGCCGCGGTTACACACATGGCCACGGTTACACACAGGTCTATCATGCTAGAAAGCGATCGTCAGGCCAATGAATTGGTGGATATTCAGGGGCGGTTGATCCTCATTAAGGTTGGGCTGCTCCTGCTGATTGCTTTACTCGGGTTACGGTTGTGGCAATTACAGATCCGCGATGGCCATGAATACCAGAGAATGGCCAAAGATAATCGAACTCGAACGATCACGTTAGAACCAGCGAGAGGGTTATTGTATGATCGCCACGGAGAACTGCTCGCGAACAATGTCCCGAGTTTTAACCTGTACGTCAGTCTTGAGGATGTGAAAGATCCTGATGCGTTGATTCAGGAATTGACGAGGCTTTTGCCCTTCAAGCGAGAAGACTTACAGGACAAACTCGCTGGTAGACGACGGAATGCCAGGATTAAGGTAAAAGGCGGTCTCTCTTTACGCGAAGCTGCCATCGTCGAGTCGAATCGGTTAAGCCTTCCTGGAACCTTTATTCATCCAGAATATCAGAGAAATTATCTCTTGGGGCATTATGCGTCACATGTCATTGGGTATGTGGGAGAAATATCAGAGGCGAAACTCAAGGAAGATGAATATCAAGGGCTACATCAAGGAAGTATCATTGGACAGTATGGGGTTGAACGGACGTATGACCAGGAATTGCGAGGCGTGTCAGGCCAAGAGCTGCTTGAAGTCGATGCCCTGGGACACAAGAAACAGACGATTTCCGTTCGCAAGCCTGTTGCCGGAGATGATCTGTACCTGACCATCGATATCCGTCTCCAACGACTGGCGGAAGATTTGTTGGGGGACGAGGCTGGAGCGATTGTGGCGCTTGACCCACGAAATGGCGAGGTCTTGGTCTTGGCCAGTCGGCCAAGTTTTAATCCGACCGCGCTATCAGGTGGTTTGCCACTGGCCGAATGGAAGGCCCTTCTTAACGACGCCAGACACCCCCTCACGAATCGAGTGATTCAAGGACAATATCCTCCCGGGTCTACGTTTAAAATTGTCATGGCGGCGGCGGTCTTGGATTCCAATGCCGCTCAATCTTCGGACCATGTTTTTTGTTCTGGCGGATTTAAGTTTGGACGGCGAACCTATCGCGATTGGAAACGGGGCGGTCATGGATCGGTTGAGCTGGTTGATGCTCTTGCCCAATCCTGTGATGTCTATTTTTATAAGTTAGGCAACCGCATGGGAATCGATACCATAGCCTCCTATTCAGAACAGTTTGGCCTCGGCCAGAAGACAGGCATTGACCTTCCTTCTGAACGATCAGGGCTTTTGCCGTCGGCTGAATGGAAACAGCGTGTGAAGGGAGAGCCTTGGTATCCGGGTGAGACCATCTCGGTTTCCATCGGACAGGGGTTTATGACCGTTACGCCGATGCAAATGGTTCAGGTGGTCGCGGCTACCGCGATGAACGGACGTGTCACACAGCCACGGTTGGTTCATGCGATCAGAAAGCGAGGGACTGGATTGATGGAAGAAGTCGTGCCGGTTTCAACCAAGCAAATCCCCATCCCTCAAACGGTTTTTACAGACATTCAAAAAGGTCTGGAAGCTGTTGTCACGAAAGGCACGGCGAAGCAGTCACGGTCTTCTCTCGTGTCGATCGCAGGAAAAACCGGCACGGCTCAAGTTGTGGCCTTGCGTTCAGGACCCGAAAAAGATATTCCGAAAGAGTTCCGAGACCATGCGTGGTTCGTCGCCTATGCCCCTGTTGAAGAGCCCACGATTGTCGTGGTGGTGTTGGCCGAACATATGGGACATGGCGGGTCAGCGGCAGCTCCCTTGGCTAAACAGTTGATCGAGGCCTATGTGGGGAATCAAATCGATGCCAAGGGCCAAGATGGAATCTCTGATGAAGATCTCGCCGATACTCCCCATGTCGCGCATGAAATCGCAGATCATGATTGATCAAGCCATGCTTCGCCGGAGTTTCGATGGGTTTGACTGGTGTTTTTTGGGGATTATCCTCGGAATTATCTCAATCGGCATGCTCTCCATTTATAGCGTGACCCCTGCCAATCCTGTCTCGGGTCTTCCCATCTATTTGAAGCAAAGTATGTGGCTATTGATCGGAGCGTTGGTGTTTATCGCCTCGGCTGGTATTGACTACCATAAACTCTCACGATTCTCATATGTCTTTTATGGCATCGGACTCATTCTCCTGGTCATCGTATTAGTCGCGGGAAAGAGTAGTCGCGGGTCTCAGCGCTGGATTCCACTCGGGCCGGTGGCGGTTCAGCCCTCGGAGCTGGTGAAAATCCCACTAATTATGGCTTTGGCGACGTATTATGGAGTAAAGCATCGTGTGGGCTGGTTGCAGCGGCTGGTTGTGCCTGGCCTGATCGTACTCCCCGGGTTTTTGTTAATTCTAAAACAACCTGATCTAGGGAGTAGTTTAAGTTTTCTCTCGATTTATATCGTTCTGCTCTTATCCGTCGGTGTGAAATCTCGCGCGTTTGGTCTCGTGGTTTTGTCGGCTTTGTTACTCTTCCCTTTCGCGTGGGGAGGGGTATGGGGATCGTTGCATGGGTACCAACAAGAGCGGATTCTCAGTTTTGTCGACCCGAATTATGACCCTGGTGGGAAAGGGTATCACGGGTTACAATCGAGGATTGCGATTGGTTCTGGCCAGTTATTGGGAAAAGGACTGTACGGAGGAACCCAGACTCAGTTTAAGTTTTTGCCTGAAGGCCACACGGATTTTGTGTTTGCGGTCTTCGCCGAGGAATGGGGGTTTTTAGGAGTGGTTATTTTGTTGGTCATGTATGGCGGACTCTTTTTAATGGGATTAGAAATTGCCTCCAAGGCCAGAGATACACTCGGTGCGCTTATAGCCGTGGGAGTTGTCAGTATGATTGCCTTTGGTTTTCTGGTCAATCTTGCGATGACCATCGGCTTGGCCCCGATCGTGGGCATACCACTGCCTTTGATGAGTTATGGCGGGAGTGCGACGATTATGACGATGGCGGCACTGGGATTGCTCTTTAACGTGAAACGCCACCGATTGACTCTCCTGTGAAAAGCACAGGCAGAGCAGTGGTTGGCAAAATGTGTGAAAGCGGGTATTGTGGATCTATGAATGCGGAGAAAAGCTGGAAATAATATCTCTCCCTTTGTTGGAGAGAGGAGGTGTGGATGGGTGTCGAGATAGCGATTAATGTGACCCGTGAAGAAACACGGGTAGCTGTTTTAGATAACAAAGTCGTCACGGAACTCTACGTTGATCGTGTCAAAAAGAAGGACTTTGTCGGAGATATTTATGCGGGAAAAGTGGTGAAAGTATTGCCGGGCATGCAGGCTGCCTTCGTCGACATTGGGTTGGACCGGGCTGCGTTTATGCACGTGTCAGATCTCTCTGTTGGAACTGAGCCAGGTGATACGCTTGTCGATAGTGAAGAAGTAGAGGATGACAAGGGACCTGATATGCCGAGACCCCGCCGGCAAACCGCTCGTCCGATTGAACAATTATTGGAAGAAGGGCAAGAGCTCTTGGTGCAGATTTCCAAAGGTCCGATCGGAACCAAGGGTCCCAGAGTCACAACCTATGTCTCATTACCCGGGCGATTTCTCGTTTTCATGCCAAATGTGGATCATATCGGCGTTTCTCGTCGGATTGCCGACGAAGAGGAGCGGGCGCGATTGAAGGAAATCATGAAACGAATTCGAACGCCGGATTATGGTTACATCGTTCGTACGGTGTGTGAGGGAGTTGCCGAAGAAGACCTTGTCTCCGACGTTAAATTTCTCAGCGCGTTATGGGAGGATGTGCTGAAAAAATATGAGCAAGAGGCCGCTCCGGCACTCCTGCATACTGATCTTACGCTCACCCTTCGAGTGGTTCGAGATCTTTTTACCAAAAAAGTCGATCGCTTGCTCATTGACTCCGAACCCGACTTTGAAGAAGTCAAAGACTTTGTCCGAAAATACCTTCCCGAACAAGCGTCGCGTGTGCATCATTATGAAAAGAAAGCCGAAGGTCTGTTTGATTATCTGGGAATCGAACTCGAAATTGCCCGAGCGCTGAGCCGAAAAGTATGGCTAAAGTCCGGTGGGCATATTGTCATCGATCATACGGAAGCGATGACGGTGGTTGACGTCAACACCGGACGGTTTGTCGGGAAGCGGGACCAAGAAGAAACAATCTTGAAAAACAATCTCGAAGCGGCACGGGAAATCGCCTATCAAATCAAGCTCCGTGGTATTGGGGGCATTATCATCATTGATTTTATCGATATGGAACGTGAACGAAACCGGGACAAGGTGTATCAGGCATTCGTGGATGCGATGGCCTCAGATAAGGCGCAAACACGGATTTCTCGAATCTCAGATTTAGGTCTTATCGAAATTTCCAGGGAACGCGTTCGAGAAGATTTATTACGAACACTGTCCGAAGTCTGCAATGATTGTGAAGGGCGAGGGTATACCAAGTCGGCCATGACCGTGATCTACGATATTTTTCGGGATCTTCGCCGAGTGGGGAGTGCGAAAGGCCAACAGCGTATCATCGTCGGAGCCAATCCACGGGTCGTGGAATTACTCTTCGATGCTGAACATGTCGGGATTGAACAGCTGGAGAAGCATTGCAATTGTCAAATACTCGTCAAGGCAGATCCCCTGCTGAATCTCGAGCAGTACGACGTGATTGTCGTGGGCGGGAGTCTTGATCGTGTTGATGCAAAGATGGCGAGTCGATCGGCGTGAACGGTCATGAACGAGGACCTGTCGTCATGGCTCGAACTACGATCGGTCAAAGGAGTGGGCCCATCAACACTTTCTCGATTAGTGCTGGAATTTGGATCTCCTCGAGCGGTTCAAGCGGCGACGGCAACAGCATTGGTCGAACAAGGTGGAGTGAGTCTGGCCGTTGCAGAACGAATTCATCAACGACCAGACCCCCAGACGAGATTAGCAATAGACCAAGAGCTACAGGCATTAGAAAATCACAAAGCTATTTCGATCTGTACGATTCTTGATGCTGACTATCCGTCTCGGTTAAGGACTATTCCCGATCCTCCGCCCCTTCTCTACGTGACCGGACAACTTGAAAAAGTTGATGATCACGCGATTGCGGTCGTGGGTTCACGAAATGCGACTCCAGGTGGGCAAGTCTTCACGCGAGCACTCAGCCGAGAATTAGCCTCGGCCGGGTTCACGGTTGTGAGTGGACTTGCCAGAGGCGTGGATCAAGCCGCTCATCGTGGAGCGCTCGACTCTTCGTCTGGAAGGACTCTGGCCGTGTTGGGATGTGGCATTGATCGAACGTATCCGATGGAGCATAAAGCTTTGCGTGAGCATATCGAATGCCGAGGCGCTATCATTTCAGAATTGTCTCTGGGGGCTGAACCGCATGGCTACCATTTTCCTCAGCGAAATCGGATCATCAGTGGATTAAGCCTTGGCGTCGTCGTGACGGAAGCGACTGAAAACAGCGGGTCGTTGATCACGACGCGTTTTGCGCTTGAATACAATCGTGAAGTGTTTGCCGTTCCAGGGGCTGTGACGAACAAAATGGCTCGAGGCGCTCATCAACTCATTAAACAGGGAGCGAAGTTGGTCGAAAGCATTGATGATATTCTTGTCGAAATACTGCCCCTGCTTGAAAAGCCGTTCGTTGAGGGGGTGACGACCCGTCGGCTGACCGAAGAGCAACCAACCTGTGCTCTCAGTGAGCAAGAGCAGGCTGTCTACACACAGATATCACTAGAGCCAATTACCCTGGAAGATCTGCTCTCTCAAGATTGTGGTCTCACGTCAGAGGTGATGGGGGTCCTGCTGTCATTAGAAATGAAAGGTCTGATTCAGCGCATAGCCGGGGCGCAATATATTCGTTCTTCCGTGCAATAAGGTCGTGAAGTACTCTAGGGATAGGAGAAAGTTTCAGTGGCGAAAACAGCCGTAAAAAAGCCTTCAACGAAAAAACCGCAAGCAAAACCGTCTCAGAAGAAGTCTTTGGTGATCGTGGAATCTCCAACAAAGGCAAAGACTTTGACGAAATACCTGGGACGAAGCTATCAAGTCGTGGCTTCAGTCGGACATATCAAGGATTTGCCAAAGAGCAAACTCGGGATCGACCTCGATCATAATTTTGAGCCGCAGTATGTGGTCATTCGAGGCAAGAGCAAGGTTTTGACCGAGATTAAATCTCTCGCGAAAAACGCCAAAAATATTTACCTCGCCCCGGATCCGGATCGAGAAGGCGAAGCTATTGCCTGGCACATCGCGGAAGAGCTCACCGCCAAGGGACATCAGGTCTACCGTGTGTTGTTTAACGAGATTACGGAGTCGGCGGTCAAGCGAGCTCTGGAGTCTCCTGGCGCGATTGATATGAAGAAGGTGAATGCCCAACAGGCTCGACGGGTGCTCGACCGGATCGTGGGGTACATGCTCAGTCCCTTGCTCTGGAAAAAAATCCGTCGAGGGTTAAGTGCCGGTCGAGTGCAATCGGTGGCCGTGCGTGTCATCTGTGAACGGGAGGCTGAGCGGGAGGCCTTTCAACCCGAGGAATATTGGACTGTGACGGCTACGTTACAAGGAGAGCAGCCGCCTCCGTTTGTCGCGAGATTGCAAGAATATCGTGGAGAAAAGATTGAAGTCAGAACGGCTGAAGAGGCCCATACCATCACTCGAGCACTGGAGTCAGCCACCTTTCGAGTGGCGAAGATTGAGCAGAAGGATCGTCGTCGGAATCCTTCGGCCCCCTTTATCACCAGTCGTCTTCAACAAGAAGCGGCCAGAAAGCTCAGGTTTTCGGCGAAAAAGACCATGATGCTCGCGCAAAAACTGTATGAAGGTCTTGAGGTAGGCGAGGAAGGCCAAGTCGGGTTGATCACCTACATGCGAACGGATTCGACAAGAATTGCTCCTGAAGCGCAAGCTGAATTGAGGGAGTATATTCAGGGAACGTATGGGGATCGCTATCTTCCCGAAAAGCCTCATGTCTATAAAACGCAAAAAGCGGCGCAAGAAGCGCACGAAGCCATACGTCCAACGGCCGTCAGGCGTGACCCTGAAAGTCTTCGCGCGTTCCTTGAACCTGATTTATACAAGCTGTATCGGTTGATTTGGAATCGATTCGTCGCTTCGCAAATGACTCAAGGATTGGATGTTGTGACGAAAGTGGATATCCAAGCCAATGACTATGTCTTTCGGGCGACGGGCACGGTCGAAAAGTTTGATGGGTTTCGCCGTGTCTATATAGAGGGTGTCGACCAGGTGTCATCTTCAACATCCAAGGATACCGAAGTCGTGAGTGACGAGGAGATTCGATTGCCGGACCTGTCGCAAGACGAAGCACTTACCTTGGTGCAAGGTGATGACCAAGGCCTTCAATCCAAACAACATTTCACTCAACCCGCCCCGCGTTACAATGAAGCCCTGTTAATCCGGGAACTGGAGGAGAAGGGAATTGGACGGCCGTCGACCTACGCGACGATCATCTCAACGATTCAAGATCGACAATATGTTGAAAAAGAAGACGCGCGATTTAAACCTACTGAATTGGGCCGAATCGTCAATGATCGGTTAGTCGGTCACTTCCCCGATGTGTTTGACGTCAAGTTTACGGCCAAGATGGAGAACGAACTTGATGAAATCGAGGAAGGCGGCAAGGATTGGGTGTCCACGGTCAAGGAGTTTTATTCTCCATTTTCTAAAAATTTGGGCGTCGCCGAAGACAAGATGGAGGGACTGAAGGGGAAAGAAGAACCCACGGACATTATTTGCGAAAAATGCGGAAAAAATATGGTGATTAAATGGGGACGGCGTGGCTATTTTCTGGCCTGTCCCGGCTACCCCGAGTGTAAGTCAACCAAGCAATTTACGAAAGACGAACAGGGAGTCATACAAATCGTCGAGGAAGTCGCAGAAGTCACGGATGAAGTCTGCGATAAATGTCAAAGCCCCATGGTGGTCAAACGCGGTCGTTTCGGGGTGTTCCTGGCTTGTTCCCGGTACCCGGAATGCAAGAGTACGAAACCGATGAAACTCGGCGTCAAATGTCCCGTCGAGGAATGCCAAGGGGATCTCGTGCAGAAGCGAACGAAAAAAGGGCGAACCTTCTACTCATGCAGTCGATATCCAAACTGTAATTACGCGTTATGGGACAAACCTGTAAAACGCGAGTGCCCGAAGTGTCGAGCCCCGTTCCTGGTCGAAAAAATCAGCAAGCAAGCTGGAAGTCGAATCTACTGTCAGAATGAAGGGTGCGGGTATGAAGAAACAGGGTAGTGCGTATCACAATCCCACGTTTATCTCTTTGTCAGAAATCCTGCCGTCGATCATACGTACAAAATCCTGCCGAAATTACAAAACAAATTACAAAACGAAAAGCAATGTAGATCAACAGTCATGATCATGTGTCCCTGCGTCATGTTCACATGTGTACACCTGTCGGAAGTTTTGTCTTCTTCGGTAAAGATACGAACATGAACAAATGAGGCGTAACACACATCAATAGCTTCAGAGTTTTCAAAACCTCGAGTAAGCAGCCGGATTTCTTGAGAGCAGCGGCCATAATTTCATGACACAATTGGCGTTCTGTCGCTGTCATTCCCCCCTCGCAACAGCTTGATCAAGCCTCCTTGTATCGTTCGAAGTAAAACGCATCTGGGTTTTCAATGACTTCGACGTCATCAGGTGTTTGGCATTTGCTTTGCTAGTCAGCCTGCACAAGAAGAATTATTCCAGAAATTTTCCTAGGTTCTCCTAGGTCTAATAAGGAGGTTGTTATGGGTACCTGTATGAATCCAGTTCGTGTTACAAGAGGGCTGACGGCTATGTTGGCTGCATTGGCGTTCTGCGGTGGGGTAGGTTCCACGGCGTCTGCCGGTTCTATAATCTTTGAAGACAACTTTGATCGCGGCCATTATGGCTCTAGCGCCACCGTGGGTAATGGATGGGGTGAAATCCAACGCGATTACAATGATGTGGCTATTGATCATTCCCATCTTCTATTACGGGATACTCGTCCTGGAGGAGGCGTTGATGCGGGAGCCACTCACGAAATCGACACGACCGGTTATCAGAATGTGTATGTAATGTATGATTTTAAACCACTTAAGGATTCCGACCCTAATGACTATCTCTATGTAGATTTCCGTACGCTTGGAAGCCAGACCTGGACGACTCTTGCCAGTCATTCGTTAGGAGGGAACCAATGGGCATGGAACACGGCATATTTTGGATCGTCAGGAGACAACACACTTCTGCAATTACGATTCTGGACTGATGTGACTGAAGATTCTTGGTTTTATGGAAGTTACCGAGCAGGTGAGAAAGAAGGGGCGTATATTGATGCCCTGAAAGTCTGGGGTGATCCAAAGCCCATGGCTGCCACTCCCGAGCCCAGCACCATGGCCTTATTCGCGACGGGCATGGTGGGCATGGGCCTGTGGCGTATGCGAAAAAACAAAGCGGACGGGAAGTCTGCGCCGTGTTCTGACTGATAAATTCTTATCGCTTCAATGCGGTGAGATTATAAGTGAATGCCGGAAGAGCGTATGTTCTTCCGGCATTTTTTTTGAATCAGCTTAGAGTGGGGGGGAAATCTCTCAGAGAGATGACGTAGACAAACGATGAGTTACGATCCGACGGCCGACTTGACCCCCTTGGGGCGTTGCAAGACTTTCATCGGCTCTCCCGTCCCTCGAATCACTTCTTCCGTGATGAGGACTTCTTCGATTTCCGGATGAGAAGGGATGTCATACATCACCTCGAGCATTTTGGATTCAAGAACCGCGCGAAGACCGCGAGCCCCCGTTTTTTGCGCAAGGGCTTTTTTCGCGATCGCATCCAAGGCTCCATCTGAGAACTTCAATTTGACTTTATCGAGCGACAACAATTTTTGATATTGTTTGACCAATGCATTTTTCGGCTCAGTAAGGATTCGGACGAGCGCTTGTTCATCCAGGTCGTCCAGAGTGGAAATCACCGGCAGACGCCCGATGAATTCGGGAATGAGCCCATATTGAAGGAGATCCTCTGGCTCAATGTAGGGCAAGAGCGATGTTGAGGCTTTTGGCGCCTCAGGCTCATTGACTTTGGTTCGAAACCCCATTCGTTTTTGATTGAGTCGTTGTTCAATAATCGCTTCGAGTCCAACGAACGCCCCACCACAGATAAAGAGGATGTTGCTGGTGTTGACCTGGATAAATTCCTGATGAGGATGCTTCCGTCCTCCTTGAGGCGGGACATTCGCGACCGTGCCTTCGATTAATTTTAGGAGGGCTTGTTGGACGCCTTCTCCCGACACGTCGCGGGTAATCGAGGGGCTATCGGATTTTCGGGTGATCTTGTCGATTTCGTCGATGTAGACGATGCCGTGCTCGGCCCGGTCGACTTCATAGTCAGCGGCCTGGAGGAGTTTTAAGATGATATTTTCAACGTCTTCTCCGACATAGCCGGCTTCGGTGAGCGTCGTGGCGTCAGCGATCGTAAACGGTACGTCCAGGTATTGTGCCAGGGTTTGCGCAAAGAGAGTTTTCCCAGTCCCTGTTGGGCCGATGATGAGAATATTCCCTTTCTGCAATTCGATATCATCGAATTCATTGGCCGCGATACGTTTGTAGTGGTTATAGACTGCGACGGAAAGGATTTTTTTTGCGCGTTCCTGACCGATGAGGTATTGTCCCAGGTATTCCTTAATTTCTACCGGCTTGCGAAGTTTGGATGAAATCTCTTCTTTGGCCTCTTGCCAATCTTCCGAAATGATGTCGTTGCAGAGTCCGACACACTCATCGCAGATATAGACTGTTGGTCCGGCGATGAGCTTCCGGACCTGGTCCCGGCTCTTCCCGCAGAACGAACAGCGAAGATTGGCGTCAGATTTCGATTGTTTGGCCATGGCCGATCCTCATGAAAGAAAAAAGACGATTATGCTGGCGCTCCATTGGCGGCGTCCTGGTCTGACTTACCTTGCTCGGGACTGCGTATGATCACTTCGTCGATCAGGCCGTAGACCTTGGTTTCTTCTGCCGACATGAAATAGTCGCGTTCGGTATCGCGTTCGATTTTTTCTAACGCCTGTCCGGTATGCTTGACAAGGATATCGTTTAACCGTTCTCGAATTTTGAGGATTTCTCGTGCGTGAATGTCTATTTCCGTGGCTTGCCCTTGAAAGCCGCCCATGGGTTGGTGAATCATGACCCGGGCATTTGGCAGCGCGTAACGTTTGCCTTTGCTGCCCGCACACAAGAGGAGAGCTCCCATGCTGGCAGCCTGCCCCAAACAAATTGTCGTGATCGGGGATCGGACGTATTGCATGGTGTCATAGATACCTAACCCGGCCGTCACGCTTCCTCCCGGAGAGTTAATGTAGAGATTGATATCCTTTTCAGGGTCTTCAGCCTCCAGGAATAAGAGCTGGGCAATGACGACGTTGGCAAACACATCATCGATGGGAGCTCCTAAAAAAATGATACGGTCTTTCAAAAGGCGCGAATAGATATCGTAGGATCGTTCCCCACGAGTCGTTTGTTCGATTACCATTGGGATAAGCATACGGTCGATTCCTCCTCAGAGTTCTTATCGGTTTTCACATAAGTGTTTCTTAACGATCCGTGGAATTGGCCCATGCGACTCATTAATGAGCAATAGTGCTGGCTTGCCTAGCACTGTTTTTGCTGACCGACATCGTTGACAGCCTTGTTTTTCTAATGTGCCGAACGACAGTTGGCCAAATTCGTCATTCAAGGTTACGTGGTTCGAGTCTTTTCGTTACCCTTGGACGACAGAAAATTCATAGACCAATTGCAGGGCTTTTTCCGCGAGAAGGCGTTCACGAAATTCTTCTCGAGATTGTTGCCCTCCAGCCTCGACCATCTTTCGTACTTCCTCCAGGGGAAGCTTGACCTGTTGCGCCAGTCGAGCCATTTCCGCCTCGATATCATCATCTTCAACCGTGAGTCCCTCCTTCTCGGAAATGCTTTCCAGGATGAGACCGAGCTTGACGCGCTTCTTGGCCTCTGGCTGAAGTTCTTGTTGAAGACGCTTGACTTCTTCTTGAAGTTTCAAGGGGTCGTCGATGCTCCCCTTACTTTTTTGCTGTTCCCGAAGCATTTTTTGGCGAACCATGGTTTGAAGTTCGCGGTCAATGAGGGGTTCAGGGATGTCGAAATGGTGCATCTGAACGAGCCGGTCGATAACCTGTTCTTTATACCCGTCTTCGATGTCGCGTTTGAGCAGGGTCTCGAATTGTTCTCTGATCGAATTGCGTAATTGCTCAAGAGTTTCATACTCTCCGCAATCTTTGGCAAACTCATCATCGAGCTCAGGCAACGTTTCCTGTTTGATGGCATCAATCGTGAAGGAAAACGTAACGGTTTTGCCCGCTAACCGTTCGTCGGGATGATTGGCCGGGTATTCTTGTTTGATATCGACTCGCGAACCGGCAGTTTGTCCGATCAAGTGCTCTTCGGCTTCGACGCCAAGGATTGGAGTTTTTGAGCCAATCTTGTGGGAATATCCGGTTTTTTTGGTGCCTTCAACCGGCTGACCATCGAGTAACCCCTCTAGCGTCATGATCGCGTGCATTCCTTCTTCCAGTTTGGCGCCTTCTGGTGCGGCGTCAAGCTGAGCATGTTGCTCCCGTAGATTCGCTAAGGCCTGGTCGACTTGTTCGTCGGTTACGGTTCGTGTATCGGGTTTGAGCGATATCGGATTTGGTGGCCGGTAATCACCGAGGGTGATCGTCGGCTTAATTTCGACGGTGGCGGTAAATGTGAAAGGGGAATTTCGTTGTATTTTCAGACGTTCAAACGGCGGAATTTCGACGACAACGGGTACCACTCCGGCTTCTTTGACCGCTCGTTGATAATAATCCGGGACGATCCGTTGTACGACATCTTGAGCAACCATCTTGGAGTAGCGTTTTTCTAAGATAGCCACTGGGGCTTTGCCAGGCCGAAATCCTGGGACTCGGACCTGCCGTTTCAGTTCCCCATACACCTTTTGGAATTCGTTATTGACGGCATCTTCCGGGACTTCAATCTTTAATGCTCGTTTGACTGGTCCTAATTCGGTCATTTCCATTTTCATGGAACGGTTACTCCTCTACAGCTAACGTGACCCCGTGGTAAATAATGAGTGTATAGTAAAAAAAAGCTTATGGCTAAGCCTCGATAAATTTCATGGATATTCCGATGCCCACATTGACGACTGGAGCAGAGGGCTCGTAAAAATGTGGATAAAAGCCGTTGAACATTCTGAAACATCCTGAAAGGTTTCCACTCCGTTCTCTAGATGAGATCATCAACGAGTCTGGTGGTGCGAGAGGGGGGACTTGAACCCCCACGGTTGCCCACAAGATCCTAAGTCTTGCGCGTCTGCCAGTTCCGCCACTCTCGCATACCGTCCGTTGTCCGCTTATTCTCAAAAGCGCAAGTGCGTATTCTAAAGGAAAATGAGAGGTAGAGGAAAGCCGGAAAACGACGAGTTTGCAGGCTTCTCGAATGTGGAGAATAGCAGAGTTGAATGAGTTTAGACGAGTCTGGTGTTCTTCTTCTTGCCAGAAATCGCCGAGTTAGAGTATGGTAGCATCTCATATGGCACTGAAACGTCTCTACCAAGATATTTATCGCTCGTTTCGGGAATCCCGGAAAAATTATAAGGGATACGACTTTCACCAATCCCCGAATGAAAGCGTTCCCCCACATCAAGTGACATTCAAGGAAAAACTTAAATGGTGGACGATCAACCGTCCCAGCCGGCTCAAATCGATTGAACAAGAACGCGACCGGCTTCAGCAAGAAATCGTCGGGCTGAAGCACCCTTCCCAAACTTCTCAGTAGATTGCAGCGTCTGTTTCGTGTCAGAGTTCATTCACGCGACGATCCAACTCTATACACAAGCCTTTGCCGCCACGATCCAATCGTTTCGCCGGGGTTGGATGTTAGTCGTCGTGGTCCTGGGGTGTGCCCTGTTGATGTTCATGGCCACTCTCATGGTTTCCTCACTCGGCATGATAGGAGGATTGATCCTTGGCGCTGCGAATGCCTTTCTGATTGGCGTGATATTGCAGTTACTCGAACTTGTCGTGTTGGGTGCCCGGAAGATTAAATGGAACGATGTTCCACAGAGCGCAGGCCAGTATTTCTGGGATGTGATTTCTGTCGGCTTTCTCGTGTGGTTTCCGCTCATGTTTCTCCAAATGGCCTTGCAGGCCAATCCTTACCGTGCGGTCTTGACGACGGCTGTCTTTTTTCTGGTGTTCGTGATTTTGAATCCCGTGCCTGAAATCATCTATCAACGCCGGCAGGGATCGGCTCTTGAAGTGGTTCGAGAGAGTTACGAATTTGTGCTCGAAAACTGGATCGAGTGGTTTTTGCCGGTGGCGGTACTGTTGGCCCCGTTCGGCCTGACGTTTTTTTTCGAGTTTTCCAGCCAGGCAGGGATGAGAGGGGGACTTGATTTCTTTAACATTTTATCCGTGCCTTTTCAGTTGTTATCAGGTTGGTTACAGTATTTTGGCGTTTCGGATACCGTCAGTTTCGTCCTGACTCTCCTCTGTACGCCCTTACTGGGAGTGCTGATACTGATTTTTCGCGGCCATTTGTTCAAAGCCCTGCATGGGTCGACCCGTCGTCAACGACGTTTTCAAGCACGAATGCAATCAAAGTGAGGCACTTGGCCATATCGGTTAGGCTTCCGTCAGGTTTTGTCTGATTGCCGGCTATGTGGGAGATATTCCGGAGATATCACTTGGTGTCTCGCTTGTCGCCCCGTTGACCCCATGGTAAGATCGCTCGTTTTTGTCGCTCAATATGTTATATCACGGAGAGGTGCGAGAGTGGCCGAATCGGCGTGACTGGAAATCACGTGTGCCGGCAACGGTACCGAGGGTTCGAATCCCTCCCTCTCCGCCATGTAGTTTGTTAAGAATAGACTTACAGTAACAACTTGATGTGTTCTTAGAGAAAGGGGCTGGGCCCTGTGCAACAGAATCCTGTGAACCCCGCCAGGTCCGGAAGGAAGCAACGGTAAGCAGGCTAGTCTGGGTGCCGCAGGATCACCTGGCCCCGGTTTTTTTAGGGAACGTTTCACGTTGATTTGAGATGTCTACGGAATATCAAGTTTCAGCGAGAAAGTACCGTCCCGGGAGCTTTGCCCAGGTTGTGGGGCAACCTCACGTGGTCCAAACCATCAAGAACGCGATTGGTCGTGACCGTATCGCTCATGCCTACGTATTTTCTGGAATGCGGGGAGTTGGGAAAACGACGGTCGCGCGTATTGTCGCCAAAGCCCTGAACTGTGAAAAAGGGCCCACGAGCGAACCCTGCGAGAGCTGTGATAGTTGCGATGAGATCACGCGAGGGCAATCAGTCGATGTGATTGAAATCGATGGGGCATCGAACACAGGGGTGGATGATGTTCGTGAATTACGCGAGAACGTCAAGTTTTCGCCTTTCCGCGGGAAATACCGGGTGTACATCATCGATGAAGTGCACATGCTCTCAAACTCCGCCTTCAATGCGCTGCTGAAAACCCTGGAAGAACCGCCGAATCATGCCGTGTTTATCTTTGCCACCACCGAAGTCCACAAGATTCCGGCGACCATCTTGTCCCGTTGCCAGCATTTCACGTTTCGCCGGATTTCACGGTTAGAGATTATTCGTCAATTACAGCATGTGGCCTCCCAAACCGGAACGGCCATCGAAGAGAAAAGCCTTGCTGTAATTGCCCGGGCAAGCGATGGAAGTATGCGAGATGCTCTGAGTTTATTGGATCAAGCGATCGCGTTTGGAGGCGAGCAGGTCAGACATGAAGATCTTGAGGCCTTGTTGGGGTCCGTCCCTGATGAGTTGGTGCGGAGTCTCGTGCAGGCCGTGATTTCCCAGGATGCGGCGGCTGGTATCGACAGTGTGGGGCAGGCCTTCGCTCAGGGCTATGATCTTCGCCTCTATTGCCGGGAAGTCGTTGAACGGCTTCGTAACGTGTTGGTCGCCGCGGTGGTCTCGTCACCAGAACAGGTCCAAAGCTTGATCGAGCTGCCGGCCGAAGAGGTCGAAACCACGATAGCTCAAGCCCGGGAGGTTAGCGAAGCTTTTCTGCAAGGCGCATTCGACGTGTTTACCAAAGCTGAAGATCGCATGCGAATGAGCGCCCATCCACGCTTTTTGTTAGAAGCCGCTGTGGTGCAGGCTACGCTTTTCGATCAAGGCGCACAACGTGTAGAACCACAGTCCCAGCCAGCTGGGACCGGGGAGGCCGCGGGAATCTCAAAATTTCAGCAGACGCCTTCAACCATTTCAGACAAACCCAAAGCCATATCCAGCCAGAAACCTGAACGCACTCAGCCCGTTCGCCAACACATTCAGACCTCGCCGAATTCTCCTGCTCGTGACAGTCTTCAGGTGGACCGTAAGATGGCAGCGCGGCCGATGGAACAGCGTAAGCAAGAACCTCAAAAACCTCCGTCGCAAATCCCGAGACAAGAAGTGTCCAGCCTGGCCGCCTCACCGACTTCAGAAAAATCATCGGTTGATTGGGGCAAGGTCATGGATCGATTAATGGAAGATCACCCCAATATCGGGACATTCGTCGAAATGGGGACATTGGTTCAAGTCGATCCAGAGCAGGTCGTCATCGGCTACCCCAAGCATGCGTCGGTGGCACGATGGCGTACGGATAAACCGGAGAATCGAGCGTTGGTGGCCAAGGTCTGCCAACAGGTCGCGGGGCACGCGATAAACGTCCGTGTGGTTGAACTCGAAAGCTCACAAGCCACAGCCATGACGATCGGGCAAACGCGGGCGCAAGAACAAAATAAGGAAGATCAAAGTCTGATTGACGAAGCGCGTACGAATCCCATCGTGAAACAAACCCTTGAGATGTTTGGCGGAGAAGTGGTGTCTGCCCGCCGTCTTTCGCCAAAAGAGGAGAATGTGTAATGTCCAAAAACCCATTCGGCAATATGAGCAATCTGTTGAAACAAGCCCAGGCGATGCAAGAGCAAATGGGGAAAATTCAGGCTGAAGCGGCCACGAAAGAAGTTGAAGCCTCCGCCGGCGGCGGTATGGTCACCGTCCGGGTGACCGGAGCCATGCAGGTTGCCAAGGTGATGATTGATCCGGAGGTGATGAAGTCGGAAGATCGGGATATGCTGCAAGACTTGCTGGTGGCGGCGACGAATGAAGCATTGCGAAAAGCCAAGGATATGATGGCGGAAGAGATGAAGTCCTTGACCGGCGGTATTGGGATCCCGGGGCTCTCATTATAAAGAAAGGGATTATGGCCACCCATCTTGCAGAAAAAGGTCCTGGGACAAGCGGACAGCGGAGTGGATTTCTTGCACGCTTAGCCAAAGAATTTGTGCGGCTTCCTGGCATCGGTCAAAAGACGGCCCAACGCTTAGCCTTTCACATCATGAAAGCTGAAAAGAACGAGGCACTTCGCCTCGCCGATGCGATTCGTGATGTCAAAGAACGCGTGACGTTTTGCACGCAATGCCGGAACATTGCGGAAGATGCACTCTGTGAAATTTGTCTCAACCCCAAGAGAGACCGGACCAAAATTCTCGTAGTCGAGGAGCCGAGCACTCTTCACGCCATTGAACACAGCAAGGCCTTTCACGGTCTGTACCATGTGCTGTTTGGGTCGCTGTCTCCGTTAGATGGAGTGGGCCCTGCAGACATTCGGGCGCATGAATTAGAGGAACGCGTTAAATCGGGCGAGATCCAAGAGGTCGTCATTGCTACGAACCCGACGATAGAAGGGGAAGCCACTGCGATTTATCTCACCAAGCTGTTAAGACCGCATGGCGTCCGCGTGTCGCGGATTGCCTATGGCATTCCCGTGGGTATGGACATCGAATATGCAGACGAAGTGACATTGCTCAAATCCATTGAAGGCCGACGCGAGCTCACGTAGTCGCCTTTGTCGGTAGGGAATGGGCTTTCGTGTCGATCGTATATGACGAGCCCCTTGAAGCGACTCACTTGAAGTTAGGGCTGGGCTACATTTCTACTCCTAGTAAAGATGCGAATTGGGTAAGGTCGGCTTTCCAATCTCGCTCAAAATTCCCTTCGGCTTTCGCGAACACAACCAATTCTTTTACCGCCAGTTTACGAGTTGTCTCGTTCTTGATCTCGTCTGCAAAAAGTTTGGGGAACATAAATCCCTGAGTGATGCGAACGAGGTTTTCCTGCTCTGTCGCAGAAAGCCCGAGATGCTTCAAGGCCTTGGTGAATCTTTTCAACCCGGGGTCTCTTGTTTGATCGATGGCACAGGCCAACAGTCCTCCTATATTGTATCGATCGAAATCGGAGAATTCCTCACGTTTTGTGGCCTTCGGCTGAGGAGAAGCTTTGGGCGTTGATGCACGGTCTTGGGAAGATGTTCGCCGAGCCGGCGCTGGGGCTTTGGGGGATTTTTTAAGAGATTTCTTGGCAGAAGCCGTTGGCTGTGCTTGAGCGGCGGTTTTCTTCGGTTTCGCGGCTTTGCTTGGCTGAGTTGCGGACGTTTTCTTCTCTGAAGATGCGCTCGACTTCTTGGCGGGTTTTTTCGCGGGTGAAGGTCTCTTCGGGGATTTAGAGGGCTTTGGCTTTGCCGTTGCGACCGTTTTCTTTTTTACTGTCGAGACGGCTGACTTTTTAGGGCCGGCAGCCTTTGTCTTGGCCTTTGCCTTGCTTGTTGTTGCAGCTATCTTCTTGCTCGACGCGCCGGCGACTTTCTTCTTTGCCATGAACACTCCTTTCCGTGGAGACAGGTTGCTATTGAAGGACCATGCACTCGCATACATACCCCAGCACGCTCGGAACTATAACGGGACATCCTTTATCGAGCAAGTGGTCTATCATGCTTGATAAGAAAAACGAGACCAATGCCTCATCGCCTCATCAGGGTGATACGCCGCTGCGGAGTACGATCTCGCAGATATGATCCAAACGTTCGATGTGTTCATACGCGGACCAAGGATCTTGGGCCATAGAACACACGCCGTGGTTAGCCTGTCCGACGATATCGTATTTGCCGGCTGGATCATCTTGGCTTACCCCTAGCGCCTGGGCCGTAGCTTCTCCTAATTCTGCGCTGATGGCCGGCAATGCGGGGACGGTAGGACCGATCCGCGTATAACGGTAGATTTCCGGAAAGTCCTGACAGATTTTCTGGAGATCGAACCCGCGATACATGGCCGCGACTACGTGGGTAGGATGGACATGGACAACCGCACGCGTTCGCGTCATTCCCCTCAGCAGCAGATAGTGCATATGGAGTTCACCCGAAGGGCTCGTGCCTTTGGGGATCTGCATATGGCCGTCAGCGAGTTTAATTTTGATCATGTGTTCCGGGTGCACAATGGTTTTTCGCCATCCAGACGGGGTGATGTAAATATAGATGCTTTTTGCGCGGCGCAGGCTGCAGTTGCCGTCTCGCGAGGTAATCCATCCTCGTTCATAACATCGCCGTAGTACATCGCCTATTGCCGTGATCATAAGGGAAGTCTCCTTTTAGGTAATGAGGGCAAGTCTTTTGTTGTTGCATTCTTGATCGATCGTTTCAAGGCATTGTCCTCCTCAGGCTTGAACGAGGGCACCGTTCCGAGAATAAGCACATCTTCACCTTGGAGCCACATTAACTTGTTATAGCGAATCCAAATACGTGCCAATCGATACAAACAACACACCCCGCGAGGTACGACGTTGAACCATCCAGTAATTATTGGAAACGGCTATAACTTATCAGTGTCTCTCATTCCATCAAAGGGGCCGAGCTTCAACTGTCAAGGAAGAATACAGCAACAAAAGACTTGATCTATGCTTGTGTGTGGAGCCGTCAAAGCATATCCCTTTTTTCTTAATGAGCAATCTCAAAGGACTGCACGAAGTCCTAAGTAGCGAACCATTGGGTCGAAATCTCGATCGGAGTAGAGAAGAGGGAGATCTTGAGCAATACAAAAGGTCCCAATCATGACATCGATAGTTTTGCGGACCGTGACGCCACGTTTGCGGAGGGTTCGGTAGTGTTGTGCGCTCTGAAGGGCAAGAGATGGGCCCACCATTGGCACGACGGGAAATACACGGAGAAGTTTTCGCGCAGTATCGAAATGAGAATCTTGCTGAAACCCTTGTAAAACTTCAGTCAGAATAAGGTCTCCTAGCAAGATCTCTTGACTACCCAACAGGTCATCAAAGGCTTCGGTTTCTTGCGTGGAGATGTCGTTGAAGTAATCAATCCACACGGAGGTATCCACAACGGTCATAATTTAGTATCACGTCTCATAGCTTCAAGGTTTCCGGTCCACCTAAGCTTGCCGCGATACTTCCTGACCATCTGTTGCCGTTGAAGGCGAAGCAAGACCTTGAGCCCTTCTTCCACAACCCCCTTCTTGGTCTTAATGCCCGTGATGCGTTGTGCCTCTGAGAGCAATTGGTCGTCTATAACGATATTGGTACGCATGGTAAACCCCTGAAATGTGTATGTTTATATGCTATTATACACATTGTGGTTTTGCAAGGCATGTGGTTACCTTGAATTCAACTTGATTCCGCGCTGACCACGTTGTTAGCCGGGCCTGTTGAATATTGAAGTTCCCAACGGCCATTTGCCAGAAAAACGTTGTCCGCTCCGATTATTTTACAGTTGTTGTATCGCGTACCCTTTTTCCTTCAGTATCGCCAGCAAGCCTTCGTTTCCCAATAGATGCAAGGTTCCCACCACGATCATGTAGGGTTCGTCGTGCTGTAGGTACGTTTCAATGCGTGGGAGCCAGTTTTGGTTTCGTCGGGTAATTAACGCTTCATAGACTTCAGGAAATGCTTGCATGCCCGTGAGCAAGACTTCCAAACCCTGAATTTTTCCATGTGTCCAGGAGTCGACGAGTTGCTGTGTCTGTTGTTCCAGGAGTGTGATTTCTTCTAATGTCTGGAGGAGAAATGATTCCTGAGTCGTGTCCGATAACTGATCGAATAAATCGAGTTGATATTCGACTGTTTCCAATCCTTCTGTCGTCTTCCCCTCTCTCTTGGCCTTTTGAAAAAAGTGCTGATCGACGCCGAATTCTGTCCCAAATCCCAATTTCTGCAACTCTAGGATGGTGATCGTGCTCGCCAGCATCCAGGGCTTCATGAGATTGAACATGGTCATCGAGTACCCACGTCGCTCGAGTTGTGTTTTGGCTACGGCATAGTTCCCGGGCGATAGTGTTTTTTGAAGCGTTCGTCCATCCGTATACAGGCCTTTCGACAACGCGTTGGCTTGAGTGGCGGGAGAGGACATGTCGTCAAGATTCGCTTCAAACACTAGGTGAGCGACAGAGTCATACGCAGCGTAGATCGTATCGTTCAAAGGATAGTTTTCTTGTTTTAAAACATGCACGGAGCCAAGGAGATAGACGGTATTGGATGGTGAGGAGACTTTCCAGAGGCAGCTTGTCGCGGTTGCATGAGCGTTGTCAGGTAGCAGAAGATATATCAGGATAAGGAAAAGGAGGCTCTTTGTTTTTGGAGTATTGGGTCGTTGTGACATGTGAAATTCCTTGTGAGGTCGTTGGGTTAGAGGCTGATACGAGTTCCCGATAGAGCGTCAGGCGGCACGTCTAGCTATATGGTACTCGACCTAACGATTAAGACAAATGGCTAAGAGGAAAGATCTGATCAGGAAAAATGTCGAAGGAAATGACGGGAGGACTGTTGATTGAATTATTTAAAGAAGCCCAAAAACCGCGGTTACGGTTCCCAGTGGATCGATTGTCCCCATGAGCCTTGAAAAGCGAATGTGGATACCGGATTCCGCGTTCTTTCTGCCAATTCTCGCTCACGGAGTGCGTCAGGTAAGCTGTGGGGATCACCGATGTAGCCGATGGCTACTCCAGTGACTGCTTCATAATGTTCAGGGATACCGTAAGTTGATCTGGCCTTATCTGGAAAAATCCCTGCCATTTGATGAACGGCAAGTCCAAGGGCTGTAGCTTGAACCACCAGATTTCCTACTGCCAGCCCAATATCATGATACGCATGCGGATTGGGTTTTCCATTGTGTGCAAACCTGAGTTTCGCCACCGTGAGCATGAGAACAGGGGCCTGTTTTGCCCAGATTTGATTGGCTTCAGCCAGGCATGACAGCATTCTGTCATATTCGGCTTGTTGTCGCTTTGTGGCGATAAGAAAATTCCAGGGTTGTTCATTGAAGCATGACGCGGCCCATCGGGCGGCCTCCAGAAGGCTCTGCAGTTTCGTCTCTTCAACCAGAGCCTCTGAGAATGCTCGAGGGCTCCAGCGTTCTTGTAACAGGGGATGGATGGGAAATTGCGTTTTGGCGGTTTTTGACATCCGTCTTCTCTAGGCGAACCGGTCAGGAGTCGATGACAGCCTCCGAACGGCTCATCTTAATATACCCGTCACGGATGAACAAGTCAGCGGGGTACCGGAAGCGTCAGGTTGAGGGCTCAGCGAGTAATGACTTGGCGAGATCGACGACTTCTTGCATTTTGAAGGGTTTTTTGACGGTATGATGCGCGCCAAGGCGATGCGCAAGATCCAGCAGATTCACGTGCGCGCGCTCACTCCCTCCCGATATGGCGATGATTTTAATAGTGGGAAATTCACGACGTAATTCAAGAATGGTTTCCAACCCCTCTTTTTCCGGCATGAGAATATCCAGGATCACGACGTCGGTTGGTGAGGACGTATAGTAGCTCGTGCCTTCTTCGCCATTATGGGCAACTCGGGCGTCAAAGCCAGCCACTTCGAAGGCTTCACGGAGAACCCCGCAGACCTGTTCATCGTCGTCAATGATTAAGACAGATGGCATAATCTTCACAAAGGGCGTTCCGGCCTTGCCCGACCCTGAATATCTGATGAAATTGTAACGTGTTCCGGGTTAAATAGAAACTGTTTCTGCTTATTTAATGGAACAATTTATAACCTCGAACGAAGACCATGGATCGGCCTGCCAACCTGTTTAGACGGTTGGGACCTTCTCCGCCTGTTGAGTATAGAACGGTTGTTCATCGAGAACATGACGAACGATAGGGGCCAAGTCCCTGATGGCCAACGGTTTCATCAAATAGCCACGAATGCCAATGGCTTTGGCCTTTTCAGCAGAGACAATGTGGCTAAAGCCGGTGCACAAGATAATCGGGAGTTCTGGACGAATCCGCAACAATTCACGGGCGAGGGCATCTCCAGGCATGGTGGGCATTGTTTGGTCTGTAATGACCAAATCAAACTGCTGCGGATCGCTTCGAAATAAATCTAACGCGTCAACGCTATTCGTTCGAACGGTCACGGTATATCCCAGGTGCGTGAGAAGCTCTTGCCCTAGGCGAACGATGGTTTCTTCATCGTCAACGAAGAGGATGCTCTCCTTGCCATTTGGGATAGACGCTTTCGTTGAGAACACATCCCAGATGGCGGTGTGAATGGTCGGAAGATAAATGTCGATTTTGGTACCGATCCCCGGAGCGCTTTCCACCTGAATCGTGCCACCATGTGTCGTGACTATACCATGCACGACAGCTAGCCCCATTCCGGATCCTTCTCCTGTGGGCTTGGTCGTGAAGAATGGATCAAACATCCGTTCCACGACATCCGGAGGCATACCGGGCCCGCTGTCTTTTACCGTGAGCCGTACGTAAGGACCAGGCTTGATATCAAACCGTTCAGCCATTGGCTCTTTCACTTCCATATCTTCTAGCGTCAGGTCTAAAAGCCCACCGGATTCCCGCATTGCATACTCAGCGTTCGTGCAGAGATTGACGATCACTTGGTGAATTTGGGTGGAGTCGGCCATAATTGTGGCTTGTGAGAAGATGTTCTGACGAATCTCAATGGTAGAAGGAATGGTGGCTCGAAGCAGTTTGAGGGCTTCGAGAGCGACCAGGTGAATGTCGATGGATTTTTGTTCCTGGCCGGATTGTCGACTGAACGTTAAAATTTGTTGCACAAGATGCTTGGCACGATGTCCTGCCGTCAGGACTTCCTGAAGATTGCGATTGGTCCGACTTTCTTTCGGGACCGTGGCTAATGCTAATTCGGTGTACCCAAGGATGGCCGTCAAAATATTATTGAAGTCATGGGCAATTCCTCCGGCCAGGGTCCCAATGGCTTCCATTTTACTGGACTGGCGAAATGTTGGCTCTGTCTTTTGCAGGGCTTCTTCGGCTCGTTTCCGGTTTGTGATGTCTTCTTCGATGCCCGCGATACGATAGACTTCTCCCTTTTCATTCTTGATAGGAAATGCCCGAGATTCGATCCATCGTACTGAGCCGTCTGGCCGAATAATCCGGTAGGTTTCGTGGTACGATCCCTCGATTTGCTTGGGGATGGCCAATTGGAGACATTCTTGATCATCTGGGTGAACGGCCTGGAGGAAACTTGCAGGGTCTTCGCAAAGACTGGCGCAGCTTCTTCCCCATATGGATTCATAGGCAGGACTCACATAATACATTTGAGTCTTGTCAGCGGAAGATAGCCAGAACACCTCATGAATATGCTCGGCTAACTGCCGGAATCGCTCTTCCCGTTCTTGAAGTATGGCTGTGCGTTCGGCTACCGCTTCTTCGAGCTCGCGGGCGTATTGGCTTAACTGGCTTCGCATCGCACGGTCAACTTGACGAACAAGTTCTCCCTGGCGTTGCTCTTTCTCAATGTAGGCAAAGGCCCCGAGATTGACTGCATCCTTGGCTGAATCCAAGGAGCTGTAGGCGGTATGGATAATGACTCGAATGTCTCTTGTCGCGTTCTGTAAATCTTCCAAAAGTTGGATGCCGTTCATGTCTGGAAGCCGTAACTCAATGATGGCAAGTCCAAAGCTTTCGCGTTTTACGTAATCTAACGCTTCCCGTGCAGTTCCCACACCCATCACTTCATACCCCTCATTCCTCAATTCGTTCATGAGTTTATCCTGTTGTCCGAAATCTGGCTCGACGATAAGGATACGAGACAATCGTGTGGGTTTCGTCATAGAGTTCATCCTTTCCTAGGTTTCTAGGACTGGCGTACAATGCAATCGAAAAACCATAGCAGCTTATAGCCGTTTCCAATAACTTCCGCATGGCTCAACGTCGTACCGTGCGGAGTTGGTCGTCTGTATCGATTGGAACGTATTTGGATTCGCTATAATCTGAGAATCATAGCAGTCTTGCCATATTGAGTCACCAATTTTCTCTGGCGAGTGCGAATTCCAACACGCTCCAGTAGGCGCAAATCAACGAACTCTATAGGATCACACATTTCAAACGTGCAGAAGGTACTGAAACGGCACTAGAAAAATTGAATGTTTACTGATGTTTATGAGGCAGAGCCTATTGGGTATGAAGAGCGATAACTGGATCAATCGAGGCCGCATATCGGGCGGGAATGAAGCCAGAGCATATTCCGGCCAAGCTACTCACGGTGAGTGCCGCCACAATATAGGTTGGATGAGGATGAACTGGGAGTTGGGGGATCCAAATCGTGAGGATCTGCACGATGCCTAGTCCGCATACTAATCCACTCGCACCCCCGATCATCGCGAGCACGACAGATTCGCAGAGAAAAAGCTGGTAAATCTGCGTGGAGGTGGCCCCTGTAGCTTTCAAAAGCCCTATTTCACCGGTTCGTTCGCGTACGACCATCCACATGACGGTCATGATTCCGATGGCCCCAACGACCAGGGAAATTCCCCCGATGATAGCTACCGCCACCGTAATCACCTTCATGATGCCATCCATGGTATCGAGCATCGCCGCCTGTGTGACAATCGTGAAATCTTCTTCCCCACGATGACGTTCGACTAACAAGTCTCGGATCTGGCGCAGGATGGTTTCGAGCCGACTTCCAAACCCAAACGCGACTTGAATTTCATTGAGTTCATCCATGTTGAAGAGAGACATGGCTGAAGCCACGGGCACATAGACGGCATCGTCGATGTTGAAGCCCAGCAGGGTCCCTTTGCGTGCCATGACGCCGATGACTCGAAACCGATGGCCAGCGATCCGCACAAACGATCCCAGGGGTGAGGCGTCCCCAAATAACTCGGTCTTCAGCTTTGGGCCTAAGACGGCTATGGGTTGTCGGCGAAAGGGATCCCCTGATGGCAGGAAACTGCCGGATCGTACATTGAATTTCCAATGTTCCGGCATCTCCGCTGTGACGCCAAACACTGAGACGCTCCGTCCTCGTCCTTCTGACTCGACTCTGGCGTTGCCGACGGACACAGGAACGACCCGAATGACGCCATCAAGTTGTCGAATGGCTTCGGCGTCTTCTAGCGTGAGCGGGTGAGTGGTCCCGCCCAAGACGCCTGGAATTCCGATGGTTTTGGTTTTCCCTCGTGTGATCGTGAGGAGATTGGTGCCGAATTGAGTAAATTGAGAAAGCACATACCGGCGGGTTCCTTCGCCGACGGAGGTCAGCAATATGACGGACAGCACTCCGATTGCAATGCCCAGCAGGGATAAGCCGGCTCGCGCCGGCCGCGCCGTGATAGCTCCCCAGGAAAGAGCCAAGACGTCCATCGATCTCATGTGACGCGATGCTCCAATGCTTGAATGGGATCGAGCTGTCCCGCACGACGCGCGGGAATCAGTCCAAAGACGATCCCTACGAAGATGGACATCGCCACGGCCGAGATGGAGGCCCAGGCGGGAGTCGAAGCCGGAATCGCAGGGTATAGCGTGACCAGTCCTTGTACGAGGCTCCAACCGACAGCGAGCCCGATTATGCCTCCTGCCAATGACAAGACTACGGCTTCTGTCAGGAAAACCAGTAGGATCTGACCGTTTCTGGCGCCCAGAGCCTTCAGGAGACCGATCTCTTCCGTTCGGTCCGACACGGCGACCAGCATGACATTCATGACGCCAATCCCCGCCACAGTTAAGGAAATGATGCCGATCGCCGCTAAGGCAAGAGTCAAGGCATTCAAAATAGAAGAAAAGGTGCTGACGACGGCATCTTGCGTGATGCAGGTGATGTCGTCTTCGCCATGCCGTTGAGTCATGAGCGTGCGGATGCGATCGCAGGTGGTTTTCATGTCGGATAGCGAACGGACTCGAAGCAGAATGCGAAATAAGGAATGACGGTTCAGAAGCTGCATGCCTGTCGCTACCGGGACGATGACGAGATCGTCCATGTCCATGCCCAGTTGAGTGCCGCGTGGCGCCAGTACCCCGATGACTCGCATGCGCCAGTCGGCGACACGGATTAATTGTCCTAAGGGGGAAACGCTGGGAAACAGTTCCTGCGCTACACGATGGCCTAACACGACGACCGGAGATCCTCGTTGAGGATCTCCGGCTGGAAGAAAGTGTCCAAGGGCGATTTCAAGGTTGCGAACATCGAGAAAATCTGACGTCGTCCCAACGATGGGAACTTGTCGCCGTCTTTCACCATAATGAACCGTTTCCGTTCCCATTGAAATGGGTGCGAGGTATTGAATGGCGCGAACGTTTCGACGAATGATCTGACTATCGGCGATCGTTAAGTCATGGGGAGCCCCGACGAACCCCGGAAACGCGCCAGTCGTCTCCGTTTTGCCAGGGATAATAATGAGTAAATTGTTACCGATCGACATGAATTGATTGACGACATATCGTCTGGCGCCTTCTCCTAGCGCAGTTAAAACGACGATGGCCATGATTCCTATGCCGATGCCCGTTACACACAAACCGACTCGAATGGGATGACCTTTGAGCGCAGCACAGGCGAAGCTGAATAAGTCTTTAGAAGACATGGCTCTTCGGGCAGCACAAATTTAGTAAAAAGATGGGGGCACGACGGATGCAGATCTCTTTAGATCGTCGTCGGCTGTTCGCTGGACGATACGTCCATCGCTGATCACCAACACACGTTCAGCTCGCTGAGCGACGTGGATGTCGTGAGTGACCACGATGAGTGTCTGTCCTTGCTCATGGAGATGGTCGAGAAGACCAAGAATCTGTTTCCCCGATTCACTGTCCAGGTTTCCGGTCGGCTCGTCGGCCAGGATGAGTCGGGGGTTCATGATCGTCGCTCTAGCGATGACGACCCGTTGACGTTGACCGACGGATAGTTGATCCGGTCGATGATGCGCGCGAGATGACAGTCCGACGGCATTGAGAGCGGTCGTGACACGTTGCTGCCGCTCCCGTGGGGCGATGCCGGCGAAGATCATCGGCAGCTCAACATTTCCAGCAGCGGTCAGGCGCGAGATCAGATGGAACGATTGGAAAATAAAGCCAATAACCGATTGACGCAGATGTGATAATTCCGTGTCGCTCAACTGATTGATCTCTTGCCCGTCGAGTTGGTACCTCCCCTCACTTGGCCGAAGAAGACAGCCCAGCAGATTGAGCAATGTTGACTTACCCGACCCGGAAGCTCCCATGATAGCGACGTATTCACCGGCCCTGACCTGCTCTGTGACGTCTGCTAGTGCATAAACCGGTTGATCACCGACTTGGTAAGTCTTGGAGACATTGTCGAGCCGGATCATTGGGCTATTTCATCGGCTATCCGTACGGGATGTCCGGGTTGAAGGTCAGCTTGATCCAAAGAGGTGACAACGACTTCTCCCTCTGCAAGCCCATTCAGGACTTCAACGTAATCCCAGTTTTTGAGCCCAGTCTGGATGGAACGTTCTTCGATATGGCCTTGATCGACGAGCCAAACCTTGTCGCCTTCGAGCAACGACGTCCTGGGAATTCTCAAGACATGCTCGTGTTGTGAAAGAATGATTTCGACATCCGCCGAGGTCCCCGGTAAAAGAGTGGTGGCCAGATCCTGATCCGTAAGTTCTACTTCAATCTCAACCGTCCGGTTTTGTTCTTCAATATCTTCCACGTAAGGCGAGACCTTCACGACGCGGCCAGCGAAGGAACGCTTGGGGTACGGATCCATGGTGACTCGCGCGGTTTGGTCTGTGTGAACCCTGGCCGAATCGACTTCATCCATCGGGGCGCTGATAAAAATGGAGGTTGGATCGAGGAGGTCCAGCACGGCAGGAATCGGGACGCCGGGAGGAGCCGGGGTGGTCCACTCGCCAAGCTCGACTTTCACGTCGGCGAGAATCCCATCGAACGGTGCACGCAACGTCATTTTTTCCAACTGCGCCCGAGCTTCCTTGATGCGAGTTTTGGCGCGTTCAACACTGGCGTACCCTGCTTGACAGGCCGCGGCGCTGGTTTGCGCCGTGCTGTGCACCTTGTCGAGTTCATCCGTCGAAACGAGTTCTTTACGTGAGAGATCCTGAAACCGTGCATACTCTCGATTCGCGCGGCTGGCCTCTAAGCATGATCGCTTACGATTGGCTTTGCTGACGACCAATTCCCGTTGAGCCATCTCGAGGTTGGAGACTTCGGCGGCGTCATTGAGTCGTAAGAGCAGATCGCCTTTCCTCACGAAATCGCCCTTCTCAAATGGCACAGAAATCACCCGTCCGCCGACCTCTGAGGACAGATGAGCCCGTCGTCTTGCCTTGACCGTCCCGGCGCGTGAATTGGTGATTGTTTCTTCCACGAGTCCCTTTTGTACTCGCGCGACCTTCACCGTGACGGGTTCAGGCACCCATACCCACGTCTTAAGGACTACGATGACGATAAGGGTGCCGGTCAGCGTCATGGCGAAGGAAAGCCATGGTTTCATACACAGAAATATATCATATCGTCATCAGGCTTCTTGGCCCCAACGTTTTTCTGACGAAGTGTGACCTTTGACAACTTCTTTGTTCAACACTTCCTATTGAATGGATCGGGTATAGGAATGGTCGCGATTGAGGCAAAGAGGGCGGAGCAGCTTAAATAGCGGAGTCTATTTCTTCGATAATTCGCTGGGCCATCGCTTTCCTGTCCATGGCGTCGCGGATGGGGCGACCCACCACGATGTAATCGGCTCCGTCCTGAATGGCTTTCCGGGGTGTGAGGGAACGTTTATGTTCATCGGTTGACAAGCCAGAAGGACGGATGCCAGGGGAAACGAGCAGCACGTTCTTCCCGAAGCGTTCTCGAAGCCTTCCGACGTAGGCTCCGGAGGCGATCAATCCGTCACAGCCTTGAGCGATGGCCTGATCGGCTCGCCAGAAGACATACTCGTCAAGCGTGTCAAATCTTGGGATGAATCCCTCGGCCGGCCCAACCAGGAATAATTCTTGTAAATCTTTTTCATTCCAGCTTGATAAAAGCGGGACGGCCAAGAGTCGTAATCGGTGATTTGTTTTTCCAGAGCAAGCGGCTTGGAGGGTGGCGCTGTTTCCGTGAATAGTCAAAAAATCGACCTCCAAAGACGCCACGTTGGCCACGGCTCGACGAATGGTTTCGTCGACATCATGCATTTTGAGATCGAGGAAAATCCGGCATTGTCGTTCACGCAACTCGTTCAGAAAGTCGCGTGACGGTGCCGTGAATAATTCAAGCCCGATTTTGTAAAAATTGACGATTCCATCGAGCTCGTCGACGCACTTCCTGGCCTCATCAACATCGGAAAAATCCAGAGCGACGATCAACCGTTCAGATGGAGAGTGATTCATTGTATGCGGTCGTTGAAATCGAGCAATCGTTCGAACAAAAGTGATCTTCAAGAGGTCTGAGGTCGAAATTGTAAAAGGTTCTGGCCGGAAATGCCAGAGTCCGGTCTTCCCGCCTCCATGCAGGCACTCGACCTGCGTAGTCTGATTTCTCAACCGCTGTCAGTTCCAGGGCTATGGATAGCAGATGGCTCCTCTCGTCAAAGGTTCCCATTTTCTGCGGGTCACGTACTTAAGGGAAACTTTCAAGAATCCGAAACATTCTAATGAGAACCGCTCAAAAGACGTACCTGTGCCTTTCAAGCCCGACTCCGAGCTGTATTGGGAAAAAGAACGTTTGATCAAGGTAGGACTGTGAATCGATCTTTTGTTGTGACTCAAGGCGTTCTTCTGCTTTGCTGTATCGTCTTCGCTGCCGTATTTCCTTATCATGGGACTGTCGCTGCTGAGACGAATATGAACGAAGCGGCACAAGATAGCATGCCTTCTGATGATCTTACGTAACTCTCACTTGAAGAGCTCATGAATGTAGAAGTCACGACGGTATCCAAGAAACCTCAACAGCTTTCACAAGCACAAGCCGCGATTTATGTATTATCGGGCGAAGAGCTTCGTCGTATGGGAATCACGAACATTCCAGATGCTCTTCGTTTGGTTCCCGGGATTCAAGTGGCAAGCATCGATTCTAATAAATGGGCGGTAACCGTCAGGGGATTTAATGATCGTTTTGCGAATAAATTATTGGTGCTGATCGATGGACGGAGCGTGTATACACCCTTGTTTGCCGGGGTCTATTGGGAGGCGCAAATGGTTCCGTTGGCGGATATCGATCGCATTGAGATCATTCGAGGTCCTGGAGGGACGCTCTGGGGAGCTAATGCTGTGAATGGTGTCATAAATATCATGACGAAGCGTTCAGATGAGACGCAAGGAGCGCTGGCCTCCGTCGTGATCGGTAATGAGGAGCGAGGCTTTGGAACGCTTCGTTACGGTGGGAAAATCGGAGATGATTTCTCATACCGGGTGTACGGGCAATTTCGGAGTCGTGACACCGGGTTTCAGCAGATGGGGGCACATGATGATTGGCAATTAGGCCAAGGTGGAATCCGAACAGATTGGGACCTCAATTCCAAGGACTCCCTGACCATACAAGGGGATTATTACCGAGGAGATGCTGGCCAGCAGATCACGACTCCTGTGTCGCCCGATGCCGGACCCATGGCTCCAGCGGCGGTGACGACATTCGATGAAGACGTGAAGCTTCGAGGTGGTAATGCTCTTGTACGCTGGCGACGAACGATTTCGAATAATGAAGTGTTCATGGTTCAATCCTACTACGACCATGTGTTTCGCGAAGAGGCCTCACTGTATGAAGACCGCCACATCGTCGATCTGGAAGTGCAGCATCAATTTCCGTTGTTGGCCCACCATGATACCGTGTGGGGGTTGGGTTATCGGTTAACCTATGACAATACTCGCTCCAATGAACTGTTTCGGCTTTCGCCGTCGAACCGTACGGTCAACCTGTTTAGTGGATTTCTTCAAGACGAGATGAAATTTTTCGATGACGCGCTGACAGTGACTGTCGGTTCGAAATTTGAACATAACGCGTTTTCAGGGTTTGAATACCAGCCAAATATCCGGATTTCTTGGATGCCCGAACCGAACCATACCTTGTGGGCGGCGGTCTCGCGGGCTGTCCGGACACCGGCGCGCGGAGAACATGATGTCCGGCTGCGGGTTGTGCCCACGCCAGCCACGGCTCCCGTGACTGTGGCGATTTCCGGCAATGACCAGATGCAAGCCGAAAATCTCCTCGCCTTTGAACTCGGCTATCGTACCCATCCCCATTCGACATTGAACGTGGATATCGCAGGATTTGTGAATCACTACGACGATCTTCGGACGTTTGACGCCATTTCTCCTCCGCCAACCATCACCATTCCGTTTTCCAATAGAATGCATGGAAATACCTATGGGGTCGAGGTTCTGGCGCAATGGCAGGCGCTTGATGCCTGGCGACTGCAAGCGACCTATACGTTCCTCGCGATGGACTTGGAATTGGAACATGGAAGTGTCAGTAGTGAAAAGTTACGTGAAGATGCCAGCCCTCATCATCAAGCGACCCTGTGGTCTCGCATGAACTTGCCTTGGAATTTAGAGTTGGATGGGGATATTCGATATGTCGGAGATATCAGTGTGACAGGCGCTCCCGTCAGTCATTATTTTTCTGCGGATGTCCGGTTGGGATGGCGCCCGACGCCAGATTGGGAGTTTTCAATCGTGGGACGGGACTTGCTGGATAATCGTCATGCTGAATTTTTGCCGACGTTTTTGGCCACCCAAGCCACCGAAGTGCAACGGAGTGTTTTCTTCAGAGCCACCTGGCGGTTGAATCTCTAGCACGTCCTTCCTGGAAACGATCAACATCTCCAACTCTGATATTCCGTTGGCCTAGTGGCGCTCCATTGCCTTTCACGGCTTCTCGCGTTGTTTGTCTTCCCTCCGTATTGTGCAAAGTTGACCAGCTCGTGTCTCATTTGAGACATTGTAGCCCTGAGTCTGCCGAGACTGATTTATATCCAGAACGGGGAAAATGGAGGGTCTACATATGAGGTATCACGCGTTACTGTGGGGAATAATCCTGACCGTGTTGGCGGGTGGAAGTTCGACAGGGTATTCGGAGAATCCATCTCACTCACTCGCAAAAGACGTCGTGGCAGCCGAACAGGTTGCAGAATTTATCCACGCCATTCTTGATGCAGATCGGACGCTTTACACGACTCATGTAGTACAACGGATGCAGGAAAACAATGTGGTCAAGGCAGAAGAATCATGGAAGAAAGAGACTGCGCTTCCGTTACCAGCACAGATGTTGACCCTTTCTGGATTGCACGTAAAGGGTAAGGGAATGGGATTGGAGTATCGGCTGATTAGTCTTTGGCCAATTTATGAAAAAAACCGGCCAGCTACCTGGTTTGAACGAACGGGACTGGAGGCGATTGAAGGAGATCCGAGCAAGCCATTTACGGGTGTCATAAAAAAAGACGGACGTCGTTACTTTACCGCGATCTATGCCGATACGGCTATTTCGTCCTCATGCGTGAATTGTCACAACGCTCATCCTCTGAGCCCAAAGAAAAATTATAAGCTCAACGATGTGATGGGTGGGATGGCCATTTCTTTTCCTTTGTCAGGTTTTTAGCGATGCGTGCTCTCTAAGTAGCCGGCTTCTGACCATTGGGTCCGAGCGCACCGTTCTTTTTGGTCATCCACTCGCGCGCTAATTCTTGAGCTTTCTCGATCTCTTCATAGCTCATGTCCGATGCGACTCTATACAGTTTGATTTTTCCCTCTTTATGTCCACTGGCTGCGCAAAGATTGAGCCACATGTGGGCATCCACGTAATCTTTTTGTAATGCGTACAGATTTCCAAGCTTGAATTGGGCCTCCGCATGTCCTTGATTCGCTGAACGGGTATACCAATCCATCGCCTTTCGATAGTCCTGGGGAACACCTCGACCCGTCTCGTACATTTCCCCCATGCGTCGTTGCGCGATAGGATGATTCTGCTCAGCTGCACGGCTATACCACCGACTGGATTCAGTCAGGTCAACACCCACGATCCTTCCGGTCATGTATATGTCGCCAAGTTGTAGTTGGGCTATCACATGGCCTTGTTCAGCGGCCAGGCGGTACCAGCGAATGGCCTCGGCCTGGTTTTGGGGGACACCCCGGCCTTTGAGGCATAGCGAAGCCATCCGCAGTTGAGCGACAGCATGACCTTGCTCGGCTGCCATTCGATACCAACGGCTGGCTTCAGTTAAGTCTTGGTCGACACCATGTCCTTGTTCGTACATCTCACCAAGGTGGAGTTGGGCTTCCGCCTCGCGTCGGCTGGCGGCCATTTGATACCAGCGGCTGGCTTCTTGATAGTCTTGAGTGACTCCCAGGCCTTCAGCGAACAATTCTCCGAGGCGCAGCTGGGCTTGGGAATCTCCTTGATTTGCGGCCATTCGGTACCAAAGGCTGGCTTCCTGATAATCCTGTGGCACGCCTTGCCCCTGTTCAAACATTTGGCCAAGGCGAAATTGAGCTTGGACATCTCCCTGATTGGCCGCCATATGATACCAGTGACTGGCTTCCTGAAAATTTGCTGGACTCCCGTTACTTTGTTCATACATCCGTCCAAGCCGGAGTTGAGCCAGCACATCTCCTTGACTCGCGGCGAGCCGGTACCAACGGCCGGCCTCGGCATGGTCTTGAGAAACACCGTGCCCCATCATGTACAACTCCGCCAAACGTAACTGTGCGGTGCTATTGCCTTGATCGGCCGCACGTCGATACCAATGGCTTGCACGTTCATAGTCTTGTGAAACTTCGTGGCCAACAGCATACATCTCTCCTAACTGCACTTGGGCCTCAATATCCTTCAACTCCGTCGCACGCTTGTACAATTGTTGCTCTTGTACAGAAGAAAACGTCGGCTCTTTCCGGCCGATGTTGAGGATGTCGAGGGTTGAACATGCATGAAGGGAAAGAATAGCGGTGGGAAGCCATAATAAGGCATGGAAGAAAGAACGCAAACGTGAAAATCTGCCAAGGGAAATCGTGGATGTATGATACATATGAGAACTCCTTGTGATACAAACCAGGCAGGACTCCTTAGTTCGATCGAAGCCGTATTCAGGTATCACAATTTTCCTCATCCGATACGAACGAGGAAAAAACTCGCAACCGCGGTAGAGGCTGAGGGGGGTGAGCCCTCCGTGGCAAGTTGCACGCTCTTTTCTCAATCGTCAATGTAGAAAGGAACGATTGCGCAGGCGGTAAGAGAGCGTAATGAGTCTATACACCCCATTCATCCAGACATAAAATCTGGATGCATGGGATCATAAAAAAGCAAAAACTATTATATTCAGATGGTAAAGTCAATTAGGGGTTATAACTTTGGTCATGCGAGGAAGGCTGTGAGTAAAGGCCGGATTTAGAACTGTTGTTCAGTTGGATTTTTTACATTCAGCATACGTGAAAGAGCGTTCGGATCTTCCATGACAGCTTTGCATGGAACGGCTATCGGTCATAGGGTGTGGTTATCACTATCCATAGGCGAGAAATTTTGGTATAAGAACATACCCCTCTTTTTTGTAGCGTTTCTACTCCCCTCTGTAATCAACAACTGTTCATTCCCCAAACTTCTTCATGACGAAACCACTTCCTGTGCATGCCGAAGTTGCACTTAAGGTCGTTGAGGCTTGTGCGCATCAACCTCCCGCAGTGCATCCGCTTCCGGTCTCTCTTGTCCCCGATTTGCGAAAAGTCGGGAGTCATCCGGATAATTGGTATCCGCTCGCACGTTCAAAGGATCTCAAAAAAGGTCAAACATTAGGACGTTCTTTCGCCGGCGATCCTATCGTATTGGTCAGGACCGAAAGCGATCAGGTGTATGCTCTTGAAGATCGATGCGCACACCGGCAAGTTCCCCTCCATCACGGTGTTGTTCATGGTGAACATTTACAATGTGGATATCATTGTTGGACGTTCGACCGAACAGGGAGTTGTGTCGGAGTTCCATATTTATCGAAGGGCCAGGCGCGTCCCAAAGGCGTAAGGAGCTATCCTTGCCGCGAAGCGTATGGATTGATCTTTGTCTTTCCCGGAAATATCGAAAAACTAACGGACACGGTCTTTCCCGAAGTTTCGTTGGCAGATGACCAGAAATACAAGACACGGTTCCTTAACCGTCGAGTCAACTGTCATTACTCGTTCATGCATGAAAATCTCATGGACATGAACCACCAGTTTTTGCATCGTCGGCTGATGGGTGGCATTAGGACGACGTGCCTAGAACTCCGAGAGCGGGATCATGTCGTTGAGGTCGATTACACGTTCTCCAGGGTCAAGGGCTCACAACCGCTTGGGGAAAAACTGATCTTAGGGAACCCGCAACATGTTCAGGCAGGACCCGAACATGATCTGATGACCATCTGCACCGACTATCCTTATCAAACCCTGAAGTTTTGGACGGCCGGGAGTACTGAACCTGCGTTAAATCTTTGGAACGTGTATGTTCCGATCGATCGTGAACAATGCCAGAATCATACTTTCGGGCTGATGATGATCCGAAAGCCCTCGTTCCCCGGTTTAATCCACCTGCTATGGCCATGTATCGTGTGGTTTACCGAGAGGATCTTTGCCGAGGATCGTTGGATCGTCGAGGAAGAACAAAAGGCTTTCAATCGGCAAGGAGCAGATTGGAATCAAGAAGTCTTTCCCGTCATTGAACGATTGCGGGCGTTACTCAGACGAGAGGGTGTGGTCTTACAGGGGTGTGCGTCTGATACGGAACGCTTCAGGACTTCGTCCTATTGACAGGTGTTTTTCGTCCTAGCCAATGGAATATCGGTCTGTTCCTGGGGGTCTATGACTTGGCGGACGACTGAAAGAAGTTCCGTGTGTGTGAAAGGTTTGGTCAAAAACGCATCGACTCCAGCCCGTTGAGCAGAGCTTCGTAAAGAATCGGGGAGATACCCCGTCACCAAAATGACAGGAGGTATTTTGTCCTTGGGCCTGGAAGACAATTGCTGTAATAATTGCAAGCCTGTCATGCCTGGCATGTTCTGGTCAGAAATCATCAGGTCGAAATGCTCAGTGTCTATGGCATGAAGAGCCTTTTCTCCATCTTCAACGTCTCGGCACACATATCCATGGATTTCCAGAATCTGTTGGAGCATCCAACGAAATGCCCTGTCATCATCGATGATGAGAATATGTTCCACCCGCTCTGTCCTCAGAAGATGTCGCAGCACTTCTTGGAAAGCACTTCAAGATCGATGGGTTTCACGAGGTAGTCACGAGCACCCCATTTCTTCGCTTCATTCATGAGTTCCATGTTTGAGGTTGCGCTCATGACGAGGACCGGTAGACGTGGATAGAGGAGGTGGATGTGGGTAAGCATCGTGATTCCATCCATGACCGGCATTTGGATATCAAGAAGAATTCCGTCAAAAACCATCCTTGCGAGTTTCTCCAACCCCTCGGCGCCATTAGGTGCGACCGACACGGCAAACCCGAATGACTTCAGTCGATCTTGAAGCATCAGACAAATATCGGGGTCGTCATCGACGACTAAGATGTGTCGAGTGGATTCTGGATGGCGATTGGACAAAGACACGTATCTTACCTTCCCGCTAAAAGGGTAGAAGGTTCGGGATAAAGATGCTATTCGTGATTGCTTCGAATGTTATAAAGAATGTGCAAGTGATGGAGCAGCAGGGATATCAGGATGCTTCGGGAGGCCCGATGGCAACGGTCTGGTTGTTAGAATCATGAACCGATTCATGGGGCTGGAGGGAGAAAGATTGCCGGTTTGTCAGGATGAGGCGAGATAGGGGAGGTGTTGAGGGTTCATCTACGGTTGATCTTCTTGAAGATCATGCGTGAATCGATATCCGACCCCTGGGTCCGTCAGGATGTACCGCGGTCGTGCTGTATCGCGCTCGAGTTTTTTCCTCAGCTGCCCGATGAACACTCTGAGGTATTGCCCCTGGTCGATCTGCGATTCTCCCCAAATGGCCTTCAGGAGAGTTCGGTGGGTAAGAACCTTCCCTCTGTACTGAATCATGTATTTTAAGAGGTCATATTCAGTGGGGGTCAGCTTAATGAGTGAATGGTTCAGTCGAACCTCCCGTCGCTCAAAGTTCACCGAGAGATCTCCGCATCTGAACACGGGTTCGGCTCCCGAAACCATCGCAGTTCGGCGCAACGCAGACTTCACGCGTGCCGATAATTCATCCATGCCGAAAGGTTTCGTGACGTAATCATCAGCTCCGCTTTCGAGAGCTTCCACCTTTTTGCGTTCGTCGCCAATCGCTGAGAGTACGATGATCGGAACAGGAGATTCCGTGCGAATCCGACGCGTCAG
This sequence comes from Nitrospirales bacterium, assembly GCA_031315865.1. Lineage (NCBI taxonomy): Bacteria > Pseudomonadati > Nitrospirota > Nitrospiria > Nitrospirales > Nitrospirales bacterium. Next base: position 1,386,519 of record JALDRJ010000002.1, read on the forward strand.
TTCGACTCCATCAATCCCGGGAAGCACCAGGTCAACGATGATGACGTCCGGCTTCCGTCGTTCGATTGATTCGAGCGCATCTTCTCCCGAGGCGGCCGTGGTGACGACATAGTGTTTATCCTCAAGATTAACTTGTAATGACCGCCGGATTTGTGGTTCGTCATCAATGACGAGTATGTAGGCGCCTGACGTCATGATTCCGATGATCGGTGAAGACCGTCCAGGGAAAAATTCCCCATCGACTGTGTCATGGGTAGTGTGAACGTGATGAAGACCTGGTAGCTGTTCGACTCTGCCCAAATGCGTCCACCATGAGCTTCGATGATCCCTTTACAGATGGCTAAGCCTAAACCCGTACCACGGATCGGTTGCTTCCGGGAGACTGGACGACGATAAAAGCGATCAAAGATGCGAGACAGATCTTGTTGGTCAAGGGGTTCCGCAGGATTGGTAATCTTGACCGTTATTTCCCGATTCTCGACAGCCACCATCAGATGAATGGGTGAGCCGTTCAACGAATACTTCATCGCATTGTCCAGTAAATTAATGAAGACTTGCTGGATTTCTACCGCGTCGACAAAGACTGGAGGAAGGTCTTCGGGAATTTGGACATTGATTTGCTGTGAAGCTGTGCTCACTTCGGTACGGCGAAGTGCACCCTCGACCAGATCTTCTAAGGGATGCCATTCTTGGCGCGGAGTGAGCGTCCCTGCCTCAATTTGCGACATATCCAATAGATTATCAACCAAGTGGCTCATGTAGTTAATTTCTAAGTCGACTTCTTTCAGGAATTCTTGTTGAAGTCCTTCCCTGTTCGATGACCGATTGGTGAGCAGGTTCGAGACCGAGGCTTTCATGGCTGTTAGGGGCGTGCGGAGTTCGTGAGACACCGACGACAGCAAGGCAGATTTTAGGGCATCACTTTGCTTAAGCGCCTCAAGCCGCTTTTCTTCGCTCTCGCGCAAACGTTCTTCAGCCAGTTTTCTTTCCGTAATGTCTTCAGAGATTCCGATGACCTTGATGATCCGGCCTTCACCGTCACGGAGCGGGATAAAACTTTTCGAGAAACATTTCATGTGACCATGCGATGTCGTGTGACATTCAAAATCTACGGGTTGCCCCTGGGCGGCTTGTGCAAAGTACTCCCGCATTCGTTGGTGGTCACGCTCTTCTGCGAGCGTCAGGTACGAGCGACCGGTGATCACAGAGCCATCGGCAGGATTCATCATCTGGTTGCCAGCCTGATTTATCGAACTAATCATTCCATTTAGCTCGATTTCATGAATACAGAATGGAACATGCTCGATCAGGGAACGAAAACGGGCTTCACTCGCTCGTAGTTGATTCTCGATCTGTTTACGCTCGGTAATGTCAACATTCAGGCCGTCGAGATAGAGCAGCTCACCCGACTCATCGAATATAAAGCGTCCACGCGCGAGAATCCACTTTGTTTTCCCGTCGCGTGTCACGATTTGATGCTCATTCTCGTAAGGCAGGCGTTTGGCCAGGGCTTCTTGTATAATAGGCCAGACACGCTCATTTTCTCCAGGAGCCATGAGGGTGTCATATGTTGTTGTTCCCGCAAGCAGGGCGGAGGCCGACACTCCGGTGATGTCTTCGATCCCATCACTCACGTAGATGACGGTCCAGCGCTTGTCATTCAGGCAACGATAGGCAAAGCCTTTTGGCAGTTGCTCGAGAACGCTTTGCGTGAGCGCTTTCCACTCCTGGAGTGCTCCTTCGGTTTTCTTTCTCTCGGAAATGTCCTCGCAGACGATGAGAACGACCAAATCGCCTTCCTGATCGTACACGGCCCGCGCCACTTCCTTCACCCAAATCACATCGCCATGTTTTCGTATTTTTCGAAATTCCCAAGTAAATACTGTTAAAGGGTTCTGGATGCATGCCTGAAAGTGTTCCTGAACGTGAACCTGATCTTTCTCAAAAAACAGGTTCAGGACGGACTGGCCCACTAATTCGGAGGCCGAGTACTCAAGCTGTTGAGCACCAAATTTATTGACAGAAAGAATGATGCCCTTCTGGCTTACCGTGAAATACATCGAGGGGTTATCTTCATACAGCGCGCGATAGCGTTCTTCACTTTCTCGTAAGGCAATCTCGGCCTGTAACCGGTCCGTGATGTCCTCGGAAATGCCTAGCACGTATTGTGGGGCACCGTCTTGGTCAAGAAGAGGTATTTTCTTGGTAGACACATGTCGTTTCCCTAGGCTTTTGGTAGGAAGAATTTCATCTGAAATATCGACACGTTCGCAGGTCTCCAGGACTTCTCGATCCTGCTGGACAAAAAGGTTCGCGATGGCTTCAGGGTGTATTTCAAAGTCATCTTTTCCGAGAATTTCTTCTCGTGCATATCCTGTCAGCAGCTCGCTTGCTCGGTTACAACGGACATACTGAAGAGTATCCGCACGTTTGACGAACACGACATTCGGGATATTTTCAATGATAGAGTTTAAAAATAGTTCACTCTGACGCACTTCTGTCTCCGCACGTTCTCTTTCGACGATTTCTTCTTCCAATCGTCTGCCGTCTCTGACGCCTTGGACCGTAACCAACGCTCCCAATAATCCGACAAACATGGCGATGACCGATTCCCATTTCACCATCGACGAGATATTCTGTTCGGAATAGCGATCAATTTGCTTGACCGCCTGGTCCGCGATTTTGACCAACTCAGTGTTCTGATCCCGAAGGTCTTCCAGTGCCGGCCCGTAATCCGGGTGCGTCGGTTTGAGAGCGATAAAGTCTTCTGTTTTATCAATGAACGCCTGAAAAGCGGTTTGTTGCTCACGAAGCGTGTTCGCGATTGTATTCGTTGGAACCTCTGGAATGTGCTGATTTCGTCCTCCATCGAAAGGAGGGGTAAGGCGTTCCCCTTCGATGAGTGCGGTCAGCGTTGAGCGAATCAGTTGCCTTGTGGCGGTATAGTCTGCGGATACCCCTTGTGTCGTTAACATGACTTCATTGAAATGTCGTTGTAGCAACATGCGTTGACGGCCTGCCAAGTCAATCAGTACCGCATTGGATTCTTCATTCTTGATGATCGCGGTCGTATAGAACAGCATTCCGAGGAGGACCGTGAGAAACATGACGGTGACGATCGCGAAACGTCGACCTAAAGTCTTTGTTTCAGCCGGATGTTGAGTTGATGGTGTTGGCATGGTCGTCTCTGTAACGAGATTCATCTTCATCATAATACCGGGGGATGGGGGGACTGCAAGCCTACGCAGGGATGCGACAGACCATGTGAAGTCTTTCATGAATCCTGGAATATATAGCAGGTTTAAGTCTCTAAGTGTTACATAGTGATACTTCCTTGATAGGCGGTTTCCTTCGTGACTCTCTCTTACTCAGCAAAATTGAACAATGAGCAGTCTGTCTCTGAACCTAAACAGAAATTTGTGAAACGAATGCAGTATACTCATTCATTTACCTATCGCGACTGACGGGCTATTGAGAGTCTCTTTTTCAACCTATTCATAAAGGACCGGCATACATGAAGACTATGGTCGCTAGCGTCAGTCTTTTGGGCGTGAGCGCGTTAGTCGCCGTCTTGAGTTTCGCGAAACCGGGCATGTTTTTGAGTGACGAAGAGCTACGCCTTATGGAGGCCGTCGCCCAGAATGACCTGACTACTGTGCGCGAAGTGATAGAGACAGGAGTCGATATCAATGCCCAAGATGCGCGAGGGCGTACGGCCTTACTCATGGCTGTTGAAGGGCACAGTCTGGAAATAGCCAAGACGTTATTGGAGGCCGGCGCAGATGTAAACCTACAGGATGACAAATTGGATAACCCGTTCTTGTTGGCGGGAGCCGAAGGCACGGTCGACATCATGAAACTCATCTTGCAAGCTACTCCAAATTTTACCCTCTACAATCGCTTTGGGGGGACACCGCTCATTCCCGCCGCGGAACGGGGCCATGTAGAGATGGTTACACTGTTACTGAGTACGAAAGTTGATGTCAATCATGTGAATCATCTTGGATGGACGGCCTTGTTGGAAGCCATTGTTTTAAGTGATGGGGGGCCGCGTCATCAACAGATTGTCGCGCTGCTCGTGGATGCCGGAGCGGATGTTCATATTGCCGATAAGGAGGGTGTGACACCGCTACAGCATGCTCGTCAAAAAGGGTTTTACGAAATTGCAAAGATTTTGGAATCTGTTCTGGGCAAATAAATTCAATCGTCAAGACAAGAGAGTCTGATTTGTCATGTATCACCAAATACGATTGCGATCGACTGGTAGTAGGGATGGTAACGAAGAGCAAACTGGGTGCGAAGATTTTTCAATGGTTGCATTTCTCTATTGAGAAATTTTGAGGTATCAATGAGGTCTTTTTCAAGGCTTCACTAAAACTTTAGAATCCTGTAAGAATTGTTGATAAAGCCTGCCTAAGCGAAAATCTCTTCGCGTAAAATTGCCCGGCTCAACAAGGGCAGTCCTCAGGTCCCTATTGCAGGATGAATTGACTTGATGAAAAATCTCCTTTCTCCTTTATACGCGAATCTTGCTTTATAAACATAAGCCCACACAATTGTGAACGGTGCAAACCAGAAGCGAAGGTGTTTCAGGTTAGCTGTAGGGCTCGTTTGATCGGTTTTACGGTAATCTTTTTCGCTAGGCCTTCGACTTGGGCAGCATCGTACTGAAACTGAACACGCATCCATCCTTCAGGTGTGCTGCCGAATGCTTTGGAGAGGCGGATGGCCATATCCCAAGATAATGATGCATGTTCATTCACTAAATTGTTGAGTGCGGACCGAGACACTCCAAGCAGTTTTGCCCCCTCGGTCACTGTTAAGTCAAAGGGTTCTAGGCAATCAATACGTACAAGTTTGCCTGGATGGGCAGGGTTTTTCATCTTTAATCCCTTCATCTCTACATCCTTTCCTAGAACACGATAGTTCCTTTGTTGTAATTCGTTTTCACTATTTTTTCCGATTTTGGTCAACACGACACGATTGACTATCCCATCATATGTGTTCTAGTGGTAATCTTCAAAATCCATATCTCGTGCATAACCATCTTGAAAACGGAACGTAATCCGCCAGTTGGCACGAACCGTCACGCTCCACGTGCCCTTTCGATTTCCTTTTAATTCATGCAAGTGATAGGAATACATATCCATTTCTTGAATTGTTTCCGATGCCGATAGTCTTGTCAAAATCGCCTCAATCCGATCGATCATGTCACTGGGCAGTCGGCCAGCATCCCCATCTGAGAAAAATCTCTTTAACCCCCGATGCTTAAAATTATGAGTCACACTCTTAGTGCATTGTGATGAGCGTCACGAGTCAAATTATCAAGCCACACTAGCTTTCAAGCGAGAACAGGCTGGTGTGGACCTCTACGCTGTCAAAGAAATTCTCGGGCACCGAGAAATTCAGACGACCATGCGTTACGCGCATCTTTCACCTGGCTACCTTCAAGATGCTGTGAACCGAGGAAGTTTATCTGGAATCGGGAGTAAAACCGGGAGTAAGCTGAGTCAGGAAGAAAAGACTAAGAGTGATGAAACTGCAGAAGTGCCTGAATCTAGAAGGGAAAAAGAATGGCTGGGGGACCAGGAATCGAACCTGGGTTCTCAGAACCAAAATCTGATGTCTTGCCCCTAGACGATCCCCCAACCAAAGGGCAGCTCCTACATTAAGGCTTGCAAGGGCTCGAGTCAAGATGTAAAAACGTTACGATGTCATCAGAAAACACGGCCTTCGACGATCCAATGTCGATCATCCGGTACGTCGATGAGAAGTCGGCTGAGATTGAGTTCGGCGAGGTGAGCCGCCACCTCGTCTTCGGTAAAAGCGGCCAGGAGAGAATTGTAAAAGTCTTGACGCAATTGCTCTGGCTCATCGGAGGCGTATTGATCGACGATCGCGTGTGCTTCTTCTGAGGATTCAGGTCGTATGAGATCCATGACGAGTACCGGCGCGCCTGACTTGGCGAGGGTCTTGATGGCGTACCAGAATTGAAGGGGGTTGGGGACATGGTGGGCGAGGCTGTTGGAAATCACGGCATCGGCAGGAGGGGATAGGGTGATGTCTTGAAAACGTTGGCAGTGGAGTTCGATCCGCTCGTTCAACGTGGCCGCGTTAACGGCTTGTCGCGCAATGTCGATCATAGGCTGGGAAGCATCAACTCCGGTGACTCGCAAGGTCGGGTGGGCCCTTACGAGCCGGATGAGGATGTCGCCAGGCCCGCACCCCAGGTCCAGGACATGCGCGTGGTCAAGTTCACGGCCATGGTTTTCTAGAAAACGATCGACGAATGTTTGATTTTCCTCAGCAAAATCGGCTGACGCATAGATTTGCGCCTGCTCTAAGTCATCCATTAACTCTGGCTCAAGAACGCGTTTCATGCCTGCTCCCTTATTGATTCCTGGTGTTCACACATACTGAATCGCCGTGATGGACTGTTCCTTCAGTCAGCACCTGGGCGTAGAGCCGGCTCCAGCCAGGGTGCATTTTCTGGGAAATCCGTTTGTAATTGTTGTCCCTGAACCAGCGGGCGTTATGGCGACAGGGTTCGGCATAGCCGGTAATGGCAATCTGAAGGCATGGCCCGATGCGCATGTGGTCTCCGGGCCGGAGTACTGACCAATCAAGACCGGCAATCGTCAGATTCTCCCCGGATGACCCGGGTTGAATGTCGTGACCTTCCGCACGAAGGTCGTCAAGCCTTTCGAGGGAGTACAGGCAAAGCGCGCGATCGGTTCCTCCGTGGATCTTTCGATTCTTTTGCCGGTCCCCCTCCAGGCCATTGATGGAAACGTAGGCCTTTTCCACCGCACACTTCGGTACCCCTCCATTCGAGATATTAATTTGATAGACATAGGTTCCGTCGTGATTGGTCATGATGTCACAGGCCGTGTTCGTAGGATGGTAATGGGCTTTCTTGAGGAGGGTCAAGCGTACGGTGAGTCGATATGGTGATAGATTCGTGACGGCAAAGGGCTTAGGGTACGACTTTCTGAATAAAGCTCAGCAGTCGTGCATAGTAGGCTTGTCCGCCTACCGATGGAACATCGTTATGTCCCGCCCCCTTTACGGGATACCAGATCTTTGGCCCTCGAGCGGTTTGGAACACTTGTTCTCCAAATTTTAAAGGAACAATGGTGTCGTGTTCTCCATGAATGACCAAGACCGGCAGGGAAATGTGGGAAAGCTTTTCCTCGAGGTTGAACGTCGAATCAACGAACCAACTTGCCGGTAAGCCCAAATAATGGTGGTCTGCCATCGATTGAATGGAGGGAAAAGCCCCTTCTAAAATGAGTCCCGCCGCTGAACGCTGGCGTGTCACTTCCGCAGCGATGGAGGTGCCGAGCGAACGTCCGAAGACGATGAGTCGTTCGGGAGCGATTGCCCTCTGGTTGATCAAAAAGTCATAGGCGGCCAAGGCATCCTGATAGAGTCCATTTTCCGATGGCGTGCCTGAACTTTTGCCGTACCCCCGGTAATCAAAAATCATGACCGAGACGCCGCGTCGATAAAACTCGGCGATGTTCATCAGACGATGACTGATATTCCCGGCATTGCCATGACACCAGAGAATCACTGGTCGCCCAGGCCCGGCATTCACGAACCACCCGAAGACACGTGTCTCTGAGCTCACTGACAGCCAGATGTCTTCAAGAGGCAGTCCGCTTAATTGCCTCCAGCTCCGTTCCGTCCATTCGGACGGTTGAAACACGAAAAAATTATCCAGCATGAAGAAGCGTCAGCCCCCAATCTTCTTCCAAAGACTTGTTTCCGGCTCGATATCTCGTTACCGTGTTCCCAAGTGTCCAATCATAAACCTTAATGTATGAGATGCGATGGCAATCTACGCAATCGGCGATGTCCAAGGCTGTTTTCGGGCGTTACGCAAATTAGTTAAACGCATAAAATTTGATCCTACCACTGATCGGCTCTGGTTTGTCGGAGATTTGGTCAATCGTGGACCGGATTCTCTGGAAGTTCTGCGATACATTAAAGATCTCGGGTCGGCCGCCGTCACCGTGCTTGGAAATCATGATATCCACCTCCTTGCGGTTTGGGCTGGGGTGGCCCGATTGCATCGCAAGGATACTGTAGGCCCGGTATTGTCCGCTCCAGACTGCGATGAATTGCTGACATGGTTGCGCCATCGTCCGTTGGTATACCGTGAGCATGACTATGTGATGTTGCATGCTGGATTGCTCCCCCAATGGACGATCGCGCAGGCAGAAAAGCTGGCACGAGAAGTCGAAGAAGCATTGCGGGGCGAAGCATTCGTGGACATGCTGCCCTTCATTTATTTTCGGGGTTCGCAGGCGTCATGGTCAACAGACTTGGGGCATCAGGATCGACTCAGTTTAGCCACGAATGTCATGACCCGGATTCGAGTCTGCACTCCGGAAGGAGAGCCGGACTTTTCTTTTAAAGGCCGTCCGAACGATGCCCCTCAAGGGTTAGTCCCATGGTTTGCTGTGCCTGGCCGAGCGACGGCTCGGGACACGATTATTTTTGGACATTGGTCGGCTCTAGGGCTGTTCGTGAAAAAAACGCTCATCGGGCTGGATGCCGGCTGCGTATGGGGCCAAGAGCTGATAGCTCTTCGGCTTGACGATCGAAAAGTTTTCCGCGCCTCTTGTTCCGGGTAGGTCGGTCGGGTCTTCTGGGAAGGGGGATTCCGCTTATTGCGCGGCCCGTCTTCTATCCCGTCTTTTATGTCTCCAGTTATGTCTGCAGTGTATCTGTTTCGATAACAAGTGTATCCATTTCGATTACATTTTCAGGAATGCTGAACGGAACTATCGTTCCTGTCCTGAAAATCACCTTTTCAGAGCCTTCTCTTTCGTGACCTCCCGTTCCGGGATTTCCGGCATCAGCTTTGCTTTACGTCCTTCTACAGCCATTTTGGCTCATTCATAAAACACTTTCATAAAAAGTCAGTTAGTCTCGAGAAAGGAGAGAATTGATGAAGCGAAAAGTTTCCAAAGCCCAACCTGCCCGCAAGCAGCGTCGAACCCGCTCGACTCCAGGCTCTTTGCCCGTGACGGAGTCTCAAACTTCATGGTCGGAAAATGTCAAGTTACACGGTATTCATTCCTCTGTCGCCAGGCGATGTCCAAAATGTACCGGACTCTTAATGGCGCAAGTCATTGATCTGACGACCGAAAACGACATACGATGCATTAATTGTGGATGGCAGCCGCAGTGGGGGACGCGAGTGGTGTCTGAAAGTGATGAGGTTCGATCCATTCGACGACTGACAGCAGAATTTTGTACATCCGGGATAGCCCCATGAATGGAAATTCCGTGTCTGTCTTCAGCATGGAGTGAGGCAAGTAATGAGCTTAGAGATCTGAGCCATCTCATGGTCTGGGAGTAGGATGTTCTGACGATACGTCATTCTCTTCGAGTTGACGCAAGGATGAGTCACTCCATGACGGATTCGAATCGGTGCTGGTGCTCATTTGTCCCGAATAGGGGGAAGAGTCCGGAGTTAAGCCGTTTGGGGTTGGACAATCCTGTGTATGAAACTAGGAGAGTCACGAGTGAATATCTCGCGTTGTGTCGAAGAAATACGATCCCGACGGTTATTTGAAAAACAGCTTAGCTTGTTCCTTATCAACCCTGACATTCGTCCCAGAAAAGGGGAGGTGATATCTCCTGCGCGCATTCGACATGCCCGGGCCTCTGTCGTGTCATGCGTCCTGGTATTCGTCGCATGTGTGGTCAGTCCGTCCCATGATTTGGCTTTTGCCAAAACCGTGGTCGTTCTACAGTCCTCAAACATTACTTCCTACAATCGAGCTGTCAAAGCTTTTCAAGAAAGCCTCCCGTCCTCACAACATGTTCACCAATTTTCTCTCGCCGGTGATTTCAAGAACAGCAACTCCGTGATTTCAAAAATTCGAGGGCTTGCCCCGGACGTCGTGGTTGCCGTGGGTTTGAAGGCGGTCCTGGTCCTGAACCAAGGGCTCCCTTCTGTTCCCAGTATATTTTGTATGGTCTTAGATCCCGGTAAATATCATCTGCCAAGATCGGACATGATTGGTATTTCCCTCGAGATTCCGTTCAAGGATCAAATGCAGTCGCTTCAAGAAGTCCTGCCGACTGTGAAGCGTGTGGGAGTGCTTTATAATCCCGAGAAAACAGGACGAATCGTCCGCGCGGCTTTACCTCAAGCTGAAGCTCTTGGAGTCGAACTCGTTTCACGAGAGGTTTCATCAGAAAAAGATGTTCCCAACTCACTGCGGGCGATCGTTCAGCACATCGATGCCTTGTGGCTCGTTCCTGACAGTACGGTACTGACTGCAGATTCATTCAATTTTCTACTAAAAACCACACTCGATGCCAACATTCCCGTCATGGGCTTTTCTCCGGATCTGGTGAGCAAGGGTGCTCTTCTCAGCACCCATTTCAGTTATGAAGATGTGGGGAAGCAGGCGGCTCAGCTTGCCATGAAAATCGCGCATGGGAGAAGGGTGAAAACGGGAATTCTCTACCCTCCGGAACCGTTACGCTTGGCGATCAATCTCAAAACAGCCCATTTTTTAAAAATCACCGTTCCTCCCAATGTCTTAATCAGGTTCCATGAAATGTATTAATTTCACCGAATTCAAGAATTCGAGATATGGATGTCTCAGCGCTACAAGGAAATCGTTTCTTGAGTCTTCGAACCAAACTCATCCTGTTTATCAGTTTAATCATTATCGGGGTGTGCACGGGATTGAGTTGGTATTTCGTCAATCAACAAACGCAATCGATGGAACAAGCATTAAGGAAAACCGGAACCATCCTGGTCAACAGCCTTGCGCATAATGGTCGGTATGGGTTGATTACGCAGGATAAGGTGTCTTTGAGTCAAGTCGTGGCAGGTGCGCTATCGGTTCAGGATGTCGTGTATGTGGTGATTACGGGGCCCCAGGGCGAGTGGTTGATCGCCAAGAGTAAAGGGATGTTGAACGCAATCGACCGTTTCACGAGGTCTGCCGATCATCCATTATACCCGAATCATGTGTTTGAAAACTCCGCTTTGACGAGTACTGGCGATCGTCCCATCATCACGATTTTTCGCGCACAAGATCAGCGGCTGCAGATGCCCGCAAACCGTGGCAAGGCTGGATCGATGCCAACAGAGGTGTTTGTTCCAGGGGAAACTCTGTATGACTTTGCGCTCCCTGTGAAACGGGACGTCAATTCTTCTCCCCAATTTGATCCCTTAACATTGGAAGCTCAAGAATCCTCTCTTTCCGGCGAAAGCGTTGATCAGACCCCTGAAGTGTATGGTGTGATACAGGTCGGCCTGACGAAATCGCACATGTTACAAACGGTCGATACGATGATTTGGAATGTTTCGGTCATGACGATCCTGATCATCATCGTCGGTATCGTGTTTACGATGATGTTAGCCAATCGGATCATTACCCCGATCCGGAAGTTGGCTAAAATGGCCAAGGAAATTGCCTCAGGGAATCTGCACACGTCCGTCATTCCACGATCTCGGGATGAAATCGGGCAATTGACCAAGAGCATCAATGATATGACCGTGTCGTTGAAGCAACGCGAACAGGCGATTTCCACCTATGTCGAGACGATCACGAGGCAGGTTTCACAGCTCTCAACGATCAATCAAACGACAGCAGTCATTTCTTCGAATTTGGATGTTGATCGTCTGTGGACCACAGTCCTGAATCTCTTGGTGGAAAACTTGAGCTATGCTCGAATGATTCTCGTCTACTATAAACCGGAGGAACAGGTGAGTGTCGTCTCCCAAATAACCGGTGTGTCAGAGCAGATGGAAGCGTTAGTGAAGAAGATTGAAATTCCAGTACACGACGATGGCGGGATTAGCAGTGATCTGTTGATCAAAGGAATTCCTGTATTGGTACAGGATATCGAGACTGTGGCTGACCGGTTGTATCCTGCCGTCTTGAAAGTCTGCCGAGAAATTGGGGTCCAATCGTTCATGGCTGCCCCATTAAAAAGTCAGGATCGTATCTTTGGATACCTTGGGACTGACTGTGGCGATAAGCCCTGCAAACAAGAAGATTTAGATGTTCTGATGACTATTGCCAACCATGTGGCCGTTGCCATCGATAATGCCCGTGCTTACCAACATTTGGGCCAATTCAACCAGATGCTCGAAGAACGAGTCCAGGAAAGAACGGAAGCCTTGCAGCAGGCCAACGAACGACTTCGGGAACATGACCGTTTGAAGTCGATGTTCGTATCCATTGCTTCCCATGAGCTTCGGACGCCGATGACATCGATGAAAGGGCTAGTCGACAATATGTTGGATGGTCTCACCGGAACATTAACTGAACGGCAATCCTTTTATCTGTCCCGTGTGAAACGGAATCTCGAGCGATTAACGCGTATGAGTAATGATCTTCTCGATTTATCGAAGATTGACGCCGGAGTGATGCAACTCAGTTGCACATCGTTTTCTGTCGAAGAATTGGCGCAGGAAGTCGTCGAGGTCTTGCAACCGGTGGCAAAGCAAACTTCATTAAATCTGATTTTTGACCAGGAATCCCCCCTACCGAAGATCTTGGGGGATCGCGATAAACTCGATCAGGTCCTGACCAATCTCATCAATAACGCCATGAAGTTTTCTGATCCTGGCTCAAGGGTCGAAATTGGGGGCAGGTTTCGCAGTGATGAAATGGTGGAGTTCTGCGTCAGTGACTCCGGTTGCGGAATTCCCTTGGATGAAATTCCTCACATTTTTGAGCGATTCTACCGCGGGGAATCCGTGGCCGTCGAAGCCAGCGGGTCGGGGTTAGGCCTTGCGATTTCGAAAAGCCTGATCGAACTCCATGGAGGCAAGATCTGGGTGGAAAGTAAAGTCGGGGAGGGCAGCCGTTTCTTTTTTACGTTGCCCGTCGTTCCGACTGTTTCGATTGGCTGGTCGAAACGAGGCTAAAGGGACGGAGGCTCAACGGAGATTTCCTTTTGTTTGAGCAGTCGTGAAAGGTACGTGCGTTGAAGTTGCAATAGATCGGCGGCTTTTGTCTGACTCCAGTTGCTTCGTCGAAGCGCTTGCTCAAGAATATGACGACTGTACTGTTCAATCGCATCATGGTACGGAAGATTTTCACCTTCTTGGAATGGATCAACTCCCCAAGGCCCCAAGCCTAACTGTTCAGGCACGATTTTATCATCCGTGCCCAGGACGACGGCACGTGCGATGGCGTTGCTTAGTTCTCTGATATTCCCCGGCCATCCATAACTTCGCATGGCACTGATGGTTTCCTTCGCGAATGTTCGTGGTGGCCGTTTCATTTCTCGGAGATGGAAGTCGAGGAAAAATTCAGCCAAGGGAACGATATCATCCGGTCGTTCCCGCAAGGGGGGTAAGGAAAGACTGACGACATTTAAACGAAAATACAAATCTTCCCGGAAACGCCCTTCTCTGACGGCTTGTTTGAGGTCTTTATTCGTTGCGGCCAGCACTCGAATATTCACTTTGACCAGACGATTCCCACCAACCCGGTGAAATTCATGATCCTGGAGCAGGCGTAGCAGTTTCGCTTGTAGCGTCAGCGGCATGTCGCCGATTTCATCCAGGAACAGGGTCCCGCCATCGGCCTCTTCGATCCTGCCTTTTTGACGAGAATCCGCACCGGTAAATGCCCCTTTTTCATGGCCAAACAGCTCGTTCTCGAGGAGCGTCTCATTTAACGCCACGCAATTGATGATACTGAACGGCATGGTCCGGCGCCCGCTCCATTGGTGAATGGAACGGGAGAAGAGTTCTTTGCCGGTCCCACTTTCCCCCAACAGCAGGACGGTTGCGTCAGAATTCGCGGCCCGTTGAGCGAGTTCGACGATGGACTGAATGCTCGCACTTTGACCGACGATCTGGTTATACCGGCTTTCCACTTCTGTTCGTAAGGATGTCACTTGTTGTTTCAATGCTTCTCGTTCGAGCGCTTTCTTGATGACGATCTCAAGGTGATCGAAGTCAATGGGTTTGGTCAAAAAGTCATAGGCTCCTGTTTTCATGGCTTCTACGGCATTTTCGATCGTGGCGTTGGCCGTCATGACGATGATGGGAAGATCGAGGGACTCTTTGTTTGTGGAAGACGTTGAATATTCCTTGGTCGGGTTGGGCGAGTGTATTTGCGGGAAGAGATGATGGAGAACTTCAAGCCCGGACATTCGCGGAAGAGACAGATCCAGCAGGACAAGATGCGGAGTTTCGAGTTCGATGCTATCAATGGCCTGTTTTCCGTCGGTCGCGGAAACGGTCGAGTACCCCTGGCCTTCTAAGCGGTCCATCAGCATCAATACGATATCCGGGTCATCATCTACGATCAGAATCTTCTTTTTCATGGCAGACTCCTCTTAATCAGTCATTAAGAGATTCTATAAGCAAGCGGCTAGCAAAGAAATACTGCAAAAAATAAGCCATTGGATTTTTATGGAACATTGAGTCGTTCGTTTTCGGTTCATTGACGATTCTCTGGGGCGATTCTCTGGACATGTTGGGAGGGGAAGGTCCGGAATAGAATTCTTGAATCCATTATCTCAAATCCCGGAATCCTGCCGCTCATGATCGTGGATGAGCATTGCGGGTTAGGAATCACATTAAGAGCCGATCTGCTCAATAATGGCTGCCGCTAATAAGGGCAACATGATTTCATGATGTCCGATGAGCGTATAGCCTCGTCCGCCTTTTTGAGTCGGACGCTTCACGACATTGGTCGCCGGACGGTAATGGTGAAGAAAGTCCATGTTTACCGTCGTGATGTTTTTTAGCGCACGGCCCAGGTTACGGCTCAACGTGACGGTTTTGAGAAAAACCTCCGGAAGCATCACCGCTGATCCAAGGTTGAGGTACACTCCGCCTTCCATGCGGGAGACCGTAGACGCGAGCAAGCGAAAGTCGATCAGCGAACTTCCTCCGATGGCAGCTCCATCCGCGGAAGGATGCATATGAATGATGTCCGCGCCCATCGCCACATGCACGGTGACCGGGATTCCGACTTGCACGCCAGTGGCGAGGAGGCTCATTCGACGATGCGGAAAAAGTTTGGGATGTCTGGTGATATATCGTCCCACGCTTTCCCCGATACCCTGTTTGGCTTCCCAGCCTTCACAAATCGCTTTGTTGAGTATTTTCCCTGTTTCTTCTGCCATTCCAAACCGACCGGAGTCAATTTCGGTGTCGACTTCTTCCGACGTGTGTCCCAGGTAAGCCAGCTCGAAGTCATGGATGATCACGGCCCCGTTCACGGCGATGGCGGTGATGATCTGTCGTTGGATCAGGTCGATCAGGATCGGGTTCAGCCCCACTTTGGTGGGGTGCCCTCCCATTCCGAATATGACCGGTTTCCCGCGTTCGCGTGCCCGGATAATGGCGCGGACCACCGCACGTAGCGATTGAACCGCTAAAAAATCCGGAAGAGAATCAAGAAAACTCCGGAAGTTCTTGCCTCGTTTCCACGATACCGCAAAATCTGAAATGTTGACCTTGCTGTGGCGCGAAGAAAGGGGATACGTCCGAACGTGTGAGAGGTTCAGTGGTTGAACGGTCGAACGGGGGGTGTGACGGTGTTTACGCAAACAGTCGCTCTTCGATGATTTCACAGAGCACGTGTCCGAGTGTGATGTGACATTCTTGAATTCGAGCTGTGACCGTCGACGGAACTTGAAAGCTGTAGTCCACAAGATCCATGAGTTGGCCTCCCGTTTGTCCTGTCCAGCCGACCGTGACGAGTCCTCGTTCCCGGGCCGTTTGAACCCCCTTGAGGACGTTTGGAGAATTGCCACTTGTACTGATCGCGATGGCGATATCCCCTTTTCGCCCCAGTGCTTCAACTTGTCGAGAAAAAATATCCGAATAGTCGTAGTCGTTTGCGATGCAGGTCAGGGCAGCAGAATCAGTCGTGAGGGCTATGGCCGGCAGGGCAGTGCGGTCACGTCTGTAGCGCCCGATAAATTCTGCAGCGATGTGGGAGGCATCAGTAGCACTGCCCCCGTTCCCGAATAACAGAACTTTATGGGTATCATTGAATGCGCGAATCAGGACTTGGGCGACCTCGATGATTTGTTCGGCGTAGATTTCAGCGAATTGACGTTTAATGCTGGCGCTCGCTTCAAACGCGTCGATGACCCACTGTTTCTCCATAAAAAAAGATTTTAGCAGGCTATTCTAAAAATTTCACATCTTTTGGAAAAGATTCCCCGACACTGAAAAGCGCTTAACTATTTCCTATACCCAACAAGAGATAAGATTCGCAAACATTCAGGCCGGTCAATCTACCCGTGTCTTCATCGTTATTGCTGCCTGGCCTCGGGAATGATATAGTCGGCACATTGTGAGTGTTGATGGGCCGGTGAAAGCCCTCCTTATCGCGATGGCGCAGAACTCTGCGCCTACGGTTTCTTCCCTGCAGCGCCTGTCCCCGGAGCGTTTGTGCTTTTTTCTTCCCGAATCCAGCATCAGCTTGATTGAGACCGAGGTTCAGCCTCACCTGTCGAAAATGCCCCAGAAGTGGGATTGGATCATCACCCCGAATCCAGAAAGTTTCGCAGACTCCCACCGGACATTGACCGAATCCTTACCAAAAATGTTGAAAGCCTGGAATGTGTCGCCAGGTGAACTCATCATCGATATTACGATGGCAACCCCGGCTATGGCTGGTGCCATGATTCTGGCGGGTTTTCCCTTTACCGCTAAAGTCATGAGGCTCGAGCCGACCTATCTTGAAAAACTCTCAGGTCCCGATGTTGAAATGGTGGGAGAAACTCCTGGAGTTTGGAGTCAGAGTAATCCGTGGGATGAGGAAGCCCTCGCCATCCGTCAAGAAGCAGCGGGATATTTTAACCAGGGTTCATATCGTGTGGCTGGGCGGCTATTTCACCGGTTGGAAATGCGGGTGAGCGGGAGCTTCAAGCCTCTGTATCGAGCGTACGTCGATATCTCGGACGGGTATCACCACTGGCACGTGTTTCACTACCGGCAAGCATGGGAAAAATTGAAGAACGGGGTTAAGGCACTCGACTTGGCCGCGGCCTGGGGCGGTCCGCCAGGGACGAATGCCTTCGTGAAGTCTGTCAAAGAAAACCTCCGCTTTCTAGAGCAGATTGTCTTGGATCCCTCTGAGGTGAAAACAAAACTGGTTCATGATTTGTTGGCCCAGTCCAAGCGCCAGATTGACCAGCGTCAGGATGTGGAAGTCGGGGCTCGTCTTCTCCTTCGTGCGATGTCGGCATGTGCGCAGGGCCGTTTATTTCATACTCATCGGATCAAGAGCTGGGATGTGAGTCTTAATGACGTTCCGCAATCTGTTCAGGAACAGGTCCGGCAGCGATATGTGAGTGAAGTAGACGGAAAGTATCAGCTTCCGATGCTCGCTCAATTCCATGTGTTGCAAGCATTGGAAGATCCTATCGGAAGTGCTTTCGAGAAGCACTGGCCTCAAATGAAATCGCTTATCGATGCCACGGATCACGCCGTGTTAGGCAATGGGTTCGAGCCCATCAAGGTTGAGCGCTGGCGCCAATTCTATGAGGTAGCTTTAAAGGTAATAGACGTTGAAGAACGGGACCTTCCACAATTTCCCTCTCTATTGTTCTGATGCTCTGAGCTGTTCGTTCTAGGCATGAATATTCGAATTTATTACGAAGACACTGATTGTGGTGGAGTGGTCTATTATGCCAATTATCTCAAGTATTTTGAGCGGGCACGGACCAACTACCTGGAAGAACGAGGTCTGTCCGTTTCGGAATTGAAGAAGCAGGGAACGGAATTCCGGGTCACGCATGCAGAAGTTCACTATAAATCCGCAGCGGTCTATGGCGATGAACTTGATATTCAGACGGCTCTTGTCATCAATCGTCGTATCTCCTTGATCTTTTCTCATGTGATTCGCGAGACTCATTCTCGTCGCATCGTGGTTGAAGGATCGGCGACATTAGTCGGCGTTGATACACAAGGAAAAGTGAAGCGCCTGAATCCCGCCTTGCTTCAGGAGTTATCTTAACAAACATAAACCCTTTCAATGACAGAATTCGTGGGCAACATAAGCAGGGTGTTGAAGGACGATCTAGGTTCTTGACATGGTTTATATTTAGAATTATTCTAAATATAGACTTCTTTTAAATTATAAGGGACTATGCTTGATTCACGGGCGATAGCGGATAAACTCGAACAGGCTGGGGTGCAGGCGACAGCCCAGCGAATCGCCATCTATCAATATCTTTTGAACGAAGCTGACCACCCGACGGTCGAAGATATCAGAGCATGGATCGATAAGCATTTTCCTAAAATGAGTCGAGCGACAGTGTACAATACATTGAATCTCTTGGTCAGGGCGGGATTAGTCCAGGAGGTTCGAGTCCCCGATACTTCAAGGGTGATGTACGATTCGAACATGATCCATCATCATCATTTTCTCGACGAAGAGACGGATGAGCTTATCGATGTTGATTCCGATTTAATCGATGTTCAGCCAAGGCTGACAAAAGACTTCCACATCACACAGGTACAGGTCTTGCTTCGTGGAAACAGACGAAAAAAAAGGCCGTGAAAGAAACCTTGACTTGACAAACAATCAAAGCCATTACTGGCTGAAAGGAGATGTCATGGCATATCGGAGTTGTATGGCGAGGAAGTATGATGAAAAAAGATTCCCCGATACCGGCTTGTTCTTTTCCTTAATGTTCATCGCTACCTTAAGTTTCATGAGCCCTGCGTTTGCCGAGGGAACGTATGAGCTGAAACTTCCGTTGGGCCTCAGGCAGGATGCGGTCGTTATTCCAGAAGACAATACATTGACTCAAGAAAAAATTGCATTAGGGAAACTGCTATTCTTCGATAAACGTTTGTCCAAGAAAAACAGTATCGCCTGCGCGACGTGTCATATCCCCAGTGTCGCTTTCACGGACGGACAGCCCGTTTCAACCGGAATCGATCGCCTTCAAGGCGGGCGTAGCGCCCCGACGGCGATCAACCGGCTATTCAGTTCGGCGCAGTTTTGGGATGGTCGGGCTCCCAGTCTTGAAGATCAGTCGATCGGGCCTTTTGTCAATCCCGTCGAGCATGGGTTCAGGAACCATCAAGAACTCGTCGACAAGGTGAAAAGCATCCATGGCTACGCGCCTCTCTTTGAAAAGGCATTTGGAGCAGCAGGGATCTCCAAGGAAACGATAGGCAAAGCGATCGCCAGTTTTCAACGAACGCTATTGTCGGGAAATAGCGCATTTGACCGGCATAATTCCGCCCAGGATGAACGGGCTCTGTCCGCCAGCGCCCAAAGAGGATTGTCTATCTTTAGAGGCAAGGGGTTGTGTTTTACGTGCCATTCCGGACCAAACTTTACGGATGAAAAATTTCACAATCTAGGCGTCGACTGGGACACCGATCATATTGACCTCGGACGGTATGCGGTCACGAAGAAGCCGTCGGATATCGGCGCCTTTAAGACGCCCACGTTGCGAGAGATCTCACGAACCGCGCCGTACATGCATAATGGCCGTCTTGCGACCTTGCGGCAGGTCATCGATTTCTATGATCAGGGTGGAATCGATAATCCGCACAAGGATCCGTTAGCGCAGCCCCTGAAGTTAAGCGAGGCCGAGAAAAAAGATTTGATGGAGTTTTTGTTATCGTTAGATGGTGAGGGTTGGCAGGTAGCGCCACCGACGGATTTCCCGGAGTGACGAACATCCGAATTGAGAAGAAGGTGACATGCCGGAGGGAAGGTCCGGAGATGACCAAGCGGGAGAACGGGTGGTGGTAAAGCATCCTGGTCGTATCCTTGATCTTGCCTCCATGCCTTTTGAAACCGCCTGGGACCATCAACGCGTTCTGGTTGAGGAAAGGATAAAGGGTTCTTGTCCGGACACGCTGCTCATCGTCGAGCATGATTCAGTATTTACGATGGGTCGGAGAACGAAAGCGCAACATTGGCATAAACTTACGACGTCCTCGTTAGAAGAGAATTTCCCAACCTATGTGATTGAACGAGGGGGGTCCGTTACGTTTCATGGTCCCGGACAGATTGTGGTCTATCCGATTATACGGCTCCACGAGTATTGTCGGGGACCCAAGGCTTATGTGGGCCAGTTGCAGGAGGTAATCGTTCGGGTCTTAGCCGAGTGGGACATTTCAGGCAGAATCAGAGAAAAGTTTCCAGGTGTGTGGGTGAAGAATGCGTGGGCGTCTTTTGAAAAAATCGCCGCGATTGGAGTTCGAATTACCAAAGGGGTGACGATGCATGGCCTGGCGCTCAATGCCAATGTGGACCTGAAACCGTTTGCTCTCATCACGCCGTGCGGGATCGAGGGTTGCGTCGTGACTTCGATGAAAGAATGTCTTCACCGTCGGGTTGATGAAGAACACGTCAAAGCCCGATTTATTCATCACTTTGCAGAAGTATTCGGGATCACGTGGGTGGAACGCAGAACGACATGGTGACGCCGTACATCTGAAGAATGCTGAGTTGTTTTATGAATTCTCTCGAAACCTGGCTCGTGTGCCCTCAGACTCCCCACCCCCCGCTAATCTGAAGATTCGCGCCATTCACATACCGGGCCTCATCGGATAACAGATACCTGACGGCCGAAACCGTATCGGTTATTGAGCCGACATATCCGGCCGGAATCGTCGTGATCGCTTTCTCGAGTTCTCCGGCTGGTGCGCTGCCGGAATCTATAAACCCAGGAGAAATGGCGTTGACGGTGATGCCATCAGGCGCCAGCATCTTTGCCAATGTTCTGGTCAAGATCAGGATCCCCGCCTTGGCGATATAGTGAGCGGTCACGTTTGGTTGCGCTTCCATTTTGTCGGCGTTGGCCATCCCGAATGAGATGATGCGACCGTATTTTCTGGCACGCATACCCGGCGCGACAGCTTGCACGAGGTAAAATACCGGATTGAGATTGTTGTGTAGCATTTCATTCCATCCATCGGGCGTCTCTTTGAAGAGATCGATTCGGTGGTATGGCCCCGCTCCGTTGATTAAGGCATCGATATGCCCCCAAGATTCCTCGACGTGCCGGACAAGTTGCCGTACGGCCTTCGGGTCGGATACGTCACAACGAATGGCCAAGCCCTTCCCGCCTGAATCTTCGATACGCCTCTTGGTCTCTTCGGCTTCTGTCTGGCTTGTTCGATAGCAAATGGCCACCGACCACTGCTTGGCACCCAGGTCCAGGGCGATCCCACGCGCAATTCCCCGAGCACCTCCGGTAATTAATGCGACACGACGGGGCATCGCCGGTCTGTTCTCCAATAGTTCATGTGTCGTATGGTCTGGGCTCATCGTTGTTTCACATGCGTCACGATATTAAAGGGAGGAGCGTGATGACCTCGAAATGGTTATTCTCTATCGACTAACCGTGTGTTCAGTGTCTTGAAAATTTGTGACGTGCGAGAGGAAATACGTTGACGCAAGGCCTTTGGGGATTCCTGGATATAGTATTGCAGATCGTCGGAAGTATCCAAGTCCCGTTGAAGGGGCAGCAGCTTGAGCGTCAGGCCCAGTGTTTCGGCGATTTCCTGGGTGCGCGAGATCACGTGATTTGTTGACCACGGAATCTCAGAAAATAAACCCGGAGTCGAACAATTTAGGCCGATCAAATAATACCCTCCATCGTGCGCCGGTCCAAGCACGACATCGTGCTTGGATAAGGCTTCAACGGCCTGTTGAATGATGTCATGATCGATCGTGGGAAGATCGCTGCCGATAATCATCGTTTTGAGATAATGCTGTGTAAAAGCCGCATCAAACATGTGGCTCATTCGTTGGCCCAAATCGTCATCAGGAACCTGTTCCCACAGTTGAACAGTATGACGAGCGGCGAGGGCGTGAAAGAAGGGGTGCTGTTTGGAAGGCGCGCAGGCGACAATACGGTCGATGCCGACGAGAGGCCTGGTGTGTTCTAACGTGTCTAAGACCAAGCTGCCGTGTAACGTGGCGGCTTCATCAGGCGTCAACGGAGGACATAAACGCGTTTTCACGTAGCCAGGCGCAGGGGCTTTGACAAACACGATGAGCGCAGTGTTTGCTTGCTTCTCACGGCGAGACGTTCCCCCTCTCTGGTGAAAAGCTTTTCGCGTTTTTCGATTACCGGACGGCTCCATAAAATTGTTGCAGGGTGTGAGGACTGATTCCCAGCCAATACAAAAACCTCAACGTCCACATATGAACAATCGTCCGAAGAGGACCGTTTTGCTCCCATCGGCGAAACGAGGTCGTCACCTTCTCACGAAGTGGAGCGATGGCCCCGAGTCGTTTCGCACGATAACTGAAGTCGATGTCTTCCATCAGTGGAATGTCGGAGAAGCCATTGAGTTGCCGGAAAATAGGCTTCCGCACAAAAATGGCTTGATCTCCGGTGCAGATGCCACTCCAACGGGAGCGCCAATTCATCATCCGGCTGATGAGCCAACCGTACCCACGATCCGGCTCGAACCGGACGTCAAAGCGACCACCGATGTAGTGTTGCTCCAACGCATGTTCAATCGCACGACGAGCGTCCTTCGGTAAGAGCGTGTCGGCATGTAAGAAGACCAGGATATCCGATTGCGCCATCCACCCGCCAGCATTCATCTGCCGTGCACGACCTCTCGGCGCAGAAATGATGTGTCCGGTAATGTGTGTGTGGGTCTGGAAGTACGATTCAGCAATCGCGGGAGTCTGGTCTTGGCTTCCGCCGTCAACGACGATGATCTCGTCCAAGCCGAGTGGAGTCACATGGGATAAGGTCTTCGCGAGTGTTGCTTCTTCGTTCAAGGCTGGAATGATGACTGCGATCTTCATGAATGATCGTGACCAAGCCATTGGACGTGTGACATATCTTCTCCCTGGGCCTGACTCTTTCTTGCTGAACGTCCACGAGGAGAGTGCGAGGTATTTCTCGCCTTACGGCTAAGACTTTGTCGGTTTCTGTGTCTTAAACATAAAGTACACGACCATCAACACCGTCCCCCAATAAATCACGTAGATGTGCCAGAACAAGACTTCGCCGAAGTGAAAAAAGGCCAGGCCGCACAAGAGAGAAAACGTGATGACCAGATACCGGATCGTCGCATTTTCTATCGAGGAATGGGCCCACAGCGCCATGCCTCCAAAATAGATAAACATCGGAAACACCGTAATCTCCGCGCCTGTCTGAGCGGCGAGAAACACTTGAAGAAATCCGATAAATACCATCGCCGATCCGATCATTTTCATCGCGACCCGCATCTGACGATTTTCACTCTCGTCGAGATCTTCCTCATGATGAGGAGGGTCCGGCTGTGGTGGTACGTGAGGGGTGGGCTCTTCTGATGAGGAATCTGGATTTTTCTGATCGAGATGAGACGACATATTTACCACTTAAAGTGTTTGCTCAACGTTAATCCTTGTTGATGGTACGACGATCCTAATGATGACCCATAGAGCTTGGTGGGGAGGCTGAACAGTTTTTCGTACAGCACTTTAAAAAATGTTTGTCCGTCGTAGATTAAAAACGGGACATCATGAGGGCGGACTTCTAGCACCACCTGAGTGCCTTTCCGTTTTCCGTTGACGACGCCGAACCCTGGGTCGAAAAACCCGGCATAATGCGTGCGGAGTTCTCCGCACGCGGCTTCGTAGGCCACCATTTCAGACGCATATCCCGCTGGTACCTGAATACGCTCTTTGGATGCGAGAATATAGAATTCCTCAGGTTCGAGCAACAGTGTGTTGTTCGCATGACGGGTAATGGGTTCCCAGAAGTCGAGGGCCGAGTAATAATTGATTTTTTTTAGATCAATGACATGGCTGTTTTTCTTCGCTCGATAGCCGATAACCGTATTGGTCCCCTCGTCCGTTCCTTGCAGGTCAACGCTCAGAAAGAGTCCATGGTTGAGGTGGATCTCTCTGGCTGGCAGCGGTTTATTCGCGCGATGGGCTTCTCCGTTGAAGTAGAGCAACGGGGTTTTCCGGTGCACGGCCCGAAGATCGGTGTCGGAAACGGTTGGCTTGCCGGATATCAAGCGCAGTTGATTGAGGGCCAATCCAGTCTGGACACGGATGGTGAATGAACGGGGGACAATTTCCAGGTAGAGAGGGCCTTCATATCCTGTGCGGATCTCGTCAAACCCCACATTGCGGTTGGTGATGACGCGGGTGAAAATATCGAGTCGTCCCGTTGAACTCTTGGGGTTGGTTCTTCCCCGTATGTTTTTAGGGAGACGCAGGTGCTCGAGTAACGGAATGAGATACACGTGGCCCTTTTCAAGAATGGCTCCATCGGTGATATCCATGTCATACATGACCAAATCCGACTGAAAAGCTTTTTCCCAATGCGCGTGCGGGCCAAACGTATCGGGGTGTTCCGGCAGAAAGCTACTGAGCAGCCTGTAGGCTTTCCGTCCGAGTCGAAGGTCAAGGCTGGCGGGCTGAAATTGCGCTTCTGTCAACGCGGGTTTGGCCGTAATGGCACCATCTGCCGCGAGTTCTTTAAGGCGTTGGTAGGGAAGAATGCCTTGTTTGCGAGGAACCGGCATTAGAGATCGTCCATTGTCTCGATACTACACGAACCATTGGAGAGATGCGCCCCTACCATCGGCAGTTCCCGTTTATGCTCTTGATCTGGCTGAGGATAATGATAGGTCTTATTCTCGTAATTTTTCAGAACCGCGCCTTTTTCGTCAAGGTGTAGCAGGTACTCGCTGGGAAGAATCGGAATCTTCCCGCCACCACCCGGTGCGTCAATGACCAGATGCGGCACCGCCATTCCGCTCGTGTGTCCTTGAAGAGCTTGAATGATCTTGAGTCCCGTCTCGACCGGGGTACGGAAATGATTCGTTCCCTTGGTCAAGTCGGCTTGGTAGAGATAATAAGGTTTCACTCTCGCCAGGAGCAACTGATGCATTAACTGTTTCATGATCGCCGGGTCATCGTTCACCCCCTTTAATAGGACGGTCTGTGCGCCAAGAGGCACTCCGGCATCAGCGAGTCGGCCGCATGCCTCTTTGACTTCAGGCGTCAGCTCATCGGGATGATTGAAATGTAAGTTCATGTAGATCGGATGGTATTTTTTGACGATTTCACAGAGCTCGGCCGTAATACGTTGGGGTAAGGTCCCCGGTACGCGGGAGCCGAAACGAATCAGTTCAAGATGAGGAATTGTCCGCAAGGCTCGGAGGATCCGTTCAATGAGATGGTCAGGGAGGAGCAATGGATCGCCCCCTGAGAGAATCACATCCCGGACTTCGGTATGTTCCCGAAGGTAGGCGATGGCCTGGTCGAGTTCTCCTTTCTTTAAAAATCCTGGCTTCCCGACCAACCGTTTTCTCGTGCAAAAGCGGCAATAGATAGGACATTGATTCGTGACCATCAACAAGACCCGGTCAGGGTAACGATGGACCAAATGTGGAACAGGACTGTCGGTGTCTTCTTCCAAGGGATCATCGGGAGCATCGATGTCATCGATCTCAATGGCTTCAGGAACCACTTGTTTCCAGATCGGATCTCCCTTTTCCTTAATGGTCGCGAGCACGGTGGGCGTGATTCGCATGGGATAGGGGCCTACCACGTCTTCAATTTCCTTGGGGTCAACGCCCAGGTGTTTTGCCAAATCCTTGGGTTTCGTGATGCTTTCGGCAAGAACACGTTTCCAATCGTCCATCTGTTATTCCTCACTCTATCGTGGTTACAGAATCGACATTGCAGCTACTTCTCGTCAGAAGGACGAGAGGATGCATATTGATCGAGGTGCGTTAAGATATCAGGTGTTTCCGTGAGCACGGTCTCATTGTCGACTAAGACCGGCACGTAATACTGTCCCGATACATCATGAACTTGAGTCCGCATCGGTTGAAAGTCCGGGACGATGACGCTCTCGTACGGAATTGAGAGCGCTTCAAGCTTTTCCTTTACGATACGGCATTCCGGGCACCAGGAAACATGGTACAAAGTCATGATCGTCCTTCGGGGTTACGTGAAACTCGTCCTTCACGCCTGTTTGTTCACATGTCACGTTCGGTTCTGCATGGCATCATGACGGCATCAAGCATGCCATGGATAATCTTTTTATCTTTGGGGCAGACAGTGGCCAGGACGCCACTGAGTTTCGCCCGGTCACCACGGACGAAATAATAGGGAGACAAACGGACGCGCCCTTCCATCATGGTCCATTTTTCATGATCTTGGTCATAATACTCGACTTGATGCAGCCGGCCTTTGTGAAATTCTTGAAGAATATACGGTGTCTTCGAGAAGGATTCCAACCCTGTCTTCAGTGTTTGAGCCCAATCGGCTTGAGAAAGATCATGACCTATGGAGACGCCTCGGCTTCCCCAGGCCAGTTCAGAAAACCCGGAAGGCTTGACGACATAGTGTCGTTCTTTCTGAGTCGCCATGTCGAGTTGACGCCAATCAGAAACGGCGCGAGTTCCGAATACGAGTCCGGGAATCACACCCATCGGCGGAATCGGCGAGGGGTCGAGTATCCAGGTATGAGGTATGAGTCTTTTGAGCAACTGAAATGTTTCATCAGGGAGGTTGGCCTCCCAATATTGTTCTACCATCGGGTGATGGACCAAGGCAAAAGCCAGTTTTTCTTCCAGCCAGGGTTTGTAGGGAGGCGTCACGACCGTGAGCCCCTTTTTGGCTGCATACATGAGTAACTCAAACTTCGGGATATTGGGGAGGTCAAACAGTTCGAAGAAACGATACACGACTGAAAGAGGTTGATCTCCGAACAGATCCGGGAGACATAACCCGTGATCCCTAAAACTGATGTCTTGAGGAGTCACGCAGGCGATCGAAAGTCCCTGGTTGTTCAGCTGTTTCGTCAGCCACTGCATTTCCGGTCGGTATGACTCGGATTCCTCGGAGACCACGATAGCGATCGCGGGAGACGGGTCTTTCGCCCGTTCGAGGAGGCTCGACGCAAAACCGTCCGACAATCCATCCGGTCCCCCCAGCACGTCTTCTCCCAGCCGGTGATACGCTTGGGTCAAGCTTCCTGTTAGCCCTATGCCTCCGGGGACAGAATCCAGCTCGGTAATAATCATCCCGGTTTCAGTCGGAATAATGTCTGGACGAATGATGTCGGGTAAGACATTCTTAAATCGATTCATTCGCGCGAAAGACACTAACGCTTCCGGTTTTCCCTGATCAAAGTACTTATGGATCCATGCCGGTTGCTGACCTTTCACGCTTTCAAGGTACAGACGGTTTAGGGATCGGGAGAAGGCCAATAAATGATCGCCGAGTTGTTCTAAGAACCTTGCTTCAGATGATGCGAGTTGGAATGGGCGTCGAGCGACCCTCCAGGCGTCGGGTTCACCCTCTCGAAACAGTCCATCGTTGCGTAGACTCCGGCGGATGACCTCGAAGGGACCTGTCCCATCTTGAGCGCGGCTGTTTTCAGGGATGGAAATATCGTGGGGAACGGTTCCCGTTGGCACCATCGCGTTTACGTCTCTTGGAGTTTTGTGGATTTCAAACGATGGAATCCCTCAACCTCTCCAGGTGAGTTGTGAGGGGATAAGCAATCTCGAATGATGACCTGGCATACGTATCATGTCGCCGGGGCCCAATACGCCAACTTTGGACAGGTGAAATGTAGAACCCCTTCGACTCGATCGTAACATGATGATTCTAAACCAAACAAGGCAACGTGTCTTCTCGCAAGCCTGTCTTGCGGTGGATACGGGTCCACGTTAGGATGAAGAACCTATTATTTTATGGCTTTTTCAGCGTGATGAGGGTGGGCGTCCATGTCCGCAGTTCCGCAATTCGTCCCGTCAAGGATTTGTTTCAACTGTGATGTCTGTTGTCGATTTCCGGAGCGAGATAGTTTTCTCCGTCCCTATTTCACGCGTTCAGAAATCGAAATGGCGATACAGCATGGTGTCTCACCAGAGCACTTTGCGAACCGGGGAGGGAGTCAAATCGAGGTGGTTCCGCACCCCTCAGGAGAGGGCTACCTCTGTCCGGCGTTCGATCTGTCCACCTCGCGTTGTCGCATCTATGAGGCTCGTCCCTTTGACTGTCAACTGTACCCTTTGGTGTTGATGTGGGATGACCGGCACGACGAGATCCAGTTAGGTTGGGATACGAAATGCCCATTCTTGTCGCCAGCCGGTTCGGATGTGCCGTTTTCTCAGGATCTCTCGAAGCTGACCGTCCCCCCCCCATTGCCAGAGGAAATCATGCAACAGGCGAAACGCGTGGCGGATCGGCTGGAAGAGGGAGCGTGGCATGATCAAATTATTCAACATCCTCATCTTGTCACCCCATTTCAGGACGATGTGGTCATCCTTCGATCGTTACCACGACTGACCAATGCGGTCGGTCGTCCGAATGCATAAGCCGGTGACCGGTCCGTCATCCAACTTTCGTTCATGAGCACGAACCCACTGTGGCCATTCGTTTAACGCCATTGACGCTGAACGACCGTCACCGTTTCGAACAGGCGGTGTCGTCGATGGCAAATGGTAGAACAACGGCGTTATCCACGTGGGCCTTCGCTCCACATTATGTATGGAAAGATCAGTTTTCTTTCGCATGGACGGAGATTGAGGGGTGGTGGTGCCTGTTTGCGGAATACGTCGATGGTCTGTACATGCCCTTGCCTCCATTAGGCCCTGGCTCAGCATCAGGCAATGCTCTTGGATTTGATGCTGTCGTCAGTCAGGTCATGGAGTTTATGAGGTCCAAAAACTTCGGCTCCTCTGTGACGAGAATAGAGAATGTGCCAAGCGAGTTGGCCGCATCTTTCGAGGGCATGGGATATACGGTTCGAACGAAGGATGCGGAGTATCTTTATCGACGGGAGGACATTGCGAAGCTGGAGGGTGATCGATACAAATCGCCTCGACATGCCTATAACCGATTTCTGCAAAACGGCCGGATACGGTATGAACCCTATGGGACTGGCGATCGGGTCGAGTGTCGGGAACTCTTTCATCGATGGTCGGGTCAGAAAGAGAAGCAGTATGCTGGGGCATGCCGCGACGGTTTCGGTATCGAACGGTTCATGCTCCAGGATGCTGAGTCGGCCCATCGAATCATCATGGAATGTTCGGAGTCTTTGGACCTGACCGGACGTGTCGTGCGGGTTCATGGGGCGATGTGTGCCTATACCTTTGGCTTTAGGCGGTCTTCAGACGTATTCTGTGTTCTGGTCGAAGTGACGGACCGAACGATCGTGGGGGCTTCGCACTATGTCTTTCGGGAGTTTTGTCGGGAGCTGGAACCGTATACCTTTATCAATACGATGGACGATTCAGGTCTTCCCAGTCTCGCCAGATCGAAACAAGCTTACGCGCCTGTTGAACGGGTGCAGAATTACATTGTCACCCCATGACTGTGAGCGAATGATGAGCGGTCCGACAGAATCGCGCTGATAGATTGGAGGCTGTCAGTATTTTCTCCGTAACCATGGGACATCATGCAGCACCAACCTTGTTCTCGTTCTCAACGCATCAGTATAATGAGTCCGCTGTCCGAGGAATCGTGCAAACAGGGGAACTATCGAAATGAAGGGTCAAGAATTAGGGATTGAACAATACCAGCTGGTTGAAGAACCGTTTTACGAAGAAGTCAACGGCGAAAAAAATCTGCTGAAGATCGCGGCGGAGAGCAAGATGCCCGTGATGTTGAAAGGGCCGACCGGGAGCGGGAAAACGCGTTTCGTGCAACATATGGCCTATGTATTGGGAAGGCCGTTGATTACCGTTGCCTGTCACGAAGATCTGACGGCCTCTGATCTGATTGGCCGCTATTTGTTGAAAGGCGAGGAAACGGTCTGGATTGATGGACCCCTGACGTTAGGAGTCAAACACGGGGCGATCGTGTACCTCGACGAAATTGTCGAAGCCAGAAAAGACACGACCGTGGTGATTCATCCGCTGAGCGATGATCGCCGGTTTCTTCCCCTTGAAAAGAAGGGCCAAGTTTTGGAAGCGGTCGATGATTTTATGTTGGTGATCTCGTACAATCCTGGCTATCAAAGCGTTCTCAAGGAGCTGAAGCAAAGTACCAAGCAACGTTTTGTCGCGATTGAATTTTCGTATCCGCCCAAAGAAATCGAGGTTCGAATCATCCAGCATGAAGCACAGGTTGACAAAGATGTGGCGATGCGTCTCGTAAAACTTGGGGAAAAAGTGAGAAACCTGCGAAGTCACGGACTTGAAGAAGGCGTCAGCACGCGATTGCTCATCTACGCGGGAACGTTGATCCGACGCGGCGTCTCTCCTGACCGGGCGTGCGAGGCGGCGGTCACTCGCCCGATGACGGATGACCAGGATATGCAGCGGAGCATACAAGAACTCGTGAAGGCGATTTTCTAAAAAAGACGAGAGAAGTGTGTAGTTCGCAAATCCTCATGACACGTGTGCATGTAACGTGAGATAACGACGAATGAGGCGAATCCTCAAATCGTTAAAACCATAGAGACAAGTTCAGAAATTTTCATCTGCTCGAGCGTTCGTTTGACATGACCATGGGATACGCACAGGCGCAAGGTGCGTGACGAGGTTTTGCACTGATTATGTGCGACCATAAGAAGCCCTAACGCGGTGCTGTCAATAAAGGGAACCTCTCGCAAATCCACGACAATTTCTTCAGTGTTTTCGTCTTTGGCTTGGCTAAAGGCCGTGAGAAATTCTTGGCGCCACTTTACGTCAAAGCGCCCCCAGAGCTTGAGGATGACACGGTCTTTTTCGATCGTCAGGCTGGCTTCCACAAAACATCACCAATGAACACTCGGCGGGAAGGTCTCTGTTCCATCCGTCCACCAGTGATGTGTAGGTAATTAATTAACTAGGTTGGGTCTGAAGCCCACGTGAGGGCTTGAGAGCTTGTGTGTAATACCGCCTATGGTTATCTGGTGTCAAGATATCATCAAAGTTTTCTCATTCAAGCTGGATTCACATTCTCAGGCTTCTCACGATCGATATTTCCCTGAGTGGCCTATGACTTTAGTCTGCGGCCGCAAATGACCGATAACAGAAGATGTAAAGATAAATGGAAGGATATCGGCAATCGATGCGAAGGAGAGTCCCAGATGACACCACGCATACCTTCAGATCCCATGTACCAGTTACTTCGGGAAGGAAAGGTCGAGGACTTTAACGACCGGCGGGCTTTGGGTGAGAACGTTGATCTTACGAACTGTGATTTTCGGAACGTCGATCTTCGAGGGTTAGACGCAAATGGCCTCGATCTTCGAGGTGCGTATTTTCGGCAAGCCGATCTTCGTGGTGTAGACCTTTCGGAAGCGCAATTAGAAGGCGCTAGCATCAACGGTGCCCATATCTCCGGCACCTATTTCCCCAAGGCCCTGAGTTCCACAGAGATCTTACTCTCTTTTCAACATGGAACGAGGATGCGCTATTCCGCTTAAGAGTATCTTGTCTTCGCGCTTGGTCCGGCTCATGTCGGGCCGCACACAAGTCTAAGACGACAACTGCCAAGCAACCTTTGCAATCCTCCCGCTATAGCCGTTTCAAATAACTTCCATATGGTTCAACCTCGTACTGCGCAGAGTATGTCGTATGTATCGATTGGAACTTATTTGGATTCGCTATAACATAGGCTTTTGAGCCGTTGCCCGCCTCGCACTGCACGATTCACTCGCATTGACACTCCATTGTTTGCCACATACACTCCATCCCTGACCCACTGACGAAAGGACATATGGGATGAGTCACCCCCATAATATCATCGCTATCGTGTATGACTTTGATCATACCCTGAGTCCCCATTATATGCAGGACCATACTATTCTGCGCCATGCGGGCATCGATCCCAAGGAATTCTGGCCGAGTTGTACGGCCTTGATTCAATCGAAGGGCTATGACCAGGAATTAGCCTACATGAAAAAGCTGCTCGAGCATGAGGCCATTCGCGCCCTGTCTAACAAAGATCTGGAGACCATGGGAGCGGAGCTGACGTTTTTCCCGGGGGTGCCTGATTGTTTTGAGGAATTGAATGCGTTGTTTGGCCCCGAAGAGTATGAAGAATTCGGGATACGTTTAGAACACTATGTTGTGAGTTCAGGGCTCAAGGCCATCCTTGACGGAAGTCTTATTGCCAAGCATGTCAAAGCAATCTTTGGCTGTGAGTTTGATGAAGATGACGGACACATTAGTTTTCCCAAGCGGACGATTAGCCACACGCAAAAAACACAATTTTTGTTTCGGGTCAATAAGGGCCTGCTGGACTTGGATCAAGACGTCAATGATCACATGCCCGAAGAAGTGCGACGAGTGCCGTTTCGTCATATGATTTACGTCGGAGATGGGCCAACCGATGTGCCGTGCTTCACGCTCATGAAAAAGAATGGCGGATTTGCCGTGGCCGTGTATAACGCCGAAGATCATTCTCGCCGGTCATTTGAGAAATGTTACCAACTGGCCCATCATGCCGATCGAGTGCATTTCATGGCACCAGCCGATTACCGGGAGGGGAGTCATTTGCGTTTGATATTGGAACAACACATCAAGGAGATTGCGAAGGGCGTGCTCGAAGAACGGCGGCAGGGAGTCGAGAAGTCACGGGTCGCAGCGCCGACTCCATAGGGGCCCCAGAAGAATGGCGCAGGTGCAAACGTTCACGACTCTCATATTGCCCAAGGCCTGTGCATTGTGTGCCGAATTTGGAGTACAATAGAGGTATTGGGTGATGAAACAGTGAGAGAGGCCGGGAGGTGGCGAGATGATGAGGTTTCCGACATATTATTCCAATAACCGTGTGAGGCTTGCCCTTGTTCTTGTGTCGAGTATCCTGGTCGGTCCCGCATTTGCGAAAGATCCGTTTGGCACAGAAGAATCTCCTCAAATATTGATCGAAAAACCGACGGATATAGCCCTAGATCAGGTCAATTGGAAAAAGCCTCAGGGTGTGTTTACGTGGATTGCCATGGCTCGAGGGTACGACACGCCCTGGGCCACTCATGGCAGACCCGGATGGATGACTGATGATGCGATGGTTGAACCCATTGATCCCGGCGTTTCCACGTTCGCACCCGATACTCCTGAGATTTACATCGTCTTTGAGGGGCAACCACTTGATGCACCGGGACAATTTGCCGCTGCCTGGCATTTGCTTGCGGATGGCAAGAAAGTGGGTGACAAACCCCTGGGCAAAGATGTCGTCGAATTAGAGATGAACCAACGGTATGCCTATTTCATCATCACCCCACCCAAAGGAGTCTGGGACCCGGGAAAATATCTTGTAGATATTTACTATGGCAGTCCCGGCCAAGAACTGCATGCCATCAACATTATCGGCACGATGACGTTTACGATTCAGGAGTCATAAGCGATTCCCAGTGAACGCATGCGGAGTTAAAGCTCAACGTCGGAATCCCGGCAATCATCCAACGAACCCATTCCTTTCTTCCCGGCCCTCCTGTGCAATCTCATACGAACGCTTTCTAACGCCTGCCATTGAGGAATAGTCGTTTCTCCAATTTTTTCCTCAGACGACTGAATCTGTCGGAGCGAACCAACCCCCCAAAACGTGAACAGCCCTATATGCGGCGTTTCCTGCCATTCGGGATTCACGGCTGGCCGTTAACGGCGAAGCCGCGGCTTGAGGAATCCCCGGGCCAGCCAACGGTCGAGCAATTGAAGGCGTTTCTTGAGTTGGCTGATTGTCGCCTCGTGAATGGAGGTCCCGGTCGCGTCTTTTAGTGCGGTATTCACTTGCCAGGGGTCGAGCCGTTCTTTGCGGGTCAACTGAGAGACGAGTTGTTTATGATGGTCCCGCAAGCTGGCCTTCTGCTCGAAGAGGCTCAATTCAGGTTCAGGTGGTTTGGGCGAGGTCGGTCCTTCTTCGGGATTGGATTCTTGAGCAGAGCTGTTAGGGCGAAAAAAGGCTTGCTGTGATTCGGGGACTTCAGGATGAGTCAGAAAAAACGTTCCTCCTATCCATTCATCGGCACGCGCTACGCCGTCTAATGGAACGAAGTCGTCATCCTGTCCGGTTCTTTGGCTGGGCGCCGCTAAAGGCTGTGAAACGGGAAAATCCCGTTCCTTCAACGCGTGGGCGCGTTCTTCGGTGATCTGTTTCGCATGCTGCACGATCGTGGGATCTTGAGAGATGTAGAGGTAGGATTTACGATCCTGCCCTCCATGCTCATTGACCCGGACAAAGCGACCAACGACCTGACGAAAATACATTTCCGTTAACACATTGGTGGCATAGACGCCGACTCGCAGCCGAGGGATATCGACGCCTTCGCTCACCATATTGACCGCGACTAACCATCGTTGCCGTCCTCTGGCAAAGCGCTGAATCGTCTTGTGGGCCGTGGGGTCATCGGAAACGGCGACTAGCGCCCGTTCACTCGTGAGTTCTTGAACGAGTGCCGCGATGTCGCGAGCATGTGTCTGGGACATGGCGACAATCAGGCCACCAGCCCGGTCGTGGCCAGCCGAACGCACGGCAGATAGTCGTTCATCGGCATCCTGAATGACTTGACCAAGCCAGCGGTCTTGTAAGAGCGCGGTGCGCAGTCGTTCACGACGCCATGGTTTTTTTATGCCGTCTTTGAACGTGGCTTCAACGGTTTCACCTCGTGACGTCCAAGCCAGTTCCCCTTCATACGATGGAAAGATGACTGGACGGCAGACATGATCCCGAAGGGCTTCAGGGTATCCATATTGAAAGTCAGCGATACTGCGGCGGGCCGAATCGTAACGGACGTAGGGGATGGGATTCTGGTCACTGCGGAATGGTGTCCCTGAAAGGAGGAGCCGTTGAACGGCTGGGTCAAAGGCCACGCGTAAGGCATCACCCCACTCCTTCCCCTCTCCCGCATGGTGGATTTCATCAAAAATGACCAATGTCTTCGATCGAAGGCATTGCGCTCGATAGCGTGTAGGTTCGAGGCAGACTTGTTGGTAGGTGGTGGCTAATCCATGAAAATCGTTGGCCTCGCGATCCTGTTGAGTGGACGAGGTGGGGTCAAGCTGAAGGCCTTCAAGATGAGCGGCCTTGGCCCATTGTCCGCGCAAATGCGTAGTGGGGCAGACGACCACGATTCGATCGGCTCGTCCTTTCGTGAGTGCATCGTGCGCGACATGCAACGCGAGCCGGGTTTTCCCGGCACCGGGCGTGGCGACAGCTAGAAAGTTCGGGGAAGCATGCTGGGAAATGGCCGAAAATGCTTCTTCCTGCCAGGGGCGAAGCGGCGAGGTCCAGGGATCGGGTGGCTGCGGCATCTCAGAAGAGTACGGAAATCTGTCTCAAGTCGAGGAATTAAGGAAAGGCGGTACGATAAAGATTTTGTCGTTTGATTGCAATGCGTAAGTAAAAATACGTTACTTTCAGGCTTTCAAGTGTGCGGATTTGCCAGGGGAGTGCCGAGCGCAAAACGATGAAACCGCACACATCAACAAGGATTGTTTCGTAACTGTTTGATATTGCAGGCTGTTCGGATTGGCACGTCTGTTGCTGAAGTTCAGTCGGGCAACCGCATGTAGTTGCACAACACAATCACGCCAAACTCTATTATGTTTTAGAGGGTGGTTTTGATATGTGATCGGCGGAATTACCGCTGACATGTTCATAGTCCATCCTTAAATTTTGTTTCCTCATAACAATTTGATATTGTTTCCCGTTGGGAGTGGCTGTGTATGACACGCAGTCCACTCGGATAATGGCATACATATGGGTATACGACACGATCATGTCGGTCTCTGTTGTTCTAAGGGATGATTGACGTCTGTGTACTCAAAATTCACAAGGAGGAATTATCGTGAATGTGCCCACACGCGGGGATCCAATGGAAGTATTTCAAGGCATTGAGAATCATCAGTTGTCATGGTTTGGCCGTAGGCCCGATGACAACACGCGAGCAAGGTCTCCACTCAATTTAATGATGGGGCCTTTTAATTCACTCAAACATGAAAGAGGAAATTGATCATGAAACATGCACGTTTTTTAATGTTTTTCACGGCCTTATCGATCATGCTTGGAGTAGGTTTCGGAACCGACATGGCATCCGCGAATAGTCATAAAAAGCTCTTGCCGACCTCCGAGGCTATAAAAATTGTTGAAGCCCAATATTACGGTCAAGTAGAGACCGTCCACTTCCGTTCGACAAAGGGCGGGAGCCCGTACTATCAAGTCACCGTGTTCAGCGATGCTGACGGGAAAGAACTAAAAGATGTGCTGGTTGATGCCGTCACCGGGAAAGTTAAGGAGGTATTCGTGCATCCAGACCTCGTATTGAAAGAAATGGGGCATTAAGTCTTCACGTTCTCTGCTTGTGTTGTATGACGAAGTTAGCAATAAGCATACGGTGGTAGGCTACCATCGTGTCATGAACACAGAGAGAAGAGACGGGCGATTGCTCATCACAAGGGGTAAGCGGATAAAGACTTATCACTTACACATTAACAACGCTGAACAACATTGATACAGCAGAGAAGCTCTAAGACATTTTTCCGGCGGGTGAAGATGTCGGCGTTTTCGACATCTTCACCAAGGCCAATTGGAAAGAAAGAGCGAGAGGGAGATTCCGATTATGAAGAATACATGGGTACATGTAAACCGAGGTAATACGTCGCGAGGAATTGTCAAGGCGAGAGGCACGAATATGCTAAAGATGGTCGTCGCGGCGCTCTTGGGTCTGTTCGGAGCAGTAACCATTGGCACCGGGGTGTCAGCCAGCGACGCTCCGCCGTCTGCTCAGGCTACTGAACAAAAGCAACGTGATGATCAGATCAAATATGATGTCGAGGATCGCTTGCGAACGGATGGACGGATTGATTGGGAAGTGCTCGACGTCGAAGTCAAGCATGGTCATGTGACGCTGTACGGTGAAGTCCGGACTCAGGAAGAAAAGGGATTC
Organism: Nitrospirales bacterium; assembly: GCA_031315865.1. Lineage (NCBI taxonomy): Bacteria > Pseudomonadati > Nitrospirota > Nitrospiria > Nitrospirales > Nitrospirales bacterium. The sequence continues at coordinate 1,423,314 of JALDRJ010000002.1, forward strand.
GCGACGGATATTGCGATCGATGTTGCCGGGGTCACGGAGATCTTCAACCGCATTATCGTCGACGTGCCGCCATCGAAAGACCATAACCTTCAAAAAGCCGTGTGGGAAACCTTGCGGGGTGTAGACGTGCTCCAAACAGACCCCTTGCGTGTCCGGGCCAGAAATGGAGTCGTGACGCTGTCCGGCGTGGTCGAAACTGAGAGGGAAAAAGAGGCCGCCCAGAGAGCGGTTGAATCGGTTTCCGGTGTCGAAAAGGTCATTAATGCGATTCATACCGGGGCTCCGCCCTTACGATCAGAACAAGAGACGTTGCTTAAGCAGAATCGTCAGGAGGTGGAATGATCGCGCTGACCGAAGCACGAGTATTTAGATGAAACCAGTGTATCAACGTAACACATGATTTTGGCGGTGTGGACCACGGACTCATGGAGGTATTTTCGACCATGAGTTTCGTGGTCAGTCTCGCCAGAACCTACAAGGAAAGGAGTTCTGAAGTGGGTGACAACAGCAGCAGCTGTATCGGTATTTACAATACACATACCGATGCAGAAAACGGCATCAAAGAATTGCAGCGGGTGGGTTTCGACATGAAAAAGCTCTCCATCGTTGGTAAAGGGTATCATACGGAAGAGCATGCGGCGGGTTTTTATAATACGGGAGAGCGAGTCAAGTTTTGGGGAAAACTCGGGGCGTTTTGGGGAGGACTGTGGGGAATCCTGTTCGGCTGGGCTACTTTCTGGTTACCAGGCATCGGACCCTTGATAGCCGCCGGGCCGCTGGTGAGCACGATCCTGGCTGGGCTTGAGGGCGCGGCCGTGGTTGGCGGTTTGAATGCCGTCGGGGCTGCCTTGTTCAGTCTCGGCATTCCCAAAGACAGTATCATTACCTATGAAACGGCGCTGAAGGCAGAAAAATTTCTCCTAATCGTGCATGGAACGCCAGACGAGGTGTCGCGTGCCAAAGAAATCTTGAGTACGCAGCCGAATCATCAGGTAGAGACCCATGTTGCTTGAAGAATCATGACTACGGTTTTCATTCATAGAGAAATTATACCGTGCTGGTCGTCGATGACCTATTTGTGACGCATCGATTTTCGATGGCAATGCATTACTCACCCTCAAGAAGGCAATTTTGAGGGAAATGATTGCATAGCCATTCCGATCGGTGCATATACGATGTTGAGGCTCTTCGATGAAGAAGAAAGGGTTGTAAAAAAAATGTTTGCACAATCAAAAAATCCTCGAATTCTTGTCTCTCTGTTGATTTTAGGCGCACTCGTATTTTCCTTTTTCCCGTTATCAGTGGTTTGGGCCGGATCTGACCAAAATGCTCTCATGCGTCGAGGCTTGATGTTGCCGAATGAATTTATCGTAATTGGCACCATTCAACATGTAAAATCCGGGCTCATTCAAGTGAACATCGATAATCTGGACCCACTGTTTCTCTCATTGCAAGCTGCGGCGGACAAAGGGATGACTTCTATTCAAGCAGGAGACAAGGTAGAGATTATCGTGAGTGACCAAAATCAGGTCATCGATTTTCGTAAAGCTGGTACTCCAGGCTGGGATAAGGCAGTCAAGGGACATCTCCTCCAACCCCTCCTGAGAGGTCAAAAGTGGGCAGTATTGGAGACGGAAAAGGGAGACAAAGGAACGTATGAAGTGAACGAAACGGTCCGCCATACGCTTGAAAACATTCCCGCTGGGGTACCGGCCATATTCTTGATCAATAACGAACATAGGGTTATTGATGCCACGTTTGGCGAAGAAGGGACACTACTGGATACTCTGGCCAAATGGGCAAAGGAGCGGCAACGAACCCTTCAGTAACGATGATGGCAGAGAAGTGCCGCATGTGTCTCGTAAGAGGCTGAAGAACGGTAACGCAGGATGTCTACTTGACAGGTTGTCAGCAAAAAAAAGCGAGGTGGGAAAGTCACTCAAGGGATCATGCAAGTACTGTCACGGTCATTTGTTCCCAGAAACGAGTCGGCAATTTTGAAAAAACGTTCAGAAAATACAACACGTGTGCGAAGAACTCTTGAGTGATATCCCAACCCTCTTCTCGCCAACATGTTGACCTTGCTCGTAGGACATGAGTCTCATTCAAAACAAAAAGTAGGGGTCAACATGACAAATATTGAAAAAGAAAAGATGATTCAGCCATGGATCGATCCGGAAGAACGGATCACCGTGAAGTTTCTTGATTCATCAGACCTGAATGCTGAAGTGACGGGTTGTACGGATGAAATCGTCGACTTATCCCTTGAGACTCACATGACTCATTTGAAACAACACGTTTCGGTTCCTCTTAGTCAAGTTGAGGTATCAACAGACTTCTCGCACTATACGCGCGACCCTGATCGACCGCTTCAACATCAACGATTAATGTTAGTGGTCAATGAAACAAGGCCAGCGATCATCTATTAGCGATGAGCGAATCCCAAGTGGATTTTTGGGTTCAAGCTGGGCGACGTTGAGAGTACAAGGAGGAACGTGGCATGCCAAAGACGCCTCACTATAAGAAGAGCGATCAACCTGCTGGCGGATGGGGAGCCGCGGCGGCAACTGCCAAAGTCCTGCTTGAGCAGAGCGTGATCGCCAAAGGATCCCGTGCTCTCCTTTCGATGAATCAGCCTGGTGGTTTTAAATGTCCTAGCTGCGCGTTTCCCGATCCTGATTGCAGAAAAACATTTGAGTTCTGCGAGAATGGCGCGAAGGCGTTGGCCTTTGAGGCAACGAAGTTCAGGGTTACCCGGGAATTTTTCGAAAAATACACCGTATCCGAGCTCATGAAGCAATCGGACCATTGGCTCGAAATGCAGGGTCGCCTGACCGAGCCGATGCGATACGATGCCGCTCTCGATCGGTATGTGCCCTGTGACTGGGAGACGGCTTTCGAATTAATCGGACATCATTTGAGGGCGCTCACGAGTCCGCACCAAGCCGAATTCTATACTTCCGGCCGCACTCCTAATGAAGCGGCGTTCCTGTACTCAATCTTTGTTCGTGAGTTCGGGACCAATAATTTCCCCGACTGTTCGAATATGTGTCATGAGCCCACGAGCCGTGGTTTGCCTTCTTCAATAGGCGTCGGAAAGGGGACCGTGGTCATGGAGGACTTCGCGCATACCGAAGCACTCTTCGTGATCGGGCAGAACACGGGCACAAATTCGCCACGGATGATGATGAATCTTGTCGACGTGCGAAAGCGCGGCGTACCAATCGTCGCCGTCAATCCGATGCCTGAACGTGCGCTTATTCGTTTCACGGCTCCACAGGATATCGTGCAGATGGCCACGTTCGGGTCGACAAAGATCGCGAGTGAATTTGTGCACATTCGTATCGGCGGTGACCTCGCGTTGTTTAAAGGCATGATGAAGGTGATTTTCGAACGCGAGGCGGGCGGGGAGCATATCATCGACCACGACTTTATTCGTGCGCATACCACTGGGTTTGAGGCTGTACGCGACGATGCCCTTGCTCAAGAGTGGTCCGATATCGTCGAGGTGTCGGGCGTCACGGAGGAGCAAATCCGCCGCGTCGCAGAGATCTATATTCGTTCGCGCGCGACGATGATCTGCTATGGGATGGGTCTGACCCAACATCAAGAGGGGTCTCGGCTTCTCCAGCAGGTCGCGAATTTGCTGCTGCTGCGCGGCAATTTCGGGAAACCCGGGGCCGGTATTGCCCCCATTCGCGGTCACTCGAACGTTCAGGGTGATCGAACGGTCGGTATCGATGAGAGGCCGTCTCAGGCATATTTGGATCGCGTACGGGATGTCTTCGGTTTCGAGCCGCCGCGCGAGCCGGGGCACCACACAGTGGAATCCGTGAAGGCGATGCAGAATGGCTCTGCCAAGGTCTTTGTCGGGATGGGTGGAAATTTTGTGCGTGCGGTTCCCGATACCGAGAGAGCCTACGAAGCCATGCGTAAGCTCGAGTTGACGGTCAGCATTGCCACGAAATTGAACCGCGGACACCTGGTTCACGGTAGGGACGCGCTCATTCTGCCTGTTATCTCGCGTTCTGAAACGATACAGACATCGGCAGGTGAACAATTCCTCACGATCGAAGATTCGATGTCGAAGGTTACCGCCTCCAGGGGTGTCTTAGAGCCAGCCAGCCCTCACCTCCTCCCGGAGGTGGAGATCGTATGTCGGATGGCGCTCGCGACGTTACCGGACAGCAAGGTTCCGTGGGAACGTTACATGCACGACTACGGTCTCATTCGTGAAAAGATCGCCGAGGTCTATCCGGAGATCTTCGCCGGCTTCTCCGAAAAGATCAAAGATCCCGAGGGATTTCACTTGGACATACCACCGCGCCGCTTAGTCTGGCCAACACCGAATGGCAAAGCAAATTTTCTGCTCTTTCCGAATCTAGATGTGGATGCCCGGGTCTCCGATCCGGAAATGTTACGGCTGGCGACAGTTCGTTCGCACGATCAGTTCAACACGACGATCTACAGTTACAACGACCGGTATCGCGGCGTGTACGATGATCGCATGGTGCTCTTCATGAATCCAGATGACCGGGCAGCGAGAGGACTGGAGCCGGAGAGCCGTGTCGCGGTGGAAACAATCAGCGATGATGGCATACGGCGTCGTGTGGAAGGATTGACCGTATTGGACTATTCGATGCCGCGTGGCGCCGTGGCAGGATATTATCCAGAGCTCAACCAGCTTTTGCCGATCGAGTACTACGACAAAATTAGTGGTACGCCTGCGGCGAAATCGATTCCCGTTCGCGTCGTCGCCATGTAGGTCTCATCTGTTTGAGAAAAAATCTCAAGAGAATCACTATCAGGTGAATACGCCCAGTCTCAAGCGATATTCCCCAAAGCATCGCAGACCACCAGCGCTGAATCCTGGCGTGCGAGCGTGACCAGCGTGAGTTTGGCATCAATCGCCCGCTCGATGGCAAGGCTGGTCGGCGCAGAAACCGTGACAAGCATCGGGCAACCGGCGAGCACTGTTTTCTCCACCAGTTCATAACTGCATCTTGCCGACAGCAGAATGAAGCCTGATGACGGAGAGGTGCCGTTCACCGCCAGCGCGCCGATCAGTTTGTCGAGCGCGTTATGCCTGCCAACATCCTCACGTACACAAACAATACATCCATCCGGCGTACAGAAGGCGGCTGCGTGAACGGCTCCGGTCGCCTGCCCGAGCGGCTGATGGTCCTGCAGCTGAGACAATGCGTTAGCCATGGCGAAACGGTCCGTCGCGATACGTGCAGTCAGTTGGGGCAAGGGCCTCAGGACCTGTTGAATGTTCTCGATGCCGCACAGGCCACAACTGCTTTCTGAGATACGCCTGCGGGCGCGCTTGAGCGCGATTGCCGCACTCTCGGGGGGCAATTTGATCTTAATAACCCAACCGCGATCGGCCTGATGAATGTCGATTGTGCTGACTTGGTCCGATCGAACCACCAATCCTTCGGCAAGCGCAAATCCCAAGGCGTAATCACGCAGGTCGGACGGCGTGGCCATCATAACGGCGTATCCGATCCCGCACACCTCGATGGCAACCGGCGCCTCGATCGGGGCGTGATGTCGCAAGTCGCCATCACATGCCTCCATAAAGCCGAGTCGTTGAACGGCAAAGTCGCGGGATTGAAGCGGAAGCGCTGTCATTGCATGCGGGTCCGATGATTCAGTCATCTTACCTCACTACCACGATTTCTCAAGACAAAGCAATCGATCCTGCCTTTGTGTTCTCCGTTATGCAGCAAACCCTGTTCTGTTTTCCGAGGTTTTGGTAAAGTGTGCGGCCATACCATGTATGTACGGGCGTTCTTGGCGGTTATATCCGTGTCAATTCTCATATGTCAGTGAATCGGCTCTAGCCACCAATCATTGAGCTATCGGTTACCGAACAAACGGTGCGCAGTGCGCACCCTACGAATATCCGGAGTGGTGAGGGGGAAATAATGCGCCTTGCCCACCAATTCTTTGGGTAAAACTTTCTATGGCTAAGGAGAGGGAATACGTCATGAAGCTGTTTAATCCGGATAATGCTTCTCGCAGTGAAAAGCACAAAAAGATCTACGCGTTCTACGCGCTTGCCTATACGATCGTCGATTTCTCGGCGGCCGTTCTTTTTATCGTGGGCAGTATTCTCTTTTTCAAACAGAGCACGACATATGCCGCGACGTGGCTGTTTCTCATCGGCTCGATTTTCTTTGGGTTACGCCCGACGACAACATTGCTGCGCGAGCTCGCGTACATTCGCGCAGGTGACTATGACGATGTTCATTCGAACTGAGTTCAAGGACATATCGGCTATTGCCCTCTTCAGGGAACCACTGAAATCGATGATGTATGCAGGATTGAGAGTGAAGCGGGAGGACGCATGAAATGACGGTCATAAATATCACACTCGTGGTCGTCTGTGTCGCGGCCTTCGGGATCATGGTCAGTGGACCTGTGCGCAACAACAGAAATTGGTCTGCGACGGTCACGCCTTTGGCGTCGATTATCGGCAGCGGATTCCTCGTCTCTGTCCCTCTCCTGGCCAGTGCGATAGGCATCTGGGCGGTTGCCGCGGTGGCGGCACTGACGCTGCTCGCGTACTTCATCGGCGGCGCGATACGGTACAATATCGGCTTCGGGGAACCGATTTTCGAGAAGGCTCAAACGGGGCACATCATCAAATCCGTCGAGACCTTGTCGCACCTCGTGCTGATCGGGGCCTATTTCATCTCCGTGGCCTACTATCTGGTTTTGCTTGCGGCCTTTGGGATGAAGTTGCTCGGCTTGAACGAACCGCTCATCGGAAAAATCGTCGCCGCCGTCATGATCGTCGGCATTTGTGGAGTTGGAGCGACTAAGGGACTGGAAGGCGTCCAGCGCACCGAGAAGTTTACCGTGAGTGCCAATTTGGCCGCCATTGCCGCGCTGCTGGCGTCACTTGCGATCTTCGACCTCCATCTTCCGTCAGAATACAGTTGGACCGCCGCGGCAGAGCAACAGCACACTATCAACTGGGACACGTGGAGATTTCTCATGGGACTCCTGATCATCGTGCAGGGGTTTGAGACGACGCGGTTCATGGGGCAGGTCTACGACCCCGAGACGCGGATCTCCGCGATGAAGAAGGCGCAGATTTCGTCTTCCATCGTGTATATCGTCTTCTTCGTCTTGATGATCCCGCTCTTCCCGTATTTTACATCGACCGCAGACGTGGCCGGGTTCATAGGCGTGATTGACCGGGTTTCTCCATGGCTGCCTTATGTCGTCACGGCCGGAGCGATCGCCAGCCAGTTCAGCGCCTCGGTGGCTGACTCGATCGGGGCCAGCGGATTGATCTCCGAGACGACACGCAAGCTTGTCAACATAAAGCATTCGTACATCCTGATCGGGGCCGTATCGCTCCTGGTAATCTGGACGACAGACGTGGTGGCAGTCGTGGCATTGGCCTCGCGTGCCTTTGCCTTGTTTTACGCGTTGCAGTGCATTGTAGCCTTTCTCATCGCCCAACACAGGGGGGAGAAGAGCAGGGCATGGGTCTTCGGCGTGCTTGCCGGTTTGTCTTTTATCGTCGCAATCATGGGGATTCCAGCGGGCGGGTAGGACGCACATCGATGACGCAGGGTGCATTCGGAAAACTGCGTCACCTGTTGGCTTTTCATGCCAATCAATGCTTTTGAGAGTATTCGACGAGTTAAGAAGACGGGGTTGGCGTGGGGGCTGGTGCGTTCTGCCCGGAGGTTTTGGACTTTCTCGTAAGGAGAATTTCTTCGAGCGTCAGAAGGGCGTCTCGTCCGGAATTCGTCTCAAATCCCTTGGAAAGACTGGAGTCGGCGTAGGAGTGGCCGTGTTCTTGCGTGGCGCTTTGACTGAGGCTGCCTGACCAGGCGCGCGGGTCGCGTGAGCCGTGTTTGCGGTTCCAGGCGGTCAAACAGGCTTTGGCGATGAGCTTGTTGAGGGGCGCCGGATTGTAGAGGAGCTTTTTGATATTCCAGGGAGTCAGGCTCAAAGGGTTGTAGCCAGCCGAGAGATAGCCATCCGAGAGGAGTTTTTCCTCCAGATCGGTGTTGGGCTGGACGCCCAGAAAAAACATCAGGGGAAAGACGCGCTCTTCTCCGAGGATGGAGGCCACGACCTTATAGGATTCAATGCTTTGGAGTAATGTCTCTTCGGTTTCTTCCGGCGAGTTGAGTGAATAGTTCAAGATCACGCGGCCTTGAAAGCCCGCCTCTTTCAGGTATCGGCATCCGTCATAAAGATGTTCCAGTTTAAAGCCCATGTGTAAGCTATTGAGCACTTTTTGCGAGCCGGCCGTGATGGCGACCTCCAAGTCGCCGACGCCCGATTGGACCATCAGCTTGGCAAGATCGGCGTGGATCATCGACGTCCGCACGTACCCCGACCATTGAATCTCCAGTTTTTCTCGGATAATGCGTTCCAGGATTTCCGTGCATTGCGGATAGGCATCTTTTCCGGGAATGAACTGCGCATCCGTAAACCAAAACCGCCGGGCACCCCATTGGTGATAATACTGTGAAATATCCTTGACGACGTTTTCGGCTGGCCGGTAGCGCACGCGCTTGCCTTCAATATACGGATAGAGACAGAACGCGCAGTCATAGGGGCAGCCGCGCTTGCTCTGCACGCCGATGGATTCACCAATGTACTCTCGATATTGCGGAAAGATGGTCGTGAGATAGGGAATATCCACGGTCAGCGAATCGAGCATGGCCGGGGTATTCTTCGTCCCTTTCTTGACCGTGCCGTGTTCTTTGACGATGAAGCGTTCTTCACCCAGGGATTCATCGTTCAGGACTTTGAGAATGGCGTCTTCTCCTTCGCCGAGAATGCCGATGATTCCTTCCGGCAGCTTTTCGATTAACTGATCGGCAAAGGCCGTAAACGCCCCACCCCCGATCATCATCCGCATAGCCGGGAATCGTTTGTGAATCAGCCAGGGATACGACAAGTTATTCCGGATATCCATGTAATACCGGTAGAGGTTCCGTAACCCCTGGAACGAGGCCACCAGGCGTTTGAGCGGATTGCTGGCGTAATAGAAATTAAAGGCCTGTTCGAGCGAAGCGTCTCCTTCATGGGGTGAGAAAATCTGGATATCCCGCCAGGAAAAACATACGAGTTCAGGTTGAAAGGAGCTTGTCACGTCTTGTAGGGCTTGTTGCCGTTCGCTCAATGGATACAGCGAGAGGTCTAAGATGCGTTGCCGGACGTCAGGCCGACGGCGGTGGATGAAATCAGCCAGATAGGTAATGCCTGTAGGGTAGACTTTCTTGCACGGAAGAAAGACGTAGAGGACGGAATTCATGAATTTATTTCACGGCTGTGTGAATGGCGACGATGCCGCCACTGAGGTTTTGATAGTCGACATGCTGGAACCCGGCCTTGAGAAGCAGTTCGCGAAGCCGTTCTTGATCGGGAAAGGTGCGGATCGAAGCCGGCAAGTATTCGTAGACACCGGTCCCGTCACGCGCCACGACCGTTCCAATCCACGGCAGGAGTCGAAACGAATAGACATCGTATAATTTTCGCAGAATCGCAGTGGTTGGCCGGGAAAACTCCAAACAGATAAACCGCCCGCCAGGCTGTAACACGCGATGGATTTCTTTGAAGGCCCGCATGTGATCGCCCACGTTTCGAACGCAAAATCCTGCCGTAACGGTGTGGAACGAATCATTCTGAAATGTCAGATACTCGGCATTCATTTGAAAGCATGAGATTCGTGGTTCTAAGCGTTTTTCCTGGATTTTCTGAAGTCCGACTCGCAGCATGGCTTCGTTCAGGTCTGCTGCCACGACCTGACCGGATGGTCCGATCTTTTGATTCAGCAAAATGGCTAAATCCCCTGTTCCGGCGCCCAGGTCCAGCGCTCGGCCTCCCGTATCGGTCACACCCCGCACGGCGCGCTTTTTCCAGAGATGGTGCAGACCGAAACTCAGCAGGGAATTATTCAGGTCATAAAACCGCGCGATGCCGGTAAACATCCGTTGTACGGCTTGCTCGCGGGCTGTGCCGGTCCAGGTTGAGATCGATTTGGCGGAGTCGGATTTTTCAGGACTGTGGGCGACGGGGACCATGGAGAGACGGTAGAACCGTCTTTCGGCATTTGTCAAGAAAAAGTCAGTCCTTGTGCCACAGACTGATGATCGGGATTTCGGAGCGGGGAAAAAGTGGTTGAAGAGCTTGAGGGGGTTGAAAACCCTGGAATCCGCTCCGTTGAGCAAATTCACATGCCCAGCCCGCTTCTTCTTTTCCATGGTTCAGCATGAGGAGGAACCCTTGTGCGTTCAGACTCTTCTCCATCCGCGCGAATAACCGTTGCGGACGATAGACTTTGAGCGGTAATCGCCAGGCGACCAAGGGGTCAGGGATGACGAACGGATAAAAGCAGGTGATCCCATCCACTGAACCGCCGTACTCGCAGAAGTCCATCACCGTATACGAGGTATTGGGGAGACCACGGATATAGTACTGGGCGTAGTCAAAGCGGCTGTAGAAGTTGGTATACACCCGATAGCCCTCGATTTCGATCCCTGCGAGCTGCCGGGGACGAAAAAAGGCATGAATGGCTGGAGCGTAGTAAAAGTTCAGTGAGCCTACATCGACGAGTGATTGATCGGCTTGAGGGCGCCAGTCCAGAATCTGTGTAACCTGATGCAGCATATCCAGATATTCATAGTTGTCCAATGCTGTTGAGGACTGGAATTGATTTTCAAATTGAACTCCGTATTGGTCTTGAAGCGATTCTATACGTTGGCGTTGCTGGGCCGTCAGTGATTCGGGCAGGGTGTGAACCGGATCTTCCCGGTATTCTCGACGAATCCATGTGAATCCTCGAGACACTTCATACCAACACCGGTAGTAGGCTGAACGGATGCGCAGGAGTGGGGATATGGGGGGAACGGTTAAAACTGATGAGGGTTGAGTCATGCTTGACCGTGTCTATGGAGATCAGTCTGTCGCATTTGTCTGGCGGCTTTTTTCAACAGCCCCTACTAATTGTATGTCGGTCATCGAGGGATATTCCTGAGTCTGGCCCCAGGAGGCCCCAACAGTATGAAACCGATATCTGTTCAAGACGCGCACTCAGATGTCCAGGACTATTTTTTTCCTTGATTTCCACATGATCCAACCAATGCTTCCCAGAAGTGCCAAGCTGGCGATCATGAGCCACAGGAGGTTGGTCCAAAAGTCGGACCCCTGTGAAGCGGGAGCCGGCTCTTCTTTCTTCTGGTCGATTAAATTGTTGTTGTTCAAGAGAGCGGTCGATTGCAGTTTTTCGGGGTGTGGAAGAAGACGAAATGAAAAAAGAGGATGATCGGTGGTTTCAAGCGGGTCAGGTGTAGCCGTATAGGGTCGTCCGAGGGCCGTGAAACGAATTTCGTAAGTCAGGGAAGAAAGGATTGTACTAAACAGAGCCGAAAACGACGTTTTCGGAAAAACGTTGTGCACAAAACCTTCAGGGGAAGCCGTTGGCGGTGGTGGCGATGTTTGTGTGATTTCCCGGAAGTGATGGGCCGGTGAAGATTCGGCGGATGGCTGAAGGTCCTGGTCCGTGAGCGACGAATTGATGGGAACGGCGAAAGCCGTTCCTGCCAGAAGCAGATGACATTCGAGTATGATCACAATAAGCCAACGCATCGGGAATCGAAATGCAAACAATCGTTTGAAGAGCACATGGAGAATTCAGAGGGGAGATAACGCTTAATCGTTCCATAAAACTTCGCCTGAATCAATAGTAAAAATCCCTGCTGAATACATGCAGTGGGTTCGCTAAGAGATCATCGTCTGGCAGACACACGGTGATCGTCATGGTGTATACCGGAATGCCCATACCGCGAGGCGCTGTGCATGGAATTGGGGTTTTTCAAAATGCAGGAACACGTCAGCTTTCGAATCATACTGCATGAGATAATTCATGCCGAAGAGAGGCGGGCTTTTCACGGGCAATCTGCTCCACTGCTGGTTGTCGCTGTGATAGAGGAATGTGGCGCTGCTTCCGGATGGATTATCGTACGATGAGGGCCCGTCGTTCGCCAGATATAGGAGAATCTGATGGCGGGTATCGTAGGCGATAGCGGCGCCGTTGGCCGGAAGTGGCGGGTGCGTGGCATTGATTCGTTTCCATACCACCGACTGCGGGGAATAACTCCACAATTCATGGCTTCTTTGATTGTTCCCCAACGATAAGAATGCCTTGAGGTATGTGTCGTAGACCAGCCTAAAATGATAGCCGGACAACGCGGAGGCCGAATAGGCGGTCCATTCAGGATGTCGAGGGTCATAGTGATAGGTTTGCTCGCCGTCGTACGCGATAAAGCGGTGTCCAAGCGAATCCCAGGCGAGTCCACTGGCAAAGAGTTGTGGCGTCGAGATGTCAAGGCGTTCCCATGCCCGGGTATCTGGATCATATTTCCAGGTAGCAGGTTGGAGAGACTGAGCGGCAGTGGGATTTTTTGTGGTCAGACGGAAGGCTAGTGTGGCATGTCTCGGCGAACCGACGAGCAGCAGCGTGCGGTTTTTCCGGTCATAATCCCATCCGTCAAAGGCATGCATGGCCCATGGGCGATTCGTGGCTGTCACGGCATGTCCCTGTGAGGTGATGCGATAGCCGGTCAGCGGGTCAGCTTGGTAATCTTTCGTCCAACTCAGGTCTGTGAGCAGAAGTCGATAGACGCTGTTGTCATAGTCCTCTTCATGCGTATCTGCGCCGAAGAAAAAGACGGTGCGTCTATCGGAGGCCATCGCGGAAGCGCCGTGGAACACTTTTGGCGCTGGAGTCAGGCATGTCGATAATCTGACCCATTGATTGGGAGTGAGTGTTCCCCAGTCGAATGTCTTGCATCGTTTAGCCGGTTCAGCGGAACGTCCAACCGTGGGGAAAGAGAAGAGCAGTCCCGCCAGTACGCAAAGCCAGTACGCAAGAAGGAACATCATAGTTTGTCCTGCGGAATGTCTTGTGTGCGACGACATGTTGCCAGTGTAATACATCGTGCATTGCTGAGACTCCTGTTTTATGGAGATGGTCGCATTGTTGGATATCGGACAAGGAAATTCAAGGATGGTCATGTATTTGGCAATTTGGCGATGATTACGAGAGAGAAGGAGTAGACAATGAGTACTCGCAGTGTCATCGTGACCGGAATGTGCCTCGTTAGTCTCATTCTCATGTTCGGAGGAATATGGAGCGGTGCCTACCCCACTGCTCAGGCAGGAGTAGGCATTCAAGCTCCGGAGATCACGAGCGAGGTGTGGCTGAACTCACAACCCCTGAAACTCTCGGATCTCCGGGGGAAGGTCGTGATGGTGGAGTTTTGGACGTTCGGGTGTTGGAACTGTCGAAATATCGAACCATATGTGAAGGCCTGGCATGAAAAATATGCTGAAGAAGGATTGGTCGTGATCGCTGTGCACTCACCGGAGTTTCAATACGAGCATGATGTGAATCGCGTCAAAGAGTATATTCACGATAAACGACTGGCTTATGCCGTGCCGATTGATAACGACTTTAAAACCTGGCGGCAGTATCGGAACCGGTACTGGCCGACGCTGTATTTAATCGATAAACAGGGCGTCATTCGGTACATCAAGATCGGTGAAGGGGACTATGAGAAGACAGAGAATGAAATTCGACGTCTTTTAGCCGAACGCTCGTCATAAAAAACGGCATCAGGGATTTCTTCGCGGGATCACTATGCCTTCATCGCCGCCGAGCATTTCTCCTTTTCCCTGGAGGTACCATTGCCCCACGAGAGCGGCGGTCACGGCGTCGAGTTCGTCACCCGTGGCCTTCTTGGTTAACCCCTTGATGCCGAATTTCTTGAGCCCCTGGAAGAGTCCTGTCAGATCTTGATGCTGACGGGGAATTTCCCAAATATCCTGGGCCGCTCCCGGGTAACATTCGACCGCTCGATAGCCCATGGCTTCGAGTTGTTTCTTCAGACGCAGCCCCCGCTCTGTCAGCATCCGCATCGGCCCGAGCGTGATCGGGAAAAATCTGATTCCGAGACGCTGTAACTCACGGTCACATTCACGGAGATGTTCACCATTGCGGTCGTGGATCGTTGTTCGGCCCCTGGGTAGGCTTAGCGGAGCGTCTATCGGCACGAGGTCGGGCTTGGCCTGGTCTACGAATTCCAGAATGCGCTGATCGTCATACGCGACTTCAGAAAGTGCCGTCATTCCCCGAAGTGTACATAGACCCGTCGGGCGGCGAGGAGAGCCTGCCAGGTCTACTCCAACGATGACGATTGTTTGACGTGCAGACATCGCACCATAGTCTAGCATGATGGAATGCCCCTCTTCGAAAGGACTGAGCCCTGCTCCATGGGCATGAATATGGTACATTCCCAAAAGAACAGTATTGAATAAGTGATGTGAAACGGCTAGGGGACTAAGAATTGAGACGCATGTAGCATGCTCGTCATCATCAGATTCATAACCTTGTTGATCGCCATGGTCTTCATCGGAGGGCTATGGGCAGATAAGGGATATTCGGCGACGGACCATGATGGCCAGCTCTGGTTCCCGATCTACAATCGCGTGCATTTACCGAACAGTTTTCTCGGGTGGATCGAGGTGAATCCCAGGTTTGGGCACAACATATCGGAAATCGATCAACTGCTGCTTCGTCCAGCGTTGGGCTATCAGATTTCACCCTCGTTTTCCATCTGGCAAGGCTATGCATGGGTGACGAACTATGAACCTCGATTCCTGGATGAACACCGGTTGTACCAACAGTTGAGCTTTCGCCAGGCCTGGACGGGGTTCCGCATGTCTAGCCGAACCCGATTTGAAGAGCGGTTTATTCGGGACGCAAGGGGAACGGCGCTTCGTGCGCGAGAAATGATTCGCGGGGACATTCCCTTTGGGGCCAGTACAGGTTGGGGACTCGTGATTTACGATGAAATCTTCGTCAACCTGAACACGCTCCAGGGAGGACCGAAATCCGGGTTCGATCAGAATCGGGTCTTCATCGGCGTCAGCCGCCGATGGACGAACTTTCTGAGCATGGATGTCGGATACCAGAATCAGGCTATCAACAGAAGACGGGGCCCGAATTCAATGAATCACATCATCCTGGCTCAGTGGTTTATCGACTGGGGAAAGAACTAAGCCATTGTCCGTGAGGCATTTGCTCTTGAGCGCGCACTCAGATGGCATGAAACGTCTAGGCCGGTCTAGCGCCATTGCCAGCTTTTGGGAAGGAAGGTATAGAGTTCGAGCATCAGGCGGGCGCCGTAGGTTGGGCCGAAATCTTTATTGTTGAGTTGATCGTTCCATGTCTCGATCGTAATGGGATGAAACCGTATGGCCACCGAATAAAAACGTTCTTCTAAAGAATCCCCGAACACATCCAAGAATATTCCGGAATCGATCGTCACGCCGAATTCAACTTCAAATTTTGGAAACCCGTCAGGCCTGAACCACCCATAACTGAGGGAACCTTGGGCGATGTGCGACTCGGACGCCAGCGCTCGAAAGGCCGCACCTTCCCATATTCTTGAATACCGGTAGATTCCAGAGAGCTTTAAAGGTCCAAAGACCGAGACCCACCAAGGCTGCTCTTTGTCAGACTTTTCATAGAATGTCTCCACGATGGACCAGCGGCGAAACCCAATCCGTCCGAAGACCTCATGGTACAAACTGCCGGAAGTCACCCCTAATCCGGCAAATCCGAGCCGTTCATGCGACGCGATCGAGAGCCACCGATTGAGTGAACCCGTTATCATGAAATCCGTTTGCCGCCGCTTCTCACCGACCGGAACTTTGGGAATCCCCTTGAGCCCTTCGTGGACAACCTCGTTCTGAAGGTATCGGGTCGGTTGATCTCGAGTCGGCCCTGCCCCAACCGTCAGGTTTGTGCTCCAGTTTTTCAATGTCGTGAAATGTTCGGTCCAGCTCAAGGTAATCTGATTCAGCCCGATCGTTTCATGGATGCCATTGAATCGTTCGCCTTCTCCGTTAAATTCCGTAAAGCGATTGAGGGTGAGTCCTAATTGAAGGATTGGATATTGATCAGGATAAGCGAGTGCGCCCCAGTGGATTTCCGGAGCGGGAGTTTCCGCGTAAGCCCTGCCATGCAAGAAAACGACGAGGACTAGTAGAAGGGAGAAAGAGAGCAGCGGCACTGGATGTCGGAAATAGGCATTCATGTTTGTGGACCTCCCGAATCGTAGGTGCCGACAGACTTCACTGAGTATTCATTCGTGTTTGGAATGGGTTTGAGGCATGTCTTATACCAGAGGGGGGGGGGCATCATGTGATGATGAAAAATCGGTAAAGACTTAACCTCTATTACAACATATAATCGTTTTCAGTAAAGATTGTCGAGGCAAAATGTTTTAAAAATAGTTCTATGTCCTATTCTCTGCACGAAATCCCAATGGGGAAGCTTGAAAATCCTGTTTAAAATTAGCGGTTTTTTCCTGATCCTGGTTGGAGCCGTCGTCCTGCTCCTTACCTTGTTTCTCAATGATATGATCAAGGCAGGAATCGAAAGACTTGGCCCGGAGCTGACAGGTACACCCGTCACGTTGACGCAAACCAATCTGTCCGTGTTCTCTGGTCAGGGACAATTGGAGGGATTGACGATCGGCAATCCGAGCGGATACGAGACTGGGCATGCGTTAAAGGTGGGAAACATTCAGGTCGCGCTTTCTCTTTCTTCCATGCTTTCAGGCACGCTTCTCATTGAAGAAATTCTGATTGAGAGTCCGGAAATTGTGGTTGAGGGCGGTCTGACACAGAATAATTTACAGCAAATTCAGGAACGTGTTGAAGCGTACGCTTCTTCGAATCACGAGGGCGATCAGCCTGATGAAGAGACAACCGTCAACGAAGCAAAAGTGAAAATCGAACATCTTCGCATTCACGATGCTCGAGTCCAACTGGCTTTGAGTCTGCTCGATGGAAATGGTCCAACGATTTCCCTGCCGGATATTCATCTTCGGGATATCGGGAAAAAGACCGATGGAACGACCTGGCAGGACGTGACGGAGCAGCTTCTGGATGCCATACAGTCATCGGTACTTCAGGTCATCCCGAAAGCCGGAAAACATATAGAGCGTGGAATACAAAAGATGACGGAATCGGTGCAAGATCTTGGCGTTGTCTCGAAAGATGCCGTGTCAGAAGTCTTTCAGGGTATCGGGGAATTGTTGCAACCTCAGAGAGGCCGGTGATTCAGATCATGAAGAACGAGATCATCCTGACTGGAAAGAGACGGAGATTGAGAGGTTCCGGAATGTACTAAGATTGGGTGGCTTCATCAACGGTGTGGACGAGCTCTCGAAAGTTACAAGGTTTATCGACGATTGCATAGGCTCCAAGCTCCATCGCTTTCTGCTTGTCTTTTAGTTTCAACACACCGCTGAGCATGATCACAGGCGGAGCCTTCCCATTCTGGTTTTCATTAAGGCGTTCGAGCAAACGCATTCCACTCATAATTGGCATGTGATAGTCGGCGATGATGAGATCTGCATGGTTTTCTTCCAGCCAGGCGAGACCAGCGGCCCCATTTTCCGATTCTGCACATTCATACCCGGCAGATTCCAGTGCCGCTCTCACAGTTCTGCGTACGGCCGGTTCATCATCGACGATCAGAATACATTTTTTTCGCTGTTCCGTAGGTCGAACCATTTCACGCTTTCGTCAAAGTTTCCGACACTATGAGTTTTCATGCAGCGTGAAGGTAAATATACTTTATTTTTCATGTGCTTGGCTATCATAAACTACGTGTTCGTACTTGGGAAATGATATGGAACTAGATTTTGTATCTCGAGCAAAGCATGACACAATGCCTAATTATTGAGCAACCTGCTTAATTGGTTCATCTGCTTGAGGCCTGATGAGTTCAATTCACTTTTCTCACAGACTTGTCCACAGAATTAGGGGATTCATGTGACGGAGGAGCGAGAGAAGCCGAATACCTGAGATCCACGGGGAAGATGACAGTTATGAGCAGCCTATCCTGGAAACATTTGACGTTCGTCTTGGTGGGGATATGGTGCGCTGGCTGTGCCAGTGTGGACTATGGACTCTACAAACCTGGAGGCACTGAGGAAGAATTTAATCGTGATGCGTCGGAATGTCGAAGGAGTGTCGGCCTGGGAGAAGGTAGATACAATCCCTCGCAGATGCTCGCATTTGTTATCCCCCGTTATAAGGAAGAGCTACGCTCTTGTCTTCACGAGAAAGGATGGAAGCTGAGACCTGATGCCGTATAGCGCGCGCCATGTTTTCGTCCCGAAATTTTCAACATTCCAGGGTCAATGCAAGCCCATGGGCATTGCCCCGCTCGCGTTTTCATAGATCTGATATGGAACGATATCGCACGGGGATCCATCGCCTTGCCGGTCGATCCACATGTCAAATTCTCCATCCTGATCATCGTCTTCCCAGTATAAAAGAGGAAATTCTTTTGTCTCGACGACGGAGTTCCAATGTTCATTGTATTCGGAAATCAGAATCTGGCGGGCGGTCTTGTAATCGATCACACCGTCTTGTTGTCGGGAATAGGAGCGAGTATACAAGCCGGTGATAATGTTGACATCTTCGTTCACTAGATACTCTTCCAGGGGTTCGGGGGAGAGTGTCTTTGTCGTCAGAGACCAATTGGTCTGGCCTGATGCGCGGACCCACTGGCATTGGGTCTGCCGATCGAAGGAATTCTCCGGTCCAGCACGTGCTAACTGAAGGGTTGGGAAGATCGCCAATATGCAAGCGCCCAAGAATACAGTCAGGAATTTCTCGAATGGTTTGGTATGTAAGCGAAGCGACATCATCGGTAATCTCCTTGGTAAAAAGTTAAAAGGTTCGAGCATTGGAGCGGTTTGAGTGTTTTGAGCTTCATACTTTGTGACGGAGCAACCTATGTGCCAGGTTCGGTTCATCACGAACAGGAACGCGAATATCATGTTGCTGCGCAGGACTTCGCAGGAAGATTGGCTAATTCTCTACCGAGGGGTCTCACAGTTCTGTATTCTTTAGAGAGACATATATGTTTGAGAGTGAGGGGCGTGAAAAGGGATGATGTCTATGGCCAAAGGGCTGACATCAAACATGTTTCATAATCAGGCGGGTTGAAGAGCCATCGACCAAGGGTTGGCCATGTCAATTTTTTGTCGCGCAATGTCCGGCCATCTGACGCTACGGTGACGGCAGCTTTTTGTATCTCTTCCAGTCGCACGTTGTATCCGATTCGATACACCGGGATTGTTTCGATTGCAGGCTATTCGTATCATTGCCGTTCTAAGCCATCCTTGTTCAACGTGTCCTTGCTTATGCTGCGTCACAACGTGTATTGCATGCTGGGATGTGAGCATGACCGCATTTTGTAAAGAAGTGCCTGATGGTGTAATTTATGCAGCATATCATAGACATTGGATGAGATGGTCGAAGTGAGTTGTGAAAATGGTCTGATGGAAACGTCCATGAAAGAACACGTTCGGCAATTTCAAGCATTGCCGTTCAGTGTTGTCACGAACGATCGAGGATCTGCGAGGTCAAGCCCATGTTCTCTACCCTCATTCCCTGTCTCTTCGCCGCTTATCTGTATGGAGGGTCTCTGGCTTCCGCCTACGACTATCGGCCAGTCCAAATTACACCTGCCGATTGTCAGTTCAAGGCGTATATCACGGAGAACAAAAACTTTATGCTGATTCTGCTGAATCCGAATGTCGCGACCACGGATGCTGCGCAGATTCGTGTTGAGATTCCCATGCCGAAGAGTAGCGGGTGGAAACGGTTTCAGTATTGGTGGGGGTCTGATCGCGCGTATATCGAAGGCGAAGAAGTGCTCGTCAAGCATGGGCCCATCAGCGTGTATTAGTCAGTTGTCCTCTTTAGTGGCTTTGCGTCTGTCCAGCCGTTTCGGCATTTCATGTTCTTCCGACTCTGCTACCATTATGAACACGGGTCAGGTTGAGCGCCCGAGAAGCAATGTGTGTGTCCGTCCATTTCCCGGCCCTAGTGGTTGGCAGGAAGAAGACACGATAGTCATTATGGTCTTGACCTGAGTGGAGCCTTTGGTCATTTCTTCTTGAAAACGATGTGAGATAAGTGAAAGAATGGGCACTTCGTTTTCAGGCTTGGGTCGTCGGCCTGTAGTATCATTCCACCTCCTGTATTGTTGGTCTCCTTTTCTACGGAACAGCGAACGTGATTGACCGTTTCTTATGACCTCCCTGTTTGTGAAGCTTTACAAGAAAGTCGTGATCGAGAAGCCGTACTTCTCGTTGATGCTTGTCTTCAGTGCGTTCGTATTTTTCCTTTTACACAGCACCGAACTCAAATTAGATGCCTCGTCTGAGTCAATCGTCTTAGAGAATGATCAAGATTTAAAGTACTACCGTTCCACTCTTAAAACTTACGGCTCCGATGATTTTCTCATCATCACTTTTTCTCCGAAAGATGACCTATTCTCGCCCTCATCCTTAACGACGCTCAAGTCGCTACGGGATGAATTGTCCAAATTGGAACGGGTTGAATCCGTCCTCACGATTCTGGATGTGCCATTGCTGAACAGTCCCAGGGTTTCCATCTCGGAGTTGACTGATGGCGACGCCAAGGTTCGGACACTTGAAACTCCAGATGTGGACCTTGAATTGGCCCGTCTGGAGTTCCTGGAAAGCCCGATTTATCGGAATAATCTCGTCAGCCTTGATGGGCTTACCGCGGCTGTGGTGGTCAACTTCAAGACCGATGAACGTTACCAGGCGCTGTTACAGAAGAGGAATCAGCTGCGGGAAAAAAAGAAAACGGCAACTCTGACGGCGGAAGAAACAACACGATTGGAAGAGGTATCTCGAGAGTTTATTGCGTACCATGCCCGCATCGTTGAGCGAGAAGGGCTGGATATCCAACGTATCCGGGCCATCATGGGACATTATCGTGAACATGCCCAGTTGTACTTGGGCGGAGTTCAGATGATCACGTCCGATATGATCAGTTTTATCGAACATGACATCGTCGTGTTTGGGATTGGAGTGACCGCCTTCTTAATCGCCGTCTTGTGCCTCTTTTTCCGGAAGCTCCGCTGGGTCTTGATTCCGATGTCGTCATGCTTAATTTCCGTCGGCATGATGATGGGCTTCCTGGGGTTTACCGACTGGAATGTGACGGTGATTTCGTCGAACTTTACGTCGCTTCTCCTCATTATCACGATGTCCTTGACGATCCATTTGATCGTGCGATACCGGATACTTTGTGAACAGTGCCCAAACGACAGTCAACAGTCACTCGTGTTTGACACGATGAAGACGATGGTCATGCCATCGTTCTTTACGGCCATGACGACGATCGTGGCGTTTTGCTCGCTCGTCGTCAGTGATATCCGACCCGTCATCGATTTTGGATGGATGATGACGATAGGTATTGCCTTGGCCTTTGTCCTGAATTTTCTGTATTTCCCGTCCGTGTTGTCCTTGCTTCCTGTGGAGAAGGTCGTGCCTCAACGTGATCTCACGAGGCGATTCACGTCCTGGATCGCGACGTGGACGTTGAAACATGCGACATTCGTGATGATCGGAGGCGGGATTCTGGCTCTCATCGGAATTATCGGGATCACAAAGTTAAAAGTCGAAAACCGGTTTATAGATAATTTTAAAAGCACGACGGAAATCTATCGGGGGATGGACTTGATCGATTCCCAACTAGGTGGGACGATTCCACTGGACATCATCATCGATGCTGATGCGGATTTTTATCAGGGTCTGAAAGAGAGCCAAACACAGCGTGATCCTTTCGATGACCCGTTTGATGAAAGTGACAGCGCAGAAGAGGTGACGTATTGGTTCAACGGAGATCGCTTAGGCCTGGTCGAGAAAATCCATGACCATTTGGAAGAATTGCCGGAGGTGGGGAAAGTCCTCTCAATCGCCACGGGCATGAAAGTCTTCAAGCAACTCAATGATCAGAAAATACCGGAGGATTATGAATTGGCGCTTCTCCGAAAATGGGCACCAGATAGTGTCAAACAAGCGCTGATTAACCCCTATCTTTCACCAGATGGCAATCAGGTCCGGCTGACGATGCGTCTGATAGAGTCTGCTCCGACACTCAATCGAAAGCTGTTGATCGAGGAAATCAGGTCGTATCTGACGGAGGACATGGGGCTCTTGCCGGAAAACGTCCATCTCACCGGGATGGCCGTGCTTTACAATAATTTGCTTCAGAGCCTGTACACGTCACAGATCCAGACTTTAGGGGTGGTCTTCGTGAGTATCCTGGTCATGTTTGTGATCGCGTTTCGGCAGGTCGCGATTTCGTTGATCGCGATCGTCCCCAATATTCTGGCCGCTGGCGTCGTATTGGGCCTCATGGGGTGGGTCGGCATTCCCTTGGATATGATGACGATTACGATTGCGGCCATTACGATCGGTATCGGTGTGGATGACACGATTCATTATGTTCACCGGTTCCAAGTGGAGTTTCCGACCTATCAAAATTACAGAGAAACGGTCAAAGCTTGCCATGGAAGTATCGGTATCGCGATGTACTATACCTCATTGATCATTACGGTTGGATTTTCAATCTTGGCGTTGTCGAATTTTATCCCGACGATCTACTTCGGATTATTGACTGGCGTGGCGATGTTGACGGCGCTCATGAGCAATCTGACTTTGCTCGCTGCGATGCTTGTCGTATTTAAACCGCTCGGGCCTGAGCGGAAGCCGGCATGAGATCACGCCAGGATCTGAATGTGAACTAGGGGCGGCAGGGTTGGGATGTGACGGTTATGGAGATCGCATAAAAGCGCCTCTTGCTGGAACAACAGTTACCCTTCTCCCGCATACGACATGAAGAGAAGGGTAACCGTTCGATCATCCTGGCTTCAAACTGATTCAATCACGGCGGCAGGGGCAGCGGTTTTGACGGCTTGAATACTCTTCTGCATCGAGGCTTTCGATTCAAACATTTCGCTCTTTCCGATTGGCTGCATATTTTTAGCGATCAGAACGAAGTAGTGTTTACCGTTTTTCGAAACTTTTTCTTCATACTGCCCACCCAGTTGGGCATTGGTTTTTACCGATGCAATCGCACGTCGGGCACCCGACGGTGAATGGTAGCCCTGGCTTGCCAGGATACATTCCCCGCTTCGCGCCTTTAAGCGAAAATAGGCCTTGCCGTCTTTTCCCTTGAACACTTCAAACTTCGGATCTTTCATTGCCATGGATGATCTCCTTTGGTTGGTAGTGAGTGAGGAGGGGAACGTGACGCTCGCATGAATCGGGAACTTATTGTGCCATGATCCATCAAAATTTCAAAGTCGTAAGCAGGCTTTGCCGATGTCGCATTGGCCCTGAGGTGCTTTCAACAGGCGTTCAAGGTCTGAACTCAGATTTTCCTGCTTTGGTTCTGAACTTCATCCTGATTCTATTCCTCTCTTCTTGACCTTCCCTCTAAAGAAGCTGGATACTCTTGCCTGATAACGCGTGCGGGGTTTCATGGGCATCGAAATCGTGCAACGTCTCAGCTGGACCAGCTATTCGGGGGAGGAATTATGAGTGCATACATCGCGTCTAACGGGGTATCAATTCCGTCGTTCATGTACGGAACGGCCTGGAAAAAAGGGACGACAGCCCAGCTTGTCGAGTTGGCCGTGTCTTCCGGATTTCGAGCGATCGATACGGCCAATCAGATCATTCATTATCACGAAGCCTTGGTGGGCGAGGCGCTTTTGACTCTCGCGGGGCAGGGTATCAAGCGCGATTCCCTCTTTCTCCAAACGAAGTTTACACCGGTCGGGGGGCAGGATCATCGCACACCGTATGACCCGTCCAAGCCTATTTCTGAACAGGTAGAGCAATCATTCCGGAGTTCCCTGGAGCATCTGCATACCGACTATATTGATTCATATGTTTTGCACGGCCCCTATTCACGGGGAGGGCTGGGCGCTGAAGATTGGGAAGTGTGGGCGACTCTTGAAAAGCTTTATGAATCAGGGACAGTCAAGATGATTGGCGTGAGTAACGTGACTGCGGGACAGCTCCGTCTTCTTTGCGACAAGGCCAAGATTCAACCCATGGTCGTGCAAAATCGGTGTTATGCTGCGTTTGGATGGGATAAAGACGTGCGGGAAATCTGCAACATGCACAAGATCATCTACCAGGGGTTTTCATTGTTGACGGCGAATCAAGATGTGTGGATCGACCCGACTATTCGATCCATCGCGCAACGGGTTGGCGCAGGACCTGCGCAAGTCATCTTTCGGTTTTCACAGCAGATTGGCATGCTTCCGCTGACTGGCACGACCGATGCTGACCACATGAAAGAAGACTTACGCATCGAAGAATTTGAACTTACCCCAGAGGAAGTTGATCACATAGAAAAGATCGCAATGTGAAGAGTTCTTCACAAACTCATCGGATGCACTGTGCATAAGCTTCATGTCAAAACTAGTAGCCTTGCCTCGTGATGTAAGCATTGGCAAGGGCAATTCTCTCTCGCCGACATGTTCGTTCAAGTAATTGATGATGGTAAAACGAGTCTGTCACGGCGATGAGCTGGAACTCATGACAAAGCTGGATCGTGTATTGCAGAGAGGCAGAAGTTTTAATCAACGCCATCCCATACTCATAGAAGACTTTTTCGTCGTCCAATACAAACTTCCTGCTCAAAATCCTGACTATGTCGACGTCATATACGGCTGACTCCCGCTCGGCTTCTTGTAAGCGGCATAACGCCGCCGGATCGGTTGGGCCGGTACTGTTTCCGTGGGCATCCTGGCAAAAGGGGACAAGGCCGCGTTGAAATTGAGGATTCTTCTTCAACCCTTCATGAAAGGCTGAACGCCAAGTTGGATCGCGAAGATCGAGATTGACGGCCAGTTCGGTTTCAGATGACAGGGCTCCATTCACTGAATGCCCCTGGACGATTCGTCCGGTCTCGACAAGGTGTGAGTGGGTATCACCCATCCGATCTGAGTATGCGATCGTTCCCGCCAAGGGCGAGAGCTGTAGGGCCATGTAGTCTCGAAAGTGGATTTGCTGGTACGTTTGCAACAACTGGTGCAGCGTGCGTTCGTGACAGAGGTGGAAGGGATAAAAGAGGGCGTTCAATGATTCAAGTCGACCGAATGGTGTCTTATGACTGGCCAGGTGGCAGACGAGCACCCAGCCGGCAATCGTGAATATAGGATTTTTCTGAACGTGCGCATTCTCGCGACCGATCATCAACTGTCGCATAGAGGGTCAACAGTTCTTCGCCGATCGCGAAATGACAATCCTTTTTGTGCCGTTCGGGGGTCTGCTGACAGAACTCGAACGCATTGTCGGAGGCGTGACCCGATACATTCAGGAAATTCTTCACGACACCGACGAAACAGCGGCCCTGGTACGTGGCGCCTCCTAATTCACACAGGGCGATCGATTGTCTGATGTCGCGCAGCGTATGCCCGGAAATATCGCGTCCCATGCTTTGGTAGCAGGTCGGTTGCATGTCTTGAGGAGCCTTGTCGCATTCGCCAAAGGCTTTGGCAACGTCATACTGTGTCAGGTGTAAGATGATCGACGTCTGCATCATGTAACATTCTCGTAAGTACCGGGTTTCGAGGTTGGAGCAGGGGTACAGTGGATCTTTCGGATCGATGAGCTTGGGTGGTTGAGACATTTCGTGGTGATCCTGAGCCTTCCCGTGATGCTGGTGAGTTTGTTGTGGGCCGCGGATTCCTGTCACGACTGTTTCCATGAAGACTCCGCCATAACACGATTGTTGATCCCACGCAGTTTGTAACTTGTCACACATGGATAACGCACGTTTAAAATCGTGGTTGAGGTGCATGGTGAGCCCATGTCCCAACCCGTGGAAACAATTGAAATAGGCGAATCGTCCTTTTTCCTGCTCGAGTCTAGCGCTACAAATGGCCACGACGTCTTCAGGGGTTACGTGGGGCTTGCTGCTTAAATATGCCTCGAGGGCTCCATGATAACATCCGGACTGATGAGCGGCCGTACATTCAAACATGACGGCTGAGACATCATGCAGATGATGATACGAGGTCCGTCCGACATGATGAGTCAGGTTGTGAGCTTCACTGCGGGCAACGGGATCCTGAGCTACGATTTGGTCAATGACTTGTAGCGCTCGTAGAATGCCTTGCGTGTTGATGGTCTGTTCCAAATGGTGCTTGTAGCAGTCGATCTGTCCTCGACACCGTTCGTGAAGAGGCGCGGACGGCTTGGTTGGCGCGGGAGAGATATTGAGGCCTTGAGGCTTTGCGGGAGAGGCGTGAGGTTGTGCTTCTACCGTCGTCTGACTCATTCCTGAGTGAGGGGTTATCCCGTCAGCTAGAAGAAAGAGTCCTATCCACCCAACTATCCAAACAAACCGTGCGTGAGCCAGTATTCTCATGACCTTCTCCATCGATGAGTCTGTCTTGTGGGTCATTGCTGAGGGCACCTCTAAACACGGTCCTTTTCCGCGATGACGACGTCAACCGCGTGCTCAAATCCTCATGTATTCCCGCATACACTGCGGTTTTCCGCGCGCGGTTTCCTTGCCCCCACAGAAAAATCCTCGTTTTTAGAGATACCCTTGACGAGGAATTCCTGAGAAGCACATCTTTTATATGAGATGACGTTCAATATTAAACCTTTTCATGTTCTTCGATCTAGATTAAGCTATGGCCAGCCGGATTTTCATCAAACGACATCGCTGGACCAACAAGAGTGATTCATCTTGGTCATCTTAATATATACGGAGGAATTATCGTGAACTGTCTCCCATCATGGTTGAAAGCATCGGTAATGTCTAGTTTGCTCGTAGCGGTGTTGTCCGGATGTTTATACACGGATATTCAATCGCCGCGGGCCTATCGTTCTGCGAGTCCAATAGATGTTCAAGCGAAAAGCACCGACAAAGTCGTGACAGGGGAAAGTTGCAATCGTTCTGTTCTCTTCCTGGTGGCATGGGGGAATGGCGGATATGTCGAGGCTGTCCGTAATGCCCTGTCAAACGAACCTGTCGGTTCCGTGCTCTACGATGTCCATGTCGATACGAATGCTCAAGCGTATCTATTCGGGCTCTACGCCAAATGGTGTACGGTCGTGAGAGGAAAAGTCGGGTCCCTATGAGAACGAGGGTGATCGTGCTATTCGTCGTACTTGCCCTTTGCAGCGCTTGCGCACCGTTGCAACGGTGGAACTATGAAGCGCGTTCCGGTTTAATCTTCGTGGGAACATTCGTCGTGTTTTATGACTCGGAAGGGCCCCTTTCCTATCAAGCATTGACCCCGCATGACATTCTTCCTGCTATGGTTCCGGTCGGGGAAGTCGTGGGGGATAGCTGCCAGCATGGTCTTTCGATTCCCATCATATTTTCTGCGAACGATCGCTTCAGTGTTTCGGGCGCCAAAGGGGATGGCAGTTACAGGAAGGCGCTTCGAAACATTCAAGAAAAGTATCCGCATCTTGCGGGTGTTTACGATGTGAAGGTGGATGTACAGAAATGGTCGATATTGACGATTTATAGGCGGGAATGCACGGTCGTTGCGGCTCAAGGGTTCACCCATCCTGATTCTGATAACCTTGTCAAGGTTTCTGCTCAAAGCTCGCCGTTCAGGGAGTAAATTCCTTGGATGAAAGCGAGTCGGATTGAAGGGCGGAGGATGTCTGCGGACAGTGCAGGTGCGTGTTGAGAAATGCACGCACGCGAGTCTCGTACTCTGCCGGCGCATACAGGTGGAAGTCTTGGTGACGAGCGCCTGTGATGAGCCAGAGTTCCTTTGGCGACTGCGCCTGAGAAAAAAGAGCTTCCGTTTCCGATCGCAACGTGTGTTGATCGTCGGTGCCGCCTATGACGAGGGTCGGAACCGGTAACGAGTGAATGGCGTCGATTGGACGCAAGCCGGCAGGGTCGATCCCATAGAAAAAATGAAAGTGCCATAACAGGGGATAGGCCAAAAGCGGAGCCAGCAGCCCCACTTTCTGTCGTACCCGATTGACTATGGCTTGATCGAGCGTCGAAAACACGGCTTCGAGGATCAAGACGTCGGCTTGTAACGACGCATCTGTTAAGACTGCGGCCGTACCGCCCAATGAAAACCCGATCAGGCCGATTTGGCTCGACGGATTTCCCTGCCTCACATACTGAATGGCCGCTCGAACGTCTTCTTTTTCCAATGCGCCGTACGTAATCGTCTCTCCTTCACTTTCCCCATGGGCTTGAAAATCGAACAGCAGCACGGAATAGCCGGCGTCATGTAAAAACGGAACGCGACTGGCCATGCCGAGACGATTGCTTCTTACTGCATGCATGAGAATCACGGTGCCGCATGCGGGATTTCCAGGGACGAGCCATCCTGCAAGCTGTTTCCCGCTGGGGTCTAAAAACTGAATGGACTGGGGGCGAGGCACAAACGAAGATGGACTGATGCGGGTATGAGCAGGGGCTGTGAGTTGCGTGCCCATCCAATACGTTCCAGCCAGGATGATCAGAATGCCGACACTGGATAGCCAGACGACGTACTTGAAGAACTTAGTCATTGGAGTGGATGAGTCGCTTTCACCGGAATACCTGTGAATTCCCCCCACATCTGCTCATTGTACAGGAAAGCCATACACCAGCCCATTGAGGAAATATCAGTCTGTTGGGCGTAGCGGATAACTTTTATCTTGCCAAGGCCGTGAAGCAGCGATTACGGTAGGACTATTTCCCGTACATTGATTCGTTGAAGGAGCAACCCCATGGCTGAATTTCAGTACCAAAAAATTTTTGAACATGCCGTCGATAAGACGAGATACCGGAAGCTGACATCAGAATTCGTCTCTACGACCGTCTTTGAAGGTCAAGAAATCCTCAAAGTGCAACCGGAAGCCTTGACGTTGTTGGCGCGTGAGGCGATGGATGATGTCACGCATTTGTTACGATCCAGCCATTTGAAGCAATTAGCTAAAATTTTGGAAGATCCCGAAGCCTCAGAGAACGATCGGTTTGTCGCCCTGGAACTGCTCAAGAATGCCAATATTGCCGCGGGGCGTGTGCTGCCGGGTTGTCAGGACACGGGAACGGCCATCGCGCTTGGATATAAAGGACAACACGTCTTTACAACCGGGAATGACGCTGAAGCGCTTTCCCGGGGCATCTACGAAGCGTACGACCAACGGAATTTGCGGTATTCGCAAATGGCTCCACTGGATATGTACACCGAGAAAAACACCGGCACAAACTTACCGGCCCAGATCGACCTCTATGCAGACTCGGGTACCGATTATCGCCTATTGTTCATCGCCAAGGGGGGAGGGTCGG
Organism: Nitrospirales bacterium; assembly: GCA_031315865.1. Classification (NCBI taxonomy): domain Bacteria; kingdom Pseudomonadati; phylum Nitrospirota; class Nitrospiria; order Nitrospirales; species Nitrospirales bacterium. The sequence continues at coordinate 1,452,552 of JALDRJ010000002.1, forward strand.
CTAACAAAACCTTTTTATATCAAGAGACCAAGGCTCTACTGAACCCGGCGTCGCTGCGAAAATTCGTCGCGGAAAAAATTCGGACGATTGGGACATCCGCATGTCCGCCGTATCATCTCGCGTTGGTCATTGGTGGTCTGTCGGCGGAGTTCACGTTGAAAACCGTCAAGCTTGCCAGCTGTCATTATTTGGATGATCTTCCGACCTCCGGAAACGAACTGGGCAGGGCCTTTCGAGACCTCGAGTTAGAAAAAGAGATTCTACAGCTTTGCGCAGAGACCGGAATCGGTGCGCAATTTGGCGGAAAATATTTCGCCCATGACGTGCGGGTCATCCGCTTGCCACGACATGGGGCTTCTTGTCCTGTAGGGCTTGGAGTGTCATGCTCGGCTGATCGACAAATCCTGGGGAAAATTTGCAAGGATGGCGTCTTTCTGGAACAGCTTGAAACGAACCCAGCCCAATACCTTCCGGAGGTCACCGAAAAAGACCTGGAGGGCGAAGTGGTCAAGATCGACCTGAATCGACCCATGTCCGAAATCCTGGCCGGGTTGAGGAAGCATCCTGTGGCTACTCGACTGTCACTCACCGGGCCGCTTGTCGTTGCGCGTGACATTGCGCATGCCAAACTCAAAGAACGGTTGGACTCGGGAGAGGGGTTGCCTCAATACATCAAAGATCATGCGGTCTATTACGCGGGGCCAGCCAAAAAACCGGATGGATTGCCCTCGGGTTCTTTTGGTCCCACCACCGCTGGCCGTATGGATTCGTACGTGGATCAATTTCAGGCAGCAGGCGGAAGCATGATCATGCTGGCGAAAGGCAATCGCTCCAAGCAGGTGCGCGACGCCTGCGGCAAGTATGGCGGGTTTTACCTGGGCTCAATCGGCGGGCCAGCCGCACGTCTGGCCGAACATAGCATCAAAAAGGTTGAAGTTCTGGAATACGAAGAACTCGGAATGGAAGCGGTTTGGAGGATCGAAGTCGAAGACTTTCCAGCCTTCATCGTCGTCAACCACGAAGGGAAAGACTTTTATGCCGACCTGGACGCCCAACGGCCAGCTACACTTGTTCAGGTAACGGAAAGAAGTGAGTCATAGCAAATGTAATATAATCGAATTTTTCGAGAGAACATAACTGACTAGGAGTATTCAATCTGACATTTATCCTCATGTTAGGTGCCAAATATGAGTAAGAGGAGATGCTCAGGTTGAGCCCCGGTTGTCACTCGCTGAGTTTCCAGAGCAACATTTCGTCAGCTTGCTGTTGGGATCTTCATTATCAAAATAGATACGATGAATACATAATTAGATACAAGCCTAGTTAATTCCTCACGTTCTTTCTCCAGAGATTCTCCTCCTTTCGATCAACAATTGCTGGAAAAACCAACTGATTTTCCGACGTTTCAATTGGCTCGTTCAGGTTCGTTCTATCTGGTACGACGTTTGCTTTCTCGCGGGTAGAACGAACCGGATCAGTTCTCACTCTGCCCCGTCCCTTCGAGATGGCCGCTCTTGGGTCTGGTGGTGAAAAGTATCTAGTCTCGTCTCTTCAACTGCCACAGTCCTGCGTGACGAAGATCGGTTTCCATGGAACCGTTCATCGAAGCTCTGTGCCATTCCGGCATAGGGAGCTTAGGATACTGAGGTGGTGAAAAGAGCGAAGGTAACAATAATGACGCGAAAACACGAATGAAAGGAATATGTATATGCCAATGTTTCACACGTCCAAATTGACGACAAGTCTGTGCTCGGTCATGATGGGCTATTCCATGGTGGTGGCACCGGTGTTTGGTGCCGACATGGAAGTGGTCGCCAAAAAGACAAAAATCATCAATGGGAAAGAGTATGTTTTTACGAAGTATTTAGATGAGAAACATGACGTGAGGAGCATGATTCAGGATCGGACGGGGCAGAGAGTGAGTGAGAAGATGGTCGCTGGAGAACAACGCCGGGTTATTGGAAAAAAATTACAAGCAGTCCTGGAACAAAAGGAAAGGGGGCTTGCTTATGGAGATCGAGTGACGGTCAACATTGCTTTAAATGTAGAAGTGTCAATGGTTCGGGAAGCCCCGCAATCTGGTGGAGGAGAGATAGTGCAAGGACGGACACTTGGCTCTGTCCTCAATGGACGCCAGCTTTCGGACGCTGAACTTCAACGTCAGAGCAAGACAGAAATGTCCCAGTTACGTAGTCGCCATGAACAAAGAATGGATCAGCAAAAGAAGCAAATTATGGCGTGGGCAAAAGAACATGGTTTCAGTCAACGAGCGGACGTTGAAAAAGCCGTTAAAGACGGCCGAACGATGGTGACGATCGAGTTGTCGAGATCAGAGATTCACGATCTGGTCCAATCTCGGGATATGAAAATCGCCGGGATTGAGCTGTATGAAGCTGGAGAAGATGATATTGCTCAAGCCATGTTGGACACCAGTGTCAATCCCACGGCTCTTACGAATACGAACACGCGGGGAAGCACGATCGGCGTCTATATGACTGAAAGTGGTTGTGCCAATGAAACCCGGATTACGAACTACAATCGTTTATCTGGCAGCGAAACGGATCATTCCAGAAACGTGGGCGCGATCATTCGGGCGGTGTCTCCCGATTCGTTTCTCTATTGCCGCGGTGGTGCCGTGTTGCCAACCTCTATCGATCTCAATGGATTGCGTCTCTTTGGCATTCAAATCATCCCACCCCTCGATCCACCAATCCACATCGTGACTCGTTCGCACAGTACCAATGATAATACGGACTATACGTCCCTTGATCGCGAGTGGGACAATTTTGTGTATAACGAGAACATTGCAGTCTTTAATAGCGGTGGGAACACAGGAAATGGTACGGGAAATGTCCGGTCGCCAGGTAAAGGGCTGAATGTGATTACGGTCGGAAACTATGATGATGCGACCGATACCATTTGGGGGAGCTCGCCATTTGTTGATCCAGAGACGGGCAACGAGAAGCCAGAAGTGGCGGCACCTGGCCGGAGTATTGCTGCCGGAGGATTTACGATGACCGGGACAAGTCAATCGACTCCCCACGCTGCAGCTTTTGCGGCCGATATGATGTCAGATCCCTTTCGTCCTTGGTTGAGGCATCGGCCATACTTATTGAAAGCCAACATGTTGGCGGGGGCGACCGATGATATCGCGTCGAACAATTCCACCTCCCAACTGGAAAAGGCCGGTCTGGGAGGGATTGATTTTGCCAGTGCGCATCTGAATGGCTGGTATTGGTACTGGTCCGGAAACAACAACGCCTTCGACTCGTTCGCGAGTAACGACGGGAACGATGATCAGTACATCGAAAAGAAGTTTTATATCTCCAATTCCTGGGACAAGGTTCGCGCGGTTATCAGCTGGCTCAACAGAGGGAGCTACACCTATGACCATCGGAATGATACCCATCCGATCGGTATGGATCTGGATTTCCGGGTGTATGATCCCAACGGCAACTATGTGGGGAGCTCCGCTTCTTGGGACAACCCATACGAGAAAGTCGAGTTTACGCCAACGGTGTCTGGCAACTATACGTTTAAGATCAACCGCTATGCCAATCGGGATACCGCTTCAAACCTGCGATTAGGGATGCAAGTGAATCTGTACGATGAATAGCTAATTGAGAATGTCAACTTCTAAAAGGAGGACTCGGAGCAAGCTCGGGGTCCTCCTTCTTAGCCTAAAATAAGTACCGAATGTGTTCCTTTGTTTATCCAATTTGATACACTATGAATCGAATTGGATAGCGAGCCCCTCTTTATTTAAGCCCTCTTTTGCTTTTTTCGTCTTCATAATCATTGAATTTCCTTGCCATACCTGATTGTTTGAAAAAAATAAATTCTCAACTTCCTCTCATTGCTTTGGTGCGTCTTTTGCTTGGATACGCTCATGAATAGAAGCGTGCAGGTAAACGTTGTCCCCGTGCAGGTTAGGCAGCATGGAATTTCTACAAACAGAAGCCTCAAACAGAAGATAGAGTTAAATACTTGCGGTCGTTCCAACATGAAACGCACGGATGTTCGTTACAAGATGCCTAGGAGAGGTACATGATGAAACAGAGCAGGCGTTGGCTTCTCATGAACAGCAACATGATGGTTTCACTCCTGATCCTATTGGGATTCAGCATTGGCTTGGCCGAGGCCGCTGATCGTCCTTCCCTTCCTCAGTCAGCCTTACGTCAGATTGAGGCCTTGATGCTCGAAAAATCATCCCGGTCTCCCGTGCAACAAAAAATCAGTTCACGCTTGTGGTATGCCAGTAAGATGCGGCGGGGTGACGCGATTGCCAACGGGGTTTCGCGCTTACGAAGTCGTGTGGAAGTGTCCCGGGACAATACCACGCTCGTGGATATTCGAGCCGTCGTGTCAGAGTCGGTTCTAGCGCAAATTGAGGCGGTGGGCGGGACGATCGTAAATCAATTCCCACGGCGTCGGGCAATTAGAGCCAGAATTCCCATTGACCAAGTGGAAACGATCGCCACGATGCCGCAAATTCAGTTTCTCAAGCCTGCGGATACGATGATGAGAAATTCTCATTCAAGTTCAGCGGTGAATGTCACCGAAGGCGATGTGGCAAGTAAGGCGGACCAGGCCCGTGAAGTGTTTAACGTAGATGGGACAGGTATAAAAATTGGAGTTTTGTCGGATGGAGTCGATTCTTTAGCCGATAGGCAAGCCTCGGGTGATGTGCCCGAGAATGTGACGGTATTGCCGGGGCAGGCTGGTTCGGGAGACGAAGGGACAGCCATACTTGAGATCGTTCATGATCTGGCGCCTGCGGCCGAATTGCTGTTTGCGACGGCTTTAAATGGACAAGTCTCGTTCGCAGAAAATATTGAAGCGCTTCGAACCGCCGGGGCCGATGTCATTGTCGATGATATCTTTTATTTTGCCGAACCGACGTTCCAGGATGGGGTGATCGCTCAGGCGGTCAACTCCGTCGCTCATCAGGGGGCGTTATACTTTTCCGCTGCCGGAAATTCTGGAAATGTGAATGATGGCACCTCAGGAGTCTGGGAGGGAGACTTTGTGGCGATCGATGCTCCGGCTGTCCTTGGCGACGGGGTGATCGCACATGATTTTGGCGGAGGAACAAATGCGAATCGTATCACCGTGGACCCTCCGTTTGTGATGACGCTTTCCTGGGCAGATCCACAAGGTCAGTCAGGGAATGATTATGATCTTTACCTTCTAAGCCCTGATTTAACGCAGGTGTTTGATGCGTCAACTAACGTACAGTCCGGCACGCAAGATCCCTTGGAACTGATCGATTCGGGACCATTCAATGATATCGGCAATCGGCTGGTTATCGTGAAAACGTTCGGAGAGGACCGCTACCTTCACTTGAACACCCATCGAGGGCAGTTGGGATTGGCGACCGACGGGCAAACTTCCGGCCATGCGGCGACGTCAGGGGCCTTTGGCGTCGCCGCGGTGAATGTGGCGACCGCGAATGGAGGAGTGTTTACGGGAGGAGCAGATAATCCAGTCGAGACATTCAACTCCGACGGTCCGAGACGAATGTTTTTCGATGAAAATGGTGTTCCTGTGACCCCGGGCAATTTTTCTTCAACCGGAGGTCTTGTCCTTCAAAAACCGGACCTGGCTTCGGCGGACGGGGTGATGACCTCGACGCCAGGATTTAATCCTTTTTTTGGAACATCGGCTGCCGCTCCTCATGCGGCCGGAATTGCGGCTCTTGTATTGGAGGCGAATCCCAATCTCACTCCTTCGGAAGTTCGTGACATCCTTACATCCACAGCCTTGGATATTGAGGAGGCCGGAGTGGATCGGGACTCAGGGTATGGGATCGTTGATGCCTTTGCCGCGGTTGGTGCGGTGGGTTCAGGCGATCCACAGATTATCAGCCCTCTTCCTGGCACAACCTTCGATGATTCATTAGCTGTGTTTGAATGGTCTGCCAATGGGACGACGGTTACGGATTGGTGGCTGTACGTTGGGACGGCTCTAGGGAAAAGCAATATCCATAATAGCGGTCCATTAGACAGCCAGACGCTTTCGGCCTTCGTCGCCGGTCTTCCGACCAATGGTCAAACAATATCTGTTCGTCTATGGTATCGAACCGATTCCTGGAAATTTCTCGACGTGCAATACACGGCTCTGAAAGTTCCAGGAATCTTGGATCCGCGTCCATGGTCCCTGTTGACGACGAGAGAAGTGACATTCAAGGGAGAACCGACTGCCGATGCGCATCAGCATTGGCTCTGGATCGGGACCAAAAAAGGAAGAGCTGACGTTCTCAGCCAGAACATGGGACAGTCCAACGAGTTGATGGTCGAGAGGCTGCCAGTGTTTGGACGTATCTTCGTGCGCTATTGGACCAGACTGGGAGGCGGCTGGCGATACCGGGACCAGTCCTATTTCATGTGGGCCATACCCAATAGGGCGCCTTCTGGGATGCCCTAGCGGCAGGCTGATGAGTTTCTTACAGTTGCGTCATGCCTCCATCGACGGTCAAGTCGATGCCCATGATGTAGGAGGAGTCATCCGAAGCCAGAAACAATGCGGCTTTGGCGACTTCCTCAGATGTGCCCATGCGTTTCATGGGGTTTTCCTTCATAAAACCTTCCTGGACCTCGGGTAATGATTCTTTCGGGATACCGATTTTTTCAAAAATCGGTGTATCGATAGGTCCCGGAGCGACGGCGTTGACTCTGATTTTGCTTTCAAACAACTCTCCTGCCAAGGTTCGGGCAAGGCTGCGGACAGCGGCTTTCGTGGCCGCGTAGATATTCGTCCCGGCAAACCCTTTTTGATCGGCAATGGAAGAGTTGAAAATGACGGAGGCGCCCTCTCGAAGGAGAGGCAACGCTTTTTGAACGTTAAAAAACAGGCCTTTGAAGTTCACATTGACCATGTGATCGAATGTGGCTTCATCCATGGTCGTGAACGGACCAAACGTCGCGACGCCAGCGTTGAGAAAGAGCACATCAATCTTGCCAACCTTCTCGTTGATGGTTGCGTACAAGGCATCAATGTCCTGCATGTTGCCGGCATCCGAAACAATTCCGACCGTCTTGCCTCCAATATCCTGAACCGCCTGGTCGACCGCGTCTTGTCGGCGGCCGGTAATCACTACGGTGGCGCCTTCAGCATGGAAGAGTTTGGCCGTAGCTAACCCAATGCCGCTATTGCCTCCAGTAATGACCGCCACTTTGTTTTTCAGTTTATTTCCCATGAGATCTCTCCTTATTTTCTCTGATGTAAGAATGCTCTAAAATCGCAAGAAAGGCGGTAGATGTCAACACGAACATGATGACCAAGCTGACGTTTGAACGATTACGAAAATATATCTGGATGGCCCATGTAGCTCGTACCCTGTTTCTCAGACCATGATAGCCATATACTGAATATTCTGTTAGTGTGAGCGCAACAATTCATCTTTAGTCTGGATCCGCTCGCCTCTCCATTTCCTGACAAAACCGCGATCTTTTCCAGCCTACGCTGTATTCACTTTTTTATACGGAGGAATCATCTCATGGCGTTGCAAGCATTAGCCGTCAGAATGGTGTGCGCGTTTTTTCTGATCGCCGTTACATGTCTACCCATCGCGCAGGCGGAAGTTCCAGGCGATGCGGCCGGAACCGTCTCTGACGGAAAGACCATTTCAATGGAATATACCCTCACGCTCGATGATCAAAAGGTGGTGGACACCAACGTTGGGCGAGAACCGTTGAAGTTTACGCAGGGGGCGCATCAAATCATTCCGGGGCTGGAAACGGCGCTTGCGGGGATGAAAAAGGGTGAGAGCAAGCAGGTCACAGTCGAACCAGAACAAGCCTATGGCGTCCCTAACCCGAAGGCGATTCAAGAAATTCCTATTGATAAAATTCCACCGGAGGCTCGAAAAATCGGAGCGACTCTTCAGGGAACGGATGCGCAAGGACGGACCGTCCATCCTCGAGTGGCGGAGGTGAAGGAGCAAGTCGTGGTTCTAGATTTTAATCATCCGCTGGCGGGCAAAACACTGAACTTTGACGTCAAAATTCTGGATATCGAAGACGCCCAAACCCCATAAATTCAGACTGCCGAGAAGGGATGAACCTTCCTTGGGAGGGTTCATCCTTATTTCCTTCCCCCATTCCTTCGAGAAAAGAAGCTGAATCCCAAATGTCAGACAACGCGATTAAGGCTCAACCGTGATATCCACGAAGTCTGGAATACTATCTGCGCCCTGGATGTCTCTGACACGGAGTTTAAAGCGAAACGTGCGAGTGTCTTCCACGAAGGGGGCTAAGAAGCTCGCATTCGCGGAATAGGGATCAAGAAGAGAAACTTTACTCCCCCCAACCTGCGACCAATGATATTCAAGCGATCCCCCCTCCGGATCAAAACTATTCAACGCTTGTAATTGGACGCGGGTGGCTTCCTGGACGGTCTGATCTTTACCTGCATCAGCCACGGGCGGTTCATTCGGTTCCTCATTCACATCCACGACCACTTCCAGGGTAGCCTCAAGTCCTCGATTTTTGGCAGTCACGATCGCCGTTCCGTTTCCAGCCAACTGGAGAAACCCATCAGAGTTGACGATCACGACATGTTCGTCTGACGAATGATAGGTGGTCCCAGTTGAACTGAGACGAAGCGGTCTGGTGACCCCATCGGCGAAGGTGCCGACAACCGGAAGCTCAATAATTTTTCCTAGCGAATCGATTTCTGCGTAAACGGCCGCCAACGCAGCACGCCCAAATCCCAGAGGTTTCTCAATCTCAAAATCAATGTCTGTGAGTTCCGAGTCCGGTTCAACGTACAGGGTTACTTCATCAAAAATGGCCCAAGGCTCCGTTCGAAATCGTGCGCTCGCACGTTCTCCGACTCCGAGCAATCTCAGCGGGCCGATCGCCGTCTCTGGTACCCTGAGCGCCCCACCAAACGGAGGATCGTGAGTACTTGATGACACAAGCGCAAGATTTTCTTCAGCTGATTCTTTGAGCATGTCTTCTTGCTCGTGATACCAGAAATACGTGGCCTGAATCAGATTGTCGAGGTCTTTGGGGTCCAATCGAACAGTGATAACTTGTCCAGGTTTGACTCGTTGCGCATCTGTAGGTTCAATGATCGTAAACCCAGATGCATGCCCACTAGCGAATATGGATACGGCCAAGAACGGCAAAGTCGCCGAACGCATGAATTGAATAACGGGGGACGAGAAAAGAGTCATCATGGTCGATGGATTATTGAGATGAACCGTCAATTTTCTAGGCCTGTCTGTCCGGTTTTCTTGGTATGATGCGATGAGTTTCCTATTATCTGAAATATCACTCCTGTTCGTCTACGCTTGGGGAAAACAAAATATAACCGTAGGCGACAGCAAATAACAGATATGCGCCACTCCAACTTGCTCCCGCTATTTCAAGTATGAGATGGCCAGGCAGGTGAACACTTGGGCCAAATACCCGTAGAGCGGCCCCGAGATTGATCAACAGGTACATTGTCACGGTCAGTGGGTCGGCATGTTTCACTCGTCCAGTATGTCCTAAGCTCGCTCGTGTCATAATTGCCAGAGTCATGACACCGACGGCTCCCGTCGTGAGCGCGTGTATAGCATCTTCCGGATTAAGCCAAACGCCAAGGATAGAACTGCCCAACAGGAACAGTGAAATGACCAACCACCCGTAGCCTACATGGAGAACCAGGACGAGTGGCTCGCGCCATGTCATCCAGCCATACCAGCGAAGTAATCGAACCATATGGATGAGGCCGGCGACAAGGAACAGCATGCCGGTTGCGGTCGATCGTGGAGCGAGGACCCAGAAGCTGGCGGTGATTCCGAGAAGAAGGATCGAAAATCCATCGTAGCGAGAGAACGTAGACGGTTGTTTCGAATATTGTCGCTCAGCCATAAAGTCTTCGGTAAATCCCGGGGTAACCCGGCCGCCAATCAGCGCGAGCAAGACCAGGAGAATAGCCAAGCCCATTCGATAAGCCGGATCGGCTTCTTCATTATGTACCGACAAGGCATGAAACGTCAGATTGGCGAGGGCATAGAACGTAATGAGGATGCCGATTGGCGAGCGGTCCCAGATTTGACTGAGCATGATTTCACGCCAAACGATCCCGGCCACGACGACCAAAAACGATCCATCTATGATGGCCGCAAGGACTGGGGCGATTGAGGCGTTGGCCATAGCCATTCGCCCACATACCCACGTTGCCAAGAGAAGCATGAGGGTCCATCCGCAGATTGGAGGACGATCAGACCAATTGGGGATGGCGGTGAAGACAAATCCGGCGATGATGCAGGGCACGAAGCCAAAGACCATTTCATGCACATGCCAATCTCTTGCGGCATAGAACAGTTCGATGTCGGTGGACCCGGACAGGAGCAGAATCCATAATGGAACGGCGATGCCGGCAAACAAAGAAGCTGAAAAAAAGAATGGGCGAAATCCATAGGAAAAAAACGCTGGTCCTTGAGAACTGGAGTCATGATTCATGAGTGTTTTACGCTTAAGGATTGTGAATCTGTATGATACGGTGGATGCGCAAACTCTGTACAGGGATTGTGTCTGACATTATGTCAGTTAGGTCGTTTCACGATTGACTTGAGGGCTTTTCCACGATGAATACATCCGTCCAATCAATTTCACTCGTTGGATTACTGGCTGCTTTCGCGCCAGTCGGTATCGTCATTCTCATCCTGAAACACTGGGCATTGGGTGCCAAGACCGCTCTGTATGCCGTCGCACGAATGTTCATCCAACTGCTCCTCATCGGCTATGTCTTGACCTATATTTTCGAGGCGAAGCATGCTGGAATCATTACGGGAGTGCTGGCAATTATGCTGTTGACCGCCAGCTGGATCGCCCTTCGGCCTCTTCAGAAGAAAGAACCTCACGTGTACGGTAAGGTCTTGGGGGCCATTCTGTTTGGTGGAGTGCCGGTACTTGTTTTAGTGACTCAGATTGTTCTTGAAGTGCAGCCTTGGTTTCTCCCCCGTTACGTTGTTCCACTCGCCGGGATGATCTTTGCCAGTTGTATGAATACGGTCAGCTTGGCAGCAGAGAGATACCAAGCAGAGCTTGACCGGGCGGCTTCATACATCGAAGCCAGGAATGCGGCCTTTCACTCTTCGTTGATTCCGGTCACGAACTCCCTTTTGGCGGTCGGTCTTGTCTCGTTGCCTGGAATGATGACCGGTCAAATTCTCTCTGGAGTTTCGCCCGTGATTGCCGCCAAATACCAAATGGTGGTGATGTGCATGATTTTCGGAGCCTCCGGGATATCTGCGGCCCTCTATCTTATACTGGCTGGATGGCGGCGGTAGCGTCTGCGCCCACGGCTCTCTGCCTTGTATGCGACGCTAATCTTTCCAGGCAAAGCCTGAATTTACAGCAAGAGAAGAAGGAGTCTGCAGGCCGGTATAGCGCGTGTCGTTGATAATCCAGGTGGGGTAACTTTTGATTTTTTCGGCCGCGCAAGGCTTGGTGAGAGGACTTCCACGTCCACCGGAGCTGCACTCGACATACGGTAATCGTTTGGCCGAAGCTTGAAATATGGCCTTCTGCTCCTGACAGCGGGGGCACCAATACGCGCCGTAGAATCTGGCGCCTGTCTTCGTTAAATGCGTGGCTAAGGCTTGGAGCTGAGGATCTTCAGGGCCGGCGGCGGCATCGAATGTCCCACTATAGTGCAGATGGAGGATGCCAACGATGATTAACGCAATCACGCTGGCTTCTTTAACCGATGTCAGCCATCCAGCAGGGCGTTGGATAATCGCGAGAATAACCATACTGGTGAGAATAAAAAAGGACGCCAGGCAATAGGGGCAGGTCGCTTCAATTTCGACGATGGACACGATCGTGAGATAGGCACTGATCGCGAAACCACAGATGGCGACGAAGAGGAAGGGCTTTGAGATGCAGGGTCGGTGTCTACTGTTCCAGATCAAGTTCGCCATGATGATGTAGGTCAGTAATCCCCAAAAGGCCATCGGGACCATTAAAAAGGTCGACCAGCGGCTACTTTGGACGAGGTCGCAGGCAGAACCTTCTGAACAAAAGGCTGGATGGTCTTCAAACCAAGCCACGTACGTGAGGTAACTCGTCAAAAGAATGCCGGCTACGGCGAGAATCAACAAAGCGAGGGTTAAGGGAGGGATCCCATGAGGCTCGTTCGAAGTGGACGTGCCGTGAACGTTTGAGGCGGGCTCTGATCTCTGTCGCTTGTGACGTTTCGACATGTAAATACCTGATTCTTTATAGCATGACTGGACTTGTAAAAACGAGCTATGTCAGGATCGTAGCACACCAGTCTAAAGACAGGATCATGAGTTTGAGAAATTACTGTAATAGTGCAACAAAAGATTTGACCCTATGATTGAAGGCCGGAGTTTTTATCAAATTCTCGGCGTGCCGGAAGATGCGCTCTTGAAGGAAATTCAACGAGCCTGGCGCACGTTCGTGAAAGAGAATCATGAGGACGTCGTTCAGCCTTGGGAGCGGCAGGCGGCCAAGGAGCGCATGATCCTGATTAACCAAGCTTATGAAGTGTTGAGCAATGAAGACAAGCGAGCGGTATACGACAATTCGCATATGCTGAACGGAGGGTCCAAGATTGAACTGGTTCGCATTCGTGTCAGGCAGGCCAAAGAGATTATCCAAAAAGACTGCGCTCTGATTACCTGGGAGGATATTAAACTCATTGAGTCGATCATCGATTATTTGGATCGCAAGACTCAGGAGTCCTGTTTCGGACGGATGATCGATATTGTGTGCAATCATCCAGGCATGGCAAAGCATGCGGTCTCCCTGGCCTTTGACGAACAGATCCTAAACGTGAAGACGACGCTCTTTGATACCGTGCTCCAACGGGCTCCGGCTGCTATCACCTTCGATAAAGTCTACTTGTATGGAGAAGAGATTATCGGGGTTGGCGGGAAAGAGGAAAAAGAGCGGAATTATAATCAACTGGCTCGTGTGCTTTGTCACCGGTTAGATCTGGCCAAGTACTTCGTGTATCCGTCCTTTCAGGAGCAGGCCTCAGGTTGTGAAAGCAATCTCCTTCGGACCTTGCTGACCCTCTCTCCCGACGCTATCACCCAAGATGACTTTGACAACTTTGTGAAGGCCGTGTGCGAGATCCGGTGGCATATCCATCATCAATTACGAAGCTATAACGAACAAGCCATAGTTTGGATTCTCAAGGCCAGGCCCGATCTCATTCGAAAGCCCCCAAAGAAAAAAGAAAAAATGGAACTGCCTTTCCCCCTTCGGTCGAAGCCCTGACTCAAGCTTTTGAGATGTCAGCACATTCATCATTCGTAAGCTGATTCACGCACTCTACAACTATTGTTACCTGATTGTTGAAACGCAAAAATGTCTCCAACAACGCCGCGGCACGAGCGTATGCGAAGCCCGCGTTTTTTCAAGCATAAGGATGGTGGCGATCTACGGCGTTGCGTGAATGGGTTGTAATGATCTTTTGAGTCGCTGGAGGGTTTGCATCGTTAATGCGTCTTCACAGACAACCCGGGAGATTCATGGATTGGAACACCGAGATAATGTTCAAGAGGAGGAAGAGATTTGTTCGAAGTTGTCGGAGTGCATTAATTCAATGGAGCTAGGCATGGGCGTTGATCCCGAAAATCTCGGGGCATACGAAAACTGATTCAAAAATTTTTTAAGAATTGCTTGCTCCAGTCTGGACGGGAATGGAGTTGGGCAGGGGATGCGCACTAATAAATGAATGTGTCCCGGCTCTGGCAATTGAATGGTCACTCGTGGTTCGACGGACGGTGTGTCGAGCCAGGCTTTGCCTTCGAGCGCCTTCATTTTTTTCCTGGCCTCTTGAAGATAAGGTTGACATTCTTCCTGGGCGGCTTTAAGCAGCAGATGTTCTGCCAACCTCCAATCATCATCGGTGCTCAAGGGGACGGTTATCACATGCAGCCGATAGTCCTTGGAGTATGTCTCGTTGGTTAACGAATGGTTGAGGAGCTGATTGTTCGGGAGAACAATGGCACGACCTGTGTATTGATGGGAGGTTTGCCCGGGACCAATCTCAAGGAGCGTGGTCGTCAGGAAGTTGTGATCCACGACATTGCCCCGTATCCCATTGATTTCGATCCGGTCGCCGACAGAATATGCATTGGAGGCTGTTCGAAAGAACGAACCAATGAGGCAATTCAGCAGTTCTTTGGTGGCCAGTACGAAGGCGACGGCTATGGCGATCAACGACACCGCGAAGTTTTGCAGTTGAGGAGCCCAGATAATCGCCAGCCCGACGATCGAAATCAGGATCAGTGTATTTCTGATCGTGACCGACCAGCGCCGTCGCATGTCCCCACTCAATCGAGATCGCTCGAGGACCGAATGATGAAGCCCGGCACGCAAAATCAGTCCGATCAGGACCAAAATGCATGCAGTCAGCCCCAAACGAAATAAGGTTTCTATGGGAAATGGAAGGATTCCACTCATATTAAACTATTATACACATTCACAGTGTTCTTAACTGAAGAAATTTTCCTTTCATTCAAATATTGTCGGTGCGGTTAGTTCAGATATTAAAGCGACTCAACGTTCGCAGGGGAATACAGGTCCCTTGATTGGCCGGTTGGCGTGGGGTACTTATGCCATTGCCTCGACAGGATCAGGAGCCTGTGTCAGTTCATAAGAAAAAACCGGTTCCTTCCCAAGCGCTTGAAGAATTTCAGTGACACGTTCAGATTTTCCCCAATCACTCCACAACACATCTTTCAGTTCGATCACACCCATCGATTCGGGGATATGCGCTAAGAGATCCGATGAAAGATTCTTCTTCGGCATCTCATGATAAATCGACTCAAGCACTCGCTCTTCTTCGGAGGTGCCAATCACTCGTTCGAGTCTTTGGAATTGTTCCATGACCTCCGGCAGACATTTCCACCCCAATCTCCAAAGCGTCTCAGCCTTGGCGGCCAGGATGCCTGTATTCCACAGGGCCCTGTTGGATAAGGCATGTAAGCCTTTGAGTATCTGGGGTTTTTCGAAGAATCCATGGACCCGCCTTATACAAAGTCCGCTGCTCCATCCCAGCGGTCCTCCTATCTCAATCCACCCGTAATCCAGTTCAAGCGAAGTTGGCGGGACGCCTACGAGGATGATGCGATCTTCTAATAGTCTCGTCGCCTGGACCGCTTGTTGCACTGTTTGAATGAATCGTTCTTCGGGAAACACAAAATGGTCGGATGGGAATACGACCACGGTGGCATGGGGATTTTGGGCGCGAATATAGGTAAGGGGCAGAAACATTCCTACGGCCGTGTCACAATTCAAAGGTTGAGGGAGAATCTTTCCCGTATCTTTGTGGCCTGCCTGAGCAAAAGCTTGGCGCCGATGCTGACTTGCCACGACGGTGATTTGCTGAGCCGGAGAAGTTACCTGTCTGGCTCGGTCCCATGTGTGTTGTAACATTGAACGAGTGCCAGTAAAGGTACAATATTGTGCGGGAAGTGGATCTCTGATCCGTTGTTCTATAAGGTGGTCCGTTCGTCCTCCGGCCCCACCCGCAAGGACGATTGACCAAAGATGGTCAGGGAAATGTGTCGAAATCATTGTATATACCTTATTAAAGAATATGACTCCATGTTTACCGCCTATGGTCTGGTGAATGTGTGCTGGACCACCGAATCCTACTGGTCTGTTTATCGATATGAGGGCCATGGGTATTCTGCGTGCCTTCAATTACATCAGACGAAACTTTGGCGATTGCCCAGAGCACTCCGAACGCAATGAGGTATAAAAGAATCCAGGTCATTATGATGCCTTGGCGGAGAGAACGGGATAAGTCTGAATGTCACAGGGAACATAGAACAGCCGAGTCAAGTTAGAGGCGCGCCCATCACTCGTGACTTGGCATTGCACGTCTTCTCCCAGACGGGCAGGGCCGTTTCCACGTGTCAGGTTGTTCGTCGCGACGAATCGCGTTGATCCTTCGGCGACGCGAACCATGTAGCCTCGTTTCAATACTTTCACGACTTGCCCACATACCAGAGAGTCCCGGTCCATACAGTCAGCCTCCTTTTCAAAAAATGAGTACTCCCTACTCGTTTTTGCCATGCAAGTGTCGAGCCATTTTATTCGGTCTGGGCGGCATGCCACGGCAATCAAGCCCAGGCTGCTGATTGCTATCCGTGCGCTTACTGGACAGAGGTCACCTGACTCCAACGTACGGACAAATTGTCTCATGTTAGGACAAAAGGCGGTGGGTATTCAGAAAAATGAACGAGGAAGTACGGCTCAGGAAAGAGGAGAAGAGTACGCACAGACCAACATATGGGACCAGTCTACCGTGCTATTGGTATCCGTATTCTTTCAGTTTGCGTTGAATCGTTTTCCGGTGGACCCCCAGGATTTCAGCGGTTCGAGCTTCATCGCCGTGATAGGCTTCTAGCACGCGAAGGATATGTTCGCGTTCGAGTTGTTCTAACGTCTTCCAGGCACTTGGAGAAGCGGGCTTCGATGCTCCCTGCGAAGTAATGGTTTCAGGAAGGTCTTGAGGCATGATTGTCGAACGTCCGGCCATCACAATAGCATGTTCAATCGTATGTTCAAGCTCACGAACATTACCCGGCCAGTCATATTGCATGAGGAGAGCCATCGCTTGTGAACCGACGTTCGTGACCTTTTTGGACCCCATGGTTCCATACTTCGCCAGAAAGTGATCGACGAGGGTTGGAATGTCTTGAAATCGGTCTCGAAGGGGAGGGAGGACGATCGTAACCACATTGAGCCGGTAGTACAGATCCTCTCGAAACTTTCCCTGTTCGACTAATTTCTTTAAATTTTTGTTCGTGGCGGCCAAAATCCGCACATCGACCTCAAGCGATGCGACACCACCTACCCGGCGAATCTCATGTTCCTGCAGCACGCGAAGCAGTTTGCTCTGGAGTACGGGTGAAATATCGCCGATTTCATCTAAAAAACATGTTCCGCCATGCGCGGATTCCAATAAACCCTTTTTGCTGGAGACGGCCCCGGTAAAGGACCCTTTTTCATGCCCGAACAATTCACTTTCCAGCAGAGTTTCTGCGAGTGTTCCACAGTCGACCGCCACGAACGGGCCGTCTTTTCGTGAGCTGTTCGCATAAATGGCACGCGCAATGAGTTCTTTGCCCGTGCCGCTTTCGCCTTGGATCAAGACCGTCGAATCAGTGGGGGCCACGCGGGCGATCAATTTATAGACCGTCACCAAGGCCGGACTATTCCCTTGGATATTGCTCAGCGGATTGGACGAAGAGACTTGCTCCCGAAGCATCTGGCTCTCTTCCAGGGAATGTTTATGTTCAATGGCACGGCGAACCCCCGTTCGAATTTCATCAAGGACAAAGGGTTTACTCAAATAATCGAATGCGCCGGCCTTGATCCCTTCGATCGCGGTATTCAGGGACCCATAGGCTGTGAGCAGGATCACTTGGGTTCTGGGTTGGTGTTCGTGAATTGCTCCCAACAATTCAATGCCGCTCATGCCAGGCATCTGGATGTCACTCAATACCACGTCAAGCGCTTGCTGTTTGACGACGTTCAGCGCCGATTGGCCATCATAGGTCGTATGCACGTCGTAGCCCTCTTTTTCCATGATCTCATGGAGAAGCGAGCAGGTTTCCGTTTCATCGTCAACGATGAGTACGCGTGCCGATGCCATCAGGTTTTCTCATTCCATGAGGGAAGCCAGAGAAAAAACTTGCTCCCCTGTCCCACCGTGCTTTGCACAGAAAGTTTCCCGTTGTGTTGTTGCGCGATTTCAGAGGCAATCGCTAACCCTAACCCCGTCCCCTCACCAATACCCTTGGTCGTGAAGAAGGGTTGAAAGACCGAATCGAGGACATCCTTGGGAATCCCCGGTCCTGTGTCTCGAATTTCGATGCAAATTCCTGTTTCCTGAAGCCCTGTTCCTTGCAGAGATTCCGGCCGCGCGCAGACGGTCAATTCCCCGCCTTTGGACATGGCGTCAATCGCGTTATCGATGAGGTTATTGATGGCCTCCTGAAGTTGTAAGAAGTCTGCGCAGGCAAGTGGTAACGCTGGGGACCAATGAGTGATAAGACGTATGGATTGCTTCTCAAGTACCGGGTGAAACAATTGAAGGGATTGATCCAGACAGTGCGGGACTGAAACCGCTTCGAGCGTAAGAGTCGGAGTTCTGGCAAAGTTCAACAAATCTTTCATGACCGTATTCAGCCGATGGGTCTGCTGATAGATGAGCTGAAGCCTCTGGTACACAGCTTCGGATAGATTTGTATCTTCTAGCAATAGTTGAAGATGTCCGGAGATGGCCGTGAGCGGTGTCCCAATTTTGTGAGCCATCGTCGCGACCAGTTTGCCCAACACGGCTAACCGTTGTTGCTTGAGCAATTCCCGCTGATCTCCAGCCAACCGTTCGTTGACCTGGGCCAGCTCTTCGTTGCGCTGTTTCAGCTCTTCAGTCGATTCCATCACGGAATAATCTGATTTTTTAGGCAAATGCCTTCTTCTCCTTCCATGTTGATGATAACACTCCAGGCTGTTCACTTTGACAAAACCTCGAGTCACTTGTCCAGATGATCAACCCTCGTCGAAACCGTCAATCTGAGTATTTCCCAATCTCCTGGGTTCTTGCCAACCACAGCCGAGCGCTTTATTTCCTGAGTAAGATGATAGATATTGTGGGATCTCATTTTTCGTTTGTGGTTTCTTTTAAGACAATGCAAAGGGGGTACCTGAAAAAACTTGCACGATATGGAAGATGGGTAACTCTCAAGATCGTCTAACGTTCCTCTCTCGTATTCGCCCCTGGCTTGCCATTTGACTGCTGCTCTTGGTGGACAAGTTGTCTGATTGAAGGACAATTTGTCGTAATCCCTACGCAGACTATCCGTGCAGAAAACAGCTCAGAAGGAAAACGCCCCGTCTCTGCGTGAGGGATGGGGCGTTTTTGTGAGTCTCAAGGTCTAAAAAATAGGAGGGCCAACTTACATGTTATGTCTCTTCATGTGAGTCATCATGGTCCAACACCGCATGTCGAATTTCCACGCCATTTGACTTCTTTCTGGGTCCTTCATCGTTCTTTCGTAAGTCGTGCGGCTCTGGTTCTGAAATAAGAGCGGGATATCCGGTGTCCATAGCAGTGACCTCCATATGACAGATGAATGTAGATGATAGATGAAGGCTCCTCGTTGATCGTCCTAACATCATCAGCTTATCCGCTGGTTTTCCTTCTTGAGCATGAGTAATGCCTGACGAACGCTTGCCGTCTTCGTAAGTTGGTGAGGGCCTGAACTCGTATGATCCTTAAGGGCGAAAGGCTCTTCATCACTGGCGGGTTCTTCATGATCTTGTGGATTGTCTGGATGTGGTGCCTGTCGATTCGAATCGCTACAGGCACCAAACTTCATCATCAGTAGAAGACAGAGACAGATTCTAGTCAAGTTTCTCCTCATTCCTCCTGCCGTTGATCTTTTCATGAGGTCATTGATGCGGACGATCATGTACGAGTTGGCCCTTTCCAACATGAGATACGGAATACCCGTCCGCCCTTTAGGTTGACGAGCGCTTTCCTTACGTCTGCCCTAATGTCAGAGAGCAAGGTAAGTGCCAAAGTGAGTCTGGCTTGAGGTTATCGGGAGGCTGTGCTGGGATGTGGGTTGGCAAGAAAGGCGGAGATCCGCTCTCCGCCTTTCTCGATTAAAGGCTGGTATTTGATTGCTTTTACATTTCCTGCCTTTTCAGGCAATCGTGAATTACCGATGTCCGTAATTTTTATGGCCAGACTTCTTCTGATATCCCTGACCTTTCCCGTGTACGGCTTTTTTGAGCAGACTCATATCGAATTGCACTCGCTGTTCGGGAGTTAACATGCTGCGGATCGCGATTTTGAAGGCATATTTTTTCTGCATTTTCTGCTTCTTTAACGCCAAAATCTCATTGATCTTCTGGTCAATGGCGCTTTGGTCCGGGTTATCCTCCGTCACCAGTGTCACCAGCTCAATTTTTTTGACTTTGATTTGAGCCTTCAAAAGGCTTTTGGCCTTCTTGAGTTCCAGCCGCATCTTTGCGAATTTGGCCTTTTGGTCGTCGGTCAATGTTTCTGTCCAACAGGAGACCTCGTGAGATTTCTTGCCATAATTCATGTCCCCGCGATGATGGCCGGTATGATGTCCCTTCTGCATATGGTCCATATCAGCTAACACAGGGGCGCTGAAAAGGAACATCATGATGGATGAAAGAAGAATCGCTTGTGCAGTCTTTTGCATTGAATCTCTCCTTGGTGTGATGGTTATTTTGTGAATTGGGTTGGTGTGAAATTTTCCGGCTATCGCCTGCCTGCCGATGCCTTCATGCATAATGAATATGTCACGAATTCAAGCGTGGCAAGCCTAGACGGATATCTTAGATATTGTTACGTAAACTGTCGTTTTTTCTTCTCTTCCTTATCGAAAGAAGTTTTCAGAGAGGAGAGATAATGATGATTTAAAAGGTACACTAACATTCCTCATTATACAGTATACATGTTCGTTGAGAGGAAATGTATGTGAAGAAAGGAAGTCGTGGTTCAATCACGTGGGTTATCGCGTCATCCTCCTTGATGAACGACGGACGGTCGTTTCGGATGCCTACGCTTTCGACGGACAGTCTTCTGGATCGGGAAGATAGGGAGCGAACCCCAACGTTCTGAGTTCTTCGTGATGGGTTGGAAGGAGCTGATCGTCTTGAGAGGAGATGTTTTCATCCTCGATAGCATCGGCGACCATTTGTCGAACGGATGCTTCTTGTTCGTCAGTGGCAATCTTTGGGCAGGGAAGTCCGGGAATAAATCTGGCGATCGTCACCTCACGTGACTTCGTGGGCTTGAATTCGATCTCATACGGGAACCGGCGGCAGATGATGGGGCGCAGGCCGTATTGTGTACACAGCCCGGATGTTTCCTCGTAGAAAATGCAGTTGCCGTTCTTCTTCCTCAGACGTGGCATGTTATCGATTTCCGGCAGGACGGTGCCATGCTTCTTCTTGAATGTGTACCGGCCGACGATGAACTCTCCGAGTCCGTTGTCTGTGAGAGCCGCAATATCCCGGAGAGAAAGGAGAATGCCTTCTCCCCGTTTTTTATGAACGCAACAGCGGTCCCGACAACTGCTGCAGTCGGGCATCTGGAAGGATCCACGGGATTTCTTAATCCTGACGGTCGCCGGATCCACCACACCGTTGGTTGATAGTGCCGTTCGCGTCAGGCGATTGAGTTTCTTAGTCAGTCTCCCGTGTATTCTCGTATCCATCGTCCTTGTTCCTGTCTCGGCAATTCTTCTCCACGTATATCAAGCCGGGGAGTGACAGCGCAATTGGCTCGTCATGGTGGATGGCGTTAATTACTTGACAATCCCGTCAAAAAGGCAGAAAGTTGAGGGTGTTATCAGTTCAACCCGTGGAGGAACGATCATGCTTGAAAAAATTATGCAGACTAAACTGAAGACCATACCCTATGGGGCCACCATTATCGAAGCGGCCGAAAAAATGCGGCAAGAAAGCATTGGCGGACTTTTGATCGAAGGTAAGGGCGGATTCGTGGGATTCCTCACAGATACCGACATTGTACGCAAGGGCGTCGGAAACAAAAAAAACTTAACCGATACCAAAGTCGAAGAGCTTATGAGCACGACATTACCCACCATTCAAGTATCTAAAACATCCCATGAAGCCTTTGACCTCATGGGTGATCTTGGACTCCGGCATCTCTTGATCTGTAATGGTGACGAAATCGTCGGATTGGTCTCGTTACGGGATCTCCTGTTGTATTTTCGAAGCCTCGAACCCAACATCGGGGTTGATTAACTTCACGATTAAATTTTTGGCAATCATCGAGAATGTTATAAGCATCGCCTTTCCCTTAAAGCATCCAGATCTGAAGTAAGGGGAAATCGGTTGTTTGCGGATATCATGCGAGAAAAACTGGATGGTTTTCAAAAACTGTCATGTAAAAAAGTCTTCATTATACGGGCGCAAATCGAGTTCTAGGGACCAGGCGTTACGTGGTTGTTGAACGAGCCCCCAGTACGCTTCGGCCATGTCATCTGGATTCAGAAGCGGTTCCGTTGACGTTGGAGAGTCCTGCTCTCGAAGATGTGGAGTATCAATGGCTCCGTCAATGACGACATGAGCGACATGGATGTTATGCGGCCAAAGTTCTCGCGCCAGTGAATCGGCCAAACCTCGAACAGCAAATTTGGCGCTGCTAAAGGCGAGCCCCCCTTTCCTGCCACGAATAGACGACGTGGCCCCGCTGAACAGTATCGTTCCCCGTTGCAGGCTCATCATGTCGGTGACCGCCTCCTGGGTGCAGAGAAAACTGCCATAGGCACAGACGCGCCAGGCTTGTTCAAAGTCCTTTGGGGTCAGGTCCGCAAACTCTTTCCATGCGGCATTTCCGGCGTGATTAATGAGGAGATCGACCGGCCCGAACTTCTCGCGAATCGTCTCATAGCCATTCCGAACTTGCGCAGGGTCGGAAATATCTGTGGGAATGCCTATGGCAACCGTTTCCTTCGTATTGAGCTCTTGCTCTAGGCGGTGAATGTAATCACGCGACCGCGCGAACATTCCGACCCGATATCCTTCTTTAGCGAGTTTTCGTACGAGGGAGGCCCCAAGGCCGGACCCCACTCCCGTCACTATTGCTGTGTGTCGCATATTCATGCCTTTCTTCCCATACCCCACCCCTCTCCAGGTAAAGGTTCTGCTTTGATCTCTCTATCGGATCGAGGCCCGATCTTACTCTGAACCATGGATGGATGAAAAGTAAGAAAAGCAGACATACAAGTGGAACAAGCCTTCTTCAGGCTACTCATTCAGTCCTCGCTCGGTTTGTGCACGCGTTGGACATGCCGGCTACAGGTCAAGAGCAGCACTATTCGACCATAAGGTTTTTATCCTGATTTCCGATATAGGTGTAGCAAGATTCATGGTTTCCTCAAACAAGAGGGAATATCATTCAACAAAAGGAGTCATCGGATGGGAAAATCGTCTGTGCCGTTCATTGCATTGCTAGGAGTCGTGTTGCTGTGTGGAGTCACTACGTCAAATAGCCATGCGGTAACTTTTGGAGCAAACGTCGTGTCGCTTCAAAATCAATGGGCAATCGATCAAGATGTTTCCGAACATTCCTCCCCATTCACCCTCGTGAAAAAAGAAGGCGGAAAAGGGAAAAAGTCTCATGAAGCAAAGGGGAGTAAAAAACACAAGGGCGAACACAAAAGAACCAAACGAGGCAATTCCGGAGAGTCAAAAGTCCATGGGATGGACCGGGCGCATGATGTGGCTGGTGAACATGGAGAGCACGGACGTGCAAAGGCCAGAGCGAAACATGATCGCGAACATCATGATGATGACGAAGAATAGCGTGCTGCCCATGTATTCCTCACCTCTATTCGTCACCTCACTATCAGTAGATTCTCACGGGCTCTGCCCGTGGGAATCTACTGAGGATTTTGTTGAACGATCCTTACACTCGATAGCCCCTATAACCAACATCAATTCCTGAAATATCTAAAAACTTGTAGACTGTTCATAGCAGCCGGCTGGCCTGGCTTGTTCCTAGTTCCATCCTCCTAGACGTCTATACTTTGACCAGAGCTTTTTGAAGCTTACCCAACCATCTTGACCATTCTGCTGGATGAATCTGTTCCCCCTTTGCTCTAACCATTGCTCTCCGAGTGCTCCGTGTTCACAGTGAAGGTAATAAGTTATTGGGGCTCCAAGGTAAGGTTGTTCTCGTCACGTTGGCCTCGTTCGAGCTTGATAGGGAGGCATGCCTACCAAAACCGTCGAATAAGAATACAACAACAAAAGATTTGACCCCTTTACTCTCATGTTCCGGCGCGGCTTCTTTTTGTGAGCTCAGGGGGATTGCCAGCGGGTCTTGAGCCGACTGAAATCCTTTTTGTCAAAGGAGTACAAAACCATGTTTTGCTCATTTGCCCGTGAGGCTAGATAACAGTCGACGAAATCAATTTTTGTGGAAGCATATGACCGTAATGCGGTAGAGATGATACTCGTTTCCGGCCCTCTTACGCCTTTGAAGCTGAAAATCGTCATCAGTTTTTGCGCAATATCACGTCGAGGTACTTCGTAAAATTTCTCAAGTGTCCATATCATCTCAGCGACAACGACCGGAGGAATATCGAGTTCTTCGGATCCATCTTCAACACGTTCCATGAGAGATGTCGCTCGTTCAGTCTGTCTGGGTTCATCGCCGACTAAATATCGTAGAAGAACATTGGTATCAACGAGCCGTGGCTTCTTTGGCTGTGGCAATGGCCACCTTCCTTCTGGTTATTTCCCGAATGTTCTTGCTATCGGACTTTCCTTTCGCAAAGTGACGTAGGGATCCTGCGAGGGCCTTCGCCCGCCCCCTGGGAATTCCCTTGAGTTTTACGTCGCCATTCTCAAGAACAAAATCGACTGCATCACCCTCTTTTATCTTCAGCGTTTCTCGTATTCGTTTCGGGATCGTGATCTGTCCTTTTGATGACAAGGTTGCTGACATAACTTTACCTCATTAAAAATCTTTACTATATATTATGGTAAAGCGAACCTTGAAACATGTCAAATGCTTGGAGCTTAGGAGGTCTCGATCTATCTATCGCCGGAAAAAGCAGGAAGAGATGAAAGGACTGAATCGGAAGTCTTGCCCAAGACCTCGTGATTATCTCATTCACCTGATAAAGATTCTGGATCGTGCAGGGAGCAACTGAGGGTATTGTTGACCATGGCGAATCCATTTAGGATTTTGTTGAACGATTCTTGCACTCGATAGCCCCTATAACCAACATCAATTCCTGAAATATCTAAAAACTTGTAGACTGTTCATAGCAGCTGGCTGGCCTGGTTTGTTCCTAGTGCCATCCTCCTAGACGTCTATACTTTGACCAGAGCTTTTTGAAGCTTACCCAACCATCTTGACCATTCTGCTAGATGAATCTGTTCCCCCTTTGCTCTAACCATTGCTCTCCGAGTGCTCCGTGTTCGCAGTGAAGGTAATTGTGGCTCCAAGATAAGGTTGTTCTCGTCACGTTGGCCTCGTTCGAACTTGATGGGAGGCATCCCTAGCAAAACCGTCGAATAAGAATACAGCAACAAAAGATTTGACCCGTATGCTGATCATCAGTCAGCGGGCCTCGCGCTGGAAAGGGCATGTGGTTCAAGAGTTTGCGATCTTGATGAGTTCAAGAAACCTGTTACGGGGCCTGTTTTTGAAAGTCTCGTGATAAAGTGACTTACTATTCTCTTTCTAATTCTGTTGTTAAATCATCTGGAACAAGTTTCCCTTGATATATTTCAAAACTTAAGCGGATTGGAATAGTGATGGGGTTAGCAAGATTATCTGCAAAGATTTTAGCCTCTAGCTCAAATTCAGAAGTTCTTGTTGCGCCGATGTAAAAACAATCATCAGACCATGATGTAGCACGAGGTTGAATGTCGCCCATCTTGGCCACAAGGGTCCATCTTTGGGAATGGGTTTTTAATTCTATGCAGGGCTGACTAATAGGTGAGAATACGTTAGGTATTTTTAATCGCGTGTTCTCTGGTCTAGTGGGATAGGATGTCTCGTCTAAAATAAGTAAATGGTCTTCATTTGGACCGCAAATTTCTATCCTAACATTCTTTCCCAACACACCTGAAAGGTTTTGGATCGTGAACCCAATTGCATGTAATGGTTCTTTTTCAATTAGATATTTTACAAGATTATGATGATATAAAGGATCATCCGTTCTCATTACTTCTTCCCAGTCGTAGCCTCGACGTGCTTTCTTATCTAAATAAATTTGCACATCTGAGGATATTTCTAATAGTCGACATTTACAATTTAGATTCGTCCCCAAGCTGTTCCTAGAAGATATATCCGCAAATTGCATCTCAAGATTTGGGGTTTGCTCTTTGTGTAATTCTTCCTTGCCCATTTGAGCTACTTCATCCATGTCTGCTTCGGCACAAGAACTGCCCCTTCGGACGTAAACAACATCTTTCTTAACAATTCCATAGTCCTTAATTGCGTAGAATGGCCGTTTTTGAACAGGGATCAGGATTGCGCCTACTTTAAGTCCTTTGTAATCCAAGGGTTGATAGGAAAAGCGTATAGGTCGATTGATTTTTGAATTTATGAACTGTTGAAGATTTGAATCGGATAAATGATGAGAAACTCCAACTACCTTACTGACCTGAGTTTGACCTTCAATTACACCGAGAAGAATGCAAGCTTCCTCCGTTCTCCAGCCGTTAGCAAAGGCTAAGATATCTTTTAGTATCTCACTTCTTTTTGCCTCCTCATGAGTTTTCTCAAATGGATATTGAGTTTGCTTGAAATCCAAAGCTTCACCTTCAGCTCTATACAACAAGCGACTAATAAATTGTTCATTCATAACCGTTTTTTCTTATACAGATGCTTCAGGTAGATTTCCTGGGCCAGTTCGGGAATATTGGTTGTCGATCGGGTTCCGACTTATAATTTGAGTATACCCACCTCTCACAATACGTAATTGCTAGTTCTTCTTGAGATTCTTGTTTTAATTTTTCAATGTCGGGATGGTTTTGAAGGAGTTCTATTAATTTCTCTCTGGATGTATGCTTGTATGTTTCATATAAGAAATCAAACATATCTAGGCCATCCCTAATTTTTCGACCATTTGGCTTGTGAACTCCGAAGAATGTCTCGGGATACTTTCGATAAGCAGATAATTCATTATCAGTTATTGGACGGGATGCTATTATTTTCCTGCCATCTTCCAGTGCATACACGCCAAAAATAATTCGGTCTTCTTCTGAAACAAACGCGTCTTGTAAGATTCCGACAACTTCCACTCCGTCCTCTCGTGGCACCAGATATTTCTCGCCTATTTTTAATCTAGGAACATTAGGCTCTCCAAAAGCAAATTCGGGAATCTCCCCATCGAATGTCGAAGGAATATCCGAATGATCTTTAACAGAATCTATAACCTTAAACATGGGGTGATGTTTGTCGCGAACATGAAGAGCTTCACGAATGCTTAAAGACGTGAAGTCATGCTTAAAATCTGGGATTTTGAACCCTTCTCCTAGTACAACCTGACGTGGTGCGGGCCTTTCTAAGGCATAGCGACAAGGATGGTTAGTTACAAAGACATACGCTTCAGGCGCTGGCTGTCCATTTATCGTTAAATCAGTCTCTTTTTCTCTCATGCTCAGAACTGCTTCTTGCAACCATGTGAGACTCTGGATCTCATCTGCAGTTTCGGGAACATTTACATCTATAAAAACCACCCTCTGGTGATTTGCCGTTTTACGCAGAGCGTTATAGAGCTGATTCGTAATTACTGCGGAAGTTTTATGGGGTTCACGGGACTTGGCTTCGACTGAGTATTTGGTTCCAGTATTTTCAAACGTCGCAGTGAACTCACAATGAGAGCTTGATACATCCTCCTCATTCTCTAACTCCAGATTAAATCCTGCTTTGATAAGAGTGGCAGCCACAAAGGTCTCGTAATAAGCTCCATTAAATTGGTCTGGGTTCTTCAAACGGTTAATTAATCTAGATTGAAGCTCAAGATTATGAGCTAAAAGATAAAGGTTGTAAGATAAGTCTAGGTAAGCCTGGACCGCTCCCGTCATCGGAGCCTCACTCACTTTTTCTGGTTCCTTGATTATTTCCCTCTGATATTTACAGATTAGGTCATTCCATTGAAGGATGGGATGGCGTTTGTTGAAGTCTTTTTTTATCTCCTCAGTACCCCATTCCTCTCCCATTGCAATTTTCACATAATCAAATAAAAAATCATGAAACGTTTTCCATTTTTTTGAGTAATGTAAGACACTACCAACTGCTACTATTCGGTATCCCATATGACAGAGTGAAATTATTGGACGCCCCAGTCCTTGCTGTTTTTCTTGTTGTCTTCGAACAGCTTCCATTTCAGCCATCTTTGCGTCCAGTTGAGCTCTAACCGTGGGAGAAAGATGTGGGGTTTCAATATAGGAAGGTGTCCTGCCATGACACTTTTTATACTTCTTACCACTGCCACAAGGGCAGGGAACGTTTCGTCCAATCTTCTTCCTAGCTTGTTTTCTTCTTTGACGTTTTGGGTTACTCATAGGAGTTATATTAGAGCAAAACTTGACCATATAAAATTAAACGTTATTCGGTATTAAGTACTAATGACAATTAGGTCATAAAGTGACACCTCAGACGGAAGCTACCAAGAGCCGAAAAGAACTAGATGGGGTTCAATGAAGAAGATGTTGCTCAGGCAGCGACTAGGCTATTGGTAAATTAGCCAAAGCCCCAACTTCCGAAAACAGGTCTAAAACAGGTTTTGTGGGAAAGGGTCTACCGGCGGGGTGCGCGTAAGTGCTTGAAGAATATGGTGGGTCGTACAGGGATCGAACCTGTGGCCCGCTGATTAAGAGTTGTCGACCCAGCGATATACCTTATTATATAGAGGTATGCGTATCATTTTAAAGCAAGGACTTCTGCTTCATCTTCATTTCTCGAGATATCTACAGATATTGATTGGGACAGGTTCCAAAACAGGCTTCCGTATTTTCACTAACTTCTTCAAATCAAGCTATATCCTATGAATTTAGAAGTCTTTATTTCGAGGGAAAATTTTCGTTCTTGCCTACTTTATACATGCAATCGCTTTTGGAAATTAGATCTTAGGTGCAGGGATGATTCTTCCTGTAGAGTAAGTGCTCTAGTACTTAAAGATAGCTTAAAGTAGCCATTAGTTTTTAGTGACTCGTAATCAAAATAAGCATCCCCCTATCTATCACATCAAATCTTCCATTAGGGCCACCAACGTCCTACATCTTCAATGGCAGAGGCAGTCTCAAATAGCGCCGCATCACCACCAAGAGTCTTCACAACATCCGTCACCAATCTGAGATTTGCCAGCAAGTCTGCTCTGGTACCGCGAGCGACAAAACTGACTATCTCGGTCATATACTTTAGGAGCATCGCTTGCGGGAGAGCAGCTAGTTGCTGAACTAGTCTTTCTCGTCTCCGTAGCATTAGCTCCTCATACCATAGAGTATTCACAAACAGAAATCTCATGTCCTCTAGAGCGCGTTCCAGCCCACTAATCAATATCTTTGTGCGTAAGTCTTCTGGCAAAATTGGACCAAGTGCTGTCACAAGTTCTACACTTATCTCAGCATCCTTACTCTCTACAAAGTTCAAGATTTTGTTTGTCACGCCCGATCGGAGAAGCTCTGGTCCGGCAGTTTTTAGCTCCTGTGCTATTCTGTTCCAAACAACACAAGCTTGTTCAATTGGCAGAGACTCTCCCAAATCGAGTAATTCAAGAACATGGGAATTGGTATCTTCGTTTCCCTCGGGCAGACGATGATCAAAGGCATCACAAGACAATTCGTTCTGCAGTTCGCTTTGAGGCTCTTCTACTAGGGAAGAATCTTTTTGCTCAGAATCTAACTCCGCTATTTTCTTGATGATACCCTCAGTTACATAGTTCTGCGTTTTACTAGATTTGGCGGCATGTAGGATATCCTGTCGCATTTCTTTTGAAAGGCATGGTGCCAATTGGCAAAATGTAATATAAGAAATTGGCCTGAGAGTTAACCAAGTTGAATCCTCTTTCCTCAGATCTTTTATTATTAACTCGACCTCCGGCTTCAGTACTTCGTTTCTTTCATATTCTGAGACACGACAAGCCAGCGAGACCAACGCTTTTCCCCTCAGTGCAGCCTCTTTCTCATCCCAAATGGTTACCTTTGATCTCACTGTATCAAAACCTTGACAAACTAAATGCATAGGCAAGATGGCTGATAAGATAGTTAGAGCTTGCCAATTGTACTCAAACTTAGCTGCTTCGAACGCCTCAGAAAGTTGTTGAGGCTGACACTTATACACCACAGGAAGAGCGCGGACTAGGTGGGATTGAGCAAGTGTCCCCAAATCACGGTCTTTGAAAGATTTCGTCACTTCAAGAGCCTTGATTAAAGATTCCAAAGGAAACCGATTACTTAGCTTGATGAGCCCCCTACACCGAAAATCTTCGTTTTCTATAGAGACCACCATCGCTAATGCCTTGTCTAGAGAGTCGTCGGAAACTGCACAGGTAAGCTGAACGAACACAGCGTCTCGTTCCATCTCATCATTATGTCCGGTCTTACGTGTAAATATCGGTATCGCACGATTGAGTTGTGAACTTGATAATCGAAACGCAAATGCTTTTAAAAGATTCTTTAGACTAACATTGTCATCAAGTTCCGATACGACTGTTAGCATTTCGTCAAGCAGTTCGTCCGGAAACTTTTTGGCGAGTTCCGTCAAATGCATTACATTATGCCAAAGATTGCGAGTAGCTCTAACGTGGAGGGCTTCTTTGAACGTCTGTCGCTGCTCTTCCCCTTGCAGACGCTCAGCCAGCGCTTCGAGGGTGAGAGCTTTTATCGCCGAATCTGGTAATAGTCTTGCCGCTGCGAGGACCGTGCCTTGATTTAGGCCTGAAGATATGTGTGCTAACTTTTCAATCACCAAGCCTCGCCAAAACCCATCCTCGTTCATAGATATGGAATTGCAGGCATCCATCAGTGTATCCAGGCTGTCAACCCGCTCATGTTTAACGAGAGGTTCCACCAAGGAAACGAAAGCCTTCGCCCTGTACATATCTTCCTCAATCTTAGAAGCTATTGATAGTGCTTCATCTAATAACGAAGCAGGAAGATGCTCAGAGAGTATCGACAAATTTTCGGCTTGTTTCTCATCTGAAAGCAACTGGATTGCAGCTAGAGCCTCCTCACATACCGTCTTAAGAAACGGTACCACTTTGCTTAAGATCTCAGCACGATATTCTAAATATTCAGAGGACTCGATTGTTTGCGTAGCAGCTAAGGATTCATGAACTACTTGCGACCATTCTCCATTCGAAATTAACGGGAGTAGCTTAGGCAACGCTCTTCCTCGTGCGTATGGGTCTTTTATTTTTCGCAATCTTGCAAGGATGGTTTTCACGACTTCCTTCCGTTTCAAGGCAGGCAGTGCAGGCGAGAAACTAGCGAAGCCATCCAATAATATGCCCTGAGTCTCTGTTACGGATTGAGCGTAATCGGAGTTGTCATTAGGTTTTATATTTTCTATTAAGCTTTCAGGATAAATTTTATCGGATAACGAAAGTGCAATTTGTTCTTTTTCCTCTTTTGATAAATAGGACGTAAAATACGTCAATGTATAAATTCTATTTACTTCAGTTTCAATGGAGTTCGCCACTCTCAGAACTGGCTCGATGAGAGCTTTCGGCAAACGTTGAGGAAGATAAGAAAGAATTGTCGCTCGTTCCTCATCATCTGCTGTGGACATTGCAATGTTAATAATTTCTTGCAACTTAATAAGACGCACCTTGCCAACCTGGTGAGCTGCGAATTGTGATAGAACCCATGCCCTATCCTTTTGATCAGAAACAGCTTTTAGGGTTTCTTCGGCCTCTCTGATGCTTTCCCTTCCTAACGGCCCAGACACGCGCTTGCTGAGCCCTAAAAGGGCGTCCACTCTAGAAGGTACATATCTCGGTATCGAGGCAGATTTAATAAAATACTCCTCGAGGAGATCTGTTGATATGTTCTGAGCGAGTTTCCCGAGCAACCATCCAAGGTAATGCTGGTTAGAAATTGACCATACCCAAGGTGCCACAAGCGTAGCTGCATCACTTGATAAACACGGGACGAGCGTTCCAAGAGTGTGGAGTACGGCCAATCCAGCTTTTTCAGCATTAGGGTAGCTCTCAACTAAGAGTTGAAGTGTTTTGATCTGTTGATCTTCAGATTGACGTTGCGCTAAACCCAAAAGTGCAACAAATCTGGCATCGTCGTCGCTTAACTTGCGTGCGATTTTCTCTGACGAGGTCAACTCGTTATCAGGTAAATGTTTTGTGAGGAAACCCAGCAGGAACGCTTTTCCTAATTGCACATTGCTGGACATGCTCTCTCGCGCTGCTTCAAGTACATTCTGCAACCCTTGCTCTCGTTCTTCCTCTGGTAGATAGGGAATAAAATCTGGAAGAAGCTTGGCATCCTCCTTGTTTTTTGCAAAATTTTTTGCCAAGATAAATGCTTCTTTCACTAGCCTTTCAGGAAGGTATCGTGATAGCTCCCGTAGAGTCTCTATGCGCTCATACTTCACAGATTTGGCCACGTTGAAAGATTCATCAGCCAACGACTCAGTAGTAATTGACGCTAACTTCCGCAATATCACGGCGCTAAACAGAGGACTCTCATGCGCTTCACGTAAAAGCTCACGATAAATTGATTCCACCTCCTCGGGAGGCAACTGTCTAGCCAGCGTCACGATAAGATCGGTTCGTTCCCGTAAACTCAACGATGAGTTCATTGCCCAATGCACAGTTTCTCTCACTAAATGTAGACCTAATAATGGAGTCAATTCCTGGATAACTTCTAGTTGGTCCTTAAAATCTGAAATTGTAGAAATTGTTTCTGCTGCACGGTCTAAAGCCGTGACCCGCAAAGTTTCTGAAAAGTGTTCTTGCCCAGCAAAATCTCCAAGTGCCATAGCTCTATATCTAGCGTCGTTTATAGCGGCTGCCACCTGAAGATGGCGATTCTGTAACGAATCGGGCAGATGAGGCCCAAGTTGATTCAGGAGATCTCTGGCTAGTGCTGGCAGTGAGTCTAGAGCGTTTATGAGTCGCAGTACTTCTTCGAATGCATGAATCCGCACACTCCATTCCTCAATTTGGGGCGTCAGGCCTACTAGGGCCCTCGCTTTATTGTCTGTGTCTCTGAACGAATACGCCATAGTAATCGCTTCGTTAAGGTATGGTTCTGTCAAATACGTACCGCTTGCTAAAAGGTGTTCCGACCTGTCACGCTCCTTAAAAGCGCGCCCTATATAATCAAGCCCCTCTCTGAATCTGCCGTTTCGCATCAACGCAACGAGAAGTTCAATTGGAAGATTGGCGATGTTTCGCTTGATTGAGGTTTCCATCAAGGCATATCGGAAAAGACGTCCGACAGCTTTTGAGGATTCGGGAGGTAAAGAGAGTGATGCAGCAATTTGGGCTGCGCGCGACACATCCGCCAGATAACCAGGAAGATTTGCCGACCCCACTTGCATTTGGAACCATCCATTGTGACCCTGATCAGTCTCCTCACAGAGCAGCTTATGAATTTCCTCGCTTTGCTCAGCTTGTATCATGTGCCACGTAATATTCCCCTCAATGTAGCCATCATTTTCTAGCGTACACCACAGACCATTCTGTATTTTCGCACGGTAGTGGAAAAGTATCTGCCTATGTGCCTCAACTTTTGACAGACTTGAGCCCCCGCATTTATAGACACTTTCTGTCGTGAGCAACTGAAAAGCGATATCGTGCCACAAGTCATGCAATCGATACGCTGCTTGATTCCTTGATTTAAACACCAGGGATTTATCACATAGAAATGTTAGGTTCTTAGCTGCCTGTAAGGCGCTTGTATCCCATAATGATGCCGCACTCTTTACCGTAAAGTCCGCATCTTCACGCAAGACTCCCAGCCAGGCAAAGTGCATCCGCTGCTTATCGTTCAACCGACGCAGGCTAAGGCTAAATGATGCACTGAGACTAAACCGCTTCCGGTCCGTTACTCGTTTCAGTCCCTCAGCCACTGGATCGTCTAATTTTTCCAACCTAGTACTTTCATCACGAATTTCTTTCTCGAGTTGACCCCACGAAAGGTCACTACTGATTTGAGCTGCTGCTAGTTCTAAGGCTTGAGGAAGATAGCCCACAGCATCTGCGACCTCTTTAGCCTGCTGCCTTTCTTCAGTCTCAAGTGAATGCCCTACTCGACGGGAAAGCAAGTCAAGCGCCTCTTCCTCGGTCATCACACCTGGATCGTGCCATGTACAGGTATAGCCAGACTTCTCTAGAACCTTACCCACGCTTGCTTCACGGGTTGTTATTATCGCGTGGGAAGTGTCTCCACCAATTAGGAAAGGCCGTGCATCAGCCGGGTCCCAAACATCATCAATGATCGTCAAAACCCGTTTGTCTTTTGCCAGTACTTTCAGACATGCAGATGCTGCCTCAACGGTTGATGGTTCGCCAGTATCGTTTTCATCTTTAAGAACCATCCACCACTTGAGGAGAAGTGGTAGTAGCTTGGGTTCATGATCAGAGTGTTCCTCTTGTCCCACTGTGACCCAGAGTATTCCATCAGGAAAACCCTCATCTTGTACTTCGCCGTCGTGAGCGAGCGCCTGTGCCACAGTCGTTTTGCCACTTCCGGGCATGCCGTGAATGATGCTGATTTCTGGAGATTTCTCCTGATCTGGTCGTTTTATCAGCAATGTATGTTTCAGTTCTGCGAGAATTCGCGGGCGGATCACATAGTATGCGGGCGGGTGTTCTGCTTGATTAACTCCAGCACTATGTACATTAGTGGCATCCTCGAACATCGCTTTATGTAAGCCCATATCCACAATTGAATAGCGTGGTATTCCCCATCGGAACTGAAGTGACGCAATATCAAGCGCGCAATCAAAGTCTTTCGTGACGTTGAGAAGTGTTTCGGCTTTCGATTCAGCATCTTTGAACTTTAGCGGAACACAATAGGTGCTGCTGTGAGAAAACCCCGTGCACTCTATAGCCATGTACTGCCGATCATTAACTAATTGAGACAGCAATATTGGATCCCGAGTCAAACCTTTGTCGAATTTGTAGATCTCATGCCGCCCGAAGCTCTCCCACTCCCTCAAGCTGCGCACAAGTGATACCATGACGAATGCATGGTTACTTGTTAATACAAGTAGTGGCAAAAGGTTAAAATCCAGACATAACCCACAATACAAGACCGAGAGATCTAGGCAAGTACCCTTTTTTTTTGTCACAAGGATTTCTCGCGGTGTGCGAATAGGTTGAACATGGTCATTAGGATGATAGGATTCTTTATCGTAGCTTATGTTTAGTGCTTTGAGCGCGTCGTACAACTGGGACACCAGTTGCCTCTTTCCATCTGGTTGCTGTACCGTGTCGATTGGACGATCGATAAGATGGACCACGTCAGCAGCATCTGGCGTAACATATCGTGCAAGATTTGTTGGCGTGCTCTTAGACCAGTCTTCCGCCCACGGCATACAGACTCTCCAAGTTCATCAAGTTATTTATCGCCACAGGAAAATTGCCTACCCCCTCTTTCATATCGCTCTCATTTCACTGGAAAGCTAGTCAGCAGTATTAGACTATGTCATTTCCTGCTCTATGACTCAGTCGATTGTGTTTGCACCGACTTCGAATATATCTTGGACCGGCGGGGGATCGAGGGGACCTAGTGTCTTCCCTCTAAGATTGAGATGGTATGTGCCAGGTGATAAGTCTTCAAGAGTGCCTCTCCAAGTGGATATCCCGCCTTCTGATTTTGTTTGCTTTAACTGGAGACGTACATCTTTTAAATCGGTGGTCATAGATTTCACATCAACGATAATTGGACTTTGGTAGTATTCGGCATTTACCAGCTTGGCGATAATCTCAACGGGTTCTCCTTGGCTATACCAGTCATCAACTTCGAGCCCAAGAGCTGGATGCTCCTGGGCCTTAGGGGCAGGTTCTGGCTCACGAACTGCAGCAAGACTAGTTACTTGCATCTGTTTGATTCGCTCATACAGTTGTTCAAGTACTTGAGTGTTTCCCTGAAGCGCTCCGTGTTGCTCCGCAAAAAAAGTTTCACTGTACTCATCCGATAACTCTAATGGAGTAGCGGAAGCACGCGGCACAGTCCCGTCACCATCCCAAAGAAAATCAGACACTATGTCCGGGGTTGCGTGGCTCACAGTAAGTTTGCCATTTGTTAGTTCAGCAGATTGGTAGGTCGGTTGTCGAGATCCCACTATTGGTATGATCTTGTATCCTTGTTCATGATATGCCGCATTTTTACGATTGGCTTCAACCGCAGTCTCAATTTCTCGATGAAAAGCATCCCCCTTTATAGCACACTCCTTATTCACACCAGGTATACTTTCTGCGTCTTTAACTCGCTTGTAGTTGCTACCGTCTTTCAGTACTTCGTAAATTGGCAATAACTGGTAGAGTGAATTAAAGGAACGTATTACTGTAGTTAAATCTAAAAAGAGGTTTTTATAAGGATGAGACAAAGACTTAAGTGCCTTTATTGATCCACGATAGGGAGTGCCGAACGTAATTAAGGCCTTGCAATTGCGCCAGTTCTCTCCTTCCAGATTCTCCAAGTAGTAGCGAGCAATCAATCCACCCATGCTATGAGCGATAAGCAATACCTTCGCATCCTTTGCACCGCTTTTTTCACGCCATTCAGGCAGTTTCTTATCAATGAGTGTTTTCAGTTGACGAGCTGCTGCACGATTATCACGTCGCCAATCGTATGGGAACTCGAAGTAGTTAGCCTCTTTCTTGCCATCTAACGTCCCTGGAGTGACTTCAAAGCTCTCTCGAAACAGTTGCCTTAAGTGTGTGTACCCATCAACAACTTTGATTAAGCCTGGAACCAGATGGAAATTCTCCATAACACGCGTTGCCTTGATGCCGTCGCCGAGGTCATCCACTTCCCAATCATCCTGTTGTAAGGCTAGCCCATGTAATGACGAACCCCAAGATGTGACCGCATCCCAAATCGATTGCCCAGAAATTTCCCATAAATCCCGATCATCTTTCTCAAGTACACTACCCATGATCCCCGGTAAGATGACTACCAGATCTCTAATTTTTACTTTAGACATGAATCCACCTCCCTCTTACCAATCCGGTATATGTTCCGTTCCATAAATAAGGTTCTAGCTTTTTCCAATATACTTATTGCTACTCATTAACAGCACTCACTATGTACTTAAAAGTCACCAATATCGTGCATTTAGTGAGTTAAATGTCAAGGAGTTTCTCCAATATTTATTTCCACATTCAAATGCACTCTGGATTAGCAGGGATCTAAATAAATTCCTCCGAGCGCTCATTCTGAGCTCAATTCTTTCCAGCTCTCATCATTTGAAAATCGAACCAAGGAGGCACTACCTCGGTACATTCTCTGGAACATGTTCTGTGCTCGTTTTACAGTGTACTCACAAAATTCTGGAGTAAAAGACGCAAATTTGGCGAAGGTTTCCCCTAAGGGAAGACTTCCCCCATTTCTAGTCAATTAGCTTCAAGGCTTCTTTTTAATTTTTTGAATGGTATGGCATAGCTTCGGAATAGCAACTCACATCAAACTTTTCTTATGGGGCCAAACGCATGGGAACCAAGTGGGTTTGAAGCTAACTCCAGCGATTCCATCCATCTCTAGACAATATCCTCCTGATAAATTTTCTATCGATACTGCTCCTAGCCCTTCTGGGTTATTCGCATCTCAAGGCTTGCACGATTAAATACTGTGTAAGGACTCACCGAGAATACTTATTGAAGGGGAACATCCTGTCCCGATATCCCTAGTAGGTGGGATATAAGATTTATGGCAAAGAAACTCACAGAGGCACTGGTTCGGGCCCTGCCCTTCGGGGGAAAGGCCGTTCGGGACAGCGAGGTCAAGGGGCTCATGGTGCTCTGCCACAAGCGGTCAAAGAGCTACGCCATTCAGGGCGACATATGGCGGAACAAGCGGAAAGTCAAGTGCGTGAGGATCACCCTTGGCCGGACCGACCGGATGTCGTTGCGGGAAGCCAGGAGTTCGGCACGTCAACTGATGGCGGCGATCTCCAGAGGCGAAGATCCGACGGCTCCGCTCCGGTCCACCGCATTGACCCTGGCCGATGCCTGGGAACTCTATAAAAAGAACGGAACACTCTCGCCTAAGACGAGGAAGGAATACAGTGGACATCTCGCCCGTGAGTTCAAGGGGTGGTTGACCGTTCCTTTGGATGAGTTGGGCAACGACCGCCGCGCGGTCAGAGAGAAGCACGAAGCGCTCACAGAGAAACGCGGACCCTATGCGGCCAATGCGGCGTTCCGCACGTTCAGAGCCTTGTACAACCGGGCGTTGAAGGAAGATCCCACCTTGCCCCCCAACCCCGCCGTGGCGGTGTCGTTCAACAAGGAGTCCCGACGGGATTGGTCGATGAGCCGGGAAGAGTTACCAACATGGTTTGAAAAAATTGACCGCCTGCAACCGATCTTTCGTGACCTACATATGTTCCTGTTGTTCACGGGGCTCAGACGGTCCGAGGCCTGTAGCGCCCGGTGGGAACAGTTCGACGAGAAGAAGGCCACGGTGCATATCCCTAACCCCAAGGGTGGTGTGGTGCGAGCTTTCACCCTGCCGCTCAGTCGTTTTCTGGTGCAACTGCTCAAGAAGCGACGGAGACAGAATGAGGTCTTGTTTTCAGCCAGCCCTTGGGTGTCTCCTTCGACTTCAGTCTCCGGCCATGTCGAAGAACCGAAGAAGCACGGACTGCCGTCGCCCCATGCGTACCGCCACAGCTATCGCACCTTGGCACTGGAGGCTGGCATCCCCTATACCGAAACGTGTTTGCTATTGAACCACAAACTCCGGGACGTGTCCTATGGCTACATTACGCGAGATGCCCTCATGCAGCACCTCAAACTCCAGCAGGAAAAGATGACGAATTACCTGCTGGACGCCCTCGATCCTGCCCCTGATCTTATGCGTTGATATAGGTTGTTATATATTGTTTGCTGTTCATGATTCTCTTTTGACAAAGTGACTTATACTTCGGTACATCTTAAGGAAGAGAACCGGGTGCGATGATTGTACCGGCTCGCTTGTGTTTCTCAACAAGGAGGTGCTACCAGCAAACATTGATTTCATCTTTGTTGTCTCTGACCTCAGACGAGGTTGGTATTACTCACATTTAAAAATAGGAGGGCTTTCAATGAAAAGCTCACGAAACTTCCTTCCGCGTTCCTGCAGGGCGGTCGCTACCTCTCCCTCCTGATCAATCTTCCTCCCCACAGGATCCTCCAATCCGCTCACAACGTGGGGATCTTCAAACGAAAAATCCAAAAAATTCCTCCGTTGAAGATACCGATGCCGTTGATTCATTGGCTAGAGGTAACCCCGAAAACTCCAATCGTTTTCTGACTGCGAAAGAAGCCGCTGACTTTCTGGGCTTCGCCGAGATTACTCTGGCCATGTGGCGACATTATCGGAAGGGACCTCCCTATGTTCGAGTAAAACGACACATTCGATACAGTCTCAGGGATCTGGAGAACTACATGGCCGGCCGGTCCGCAGAGGGGGATGGGCCAGTGAAAGTTTTTCCTGATGCCAGTGCTACGGATTCTTCCAAAAAGAAAAGGATCTGAATGCCGAACAAATCACTGAACCAACGGCGTTCACGTTTAGAAAAGTTGATCAATCCACAATCCGAAATTCATCCCCTCATACCAGACTGTCAAGATAGGGTTTGAGGGAAGGAGGCAAACTATGATGACCGTCAAGAAAAACACGAAACTCGACATTGCACTGACCCTCGCCGCCATGGGGTTCAAGATCTTCCCTATTCGTGAAGGTACGAAGAACAAGCCGCGCGTCCGCTGGGCGAGGGGCGGATCCAAGGAACGAGCGACCGACGATCCAGCAATAATCAGGGAATGGTGGACGAAGTGGCCGCAGGCCAACATCGGCATTGCCACCGGTCCGTCGAACCTAGTGGTGCTGGATATTGACATGAAAGATGAACGGAATGGGGAAGAGGCCTTCGCTCTGCTTGAATTGCTCTACGAATCCCTGCCTGAGACGCGGCAGGTCAGAACGGCATCCGGTGGGCGCCACCTGTTCTTTTATCGATCTGTTCCGATCAAGAATCAGGTCAACTTCAACAGCCGCATGATTGGTGAGGGTATCGACCTCCGTGGTGACGGCGGCATGGTCGTGGCGCCAGGATCTGAGACGGAGAAGGGAATCTATACGTGGATCAATCCAGAGCATCCCATAGCCCAAGCCCCCGAGTGGCTTGTTGAGTTATGCACTTCGAATGAGGGAGGAGGACAAGGAGTTGACCTTCGGCTCAACAGGACGAGTGACGCTCAGCCTTTGGACCCAATCGTTCCCCTCGACGAGGAGCTGGCAATTGCGAGGACCATAGATTTTCTCAAATCGCATCCACCGGCTATACAGGGTGAGGGCGGAGATTTGCACACTTATAGGACCATATGCCAAGTCAAAGATTTCGGTATCTCCGAGTCGAAATGTCTTGAATTGCTGGTAAAGTACTGGAACGACGGCTGCGAGCCACCTTGGGAAGTTCGAGATCTAAAGAAGAAGGTGAGCAGTGCCTACAGGTACGGCACGGAGCCCCCTGGCGTTCTCTCTCCGATGGCGGACTTCGACAAAGTTGAGGATGGGGATGAGCAATCCGAAAAACATCCTTCTATACCACCTCGGTTCCTGACGACCTTGTTACTGAAGCATTTACCTTCCCTATCGTGGTTGATCGGGGGCTTGATCCCTGAGTCCAGCTTCGGCATGCTGGTCGGCGAGCCTGGCACGTTCAAATCATTCTTTGCCCTTCACGCTGCGCTTTGTGTGGCCAATGGGAGAGCGTGCTTCGGTCGCCCCGTCCGACAGGGCGACACCTTTTATCTTGCCGGCGAGAGTGCCTTCGGTTACCGCCTGCGAACGATGGCGTGGGAACAACACATCGGGTATTCCGTTTCCCAACCTCCCTTTTACCTGCAGGTCGGGGGATCACACTTGAATCAGGGTGGGGAAGTCAGAAAACTGGCTGAAGACATCCTGACCCTATCACGGAATCCGAAACTCATCATTATCGACACCGTGCAGGTTTACTTGTCCGGTAATGAAAATAGCCCGGACGATATGGGATCATTTGTGAAAGCCTGTCTCTCACTTCGCGACTTGACCGGTGCTGCCGTGCTCGTCATCCATCACCTTGGCAAGGATGTCAGCAAGGGGGCTCGGGGGCACACCTCGCTCATCGGTGCGGCGGACTTTATCTTCAAGACCGTGAAGAAAGAATCATCGATCGAAGTTGTC
Source organism: Nitrospirales bacterium (assembly GCA_031315865.1). NCBI lineage: Bacteria > Pseudomonadati > Nitrospirota > Nitrospiria > Nitrospirales > Nitrospirales bacterium. The sequence continues at coordinate 1,493,480 of JALDRJ010000002.1, forward strand.
TGCCAAAAGATGAAAGAAGCTGATGACCGCACTCGAATGTTCTTGGAACCACACGTTGTCACTGTTGACCCAGGAGGGGAGTTCCCAGACTCGTTGATCCTCAGAGAGGTTCAACGGCCGATGGACGACGAGACGACTAGCATCCTCCGGCAGGCCAAGGAGTATGACGGCCGGGGTCAGGGCGTGTTCGTCAAGTCGGTTGAGGAGGACCTGAACATTCGAGATGCGTATCGCAAGGTCAAAAAGATGATCCCCGAAGGCAAGCACAATGCTATCGATTTCGAAGACGGGTCGCTATGGATCGAACCTGATCCAGACAACCCACAGGGGGTTAAGACTATTCGCTATGAAAGGGATTTTGCAGAGACGGATGCAGACATCTCCGACCTGTTGGCGTGAACACCTACTTCTCAGGCGCTGATCTCAGTTCTAATGCGGAAATGCTAGAAATAGCAGATCGGGCGGATTCCATCTGTCAGATTTCGTCTGAAATCCTAACCGATTCAAGGGCTTACGCCTCTTCAGATCGAATATGGTTTCATGGGGCCAAAGTGGATTTCGGATTTCAGCCTATATATGCAGCGAAATCCGAAATCCACCTCGCCGGAAAGTGATTCAGATATCTGAAAACTGAGAGCGATAGAAGTTGAAACGTCTCTGGTCTGGTCGGACCTTCCTCTATTCTACCCGGATCGGCCACATCGGACTTTAGGCATCCCGCCCTGTCCCAGGCATCTGTTCTATCGCCTGGAATCCACTGGGGCCGATCTGGCTGAGATTCGGAGCTATCATTTTAGACAGTTGCCTGCAACCTACGTAATGAGGCCACCTCTGGGCAGTTCTTTTAGACGAAAGTAATAAACGCGTTACCAAAAGTAAGCGCACTCCCATGTACGGTTGGCAAACGCGGATGGGTCTCGCGCGTGCGGGGACTTCAGGCCCTCAGCGTTTTAAAACGTGTGCAATTTGAATCAGGTTCTTCAGGAGCCTTCTTTCTGCTAATGCTCGACGACATTTTCTCATAAGGACATGAGGGATGGGGTGGCTCCCCCACGACCAACAATCGTCCCCTGTCCAACGGTGAAAACAGATTTAACGGATGCAGATGAATAGTGGAATCTGAAATCTACTTTTTCCCGTTAGAGTATTGACGGGATAAGCCAGATCGGGAATTTCTTAGATAGATTAGGGCGCCATACTTTTCGAATTTTTTCTTGCTAATCTGGGCTCTTGTCCTAACTTTCTCTCGGCTCTGTCTTATGTTTCTAGGCGTTGCCAGCTCCTTAAAATCTTTGGCGGGTAGTTTCCATACAAAACAGATGTGATCTTTTGGGAAAAAGGCTCCATACACAAAGTCCAATTCTTGGAGCATATGAAAAGATACTTCGACTTTGCGATTTTTTCTTCTCGCACATTTGATGGCAACGCGTCGTTTACGGTGGATGCATGCGTTGCTGACTCCCTGCGGTTTCGTGGCACCGATTTTTATCGCGATTTTACGCGCCGTATTAAGTCCCCAGGCTCTAGCGACTTGCCCACTTTTCTTGCCTTGTGACATTGATATTCCTTTCCTTTGAGTTACCTGACTTACCGATTTTCTCTAAGCGTTACTATGTGAATCGGCATGTACATCGACACCCTTGATACACCGAGGTCTTCTTCAAAGGTGATTATTGACGGCTAGGGGAGGATACTCAAAGGTAAGATGTTTTTAGAAGGTAGGGGGCTCAACTAGAAAAGTCATAATTTATTTGGAAATCAGATCCACTGATCGGGAATCAGGGGGTCGCACCTAGAGAAAGCTAATGTTTTTTGGGCATTTTATCAAATGCCAGGTTCTAGAAACCTGTTTTGAAGCCTGCTAATGAGTAGGGAGTAGGGCGGCTCAATGTCAGAGTTTCGTCCTTACTGTGGAAATGAAAGAAGGAGAACATTAGTATCTTTGAAGAAATTCTACTTACGGGAGGAAATCTTTTTTCATATACTTCGTCTATATTTCTACGAGGGCAAGCATAGGTTTCGAGTATTAATTTCGAAGTGCAATCACTATGTATGCTTCTACGTCAAGTGAATATGTAGTAAGTGCAATTGAGCATACAGGTTCTTCAAGTGATACCCAGCATTAACTTTTGGACAAGAGAATTTGATTTCTCACCACCCAATTTACACCAGGTACGACTTTGCTTGACAGCTAGCCCACTCACTATGTCGGCACATTTGTCTTTCTATGTTTGATTCTTTCCGAAAAGGTACGAAGATGTCCATAAAAGTGTTCCAATACACAATACAAAAAGTAACCATACCGGTATTTGCGGCATCGCATGCAGAGCGTTGACTAATCCGAGAATAATCAATGGCATAGATAGTATTCCCAAAATTGCATGAATAATTGCTCGTAATACGGTCCAAGGAGAAGTTTCTACTTGCATGAGGAGTGGAACAATTCTTTCTTCTGCCTCATCCACAATATCCTCATTCAGCTGCGCTCCTACATCGGCTTCATTAGGAAAAAGTAGAGAGGTGAAATTCACAAAAGAAAGACAGAAAATTATTAGAGCAGAAAAAAATTAAAACTCCCAATTTCATGGTAAGCCGAATCATTTGATTGTACAGGTACTAATGATGAGGTAACAAATTGTTTTGTTCGGCGTCCATAAAATATGAGTGGAAGTATCGTGGCGAGCCAAAGTGCGAAAAAGAATAACCCCACGCCTACGGCCAGGTCTGATTTATTAAACCCTAACTGCGTCTTGCTCCCCAAAACAAGGGCCCATACTGAAAGACCAATAAAAAATCTATTGAGCCGATTTATAAGCAATAGTTTACGAACTCGCCGAAAGAAAGTTGCAAAAACTTCGCTAGGAATCTGCCATAATTGACTAATTGGGTACGATCCGCTCTGTCCCCAGATTAATTTGCCATTTTTCGGGTTGCAAGGCGGACTAAGCCAAGTTCCGTCCCCCACTGGTATGAACCCGATGCCATATCGTACATAAGATGCAAGCCATGCTTTTACTGGTTTTATTTGACCACTCTTGAAAGAATCCGTTTTCGTTGCTTTAAGTAACTCCGCGCTCTTTGTCATTACTCTCCTTTAAATTTTTTTGGAAAGGGATTGCTAAAGAATTTGTCTAAAACCTAGCTTGGATTGATAACTATGCAGACTACAAACGCTAATTTACTTTTCTTTATGAGGAATTACGAGATCACCCATTTTATAGGGCTTTTCGAGGTAGTTGGGGGCATCGCGTTCATGTGGGGATCTAATAAAAAATTTTTCATTAATAGTTACTCCCTCAGCTTTTAATTGAATTTTACCTTCGGAATACCATGGATCAGAATCCCCAAATGTGAATTTTTTCAATTGAACAACTTCGATCGTAAATTCAACAAATTCATCTTTGTTGAGGAGGGGGCACTCAAGATGCAAAAAGAGGTCGCTATTGTCGTGAGCAAACCATTGATTCCATAGAATCTCCTTGTCATAAGTGCAGTTTGCACTCTCCGACTCTTTTCGTTTGATCCTTAGTATTAATACAGTACCCGGTCTCCGTAAATATTCAAAACCAGTAACCAGCCTCTTGGATGTTTTTAAAAAGGAGACCCTACCATTTAAGTTTTTTATAGGTTTGAACTTTTCGTTTCTTATCAAAATTTTCACTGGGTCATTAACGGCATACATTATGTCTTTGTCGCCCTTATACCCTCCTAAAACTTTTGGCGGAATCCCTTTGCTAAAAAAAAGACGTGTATTTAATGTAGCAACTCTATACCATTCCGGACACTTCTCTGGTTTGTATATTAAATCTGAATTAGTGAGCGTCGGAAACGTACTACATGCCGACAGCTTATCCCAACGATTTGTGGGCCTCTCACCACGCACCTCATATTGAAGTTCAGGTTCTACAATATTCATAGGAGCATTGTACTCTCTTTTTGATTTTGAACCCAACGGATCCAGGTCCTCCATATAGTGGTCTACAAAAAATCCCACAACTGAAGTAGCAATAGCACCTGCTAGTAATATGACCATACGGCTCGCGCCAGGCGTTTTTTCTTCAGGTTCATTCATTACGATTTATGTTTTTTGTGAAAAATTCATGATTTACTATCAAGAAATCTATTCTTTCACATCAGAATGAATACACTATGTTATTCATAGAAATTTTTCCCGAGGGTATTAGAGGCCCCTAATGACGCCTTTTCCCCATGTCCCATCACCAGAGATAAGATGATGGGGGACTGGATCGCGAAAACTCCACGCTTTTTCGAATAAAGCTTTTTCTAATTCGCGATCAATTTTCTTCAGTTGATCGCGCATATTCGGAAGATTTATTTTTTGAACTGATCGGTGGGGAAATTGTGGTATGGGATTATTGGAGTCTCCAGTGCACTGCATTCGATAAAGTAAATTCAGTACCGTTGTCACGTATCGATGGGCAAGCAACAACATGCCATATACTGGCTCAAGGCCTTTTCGCACCAATGGAACATCGTTAGGGCAGAGCACCTCCAATTGTTGATTGAGGTTTTCCGAGCGACCCTCAAAGAAGCTTATACTTTCACCAATATCTTGATCTTTCCATTCTAAAAAACCTTTCAATTGGTTTTTCGCCCTTTTTGTTAACGGTTCATAATTAAGTGGAAAAGGGACTCCCATCTGATTGGAGACCTCTTTAAGTTTATCCGCCACCGTCTTATCTGTTAGGGCACCAATACGTTCTTGGAAAATTATTTGGACTTCAAACTCTGACCCTTTGTTCTTGTATTGAGCTTCATCTTTGTCTAACCGTCTCTCTAAATTCGCAAATAACCTCTGGAGTTTAGGCTTCATAGCCTTGGGGTAGAAATCACTTTCAAGTCGAATTTGCTCATCGTGCAAAAATGTCTTCCTGACTGATGTCAGCAATCGAAGGACATAAAACTCTTGGCGCATGGTCTGCAACAGTCTCTCCTCAAAACTCTTCATCTCAAATGTTGCAGCAAATGCGTCACTATTCCAAATAACTCTGTCGAAGTTTGCAGCAGTGTACGGCCATTCATTTTCAATTTTCCCAATTAGTCCCTGTTTAGCCTTCCACAGAATACCTATGCTTTTACCCTTTCTTACTTGTTTTAGGTTGCCTTCCGCGGCTTTAAGGCGATCATGCGGAAGCAGATCTCGCAATGTTCCATTTATATTTTTAACGACTCCAGAAGAGACACCAAGCTGAAAAGCAATTAGGCGATCCTCAATTTCCTCCGCAAACTCTTGATTCCTTTCTTCCCGAATGGCACTTAGAAAATCTCGAAACGGCTGAATGGAATGATCCTTAATTACGCGAGCCAGCACCTTTTCAAAGTCCAATTTAATTCGGATGGCCTGGCTTCGTCGATAGGTTGTATCAAATTTCGTCTTAGGTCTTTTCAGGTTTTGGAGACTCCGTTCCTTAGGTTTTGTATTGACTTTGATTGAAAGCAACATTCCACATTGGTTGCAGAATTTTTCATGGCCTGTGAGTGGATGTTGACATTGGGGACAATGAATCACCTTATGAGATTTAACGGGTTGTCCGCATTGTTCACAAAATCTACTTGTCTTACGAAGTTTCGTCTGACAATGTTGACAGTGAAGGATGGCGGACATTAGTAATTTCTCCTTGAAGCACTCACCTTTTTACTCGATCGAATTATCTGACCTTTATTCTGGATCAAAATACGCGCAATCTTTATGCACATTGGGATAGGGAAGTGCAACGTACTCATCTGCAGTACTATGATAGCGGCAATGGGCATGCCAACGTGGCCTTGTTCGACTCTTCCCTTTATTGTGATAAATTCTCGATAGTTCAACAGCCCACTCGGCATCGAGACTTTCCAACATTTTGGTGTGTATCTCATTGTTGGGCAAGCCATCAAGTATGCTGAAGGGATTTCCAGCCCGCACATGATTGTTACAGTATTGACAATCGACAACTTTCCCTTGTTTTAGGTGAAAATCGAGGCAGTCCTTGGCTCTATTCTTGACCTCACAAATTTCAAAAGTTTCTTCTTGGCTTTTCGCCGCACAGAAATCTGACATGACTGGACGAAATCCCCAAGCTTTCTGATTAATTTTAATCAAAGCTACTTTTTGTTTGGCCTCTGCGATTTGTTGCTTTTTCTCGTCATTGCTAATGTTGAGTAATTCTTTCTGAACGTGAGTACCACCACCACGAGGTAAGCGAGGACATACAGACGTGCTCGGTCGAAAATGTCGGCAGTCATAGCATTCAACCGGACCACTAACTGATGAGGATGAACCCTCCGCAAGCACTTCTGTCCCGCAATTTCCGCAAAACTTTTCATCTCCTTCAAATGGCGTCCTGCAATTTTTACAGTGTGTTGGGGACAGAGCATGATAGGCCTTGCCACATTCATGGCAGAACTTACTACCTTCAGGTAAGCGAGTTTGACAGTAAGTACAGACCATCAAGAAGATCACCAGGGAAAATTCATTGGAAACATGACAAATGTTTCTAGTGTTTTAACTACACATGTACCAGCGCATAGAATGCATAAAGTGCCTTGAGCTGCCAATATACACCCTATTAAAATAATGGAGCGATGTTTCATCGGCAGCTTACTCAAAATGTACTATCTAGGCAAGAGAACTACACATATCCCTAAGATCCCAAAAATTTAGTGTTCTATAGTGCTCGATAGAAGCAAAGAAATCTGTGTAATGTAGTATCCGAAGAAATGCCCAAGGTTTTTGCACTGCAATGCTTGGTGTGGAAGAGTCCCATTATTCCGGACCATTAACTTGGTGTCATAGTCAACCAAAGAACTCCACTCTTTCAGGGAGAATTAAAAACAAATGCTATAACTTTTTCCTATACAGCGCTCATCCAAATGACTTTCGGTTTGGTCATCACTCATTAGGTAAAATAAAAATTTTTGTGTATGTAATTGGGGTTCAAGATTTGTAAGAGAGACGCATGTGCCTACGTGGAAGACAAGAAGGTAAAGTAGATTGTTATTTCTATAGTGGCTATAGCTAACAACGTAGAACTTTCCTCAGTCTAATGTCATTCAAGATATTTTTATTATCAATTGCATTTATTATTTCTGGTGGATCTCTTTTTGCGGATACATTCAGAAAAAATTGGCTATTAATGGGTATTGCCGTAGTTATCGCCACTCTAAGTACATATTATTTATTTGATGCTATATATGAAGATGTAATCGGAAAATCCAAAAAGAACGAATATAAAATAGCCGAAATTTCTGAGGAAATTTCGAGACTTTCCAACAAACCGAATAAGACAGGAAGTATAGAAAAATCTTCACTTTCCGACCAACAAATTAAAAAGAAAAGTCTAGAAAAATCCTTTGAGAGGATCTGGGAAAACCCAAAAGAAAATTTGTTTGAAAAGTGGAATGAAGATTTAGCTAGTAAAGCCATGAAGGAATGGATGGCTGTAAGTGATTTCAACGATGCTAGATATGATATTGACGAGGATGGTACCTACGAGATCTTATCTCATGTAGATAGTTTTTGGCCCTTAGATTTACCATCAGGGAAGGTTGTCATAGGGATTGGTTTTATAATGGGACAGTCCTGCGAAGCTTGTATGGGGGAGGTAAACATTGTAAAGTTTACTAATAATAACAATGGGTATTGGGGCGTACGTACTCATAAGACTTTCTTGGCTGGTGATAGGGGGTATCCTCCAAAACAAATGCGTGTTTTGAAAATCGGTTCCGATAATTATGGAGTTTTTTTAGAGCATAAGTTTTTCCTTAGAGGAGGTTGGTATGAAACTGGGCGACTATTTGCAGAAATTAATGGGAATTACAAAGAAGTATTTAAATATTTCAAGGTGGCAGCTGGTCTCTTAACTGGTGAAAGATATCGATATTCTAAGATAAGTTTTGACCCGGAAAAAGGGAAGGATTATTTTGATATCATAGTTAGAAGTAAGGATTTCTTTCTCAAAGAAGAGATAGAGGATAGAGAAATATTGGATTCTACCTATGCTCAAAAATTTTCTCAGCTTGATGAAAGTGAAATAGAAAAGGAGGTTTATAAATTTAACGGCCGCGAATATATATCTACAACTGTAAGTCTCTCCTAGCATAAGCATTTAATATGTGAAGTTTTCTGATGTAATGCCCCTTAAAGGTTGAAGGGTTGCGGTAGACCATCTTTTTCTACTTCTGCTTGGTCTACTTTTTCTGCAGAAGGGCAAGCAGTTAACTCCATCTCTATGACAATCACAATCTTACGTCTTTTCCTCAAGTAATCTGTCCATTGCTTGCTCTAGATTTAACTCTAATTCCGTCATTCTTTCTTGAAAGGCCATGGCTTCTTTTGATCTGCGGATTCTCCCAATTTTTTCAGCATCTTTGACCAAGGAACGCTCACCTATAGCTTGCCTCGTGCGTTCACGTGTTGCTCCCTTCAGAAAGTTTGAAAATAGTTGCTTGATACCGGTATGCACCATTTGTATTTCAGAAACAACTTGTGCCTGGGTCAGAATTTTTTCTCTCATGGAAAGACGCTGGCCAAGATTGAGCCCTGGAGGCATTGACTTCTTCTTGGTATAGAGTTGATCCAATCTTAACTGTTCCCTGACCAATGCTTGGGCGATGTTTCGCGAGTGAGACAGGTCAAGCCCGAGATTACGATGTAATGCCTTATTCAGCCCCTTCCTATGAGACAATTCTGAGAGATGGCCTTTTGTGCCTAATTGAAGTTTAGAGCTACTTTTCAAGTCAGCTGTTTGAAGTCCCGTTTCATCTATAAATATCGACAAGTTCTTTTGATTATCTCGAACAAAGGACAACATAGCTGTTTCCAAAGGTGATTCACGCTTTTGCTTTAAAACATCTTGCACCCTGCGAAAGTATTCTCGCTCTTCCTTTGACAACTCACGGCCCGTATTGAGCATTTGTCGTCGATGAACATTCTTGCTCTCTTCAATATGAACATCCTTTACTTTGTAGCTAGATGCTTTAAGGCGTTTTCCAGCTTCCAAACCCTTAAAAAGGCTAAATAGGTTGCCTTCTTGACCAAACTGCTGACGGTTTCTGGCTTCCTCGGTCGCTAAAGACCTTGTGTAGTCTACAGCTTGGTCAAAATTTGTTCTGCTCGAGGTTCTTATATCTTTGCCATAATCAAGAGGCTGATCTGAGTGGGCAAGTCGTTTGGCCCTCGGTTTGTCGGCTTCGTTTTTGGTTCTTTCAATTTCTAGATCATCATGACCACGACCGGATTCAGTTTTATGGACTGCTGTCGGGCGTTCTACACGAATAGTCATGTCATTGCGGTAATGGGTTTCCTGATAATCGCTCAATTGTGAAATAGGATCCCTTGTCAACGCTTCAAGAACTTTCCTTGACAATCCATGCTCACTTTCATCCAGCCGTTTACCCATTCTATCTCTCTGGGCAAGCCCCTGAGCAGAATGTTCTTCTACATGTCCTATTTCTCCACGGCCAGGAACTGTCATGGCCTTTAACAGTCCATTAACCATGGGACCGAAGTTCTGATATTGCGGTCTTTGAATAGCTTCAATAATTTCTTTGAGCTTTTGTGCAAACTCAAAACGTAACAGCAACCCACTCTCAATTTGTTGTTCTCGCTGATACTGACGACTCAAATTCGTTAAGTCTCGCTCCTTTTTTGCTAGGTCCTTTAGGTGTTGCTCAAGTCGCTGTTGCTCCTGTGTGAGGGTCATGTGTTCCGCGATCATTTCTTTATCACGACGCTTTGTTTTGATTTGTTCTTGTCTTAGTTCTGATAGCTGTTGGTTAAGCGTGTGTTTCTGCTGTTGGGCTTGCTCCTGTTGTTGGGTCAGAACCTTTTTTTTGTCTGTGCAATCACGGATATGGTTTTGGAGTTGTCCCTTTTCGTGAGTGAGGACTTTCTGACGCCGGTTCAAGACCTTGGTCTGCTGCCACAATCTCTGTTTTTTTTGGGTAAGCTCTTTTTGACGCTGGGCAGATGCTTTAATATGCTGCTGAACTTGCCGTTTTTTCTGGGCGAGCACTTTCTGTTGTTGGGTAAGTACTTTGACCTGTCGTTGGACTTGGCGATGTTGTTGTTGAATACCTTTTTGTTGACGAATTAGCCTGGCTTTGAGTTCTTGAACTCTATTTTGTTCCTTGTTAAGCGATTGTCGCTGTTTAGCGATTGATTCATGTTTTTTCGTGGCTCGTTGCTGTTCTTGAAGTGACACCTCTGGGTCTCGCGCAAAGGCCTTGATTTGGTTCTGAGCGCGACGGTGCTCTCTGGTGAGAGTTTTTTGCTGTTTGGAGAGGACATTTAGTTGACGTTGGACTCGATTCACCTCGGCAGTGACAGCTCTATACCTTTGAGCAATAGCTTTAACCTCGCCTTGAACTTGTCGCCTTTTTTGTTTGAGGACATCTTGCTGTTGAGTGAGTGATTTAGTCTGCTGCTGAGCACGTTGTCGTTCTATAGAGACAGACTGTTGGCATTGAGTCAACGTGTTAGTCTTCTGCCCATTCTGATGCTGCTCCTGTGTCAAACCCTTCTCTTCTTGCGCAAAAGTCTTAGTCTGTTGCAGTGCCTGTTTCAGTGCTCGCGACAATTCTTTTAGCTGGGGTTTCAGTTCCTTAATAAGACGTTCTACCTGGTGTCGTTTCTGAGTCAGGGTCTCTTGGCGTTTGGTTAATGTGTGCGTCTGTTTCTCCATCTGACGCCGTTCACGGGTTAACTTGTCTTTGCGCTTTGCAAGTGTCTGCAATTGCTGCTGAGAGCGACTCTGATCATGAATTAGTGATCGCTGTCGGGCAGCCAGAACTTGAGCCTGGTTTGACTTCTGCTGAAATTCCTGGGCTATCTGGTCTCGATTTCTCCGTGGTGTTTTGGACTGCTCCAGACGCTCCCGCCCTCCCTGAGTAAGAATTTTCGTTTGTTGAGTGACTGACGACGTTCGTATGTCCCTGTGCTTCTGACCTTGCGCACTAACCCGATCGTGTTCTGATTGAGCTTGTAGGTGCTCACGAGATCGAGAGTTGTGCTGATCGGGTTGCTGGTCCTGGGTAAAGACTGACTGCACTTGGTCTTCCGGTAAATTGGTTTGCCCTCTTCCTTGTGCAATTTCGTCTCGACGAGCGCCCTGTGGTGCTGGTGATTGCTCTAAAGTATTATGTTGTTCCCTGGCTATGCGCTCATCAAGGTCTATTTTGGCTGTGACGTGTTGCTCATGTACGAGGCGTAGATTTTGTATATTATCAGCGACTCTGGATAATCGATCGAAAAGATTCTTTTCTGTCTGCTGGATATCCTGGTGTAGTTGGGCAATGATGTTGGGACGCTTTATATTCTGCTGCCCTGAATCAGGATTTTTCTGTCGTTCTTTGGCAAGTTCCTGGTGACTTGCTCTTAGTTTTCGGTCCAGCATTTTATGCCTTTGACTCGCAAGATCATTAGTTATAAAGGCATGAGTGTTAAATTTGAATACTACATGTGGAGACGATGCCTACGATTAGAATGCAGATTGCATATCAGCGGAAACATGTTTGAGACAATGACTATAACCTTCTACAGTTGTCAGACAAAACATCGTAATTAGGCAAGGACATTTTGAGAGCAAATCACCCGCGGTCTATTCCTCAAAGAGAGTACAATCTCCATTGGCGTTGGCGCGTGCACATAAAATGTAGATACGCCTTTTTTCACCGGAAATAGGGTCTATGGCTCTCCTATTTTCCTTCGTCGTCCAACGTGCGCACCACGGATAGTTTATTGGTTCATAATCAAATTCTTCCTCACGATCGAACCGCTGTTGTTCCAACAAAGCCTTTTTATTTTGTTCCTCTTCCCATTTCACCACCTCTTCCAGTATTTCTGGGGTATGGTAGTCGTTATGACGAAAAGGCTTGACAGGCGTACGTTCTCGAAAGTGACGACAATTTCTACATATTGCAATATCCATTCGCTCTTTTTCTTTCTTATGATTCTTCTGAATTCGTGAGACCCGTTTCTCCTCAATTTATGGATGTGAACAGACAAGTGGTGCAATGCTTTGTTAGGAATGGCCACTATGTTTCGGTACTGGATTTAACTCCTTTTCTTAATGACGTATTACGATTGAGGGCTAGATTGGGTCCCTTATAGTTTTTTCCCCTCACATGGACAAACCACGTTTGAGGTCTCTCAACAAGCGCACTGAGAGAACCGACTACGACCGCTTGACCTCGCGACAGCGTCTGCAGAACCACGCGGGTAGGGAGGTCTTTTTTATCTTTGATTTCACTTTTGACATTTTGGCTTACACCATCTTTCGAATATGTCGCGTCGAATGTTTTAAAAAGTATTTCACTTTCTCCTACCAATTTTGAGGCCAAGTCAGCAGTTTCAGGATCTCCGACTTGCATGAAGATTTTTGCAGCCATATTCGAGACAATTCCCTGCCACGCATCTTCGAGTCCAGAGTTTTTCAGCATATGGATACTCTGAGTTGCGACAAGGCCCATACAGCCAAATTGTCGCATTAGCGAAAAAAAATTACTATCTCCAATACTCTCCCCTTTCAATTCCGTAGCCACATCTGAATATTCATCTGCAAGAAACAGGAGAGGTCTTTCTTTGTTTTGAAGGTCCGATCTTTCAAAACGAGTGAGCACGTGCTGCTGAAACATCACTTTAATTACGGTACAAAGAATTTTAGCAATTGCGAGATTCCGCTTCGATACACTAACGAGTACAAATTTACCATTTTCGATGATTTCATCGTATAAACTCAGTTGCCTGCGAGAAGGAGGGATCTCGTCGGAAAATACATCGAATTTTCTGGATCTAAATAGTCCATAGCATTGATCCATAAATGATTTGAGTATGGGTTTATCTTTTTCATTTTCTAAAAATCGATTGAGTGTACTATTACACAATCGAAATTGTTCCAATGCATCTTCATTAAAGGTACTGGAGAGGGATCTTGCCAAGTCCAATGCTAGCTGGAGGTTTTCTTCCTCTTTAGACTCATTACCAGGTGACGGCGAATAACCCAAGAAAAGGGATGCCAAATTTTGTAAGGTTGGACGTGTTTTCAGTTCTTCTTGCAAAAGCTCTAGCAGCGAGAGACCTGCACCAAAGAGTTTCCCAAGTTCATTAAGCCAAAATGGTTCTCGAGACCCAATTCCGGCGCTCTTTGCTGCCATGGCTAATGCTTTTCCAAGAGCATCTGGATCTAGGAAGGAGTGGATGAGGTTACGTTTCTCTCCATGCTCCTTCATAAAAGACTCGTTGATGATAATTAGATCCTTTCGTCTCCCAACCTTAGAGAATTTATTAACGATATCTCCTACTAATGCGCTTTTGGGATCCAGGAGCAGACCTCCAAATTTCTTGGTCTTTGAAGATTGTTCAAATGCTAGAATTTGGTCGAGAAGATGCATCATTAAGAATGTTTTCCCACAGCCCGGGACTCCAAATATGCCATAACTCTGGCAAAGTCCCTGATCCTTGATATAGATTTGACTAGGGGCTTCCCCTAAAGAGTATTGCATCTTTTCCTGATCTATCCCTGTACCGCTATAGTTTCGTGGTGCTCGAGCTTGGGCAGGATGAATTCTAGCTGGCGGCCGAGATCGAATAATGACTTTTGGTGGTTTGGTTTTTGAGGGGAGGGAGCGGATTAAGCATAATTCGCTACCCACTTGAATTCGACCTTTTACTTTAACTTTTCTACTCTTGAATTGAATCGACATATTTTTTTCATTACATGGTCTTGAATCTATATGCTACCCAATCTCATAAAAAATATATCTTATGAACTTATGACCATTTTTTACAATTTCATGCTCATTTATTATTCCCGTTACACCTCTTACGGCAAAAGATTTTGACAAACTTCATCAATTTGTCAAGCAATTATGTGAGGGTAATCAAGTTTAGGAGCAGCTGACTAAAGATCGGTGGATCTATGGCAGAGAAGACAAACGGTTTCAGCGGCTTGTGCGACCCGTGTCCGACGTGAAACCTGTTATAGACCTGTTACCGAGTAAAAACTAAGAAATGAGACAATTGATTTGAAAGAATAGGATGTAAAGGCAAGATAGTGTATTTCAGCAGACCAAATACCAGTTCTCTATTTTCCTAACTCTCTCTCCACGTCCTTCAACACCCGGCTCAACCTCACGCCCGACGCCTCCGACAGCTTGCGCATGTTGATCTGGCTCATGTTCCGCTCGTCCCGCTCCACGTCCCCCACGTAAGTCCGATGGAGGTCCGCTCACTTGGCGTCAGCCACATGTTCGCCTCTGTTTGGCGGGGGGTGCTTTCTCCGTGAGTGTAGTCGGAGGGAGCTCCACCGACATTTCGAAAGGCAAGCCTGGATCCTGTGGTATGACCGATGGATCAGAGAGGAACTTCAGAGAACGGCGGAGTCGTCCTACGAAAATCAGGTGCCGCTCATGGTGGCCAAGCTCCTGGTGAGGCCACAGAGCTAGGGTGGTTATCCTCAGATCCCCTTCGTTCCTATTTTTCTCTGTAAAGCTTCAATCTGGCGTCAGCTTTTTTAAGCCGGTGGCCGATAATAGAATCATAGTACGTATTATTAAGTACGTAATATTTGAGTCGATAATTCTGATCAGCTCATGGCTCGGTGGTGAGCATATATAAAGGAGGGAACGAAGATGACCAAGCTAAATAACAATGATGGTGATTCGAGAAGGGATGCGTCTGTCCTTGAAGGGGCGAGCAAGAATGTCTGGAGGCAGCTGTACGAACTGGACCGGCGGGTGGCGCGATTGCAAAGGTTGGGGGACCTGAAGGGTGCCGATCCCGACCTGACTCAGAAGGAGGCAGAGATCCTCCCGATGTTGTTGGAGAGGAGATGAGCGCTCTGGATCATCTGGAGGAGGTGTTCGAAATGAAGAAGTGGATTTCGGATTTCAGCCTATATATGCGATGGAATCTGAAATCTAAGAAGCTATGAATGAGACTAGCTGGGTAGGAATTAGAAGAACTAAGTTCGTATCAATGATTAATAAGTATTGAGACTTTATCTTTTAATGATGGGATCATGTTTACTATCCTTCTCTAAAACATGCACCCCAAGTAATCTTCTTGAGTTGACCGCATCATCTATCCGATCCCATTTTCTTTGGTTTTCTGAATAGAATTTCCAATAATCTAAAAGCAGTTCATCAATCTTTCTGTCTAGGTTCTGTAAACCGACTGGATCATTACAAAATGAATATTGGTTTCCCCATCCCTTCATGACGTTATTTGCCACACTCAACGTTTCTATTAAGGTCAACTTCTTTTTTAGCAGATGCTTTGGTTGATCCATTGCTACCTTACTTTTGGTCAGAATTTCACTAACACTATGTAATAGTCTTTCTTTCGATTTCGGGTTTGGTCTGATTTCACCTGGACGGATCTCACAACCCAAAAAATCAAATCCACTCTTGATGTATCCCTGCTCTGCTTTGTCCTTGTCTTTAAATGGATCATAAGCGCTTAAGCCAAATTCGGCTAGGATTCGTTTTCCACTTTCGAATGCGGCGACAACCTTTCTCTTATTGGGTCCTAGGATAAGAAAATCGTCTATATATCTGAGACATATTACCCCACGATCATTTAATTTACTGTCAAATTCTTCTAATAAAATATTCCCCATTATTGGTGAGAGACAGCATCCCTGAGCAACTCCTACTTCATAGATGGGGAAGGCATCAGCTTGTTTCCCCAATTCGTCAAGGTTCTCTAATTCGGTTTGAACTGCTTCCTGTATTAAGTCGTTGAACTTCTGATCGGTTATAACACTCTTAATCTTCTCGAGAACTATGTTTTTGGGTACTTTGGTAAAAAACCCTTCAATATCAGAGCAAATAAAGTACTTTGCCCCATTTCTTATGGAGTTGTAAGCGGCTTTTACTGCTCCAGGAACTCCTAATCCTTTTCCCTTGATTCCTCCAAAACTTGTAGGAATTTTATAATAGGGGTCTAATGCCTTTTCATCCTGTAGGACATTGAGAATAGCTCTCTGAACAATTCGGCTTTCAATCGTGGATATAACAAGAGGGCGGGGAGCTTTCCTCGGTCGTGGGATTGGGACACCGATTGATGGTGGAAAAGTAAATTTCTCTTGCCGAAGGAGGCGATTTATGCGGTTGAGATTGGTATCTGCCTTTTGTTGAAATAAATCAACTTCATCACGTGTTTGCTTACACTTCGAAGCACGACCGTTCTCATATACAGTAGTCCACGCACTTCTTAAATTTTTCGGACCATGGACTTTTGCATATAGAGATTTGAGCTTAATTTTTTTGCCTTTGCTGAGCTCCCACTGGCAAACCTGAGCTCAGCTGTCGCAAAGATGTCAGACACCAGTGGGGGTTTCAGCATGTGGCGGTGTTGCCCCATGTGTACTCACCCAACCGCCCTCCACTCGTGGAGAGTCAGTGCATCCTCTACTTGCCGCGGCACCTGGAGACGGCCCGCTGAGAAGGGATGCCTGGGCTAAAGCAAGTAAAACAGAGAACACAAATGTGACGGATAGGAAGTGACCCAAGCTCGCACGTTTTTGCATGTACGACCTGTCACTGGGTCTTCCTCCAGTTTACCTTTTTGGGGACCACTTTCAAGTCCGCCACAAGCCCTGCCTCTGCCTTCAAATAAATGCTGTCTACCGTCCAGTGATATTTCAAAGCTCCGGTGATATTTAGCACAGCCTGGCAAAGGCTGCATTCAGTGGGGGTTTCAGCATGTGGCGGTGTTGCCCCATGTGTACTCACCCAACCGCCCTCCACTCGTGGAGAGTCAGTGCATCCTCTACTTGCCGCGGCACCTGGAGACGGCCCGCTGAGAAGGGATGCCTGGACGCTATTATTTTTTAGATAACCATGTTCAGAAGATAATCAAGAGGCCAAGACTGATATTGACGTGAAAGATCAAATACTAAAAAACTTATAAGGGAAAACTGCCAGGCTTGTGGACCAGAAAAGGGGGTGGAGCAGCTGATATGGAGCTATCAGTTGGAGAGAGTAAACTGTTTTTTCTGATTCTCAAGAAAGAGATTTACTCTTTCTCGTGAGCTGTAATTAGGGTCTGTTATTAACTTATCACTTAGATCACTAAGAATTCCTTTCATTCTTCCTTTATCTTTTGCTTGATGTTCATTAATAAAACTTCGAACTGAATTAATAACTTCATCAGGTAGGCTGTGAGAGATGTTAACTCCTAATAGGTTAGGGAAAATATTCTGGTAGACCTCTTTTATGACCTCAGTATGAGGAGCCAATGAAATATAATTGTAGAGAAAATCTGGACGCATGTAACAGCTCACTGAATATTTGTTTGAAAAGACCTGACAAACAGTCCTATGTGTTACTTTGTCACTTGATAGCCACCAAGTTCGGTAGCCTGACCAATTTTGGTGGCTCATTTCCCTATTCTTTTCCCTGAGTGCAAAAATAGTCAAAATAAGTTTTGCATCGTTTGAAGCTCTATGTTTATCCCTTTTTTCTTGCTCGAGTGCCGTTGTTAACTGGGTTAGTTCAGTTTTGTCGATATTAATGCCAGTGCTTTCTAAAGGAACGAATTCCACACCGAAATTTTCCTGTAAACACAACAGCAAATCCCTGTTAAGGTTGGCTAGGGTTGGGTTACAGAATTTGTCTATAAAATCATTAAAGGTGGAAATATTATTTTTTAGTTTTGAATAAAAATACGCCCTGATCAAGATTTCCTTGATGTAAATAATGGTTATATCATCGTCATATAATTCTTCACTGTCTTTGAATTCTTCTTCATAATTATTAATAATTTTCTTAATGTGAGCAGCAAGCTCATTTAGTATTGTTTCATTAATTCGAAGCTTTACCCCTGCGGCCTTAGCTCCACTGAGTAGGTTCCAATATCGTCTATTCTGTTCATCAAGACATATTTCAGATAAAGCGGGAATTAATATAGAAGTACATACATACACATCTAGTTTTGATGCCATTTGTGTAAAAAAGAGTGAGACTTTTGGCTCACATTGGAGCAAAAATAGCAGCATGTAGGTATTTGCTAGGCATTTAAGATATTCTTTTTGTTCGGTTGTCCCATGGTACACGAGATTGCGAATTGTCAGTAACAGAGCCTTTTTAACTGATTGCTTATTCTTCAAGATTACCCGACTTTCATCTACAACCTCTGAAATCGTTCCGTAAAGATCCTTTTCAAATGCCTCCTTGCTATGCCCAGTACTTACTAGGTCTGAAAATTCTAACCCTTGCCTATAAAATAATTTATTTAGAGTCTCATTGATCAGGGAAACTGCATCCTGGATTCTTACATCATCTGTCCTTAAATACTTCTTAAGCTCTGGGACAATGCTCTCACGAAAGGATTTATGAAGTGCCAAATCTCTAAGATTTTTATCAGTTAGTTCTTTGCGTGTTTCATAAGGGAGACAATATCCATTGTCTTTTGTGTGATACTTTATTTTTCTTTCCGGTTTGGAAGAAAGAATTTGCAGTCTATCATCTATTTGGGAAGTCAGAACTTTAGGTTGGAATTTTAAATATTTCCCAATTTCCTTGATAATTTCCTCTCGATTTTTGAGGATGTTTTCGTCTGGATCAGTTCCCTCCAAAGCATAAAGTATCAAGGTGTCAGCCAGAACTTGGTCTAAATTTAATGCATCCTTTCTCATATCCCATTGCTGCCTAAGAAAAACATAGAGGCGCGGATCAGAGACAAGATCACCTATTTCGAACCCTGCCCCAGGTTTTTGAAACTCATGCAAATAGTTGTTTTTAAAGACCTCATAAGCATTCACTGTTGCAGGTGAATTGTTGACATTAGCGCCAAACCATAAAAGGTCATAAACTTGCATTGGTTTCTTATGTTTATCCGCGAGTTCATCAATTAATTTATCTTTGTCTTTGATCTCTTGGTTTGTAACGTATGTGAAGCGATCAAATTTAATATTGTTGTCCTTTAACAGTTTTACGGACCCTGAGGCTTTTCCTTCCCCATCTTTCTCAATCGAGAACTGATATATTACCTTTTGATTCCCTTCTTGATTGAAAACATGGTCAAGTCCATCTATGCCTTTGTCTCGTATCCCCCCAGCCGGAACAAAGGAATACCCCAATCTTCCTGAAAGAAAGTTCTTAGCAAAATCTTCAAATACGAACCCATCGTCGATATGTCCTAGAGCACACATACAAGCTTTGGGATCTACACCGTTCATCAATTTGGTCCTTTAGAATAATAAAAAGGGTAGTTTTATATTTTTAAAGAATATTTCATATTCTTTAGAAAATCCATGCCTTAATCCAAGAGTCATGGAATGGCCAATGTTTAGCTCAGGACTTTAAAGACAAGAAATAGGAGGTTGATTACATTCATGACTGGGATGCCCTTCGAATACAACAAAGAGCTTTAAAGCATATATCAGAGTGGTGGGGCCCATGGGAGAGCTCGACGCCGGAAAACAGGTCTAAAACAGGTTTTATGGGAGGGGGGCTACGGGCGGAATCCGCGTAAGTGGTTGAAAAATATGGTGGGTCGTACAGGGATCGAACCTGTGGCCCGCTGATTAAGAGTCAGCTGCTCTACCAGCTGAGCTAACGACCCACCTAGAGGTTATTGAAAAAGATCACCAGCGGCGTTCTCGTTGCTTGTGCTTCTCGACGTACAACCCGTACGCCTCGAAGCTCTCGCTGCCTGCGGCCTTGCTGGATGAGCTTTTTGAATAACCCCCGATTAAAAGAACTGAAGATACTTAATCAGCTTCGTTCTCGTTGCTCATATGTGAAGTTCGTGAAAACTCTTTCTGTGAGTCAAACGATGTTTCAGAATAGATGGCGCGCCTGGCAGGATTTGAACCTGCGGCACCTGGCTCCGGAGGCCAGTGCTCTATCCACTGAGCTACAGGCGCAAATCCTTTCTCTGTATGGAGATCTTTGTCAGATTCTCCTGCCTACTTTGATAGCAATCAATCAAGAAAAATGTAACGCTAGCATGCTTTTCTTGCCGATGTCCAGGCAGTTCCGACATTCGTGTTAGTCGCATGACGGAGGGGGCTCGGTCGAAGCTCTCGCCTGTTCAATGACTCCTGTAGACGCTTGAACGACTTCTGGCGGCAAGTGAAGAATATCGGTCAGGATCAGCTCGACTTCCTTCGGGGTCATGCCATTAGAAGGCGCAATAAAGCGTTTACGCGCCACTCGCCGTTCCTGGGGGTCGTCTGGCTCATAATAACCCAGGAGTTCTCCGCTTTGTGTGGCTTGCGTGAGCCGTTGCTTCCATTCGTTGACGGTTTCAGCGTTCCATGATGCGGTTTCTAGATTCCCTTTGAAGATTTCAAGCTGCGTCCAGACGGCCCATCCGACAAAGACGGCCCATGTTTCGTTTAAGACCTCCCAGGCATCTTCTTTGGAAAGAAACCGTAATTCCGTGGCGGCCTTGCGTTGCCGTATGGGGTTGATGCGGACAAACCGGTAGTGGCACTGCAATTGTTTATTGGCGAGAGCCAGAATCTGTTGCGCGGTTGGTGAGAGTGTTTGTGGGTCTTTGGCGGAAAAGAGGTAGTCCAGGTACGCATGGAACAATTCATGGTAGAGCAGGCCCAGGTCGTGGTGGGTCATGCGATTGAGGTTGGCCAACACGCCGCCCGCTTTGTTGAAGGAGAGCCGCATGTTGAGGATCATGCGATGGTCTTCCGGGTGATATTCCGCGGCATACGTCCGCAGGTCTTCGAAGACCACCGTGACGAATGTTGGGTCAATCTCTTTGAGAAATTCCGTGGGAAGGCCGCGGGCTTCCGCTTGTTCGACGAGCGCTGGCCATGGATGTTGCGACTTGATGTGAGCGGATGCGGCATCATTGGCCCAGGTGTTCGAAACGCATGCCAGCATCAATATTCCTGCGATGATGATCGTCCTGATGGTCGATTGCGTGTGGTTGTGTGCCATCGGCTTAACTCCAATGATAGGCCTGGTCTTCTTCGATGAGGTTCCAGGTTTCCATGAATGATGGTGGGATGTCATCGAGGAAGCGTGATGGCTTTGATAACACCGATCCCGTCATTTTGTCATAGACGTTTATAGGATACGTTAAAAACAGCTCTTGTTTGGCCCGGGTGACTGCGACATACAAGAGCCGACGTTCTTCTTCGACTTCGTCGTCAGCGAGGAAAGAATAGGCCGAGGGAAACCGTCCATCGACCAGCCAAATCACGAACACGCATCGCCACTCCAGGCCTTTGGCTGAGTGGATGGTCGAGAGGATGAGCCGTTCGTCATCACGATCGGGGGCGTCCACGTCGATAATACTTTCATTCGGCGGCTCCAGCGTGAGATCGGCTAAGAAGTCGCTCAATTGCTGGTAACGTTCGGCCATGATGCTGAGATGTTCAAGATCCCGGATGCGTTTCGGGTAGTCATCGTACTGATCCTTGAGTATGGGAAGGTAATATTCCAGCGTTTCGCTGATGAGCTCTGTGGGGCGCGGGGTATCATGGCCGGCAATATTTTCCAGCAGGGCGGCTAACTGTCTGAGGCCATGCGCGGATCGTCCTGTTCCACTTTTCAGCACTTCATAGGGTTGCGTGGTGATGAGCAATGAGGCGATTAGGTCCTTGGCCTTTTTAGGGCCAACGCCTTCGATTAACAAGAGGATACGGTTCCAACTCACCGAATCCAGCGGATTGTGCATGACCCGCAGGTATGCCAAGAGGTCTTTCACATGAGCGGTTTCGATGAACTTGAACCCGCCGCGCTTGATGAATGGGAGGTTACAGCGGGTGAGTTCCAGCTCGAGATCAAACGCGTTAAAACTGGATCGGAAGAGCACGGCGATCTCATCGAGCCCGATGCCTTCTTCTCGAAGCTCTAAAATTTTTTGGGCGATGAATCGGGATTGCGCATTCTCGCCCACGGCTTGAACGAGAACGGGAAGTGGCCCGTCGGTTTTTTTTGTGAAGAGTTCTTTCGTATATTTTTCAGGCGCGTTGGCGATGATGCCATTGGCCAATTGGAGCACGGGTTGCGTGCTGCGATAATTTTCTTCGAGCTTGTAGATGGTGGTGTCGGGAAAGAGCTCAGGAAACTCCATGATGTTGCGGAAGGTCGCTCCGCGAAAGGCATAGATGGATTGCGAGTCATCGCCGACGACCATCACGTTGTCATGCGTGGCGGCTAGTTTGCGCACCACATCGGCTTGGAGCCGATTGGTGTCTTGATATTCGTCGACGAGGATGTACCGGAAAATTTGGGAAATATTATGACGCGCCGTGTCGTCCGTGTAGAGCAGCGTGCGGAGTTTGACGAGTAGGTCGTCATAGTCGACTAATTGCCGCTGTTGCTTGGCGGCTTCGTAGGCCTGGTGGAGCTTCGTGAGTTCCTCGAGAAACTCGGCAAAGTGCGAATAGTCGTTTAGGAGAATCGTGTCGACACTTTCCAACGTATTGGCGCTTTTGCTGTATAAGTCCGCGATCGTGCGTTTTCGTGGAAATCGTTTTCCGATTTCATTGAGTCCGAGTTGTCCGCGAAGAAGATTGATGAGATCTTCGGAATCTCCGCGATCGAGGATCGTGAATCCAGGGTCGAGTCCGACCGCGCGTCCATAGCGTCGCAATAAGATATTGGCGACTGAATGGAATGTGCCTCCGGCGACTTGTTCGCTGCGTCCCCCTATCAGGTGTCCTACGCGGTCCAGCATTTCCTGGGCGGACTTGCGCGTGAACGTCAGAAGCAGGATGGACGCAGGGTTGATGCCGATATCGATCAAGCGGGCGACCCGGTAGACGAGCGTTCGCGTTTTGCCGCTTCCGGCCCCGGCAATCACCAAGGCTGGGCCCTCCACGGCTTCGACGGCTGCTAATTGTTGTGGATTCAGCTCTTCGGCGTAATTCAGAGACAGGGTGGGGCTGGGACGTTCGACCGCGGGACGCTTGAGGACGTAAAGCTTTTGGCCGGGTGCGGTCGAATCCATAAATACTCGTGAATCGTCGTCCGTTATTTGTGTTCCGTGAATGGTTTTTGGGGGGTCTTACGAGCAACGCCTCACGGATACTGCGATACGTTTTTCTAGCATACGAGTTCCGGGGTTGCAATGTTCAGTTCATCGAGCGTGGGGCGCCCTTGGACAGGTTCCGAAAACATAGGGTATAATCCTCAGATAATCTTCAGCAGAGAAGGAAATCATGATGAAAGGCCCCGATACGTACAAACCAGTCTTAAAAGACCTTGCCAATACCATGCTCGGAATATCCCGTGAGTCCGTGTCGCTCATGAAGCGAAGTGACCAGCAACGTTCGCTCAAGCTCACACGAGGCCAAGAGTGGGAAATCTATCTGGAATTCCTCCGCGTACAATTTAATCTAGTCGACCGTCTTTCGGCCTTTCATATTCCCCTTCAAGATCAACCCGAATTCATGAATAGTTTAGAAGATAACGTGACGACCGAATTACGTGCCGTACTCACGCCAACGATGAGTGCCGCGGAAGTCGATGATATGGAGGTCACGTTAGCTGTTGGAAAAACGGTAGCGGAGAGTCGACAGATTTATGAGCGGTATAAATTTGTCGTGACTGAGCAGTCTAAGGAGCGGGATGCATTGTTTCATGCATTTGCGGCTCGTGTCGCCGATAAAATGGGAGCTGGAAAGAGCGATGGCCTAGCCTCCGCAGCCTTTCTCTGCGCAAGTTCCGTCGTGCCAGCCTTATCGAAACTTTTTGAAGACGCGTCGAATCCACCGTCGCCTGCTGTCAAAACGGAGGCTGTCGAGGCGGTGGCGAGTGCTGTGTCGGATGAGCGGTCAGCCAGTGCGGAGTCCAAGAGTTCGGCCAGCGCAGAGTCCAAGAGTTCCGAAGGCGCGCAAATCATCAAACTCGTTCGCGTGATGTCTAAGATTTCCGGGGAAGAGGTCGATTCCTGGTGGGGAATTCACCCGCAGTTTCAACGAGACCTTCAACCTCAAGAGGTCAAAGAGCTGGCAAAACATATGAACCGGGTCACTCGCATTATTGGTGAACGATTCGCCGTGGTTGCCTCTCTCGCGCAAGCGGGGAGTGGCAGTGACCAGCCTGTCGGAAATGCCTGATGTTGAGAGTCCTCCTGCCCTGAGTCAATATATTCTTACTTCGACACCTTGTCTGTGTCTGTTCGCCTTGTCAATCACGGTGTGCGTCAATCTATCGCCTAATCTGTCCCAATCGTTCAGTCAAGTGGAGGGCATGTTGTGAAAATTCTTTTTCTCCTCGTTGCCTTTGTCATGGTGTTTGGGTTTGGGTATTACACGGGACAACGTCCTGAAGAAATTAAGCAGAAAATACGTGAATTTTCAGGAGAGGTCCTGAAGCAGACGATAGGCTTTGATAAAGGGTTTTCGGTGCGGCGGGACTTTCTTCAAGCCAAGGCCAGACTTATCGAGGGGAAGTCACAGTTGTTAGACGGAAATTATAAAGAGGCCGCAAAGGAACTCGGACAAGCCTTTGACCATTTAGGACAAGCACAGACTGCCGCGGGAGATGGACATGCGGGAAAGCAGGTGGAGAAACTTATGCATGAGATCTTGGAAGCCCAATTACTACTAGCCAAGGGCAAGCAAGTTTCCCGAGAAACGTTTAATGCCTTCCAGGAAAAGCTTGATTCGCTCCTTCCTTAGGCGAATCAAGCCATGTTTCGGGAAGTTCGTACCCTTCCCCGCTGAATATCAACAATGACAGGATGCTTCCAGTCTAAGCTGCACTCACGGGCTGTTTTTTCCAGGCGCTGAGCATGCGTTCAATGCGCATTTGCACGACAATATCGGGATCTTTGAGTAGCGGTTTAATCGCATCCCGTCCCCTGGGGTCACCGATTTTTTCTAAGGCGGCGGCCGATGTTAACCGAATCCACCAATCTTCATCCTTCAGTTTTTCAATCAACGGTTCAACCGCAGCAGGATCTTTAATTTCTCCTAACGCCAGGATGGATTGCTTTCGAACAAATTCGTCTTTGTCATCCAGGGCTGAAATTAATCGTTCGACGGCTGGCTGGCCGAGTTCGGATAGTGCCCTCGTCGCGTCGTCTTTAAATTCATCATTCTTCAGCATAGACATGAGTGGGTCGAGGACCCGCTCATCATTAATTTTCCCCAGTGTTTTAATGGCGTACTTTCTGGAATCCCAATCCCGTAGATATCTCAATAAGAGCTCGACGGCAGGCGATCCGATCATGGCAAGGGCTTCAACCGCCGCTTCTCTGACCTGCCAATCGCCATCGCGCAAGCAGCGAACGAGCGGTTCAATACATCGCTCGTCTCCCATTTCTCCGAGAGTAATGACGGCTTCTTGCCGAACGACCCAGTCTGTATCCTGTAACAAATCAACCTGGATGTCGATTTCATCTTTGACTTTCTCTTCTTCGAGTTCTTCTTCGCCTTCCTCCTCGGTCCCTTCTTCTTCCGCACTGGCCTCGACGGGGTCAGTCTGATCTTCTGCCGTCACTGCGTCGGCGACTTCATCCACGAATTCATCGCTGACTTCTGTGGACTCTGCGGAAGTCTCTATCTCTTGTGGTTCTTCTTGGGAGTCTTTGGTTTCATCGCTCATATTCGTCATCCTTCCTTTACCCGGTGCTGTTCGGTGAAATGCCCAGGTCTGATAGAGACCGGTATCAAGGCTATCGCGTTACGATTCTTTTTTGGAAGCCTTTTTCGCAGAGGCCCTGGCTATGCGAGCCTTGGCGCTGCGTACTTTTCGTTGAATGCGTTTTAAACGTTTTCGAAGAGCTCGAACCGCTTCATCGCTTTCTGAACTCTCGTTGCCAGTCTTTTTGTCGTGAATTTTTTTACGTAAAATCTGTTTGTCTTCATCGAGTGACCGAGTCGCCATAGGATAGTCGTGCTCCCTTACGTCAGGATGGTGAATAGCCTTATTATTTAAGGAGTCTAGTCAAGGGCTTGGAGGCCTGTCAACATTGCGAAAATTCTCTGGTTTTTGATATTTAGCAGGGTAAAGAAAAACCCCCGTCCTACACTGAGGACGGGGGTTTTAGTTTTAGACCTAGATACGGTTCTGACAATCAAGAACAGGACTAGGCATTCTTGATTGACGTCTTGATGTTACTTCTTGCAGAAGCTTCTTTCGTAGGCGATGACTTTCCAGGTTTCTTCATCGTTGATCGCACTTGGGTTCAAGGAGACCATTCCGGTTCCTGGGCTACCATGTTTGATGATCCAGAACATTTCGCCGTCTTTTCTCTTCTTGTGGAACTTGCAGTTCGTGAAGTCACGTGGTCCAGGGTTTAAGACCGCTCCGGCAGGACCATCGCCTTTTCCTGACTTACCATGACAGTTCACGCAAGTACCTTTGCCTTCGAAGATTTTCTTTCCTTCAGCAATAATCTCAGGGGATGCTTTGTCAGCTTTCTTGTACAAATCCGTTTTCATCTTCTTGGCCTCGCCCCGTTGATCCGCAGGGACTCGGGGTTTGAGCGGGTCCTTCTCTGCACCAGCGATGGCCATTCCGGCTGAAAGAAATACTGCAGCAGTCAAAAACGCAGTCGCACGCAAAAAGAGCTTCATGAAGACCTCCTTAACATTAAAAAGAACAAGCGTTAGCAAATATTTGCATTCCACCACAATATCAGCTGTCAGGGGGATAGACTGCAGAAGTGGTGAGAAACTTAAAAGCTCACCAATATATCAACCATTTTTTCTTGATGTCAAGGTAAGAGTGAAAAGATCTGTAATTCATTGTAAGATAAGAGGAATTTTTCATTTTTTCCTGTAGAAACGCTTACTGTTGATAGGTGTAAATTACTAATTATTAATTCTTGCAAAAAGTCCGGATATAGGGAATGACGATCCATGCTTCATTCTCAGAAATCGAGGGGACCATGGGAGGCATTGGCCAGCTGCCAAATTTGATGACATAGAATAATTCCCCATCCGTCCGCTTTCGTTGAAACCGACAATTCGTAAAGTCTCGAGGCAAAACCGGGAGAAAGCCTGCTGAAACGCCGTCGCCTTTTCCGGTTTCCCCATGGCAATTCACACAAATACGTTGATAAATCTTTTGCCCTTGCTCGAGTAGCGATTTTTCCACATGTCGTGAATTCTCGAACATCGGGGCTTGAAGATTTCTGTAATGGGTGCGATGTTGGATAGGGACTCGGGGTTTCAGGGGTCTACTTTCAGGTGGTAATGCGTGAACGGAAGTCCAGACCAGTGAAAGGAACGCAATGAAAAGTATCCTAATGAGGGTAGCTTGAAGCTTGCTAAGCATCTAGGGAGTTAAGACGACTTCTCTAACGACTTCGCCAGGTTTACCGAAAGGCCCTCGGGGTTCTCCATTCAATCGAACGGTCGCTCCAGCCGCGTTTCCCAACGTCAGCGTGAATTGTTGTCGAGCCTCCCAGGTCGCGCGTTGTCCGGGTTGGAGGAGCGCTTCTTTGGGACTCGCGTCATCCGATTGGACGACGACCCACGTCAGTTGCGTCGCTTCTATCTCAAGGCGAATGGGCTCCGTCGAAGCCGGTTGCACGAGTTTTGGCTGTTCAGGTACCGGAGGCGGTGGCGGAGGAGGAAGAGCCGCAGATACTCGTGGCTTTGGCGGTTCAGCGACCGGGGAAACTTCTTCCTTCACTTGTGTTGATGAATTTTTGGATGCTTTTGATTCTGGTTCAATGCGAGCCGCTTGGGAGACAGGCGAGACCGGGTCCTTGGGTTGACGATTGGAGGGGACGCTTGCTTGATCTGCAGGAGCAGGCGTCGGCGAGCTTTGCTGTTCTTTGGGCAAGAGGAAACCTAAGGCCACAATGATAATGATCGTGACGATGATCACCACATTGCGATTGAGTTTGCCGCGCTGTTCTTCCTGAATTTGAAGTTGGATTTGCTGTTGAGCCTGTTGTCCACGATGATAGAACTCATGGGAACTTTCCGAAAAGCGGCGAAGGGCGTCTTCTTCGCTAATGTTGAGTGATTTCGCATATGTACGGACGAATCCACGGGCAAAGACTTGTTCCGGAAGTGCTTCGAAGTCCTCATCTTCCAGCGCTTGAAGAAATTTCGGTTGGATCCGTGTCAGAGAGGCTACCTGATCCAGGCTAAGGCCTTGGGTTTCCCGGATCTTTTTGAGGTATGGCCCGATGGACTCGAGCGTGGGCATCGTTGTGTCGCTTGGCCGATCAGTCATGAGTCAGTTCTATGGAATGCGAACACCCGATATACGACGTCTTTATCGAGAGAGACAGCCATGAACGTGCATGCCGGGTTGGGTAAGTTTCGTTGATTTACGAAAGATCATCGAAATGTGTGAGCCGTTTAAACTCTCGAAAGCGATCATCAATTTCTTTACGATCCAGGTCACGCAGGCGATCCAAGCTGAAGGCTTCGACATTAAATGAAGCCATGACGCTCCCAAAAATGATGGCTCGCCGGAGTCCCTCATCGGTCATATCTCCCGTCGAGGCTAGGTGTCCCATGAAACCTCCGGCGAATGTGTCGCCCGCTCCCGTGGGGTCTTTCACCTGTTCTAAGGGAAAAGCCGGCGCACCGAACACTTGATCCCCGGTGAACATGAGGACTCCATATTCCCCTCGTTTAATGATCAAGTGTTTGGGGCCTTTGGCCAGGATTCGTTTAGCCACTTGCACCAGGTTCGGGTCTTCGCCCAGCGCACGTGCCTCGCCATCATTGATGATTAGGATATCAATCTTTTCCAAAACTTGCCAGAGAGCTTCACGTTTTCCGTCGATCCAGAAATTCATGGTATCGCAGGCGACGACTGATGGACGCGTGACTTTTTGCAGGACATCCATCTGGAGCTCTGGATCTATATTTCCGAGGAACAGCATATCAGGATTACGGTATTGTTCTGGAATCTTCGGTCGAAACGTCTCGAGGACGTTGAGGTGCGTTTCGAGGGTATGGGCCTCATTCAGTTGATATGTATATTCGCCTTTCCATCTGAATGTTCGTCCGTCACGTCTTTCAAGTCCATCCAAATTCACCCCCCGACTCCGAAGAAAGGCAAGATGCTCTTCAGGAAAATCTTCACCAACCACGGCGATCAGATCGACCTCTGTGAAAAAGCTGGCGGACGTGGAGAAATATGTCGCAGACCCTCCCAGTACGTCATTGGCCTCTCCAAATGGGGTCCGTACCGTATCAAATGCCATTGAACCGACTACTAATAGTTTTCCCATAATTCGCTTTACCTTTTTGGTGTTTGGGGTTTTCCCCATTGCCGTGAAAAGAATACATGAACGCGTTTTTTTGCCGCTGCCGTGATGGCTTCAGGTGGGGTGACGAGGGCATGCTCCAAGGCTGTCTGACAGGAGCACTGTGGATTTTCAGGCGCCAGGCGCAGCGACGCTTTAAGTACGGCTTGAGCGATTTTCACATTCTTCTTCATGATGTTGAGAATCGCACCGACCGATACCGCCTCTTCAGTCTCATGCCAGCAATCGAAGTCTGTCACGAGGGCCAGCGTGGCATAACACAGTTCGGCTTCTCGAGCGAGTTTGGCTTCGGGAATATTGGTCATCCCGATGATATCAACTCCCCATTGCCGATAAAGTCTGGATTCGGCTTTTGTCGAAAATTGGGGGCCTTCGATGCACAGGTACGTCCCACCTCGGTGAACAATCTGGCCCACTTCTTGACTGGCTTTTTGGAGGGTTGAGGACAGCGCGGAACAAATCGGGTCGGCTAAGGACACATGAGCTACCAGACCTTGATCAAAAAACGTGTGTGATCGTTGGGTTGTCCTGTCGATGAATTGATCAGGGAGAACGAAGTCTCCAGGCTTAATAGTTTCTTTCATACTGCCCACGGCGCTCACCGAAAACACTTGCGAGACACCCAGCGATTTCAGTGCATAGATGTTGGCGCGATAATTGATTTGAGAAGGTGAGATGGTATGGCCCTTCCCATGGCGAGCCAAAAAGGCAAGGCGCTTCCCTGCGATGTTGCCAAGGACGATCCGGTCAGAGATTCGCCCGAACGGCGTCTGAGGTCTGACTTCTTGAACTTGTTCCAGACCTTCCATCTGATACAACCCACTACCGCCGATGATCCCGATGTCGGCCTGAAGTTTCGTAGGCATGAGTCACATCCTCTTAGCGCATGCTGGTGGTCATGAATGTGTGTGTGACGGCACAGCCTCAAGGTTTTGAGGCGCGTTGTCGTGAAGGTGAGTCAGGAATCCTTGAATCACCTCCAGGGCTCGACTCGCTACGTCGGTCGCTGATTCGTGCGCAGCGACGTTCAACCACTGCACGGACGGTTCTTTCCGGAACCAGGTTATCTGACGTTTTGCAAAGTGCCGGGTATCCCGTTTTAATATCCGGACCGCTTCTTCGTAGGAATACTCCCCCATGAGGTATCCGGCCATCTGTTTATACCCAAGGCTCGTCATGGAACTGAGATGTCGATGATACCCCTCGGCGAGTAACCGTTGTGTTTCGTCGATCAAGCCTTTCTCGATTTCCCGTTCAACTCGGTCGTCGATGCGTTGGTACAGATGTTCGCGCTCCATCCGCAATCCGATGACGAGAGCATGATACGGGGCCTCCTGGAAATTATGCTGTTGATGAGCGTCAGAAAGCGGTATACCGAGAGCGTGGTACACTTCCAGCCCACGTTGGACTTTCACATAATCATTCGGATGTAATCGCCGGGCCAAGGCTGGGTCGACCTGGGAAAGTTGCCTATGGACATAGGCAGCTCCTTTCTCACGGGCTTGGAGATCCAGCTGTTTCCGTAAATCCCAGTTCGCTGGTGGCCCTGTCCAAAGACCATGCAGCAACGTGCGAATATACAGCCCTGTTCCTCCAGCGACCAATGGAATCTTCCCATGTTTATGAAGACCCTCAATCATATGTCTCGCATGCTGCCGGTAATCACCGACGGAAAAGTGTTGATCCGGGTTGACTAAATCAATCAATCGATGCGGAATGCCCTGTCGTTCTTGAAGCGTGGGCTTATCCGTTCCTATGTCCATGCCTCGATAGACTTGGCGGGAATCTGCGGTCAGGATTTCCGTTTCTAGTTCTTTGGCGATTTCTATGGCTACCCGGCTTTTGCCGATTGCCGTGGGGCCCATGAGTACGATCACGGGTTCTACTGGACGTATGGAAGAGTCCGAAACCATGGTAGGTTGTAACACAGGTGAAGGCCGATTCTCATGCACGGCCGAAAATTTTATCCAGTTCCTGTGGAGAAAATCGTAGCGCGACTCGCCGGCCATGGGGGCAGGTCATCGGATTTCCTTCTTCAGCCCAATCGGTCAGTAATCGCGTGATTTCCGGTTCATTCATGGGGCGTCCAGCTTGGACGGCGCTTTGGCAGGCCATCGAGGCGAACACGGGGCGAACTTTGGCGTCGAGCGAATCGTGGGACTTCCATTCTGCGAGGTCATCCAGGACATCTTGGATCAGCGCGCTATACGGCATTGTTCCTAAAACCGATGGAACCGCGCGAATGACGAAGGAGCGTCCTCCGAACGGTTCGATTTCCAATCCAAGCTTGGCCAGTTCTGGGACATATTCAGCCAGAAGGTCGCATTGATGGGCGGGAAGATCGATGGGTTCAGGGATCAACAGCGGTTGAGTCTCGATCTTCTGTCGTTGCCAGGCTCTCCATAAACGTTCAAACAGCACTCGTTCATGTGCCGTGTGCTGATCAACGATTTGTAATTCTCCATTCACTTGGGCGATCAGGAAAGTTTGACGCACCTGTCCGAGTGAAACAATTTGTCGTTCATCGGACATGAGGGAATAGGTGGGACGAGTTTCTTGCGACGTCGCAAGTAAGGGATCTCTCCCGGCTTCTGTGGCGGTTTCAAGTGTATGGGGCATGAAAAGGGATGTGGACATGTTTTTGTCAAAAGGACGATCTGATTGACGATAAGAAGACTGCATAACCCCATGGGTTTCCGCCGATACGGCTGGCCCCGGGTGTCCCTCGGCTAGCGTTACGCCAATATTCTCTCTCGTTTGGGCTTTGAGTGGTTGTCGGATCGCGGCCTTGATGACGGAATGGACCACGTCCGCTTGGGAGAAACGAACTTCTCGCTTGGCCGGATGGACATTCACGTCGATCGCGGCAGGAGATATATTCAGGAAGAGTGCGAAGACCGGATGTTGCCCTTTGGGTAAAAACGAACCATAGGCTTCGTAGGCGGCATGGGTGATCGTCGTATTCTTCACTGCCCTTCGGTTGACGAAAATGTCTTGGGGGGTTCGGCTGGATCGAGTATGGTACGGACTGACCGTGAGGCCAGTGACATGAATGCCTGCCTGATCAAAGTCGAGTGGAAGCATTCGGTCAATCAAGCGGGTGCCGTAGACTTGCACGAGGCGATCTGCCGCCGTCTGTGTATTGGGATAATCAAAGACCGAGTGATCGTTATGGAGCAATCGAAAGTGGACTGCGTGATGTACTAGGGCAGCCTGTTGAACAGCTAAGCAAATTTTGGAGAATTCTGTTCCCACGGATTTTAGAAATTTTAACCGTGCGGGTGTATTAAAGAACAAATCCTGGACGTCGACTTGAGTGCCTTGTGGGGCGGGACTTTCTCGAGAGGACCATGTTTCTCCTCCTTCAGAATACAATTCTGTCCCCACTGTGAAATCAGATGACTGCGTGAGAAGACGAAACTTCGAAACAGACGCAATACTCGGAAGCGCCTCTCCTCGAAATCCCAGGGTTTGGATGTTCTGTAAATCGGATTCATCGCGAATCTTGCTGGTGGCGAACCGCTGGCATGCCAGTTGGGCATCATCGGGGCACATGCCTAGTCCGTTATCGGTAACCCGAATGAGTTTTCGTCCCCCTTCTTTGATCGTAATCGTCAGCATGGTGCTGCCAGCGTCCAGACTATTATCGATGAGTTCCTTGACGACTGCCGAAGGGCGTTCGACGACTTCTCCTGCGGCAATACGACTTGATACGGTTTCGGGCAGGATCTGAATTTTAGGAGAAGAGTTGGCGTTCACGATGATTGATGGTCTGTAGAAGGGCTGGCACGGGCTATGTTAGCGGGAAGGGGTGCTCATGGTTTTTACGACCCGGATCTGACCCAGATCACTAGAGTTTCTCCAGTTGCTCTTTGGCCAAGGAGGCTTCAGGCGAGTCTGGATGTTCGCCAATGATACGATTCCATAGTTCTTTGGCCTGCGATTTATCCCCGGTTTCTTTCATGACGAGGCCGAGTTTGAGCAGGGCGGTGGAGACATACTTACTTTCAGGGTAGTTGGTAAGAATGTGACGCAAGGCCTTGGTCGCGGCATCGTATTCTTTCCGGATGTAATGTGAGTCGCCGAGATAATAATAGGCTTGAGGTGTCAAAACTGCGGTGGGGTATTGTTTTAAGAATCGGCTGAACTCTACCGTCGCCCGTTCGTATTGACCATTCAAGTAGACTTTGTAAGCTGCACGAAATACTGAAGCTTGGTTGTTGGAGCCTGCCTTGCCTTGGCCATTGACATGATTTTTGGAAGAATCATCTTGGGGAGAATCCTGTTGATCTCTGGGTTCTGAGAGCACGACGGGTTTCGATGGGATTTTACGCTGCTGTTGAAGCAAATTGTCGATGCGAGACTCGAGGGCTTTGGCTCGGATCGAGAGATCTTGATCGCGGCGTTGGGCCGATGCTCGTGATTGCTCTATCTGTTCTCTAAGGCGCGCACTCGTTCGCTCAAGTTTATCGAGAAGGTTGCGGGTGTCGACGCTGGCTTCTTCCTCTGTTTTTATCAATTCACCGACCAGAAAATCATGCTCATCAACTTGTGACTCTAACGATTCGATCCGGTTCAAGTATTGCTGTTCGCGCTTTTTGAAACTCTTCTGATTCGCTTCTAATGTCTCCACTTGTTTCTTTAAATCGGAAAGATTCAGTTCTCCCCCGCAACCGCTTAACCCCGCGATAAAACAGAAGACCAAGCCGAAATTGCAGGGATACTTTATGGCGGATATCATAAAGGATCTACGCATTTTCCTACCGTCAGTAGTTGAAAAATAACCCTCTTTGATCAAGTGTAACAGGAGAAAGAGGAAAGAGAAAGGGCGAGTCTGGCCTCCCTGCCCAGTGCCCCTCTGTCTCGATAGAGACAAAGAGACTTGGACGGTTGGCTAAGGGTTGTAGCGATATTCGCGAATCTAGAAGATTTTGTTACTTTTTGCTCGTTGCCCGGCTGCTGAGAAGATTAACCCGCTTGGCTAGCTCAGCCAGTCTAGACTCATGTTGATCAACACGTCCCCCAAGTTTGGTGCCAATGGTGTTGACCACATCTCGAAGCTGGTTGAGAGTTTTGGTTAATTGGTTCAAGTGTTCGACATTGGCTTCAGCGGTGTCGGACGAGGCTTGATTGGATTGGAATGTCGTGAGGGCCTGATTGAGTTTCCGGTCTTGAGTCTCGATTTTCGAGCGAAGGGCTTGGTCGACCTTTTCGAGTGCTGTGGCTACTGATTGGATGCCATCATTCACTTGTGTGAGATGATTGTTCGTCGCTTGCGCATCGGCATCCAGTTTTCCGACCAATCCAGACTGATGGACTTCAAGTTCTTGAAGCCGGTTATTGAGCTTTTGTAAGGCCGTTCGCATTTCGTTCGAGACTTGAGACGTCGTTTGTACGGTCGACAAGCTATTTTCTATATCGCTTTTGACTTGTTGTAACGCTTGGATCTCGTTCGATAGTTTCGTGATATGTTGTTCTTGATTATCGAGCCGACCGGCTAACGTTGAGCTGGTCGTCTCCAGGGCCCGCGCGACAGAGCCCAGACTTGAATTGACTTTGTCGAGGTGGGTGGTCGTTTGCCGAGTATTGGCTTCGACTTGCTGAACGAGATCCGTCTGATGAGATTCGACCACGTTCAGACGTTCGTTTAATCGTCCAGATTCTTGCATGAATTTGTCGCCTCGTTCCCCTAAGAGTCCTCCGACGAATTCTTGCTTTTCTTTGAGCGAGATCACGGATTGTGTCAAATCTTGCAGTTGTGCGATGTTTCCTTGAGTTTCACTCGTGAGGCCTTGGAGTTGATGCTCTGCCGAGTCCAGGCGAGTGAGCAAGGGGCGTTGCTGATCGGCCATCGTTTCCGCCATGGCATTCATGCTCGTCTTGACATCTTGCTCTAGGTATGTCCGCAAGGCCTGCGTATCCGCATTGAGCTTCTCTGTCAGCGTATTCACATGGGTCTCTAGTTGACTCAGACTCGTTTCCAGGTTAGCTACTTGCCCGCCGACAAGCGTTCCGGATTTTTCTAAGGCGACTCGTATTTGTCCCACAGACCCCGAAACATCTTGAATATTCGTCTTCTGGGTTTGCATCTCCATGTCCAGGGATGTCAATAGCGTTTCAAGTTCAGACAATCTGGTATCTGTACTGGTGCCTGTCGTGTGTATTTCAGCGATTTTTTGGTCTACCTGGTTGCTCAGTTCCGTGTTGGCTTGAGTGGCACGTTCCGTTTCCTGAACCAATTGATTTCCGAGGCCAGCCATTGAATCCTTGAATGAAGACAGCGAGGTTTGAAATTCTGAGAACTGTTGATTGCGTGTTGTGCTGTCCTGATCAATCTGTTGAATCAATGAAGTTAATTGATCTTGAGTCGTAGAGAGTTTGCTCTCTAACTGCGTGTTTTGCTCTTTGGCGTGAGTTTCGAGTTCTTGAAATCTTGTATCGGACTGTGAAGTCTGGGCATCCAGGTCTTGCCGGAGTTTCGTTAAGCGAAAATCCGCTTCTTCCAGATCTCCGGTCAGAGTGGTGAGGTCGGCTTCTCGCAAGGCTTTGAGCTCTTGCCGGATTTCTGCGCGTGCGCGAAAAAGATCTTTCATCGCCGCGTCCTGTTGTACTTGAAGTTCCTCGGCTTCCTTGCGATTTTTGGAGATGATCGTCTCAAGCTCTTGCTTGTCTTGGTTGAGCTGCTTGATCTGATTCTCCAAGTCTTTTTGCACTCTTGCCAGATCCGCTTTTTGTGCCACACATCCAGAAAACAACAGGGCCCAGCCGACGATGGCAATGCTGGCTAAAAAGGACGAAGGTTTCGAGCAAGGTTGATGGAATAGTTTCAGTGTGTTCATCCAATTCATCATGCGTATGGGTTACTCCACTCTAAGGCATCAAGTTTAGGGGTTTTGGACGAGTAAGTGCCCTCGGCGATTGAGTTGAAAGCACACTTCAGTCGTATCCGTACAAAAGGGTCTATCCTGTCCGTATGAAATGATCGCAACCCGGTCAGGAGTGATTCCCAACTCAACCAGATAGTCTCGAATGGCACCCGCTCGTTTTTTACCTAAGACGAGGTTGTAGGCTTGAGTTCCGCGAGAATCACAATGTCCCTCGACCAACAACTTTGAGGAAGCCTCACCCTGAAGCCATTCAGCCCCTTGTTCAAGGGCTTGCCGTCCCTCTGAAGTCAATGTCCAGCTGTCGAACTCGAAGAAGACATCACTCAGGCCTGCCGCGAGGGCTGCAGCTTCTTCTTCTTTCATCTCATCGAGTTGTTCGCGAAACGCGTCAGTCGGTTCGGCTTTGGCCACGGCGATATTCCCTGGAATTTGCTCGACAGGAAGAGTGGTCTCTTCATTCGCGTTGCCGAGGTCGAAAAGGTTGTCGGAAGTGGATTCATCTGGATTGGTAAACGCTACGAGCGGCGGGAGGTCTTCTGATGAGTCCGCGGCGCCTTGGCTCGGTTGGCTTGATGAATCGAGATTGGACAAGTTGGACCCCATCGCTGGACGAAAAGTCTCATCAAGGTTAGACGGTTCTTCTAAGGATTCCACCAAGGGAGGCAAGAACGGGGACTGAGATTGAGACTGAATGTCTTGCCCAGGAGCGCTAGGGTCGTTCGTGAGACCTTCGGGTGTTGCGGTTTGATCGTCGAGTTCTGCAAACAAATCGGTATTACTCGAGGAGTCGGAGGCGTGGGTTGACGGAAGTGTCGGATTATAGGTGAAGTCCAGCGGTTCCAGGTCCTCTGGGGACGAGTGTGCGCCATCATTGCCCAATCCGGACTCATCGAGTCCAGAGCCACCAAGGCCCGATTGATCTTCAGACGAGTCGGTGATCATCACCAGTTCTTCTTCTCCCGGCGCCCCCGACATCGTGGAAACGTGAAGATGTTTTTTCCCGCAACCGGCGTTTATCAAGATGAGCATTCCGATAATGAGTATGATCACTGATTTTTGATAAGCTGGACGCATAAGCTGTACTCCTTTTGCTGAAGATCGCTTCTGTGGCTGTAATGAAGTCATAAGGGAGACCATGACGGAGAACTATGGTGAGTGCCTTCCGATGTTAGTTGCTCGAGGTCAGTCCCATCACTATTAATGAGATAAATATCACTTTTCCCCCTTCGTATTGAGCTAAAGACAATATGCCGTCCGTTCGGTGACCATGATGGGGAATCATCAATGCTTTTTCCTGACGTAATCTGCACCTGACGGTTTCCATCAGGGGTTATACGGCATAGCTTAAACCCTTCTCCTGAAATTCTACACACAAATGCAATCCAATCGCCACGGGGAGACCATGTGGGAGCGGCATTGTAGTCTCCCTGATAAGTCAGTCGTCGAGAATTCGAGCCATCGGCGTCCATGATGTAAATCTGAGGTCGTCCTCCACGATCGGAGGTGAAAGCAATTTTTTTGCCGTCAGGAGACCAGGATGGAGAAAGATCTGCGCTACGATGGGACGTGATTTGCGTAATGGCCTTCGTGTCGAGATCCAATGTGTAAATATCCGAATTGCCTTCTTGTGCTGACGCATAACTGAGTTGTTTACCGTTAGGCGAAAAAACTGGAGTGATATTCAAGCTTGCCGGCTGAACCAATACAGTTTCTTCACCTGAGGCGAGAATGCGCTGAACAATTTGCTGCTTCCGCTGGCGATAAGCGGTATAGACGAGCGATTTGCGGTCTGGGGCCCAGGCAGGCATCAGGTTTAAAAACCCATCTGCGGTGACCTGTTGCGGGCCATAGCCATCATAGTCCATCACGAAAATCTCCCGTCCATTGCCCTCTTCAGAAACGTATGCAATTTTTGTTCTGGCGATGCCTGGCTCCCCGGTATATCGATAAACCAACTCATCAGCCCAACGATGGGCCATAAGCCGAACGAGCGGATCGGTGACCTTCAACGAAAAGTATCGCTTGCCCAAAAGAAATTCGTTGGTCCCAGAATCATGGGCGCAGGCGTCGAAGACAAGCCCCATTCCGCCATTATCAGTTCTCCCCACTCCGACCCGTCCCCATGTCGAGACGGTGACGCCCTGACTTGTGGCTTCATTCTCGTCTGCTGGCCCTACGCATTTGCTCTCTGCAAATTTGCCAGGCGTCGCTGGCAGATCGACAGGGGTAAAAATCTGTGATCGTTTGAGATCGGCTTTGAGAACGGGAACGACTGGTTCATGAAAGCGGGGAGAAGTCGACCCATTGGACGTTCCACTTCCGAATTGCCTTACCCAGATGGGGATTCGCTGAAAGTCGGGGCGCGAAGCCTCAAGAAGAGCATCTTGGGCGAACGAAAGTGGGGTGACCCATAATTTTCCCATGATCGATAAAGCTACGAGGAGTATGAAGCTGAGGAGCATTCGAGTCATGACAGAGACTCTCCTATTCTAAATTTATAAAGAAGATCGAGATAAGAAGAATCCAAATCTTTCGGGAATGGGGGCAATGGGCTAGCCGCGCGGACTGCGCGTTTTGCTGCAGCATCGTAATAGCCATTGCCAGAACTCTGCTGAATGCCCAAGTCGGTCACTTCTCCAGATGATAACACGCGAAACTTCAAGATCACTTGCGGATGATCTTCGGCGAGTGAAACGCGAGGAGCGACCCATTCTTGTTCTATTTTTGCTTCGATCAAGGCAAGGTAGCGGTTTTGGCCAGCGGAATTGCGGGCAGTACTTGATCCACTCCCGGAGGCTGCATCAGGAGCCGCCTGAACCTGGACTTGTAGGCGTTCTTTCAGAGACTCAATCGGAGCCACTTCCGGTATCGTCAGTTTGGCTAATTGCTCATCAATTTCGGATTTCAAGCTCTGAGCCCTCGATGTGTCGGCTTGCTTGAAGTTCTTTTGACGAGCAGTGGACGACTCTGAGGCTTGGGGTGGAGGCGTAACCTGTTGCGTCGGTTGTGATGGTTGCCGTTTGGTAATAGGCGTTTTTCGCAATTTGGGAATCTTCACGGTTCCCAGGACTTCCTTGAGTGAGTCGGCAAGGCGTTCTTGTTTCGGTGGCGGCTCTTGGACCGGTTGTCGTGAAGGCGTGACTCGTGCAAGTTGTGGGGCTTCAGGAGTCGGAAGTGCTTGAGTTGGTGGAACTGTTGATTCAGGAGTTTTGGGAGATATCTTGTTTATAGATTTTACCCTGGCTTTTGGCACCTTCACAGACTGAATTGATTTGCGAAGTGACTCTGATAGCTTTTCCGTTTGGGGGGTAGGGTCCTCTTTACGTCTTGTTCTTTTAAAGGGCTGTATGGACTTGAGTGTCGGTGCTTCGGGTGGAGCTTTAAGAGCTTGAAGCGCCTTGGCTGTCTCTTCCTGGACGCTCGGAGAAGGAAGTTTTGGCGTCGGAGTTGGTTTTGTGGTTGCCGCTTGTGGAGAAGGAGGAGGGGACTGGGGAGGCGGTGTGGGAATCGTGACGCGAGTTTGTGGTTCGAGACGCTGTGGACGGGCTAATTTAGGCGCAGACGTCGGGAGTTTGATATCTTCGAGCGCATTAGGGGTGTCTGGCTCGGTCGGCGAAGGAGTCAATGGTATAGGCGTCTGTTGCCGGTGAGCCGATAATTTCTCAGGAACAACCACAGACTTGACCGCACCGGCAAATGAATCGGATAGTCGCTCAGATGCCGCCTGTGTCGGCAATGGCGCAAGTTTTGGTTCAGCGGGTTGCGACTTAGGTGCCGGTGGAGGAGGGGGCGGTGGTGGAGCCTTGGGCACTGGTTGAGGAGGTGGCGGAGCCTTGGGCTTTGGAGGTGTGACCGGTTTTGCTTTTGGACGGCTTGCCTTCGCCTGCGACGTTACTCTTGCCTTGGTTTGGGGTTGTGACTTTGCCTGAGGAGTATCAAAATCCGATGGATTGACCAGGGAAACTTCGTAGGATTGTAGTGGTTGTTCGAGTGTGGGAGAAAATCGCAAGGTCGTCAAAAAGATAATGAGCAGGCCATGGATAGCCAATGATCCGAGCAACCACCGTCGCAGTGAGGTGGCCTCGTCTGACATACTCGACGATAGCCCCAATGAAATGAGATTGGCTGACTCTTCATGCGTCATTGTTGAGAGGAGAAATTATGAGGCCTTACTTGATCGTTTGTCCGTCAATCTTCTCGATTTTAGGGCCGGTGACCATCCCCAGTCGTTCAATCTTTGCCCCCTTGATCTCATCCATGACTTGGACGACGGTTCCATACGGGACGGTTTGGTCGGCTCGTAAGTAGACCGAAACGAGTGGGTCGGCAGCTTTGGCTTCACGCAGTTTGACGCCTAATTCAATCGGACTGATGGCTTCGTTACCTAAGAGCAGCGTTTGATCCGGTTTGACTGTGACCACCAGTCGCTCTTGAGCCTTAATATTGTTGGAGGTGGATGTCGGAAGTGTGATATCCAGGCCTCGATGGAGCATTGGAGCCGTCACCATGAAGATCACCAAGAGAACGAGTACGACGTCGACGAGTGGAATGACGTTGATCTCGGACAGAAATCGTTGGTCCTTGGATTGAGAGGTCATCGTCCAACCTCAGCTGTTTCCTTTGATGCGTGATTCAGTTCCTGGACGGAATTCAAAAATTCAATGCCGAAGGCTTCGACACGAAAGACCGTCTTTCTAATTTTAGCAAGGAAATAGTTGTAGGCAATGACGGCAGGAATAGCCGCGAATAATCCAGCCGCGGTGGCGATCAACGCTTCAGCAACTCCTGGAGCGACCGACGCGATACTTGCCGACCCTTGCACGCCTATCTCCCGAAAGGCGCTGATAATGCCCAAGACCGTACCCAGAAGCCCGATGAAGGGTGTGAGATTCCCCGTGGTCGCTAAAAACGGAAGATACGATTCTTGGTGGCTGATTTGGTTCTGAATGATGTGTTGGCTGACTTTTTCCAGATAGTCGCGTTCCGGGAACCGTTCGGGTTGAGCCTGCTCGAGTTGATGACTCGTGTCGAGGAGATCCGAAAACGACGGCAGGCGGTCGATAATTCCAAGATAGACAGCGGCGCTAGGACTCGCGTCGAGCTCTTGAGCCTGAAGGCGAAGCTCGTTGATTTGCTGTGGCCCTAATTCATAGGCACGCAGAAATTGCGTATCTTCTTCATCGATGACTCGGAACCGTCGCCACTTTTGCACGATGATCGCCCAGGACACGACGGAAAAGATCGCGAGTGTCAGCAGGATCACGATAGAGAGGGATCCGAGAGAACTGAACAATTCCATAGGATCTGCAAATAACATAATCAGTATCTTTGCCTCCTATCTTGCGATGGTCATTAATGAATCAAATGGGAAAACCTGAAATCACTCGGCAAGGTAGTCTCAAAATGTGGAATGGATGGCGGGGCCGACGGGATTTGAACCCGCGACTTCCAGATTGACAATCTGGCGTCCTAACCTGGCTGAACGACGGCCCCGTCTGCTCCTTGGCAGGGCAAATGCCCCTTCTTAATACGCCACTGAGGAAGAATTATGTGATACGCAGTCTACCTGAATAGTTGGGATGACGATATGTCGATCTCATGCACTAGCATCAACGAATGAAATTTTCGGCTGGTAGGCGGAACAGGGATCGAACCTGTGACCTCTGCCGTGTAAAGGCAGCGCTCTCCCAACTGAGCTATCCGCCTGAATAGAGACGCTGCTAGGGCAAATATCGTACGACTCCACAATTATATCAGTCACTAGGCCGTTGTCAACCAGATCGGTCAATGACTGATAAACATTGACATGAATCGTAAGGGCAAGTATAAGCACGGGTGGTGAGAAGTCGTTGGCTTGCAGCCACACAGGCTATATTTTAGACGTTTTTCGCGCCGGGAACAGAGTTCATGAGTTATAAAATTAAAACGCCCGCTCCTACCTCAAGCAGGGGGATAGACGAAACAGAATTGTTAAGTCGTAAAGATCACTTTCTATTCTTTGTCGAGCAGAATCGAACAGCTGTGCTCGGTGGACTCTTCTTGGCCATTCTTGTCGGGGTGGTCGGTGGATTGGTCATGTGGTTCGAACATCGACAAACTGAGGAGGCATGGGTCTTGGAAGGCCAGGCCCAAGCTCACTATCTGGATCGATCATTGGATGATGCGGAACAATCCAAAGCCAATGTAGGCAAGGCCGCTGGACTATTTCGTGAAATCCTGGCTGACTATCCCAGAACAACTCCGGCTCAGAGCGCACTCTATCTTTTGGGAAATAGCTTGGCAGAACAGGAAGACTATAAGGGAGCGATCGAAGCTTACCAACGTTTTATCGATCAATATGGGCGGAATTCCATGCTGCAAGGGCTTGTTCGTCAGCGGTTAGCTTATGCGTATTTATTTGATGGGGATAAAGAAAAAGCCTTTCAGGAGTTCTCGGATATCTTGTCGTTGCCACATGTCTTGAATAAAGATCAGGTTTTGTTCGAGCTCGCTAAACTGGAGGAAGCGGATGGTACGCTGGAGAAGGCCTTAGTTCGCTATAAGGACCTCGTGGATCAATTTCCGACTTCTCCCTATACCACGGAGGCTTCACTTCGCATACAGGTTTTGTCTCCGGAAGAAAGCCAGTCTGAGGCAACTGAGCCGGAAAAAGAAGAGTCGGAGGATCAGGAATCTATACAGAAAAAAGAGGAG
Source organism: Nitrospirales bacterium (assembly GCA_031315865.1). Lineage (NCBI taxonomy): Bacteria > Pseudomonadati > Nitrospirota > Nitrospiria > Nitrospirales > Nitrospirales bacterium. The sequence goes on from JALDRJ010000002.1 coordinate 1,536,230, forward strand.
AAGGGTGAACAATCAAATGAAAAATAAATACTCATGGAAGGAGGGACAATCTCAACGTCTCCAACCCTTATTGGCTAACCAATAACAGCTTTCCTACCCGAATCGCACTCGTCGTCAGATTATTCAAGAGTTTGAGGTCTGTGACGCTTACCCGAAACTGTTGGGCAATTTTCCAGAGGCTATCCCCTTGGCGAACCCGATACCATTTTGCCTCCCCGTTGGATGATTCTGGAGCTTTTGCCGTTTCTCTTACTCGCAGCTTGTCGCCGACATGAATAAGATGACTTGAGAGATTATTCAGTTTTTGCAGTTTCTGGGCGGTGGTCCCGAATTTGTTGGCGATTTCTGACAGGTTATCACCTTGCCTGACGGTATACCAGCTTGTGTTGTAATCAACTGGAGTTTCGTCGGCTCTGACGCGAAGACGTTGGCCGACACGGATGAGGTTTCCGGAAAGACCGTTCAGGCTCCGCAGTGTTCGGACCTTCATGCGAAATCGTCTCGCCACGACAGAAAGGCTATCCCCATAGCGGACGCGATACCATGTCGTTGGCGGGGGAGGCGGTTGGGTCCATGGCTGAATGAGGTCATGTTGTTGATGGACAGAGTGCCCCATACCTGTCGGCACTTTCAGGGGATATCCTTTCCGAACAGATGGGACGATGCTTCGTCGAAGTTCCGGGTTGAGTTCCCTGAGTGTCTCAAGAGAGATGCCAGCTGTTTTGGCGACAGCTTTGAGATGTACGCGCTTATGGATCAACACTTCGTCATAGGCATAGGGGGCAGTCGATTGGACGGAAAAGCCATGGTCAGAAGGATGTGAGCCAATCAGCGTTGCCGCGATAAATCGTGGCACATATTCCTTGGTTTCTCGTCGGATGTGCCATGTATTCCGGATTTTCCAGAAATCACGGGTCCCGGTTCGTCGAATGGCCCGGCTAATCTTTCCGCCGCCGGCGTTATATGCACCAAGAGCCAATGGCCAAGAACCGAATTGATCGTAGAGATCTCGAAGGTGGTGGGCCGCCGCGATCGTGGATTTGACCGGGTCACGTCGTTCATCAACGTACCACGTGACCTTCAGCCCATACATGCGACCCGTCGCTTTCATGAATTGCCAGGGACCCGATGCCCGGGCACGAGAGTAGGCACGCGGATTAAATCCACTCTCGACTAACGAGAGGTAGCCCAACTCCTTTGGCAGGCCGAATTCTTGAAAGATTTGTTCGACGAGCGGCTTATACTTCGCGTATCGATCAAGGTACCCTTGGAAGCGTTCTGGAATCCCCACGCGGAAATAGTCCAAATTGCGTTCCACGTGCCTGTTGAGCACAAGCGGCACGAAGCCGTACGGGTGGGTCAAGGCAGTCGGGGTATATGACTTACCCGGGTGAAATAACGGTTCATACCGCTGCAACGGGTTGGAAAAAACTTCCTGAAATGTATCCGGCGTATCAAGCTCAAACCGTCCCCATGGCTGAGGAGAGGTCCAGTGAACGACTGTCGGCAGGGAGAGAGTGATATCACGGGTAAGCTCGTCTTCTGTGTCACTTTCATCAAAAGGGCGCTCAACTAGCTCTTCCTGTTCTTGGTCCGTCAAAATCGTGTCGTCTTCTTGATCCGGCTCGACCGCGTCGAGCTGAGAAGCTGTGTCTTCGGAAAACGGTGATGAAGCCGCTGTTTCTTGTCGCGTCGAGGGAATCGGTAGTGGTTGACGATAATCTGAGTCCTCGACGACCGCCTCTTTGGCCATGCGATACGAGGGAAGCTCGAAGTTTCGGTCATCTTGCTCAGAATATCCCCAAATAGGGGCCAGCGGTTTTTGTGCGTGTGAGTTGAGATCGGAAACATGAGACGATGCGTTACTGGTGTCTGCGGAAGGCTGTCCGTAGGAGAGAGGGTGTGGTCCAACATTACACCACGCCACAACTAGAAGGCAGGAGACAGACAGGCGTCTCCACTTTGAGGTGCTTTTTAATAACTTCGGCATTTTAAAAGACTTTTCGGTAAATTCCTGCACAACTTTACACAGTACTAAGCATCTGAAAAATTGTCAATCTGAAGTAGAGCAATATGCCCAACCTGTATGTTTTCCGTGTGGTTAGAGCAAATATATATGGCCATGAGCGATGAGTCAGGTTGTGAGAAATTGTGCGCTTATAAATGAGGATTCACTGGTAATGCGAGTGTAAAGTATCGTTCTTTTTCTTCATGCAAGATTCTTTTACTGACAAGGAGCGCGATCACCTCCTTGAGCGAGATGATCGAATCATCCGGGTCTTTCCGTACCTGCTGTTGTACAGCCTGTCGGATCTGCTCAAAGGTCCGGGGCTGTTCGTTACAGTAATCGATGATGAACGCTGCCGGCTGGTCAAACCGCTCACTGGTCGGTGCGGGCTGTCTTCCATCATAGATAATCACGTAGCTGATGGCTTTGGAATAGAACAGAAAAGGGCGGTTTTCAGAAAAATACCTGGCCCTCCAATCATTCACTGCTTGGACCAATTCTCCGTACACGGTCTCGTCTACGTTCCAATCAGCTTCATATTCAAAGTCGTACGCGATTTTTGACAGATCGACTCTTTTTTCATCATACACGTACTCGTATGCCGGATCAGGACCAAGAATGCGTATCCCGTAGTCTTGTGGTCTCATGAAATACGGGCTGAATCGCTCGAGCCACAGTTTCCCAGTCGACTCAGGCGGTTGAAAGTGCAGGAGGGAGGGGATGAGATCACGTTGACGTTGATAGTCCTGATTCGTTTCGCGGGGAAACCCGAGCAGAATATTCCACGAAACGTCAACATTGTAATACCGGCTCCATTTGAGGCATTGAATGTTCTGGAGCGGGCTCACGCCTTTGTCCATTTCCTTGAGTTGCGCGGCGCTCATGCTTTCAATGCCGGGTTGCATGCATTTCACACCGCCTTGGGCCAAGGTTCGAATTTGTCGTTTCGTGAGATTGCTTTTGGTTTCCATGAACACGTCGAGATCCAAGTGCGCCTCCGCGAATTTGCCGAAGAGTCCATCGATATACTTCATGTCGATGATGTTGTCGACCATGCGAAACCTCGTGGTCTCATAGCGACTCGAAAGGTAGTCCAATTCGTCCGTGACCTGTTCAGGCGGTTTGGCGCGAAACGTCATGGCCTGGGCATTGAGCCCGCAAAACGTGCAATGATGTTTCTCCCCCCACCAGCAACCGCGTGATCCTTCGTAGAGGAGAATCCTGTTTAATCCTGTCGAGCCTTGTTGTTCAAGTTCAGCCAATTGCACGAAGTAATCGTCGTAGTCAGGCGGCCCCATGGCCGAAAAGCTGGAAAATAATCGGGTATTGTGGGTGAGGACGATGTCTCCATCCTTTCGATGGGCGACACCCGGCGGGATTGTGTCTTCCTTGCGGGTCAAGATCTGTTTGACCAGTGGCGGAAAGCTCTCTTCTCCTTCACCCACCACGACATAATCAATCCAGGGGAAGGCGCGAAAATGTTCAAGCCCCATTTCTCCGTCGAAGTTGGCCCCGCCAAAGACGATGCGAATGTGAGGGTACAGATCCTTGATGAGTTTGGCCATCGTCAGGCTGGCGACGTTTTGATCGAAGGTCGAGGTAAAACCCACGATGTCGTACTGGTCCCAGTCATAGACCGTCATAGACCGCGTTAAAAATTGCGGCGCGATTTTATACGCGATCTCTTCCAAATAGCCGACTGAACAATTGGCTTCGCGAGCGGTGTCTTCAAAGACCGGTTTAAAGTCTCTGGGATATTGAACATGTTTGGGATTGTCCCTGAACAGGATGGAAGAAAAGAGCCATTCTCCGATCAGGCCGCGCTTTTCGCACAAGATTTCATACAATGGCACGCCGATGACATGGGCAAATTCAAGATTGAGATGATACGTTTTGACGCCAATCCCCTGGGCTTTCAGCAAGGCCGAGAGGGTGCCCAATTGAATGGACGGAAACTTTGAATAGGTAAACGGCATCGTGACGAGGGCCACCTTCGTGCCGTAGGCTCGAAAGTCCACATCATCGGTATTTGATGCAGTCGATGTCCTCGGTGATGCCGTGGAGTCGACCTGAATCAATGACGGTCGATCGGCTAGGTCGATATCAGCCATTGGCCTGAAATTCACGATCGGCTTTCGCCGCCATGAAGAAGTCGCTTTCCGTCAGCCCGTTGATCTTATGGGTCCAGATTTCCACTGTACATTTTCCCCAGGCTAAATAGAGATCCGGATGATGTCCTTCCGCTTCCGCCACAGCCCCGACGCGATTGACGAAGGCTAAGGCCTCGGCAAAATTCTTGAACGTATAGAGGCGTTCAAGATGACCCTGCGCGTTTAATTCCCATCCTCCCTCCAATTGTCCTAACAGTTCCTGAACTTGCCCAGGTTCCAATGGTGGGACTCCACCCCGGCAGGGAATACAGGTTTTATCTGCGAGACTCATGATGTCGCCTCCTTAGTTGAAAAGTCTTATGAGGGCATGTTGAATAATGAAGTTATCAAGAGCCATATTCTGCCAGAAAAACGTTGTAATCCAGCAGGGTCGGGGCGGTTCAAAAAAGTCTTGGCTCATCTTCCGTGTTTCAGTCCTGTTGAACACTTCATCATGCGAGGGTAGGGGCCATTGGCAATGATCATGAGCAATGCGAGCCAAGCAGCAAGGCCACAGGCATGTTGACGCGCGGAGCGTACTGGCATTACGTGAGCACGGCAACATGGCGAGAACGCCGCTGACGGCTTTTTTCAACAGCCCCTATGAAACAAAGGGCAAATTATAGACGGGAGGAGCCTCTGTAGACAATTACAAGAGATTGCGTGCGATGAACGAGCCCCCTCGAACGGGGAATTGAGAGCAATTTGACGGATGAGGGGGCTGTGTACGTCTTAAAACAACAAATCAATAGCCTGTGTTCACGGGAAGAAGGGGGAGCCTATTCATGAAACCATCCATCGTAATATTTTCAATTTGCATAGTAGGAATGAGCTCAGCGCTTGCGATGGCGCAGGGAAACGAGGAACATTCAGAATTTGCCCGCAATGGGTTTTACATCGGCGGTGGGGGAATGTATGCCCTGGAGGAATTTAACGATACGGGAGTGTTGTCTTTCAAGGATTCCGAAGGGTTTAATTTTAGACTGGGCTACCGCTTTCATCCACATTTTGCGATTGAGGCCGAAGGCGAGCGAGTTATTGGTTTTGACCTCAAACAAGCCACCTTGGATATTGAGACATGGACGGCCACGTTGAATGCAAAGGTCTTTGCCCTTACCGGCCGCATTCAACCATTTGGACTCGTGGGAATCGGCGCTATGACGGCTACAGCGGATTCATCACTATTAAGGTCGAATATTACGGAAACCGGTATTGCCGCTCGTTTTGGAGGCGGGGCTGACTTTTACCTGACGCCCAATTGGCTCATCAATGCAGAAATCACCTATGTTGCCCCAGGCGGGGATGTTGATGATCTGGACTATGTGGCTCTGGGTGGAGGGATTCAATTTCGCTTTTAATAAAGATCGCCTTGGGGAGCCAAGGCGATCTCGCATTTAATTCTTTTTGGGTTTCTTGTCCTTCGCCTTGCTCTTTGTCTTCCCCTTCTTCTTGGCAGCCGGTTTCTTTTGGGCCGTGGCTTTTTCGGCGGCCTTGGCGCCTTGACCCTTGTTCAGATTCTTGGCGGCATCTTTCTTCGTGGTCTTCTTTGATTTTCCCTTCGCGTCTTTTTTCTCGTGACAATGTTTTTTGCCATTCTTGTGATTGACATGGCAGCCATCGGCATCTAAGCCGCCGGGATGCGAGAACCCTTGCGCCGGGAGAAAAGCGAAGAAGAGCAATGCGATGAGAAGGATGTTGAGTGGATGCATCGGATGGGGTTTCTTTTCACGCATGATAGTGAAGAGATCAGGAGGCGTTTCGGACAAAATAAAAATCACCGGAAAACGATGAAGATGTCCAAGGCGTTTGTTTGCCGTTAGTTTCGCGTTCAACTCCCTGTAAGACTCGTTTAAAGACTTGTTCGATCGAGAGATTCGGCGTGACCATGTTTTGGAGAAGATGTTTGGTGTACAGTCCGTTGCTTTCATCTCCATCACTCGCCACATTTCCCGGGCTCGTGGCGTAGGCGATGAGGGTGCCTTGAGGCGCCGCATCCCTCACGACGGCTAAGCCCCGCGTACTCGATCGAAAGCTTCGAGCGAACGGATTATCTCGACAGGCGTCGAGGATGATGACGTTAAACCCGTTTCTCGCTTCTCCCATTTTCCCCAGTATCTGTCCCACGTGTACGCCCCTGTACCGGACGTCACTTTCAGATTCAATGCGAGCACGAACCGGGATAAGGTAGTTCTCCCCGTCAACCTGCACGCCATGTCCTGCGTAATAAAACAATCCTACGCCACCAAGGTACAAGGATCTTCCAAACTCACTGATGGCTGTTTCCATCTGTTCTTGTGTGGCGTCAATGGATAAGGTGACGTGAAACCCAAGTTGTTCCAGTGTTCTGGCGATGTCCTGTGCATCGTTAGCGGGATTACGAAGGACGCCGACATCATAGTGACTGTTTCCGATGACGAGAGCCGTACGCTTTTGCGTCGTCGTATTTCTTGCCGCAGCGGCTGTGCTGACGGGGGCTGAAACGGAAGTTGGCGGCGTCTCGGAGGCAGGGGAAATGGTGTGGATCGTCACTTGAAGCGAACCCGTATTGTCAGACAAATACCCAAAGGGATCGTTGATGGCCAAGTATAACAGGCCTTGTTCAGTCGCCTGAAATTCTCGCTCGTTCCCAATCTCGAATGGTTTCCCGTTCTCGCCAATCTTGGCCATTAAGGCGCTGGATGTGATCCATGGGACCTCTTTGCCTGCCTTGGGATTTCCCTCGGGACCGCTCCAAATATTCAAAGCCGGCCAAGGGCTCCATTTTCCCATCGCCAGGATTTTGACCTTGGAGTTTTCTTGCAGTTCAACGCCCGAAGGTTGCCAGGCTTTGTTGGCTTCGACGGTTACCGTCTGTGTGGCGGCATGGGCCGAATCCAGCCCGCGATAGGCGATGTAATTGACCCTAGCTCCGTCATACGACTTCGATGGAGAGAACACACATCCTGTCATGAGCACCATGTGGAGGATGAGCAGGAAGAATAAACACGATCGAGTGTAACGGGGCTCGTGTATCCGGGGCTTCACGGTCGTGATCATCAATGCAGGGAGCGCAGGGAAAATAGGTTGTCAGGGAATAGAGACAAGATCACTTTCACAGTGATAACGATACCAGAAGAAGGGCCTAAAGGAAATTTTTCTGGAAGACGAAGACGTGATCAAGAAAATCTCATCGCATCAGGAAGAAACCGTGAAAAGATTATGCATGATTGTCACATGGGCTCCACGCTAGATAGTTGGTGGCGTCCCCATGCAATCCCGTTCGTAATCCGTGAGGATATCCGTTTGGTTACCGGACGGATGATAATTCCCAGCCAATCCATCCAGGACAACGTCAAGATGGTTGAGGTTGAACTGGGCAATCGTTTTGAACAAGGGGTCGGGAGAAGTTGCGATAGAAGGCAGTTGTTCATTCATATCATTGCGGGAAAGTTCTGAAAGCATCCATCCCAATGGCAACGGTCGCTTGAACTCACACAGTTGAAAATGAGCGAACGAGCCGATGGTGTGGCTCCCGGTGTTTTGCATGCTGAGTCCGAGCTCGGCGCGTTGCCCAAGTTCCTCCCGGGCCTGATACCCCCTCGCGGGCCGTACGTTCAGCAATGCCCATACGGGTGAGAGAATTTCAGGTAACACTGCGCGGGAACCGGTGAATTCCCGACGCGTTCGTGTTTTGTGTTTGAGGGGATCATTGCTGATATGGATCACGATAGGGTGAACGGAGAGGTTTTTTTCGGACGCCACTCTTCGAATAGCCAAAAGAATTTCATCAGTGGTGACGGCTCCGGAGTTCTCAAAATACCCGCCATCGACCACGCGAATGACTTCTGGTTGTGACGTGGGGTCATTGGGGGGAAGATCTTGCCGAAAGATCGTGCCGGCAGGGCTTACGTACGTAAACCGCGCACTCATGTGGACGGCGGTGCTTAACGGAACTTTCCCTCCGATGACGGCAGGTCCGTCCAGGGCGTTATTGAAGTAATCTTGAAATGTTGAGATGTCCTGAAGCGTTTTGGGGGCATTGGGTTGGGTGCTTTGAAGTGTCGCGAACGGGAGCGGGTGCATGATGATTCGCTGACCTGTTTCCACGACGGTACTGTTTAAAAAGAGTAATGGAACGCTGAAGTGTTCTTGGTCCCAGAGATTGTCGAATGGTTCGGCAAAGCGAGTTGATCCGGTACAATCGAACCATGCTCGTTCCCAGGCTTTTTCCAACGCTAACGCACGATCGTCCAGGATGCCCACGGGTAAGAACCGTTGAAACATGTCCGGAAAGAGCAGGACCCCGACGGTTGGAGACAAAAAATCCTGGCTGAGAATCGTTTGAGCGGATGGCCGAATCGGATTTCCGGGGCGTACGCCGCATGTTGATGGTGCTGTGGACTGTGGCTCTTCATGCTGTTCTTTAATCAACCCGGCAAACACGGCGCCGCCCAGGCTTCCTCCCGAGACGCCGCTGATTGAGAATACGTGTCGAGCAAAATCGAGTGGAATCTGACCTTGACGGATGAGTTCCTGGCTTCGATCCTGTAGCTCGGCGAGAACATTGGCCGTCCAGTAGGCCGCTCGAATTCCCCCGCCTTCCGTTGAGACTAAAATGACGGGAATGGGCCCATCATGACCGGGGAGGTTGTGCCGTCCTGCTCGCCACTGCTGTTCCAGATTCTTGAACCACGGCAAGAAGTACTTCTCAAACGGATCTTCTTCTTTCGCGCCTCGAGGGATAATGCCCTTCGTGTAAGAAAACACGGCGGCGAGGAGAGCCTTGGGCATTTCGGTCCAGCTTTTTTGCTGTTCCTGGTAGGGCCGCATGGTCATGGTTTGGCGAACACGATGATTGTCGTTGAATAAACTCCATCCGATCACCCAAAGAATGATGAAGCCAATGACGGGGACTCGATATCGATTGCCTAAATAGACAAGTCCTCCCCCCATCGCGACGAGTGTCGTGGCCCAGAGCATCAGGATTCCCGCAGTCCCGATCCAGGGGCCGATGGAGCCATGATCGATATAAAATAAGAAAAAGGACGATACGCTGGCGATCATGGCTATGAGAAACCAGACACGGGGTCCTCGAGGAAGGTCGCTCAAGGATGAAATGACTTGCGTCTTGTCTTCAAGCCGATCATATAAATGAAAATGTTGGAGACAGGGGTAGATCACGAGGACGACAAAAATTCCAAGGATGGGTAATAAGACCGCCATCGCGATGAGCTGAATGCTTGGAGCTTCGGTCCAAGACTCGTAACTGCCTGCCGCTTTGGTAAGCGCTAACATCACCATCACGATGATGATGGGCCCAAGCCATTGGGTAACGAGTAGCTTAATGCCTTCAAAGGACTCAGCATTGTGCGTGGGGGTCTCGCCTGATTCCGAAGGGAACGTAAACGCGAACATCACTCGAGCGAAGTACCACGCCGTGAGGGCAAAGGACAGAGTGAAAAGCAAAAAAGAAAGCTTGGGAAGGGCGTTGCGATACCACGGGTCGACTTCCACGAGCGCCCGGAGGACGTCTTGTCCTTGATCCGTGTGCAGGGCGAAGATGCAGGCCGCGCCTAAGATGATGTTGAACCTGATTAACGTGAGTGCGCGAAAGACCTGACGTACGGCATCCCATTTCCTTTGGAGCCATGAGTTCTGCATGACGACATCCTCCATGAACGCTGTTCCATTTCTTGAGAAGTCAGTCGAGCATTACACTCTTTTTGTTCGAATCTTTCAAGCGACGACTCCACTGAATCTTGCAAAGGCTGTTCATGGTTGAATCCACATATCTATGGATCGCGTATGATCCCACTGAGTTTGTGGGGCAATGTTGGAAGTGATGGCGTGTGTTGAATAAAACGTCGAGGCGGTTTTTTCGATGGACCCTTGTTGACAATTGGTTTTCGCCCTAGGTAGACATGGATGCTCCCGTCCTTTGTACAGGGAGGCAAATCGGTGCATAAAGTACCCGAGAGTCGTGTGAGGCGATGTGAAGAATATTTTTCATCCGTTCATCTGTGGAGTGATCGTATGCCAGTGAATATGCTCAAGAAAAAGGGGGCCAAAATGAGCCTCCACGAAGCGCAAGAACGAATTAAAAAGCTCAAGAATTTGATGAAAAGCAGCAATCCGCATGAATCGGCGTTAGCCGAGGCGCGGCTGAAAGTGTTCAATATTCGGGAAGCTCGCTATCCCAAGCGCGAGGCCAAGCCTTCCGCCCCTCCTTCCGATGGTGGGCTCAGGTATACGTCGAACGAGATTGAAGTGCTCGATGAGGTGCCGGAACGGCCTCATCACGAGCTGGGGATGGTGGAGGTTGAACAGCCGTCCGATCAGAAGAAAATCAACTGGGATGCCATGCATGCGGACCTGCGGGAACGCGCCAAGCAGATTGGTGCTGATGTCCTGGTGAATATTCAACTCAAAGGCACCGTCAAACAGCGTATCCTCTGCGCGACCGCACTTCGCTACCTGACTCCTGTGGAGATCGAGGCCATTAAGCTTCAGACCAAGTATGAGGACGATGAAAAAGCGTACTACGAGGAACAAAAAGAACGCCGTGACGAAGCCAATGCCCCGCCCATCGATTAATGTGTAGGTTGTTGCTCGTCTCTCGTATCTTGCGAGAGTAACGCGACTCTCGCTCATCACTCGTCGTCATCCAAGATGCATCGGTCTGTATGATCCTGGTTAAGATCCCGGCCAGAGTTACCGATGTAGAGCTTCAAGAAAGGAAGGTAGACGATGAGTCAAATTTCTGCATTAGTCGCGGCCAATTCTCTTCCCCAACTGGCGCTTCCACTCATTGAGGCCGCCGGACAAGCCAACGCAGGAGCGGCCCAACTGCAATCCCCCCAAGCCAAGCCTCAGGATACGGTCACTATCTCGCCGGAGGCTGCCGCTCTTCAGGGAACGGAATAGCCTTTGTCATCCGGGAGAGGGACGGTCGTCTCTCTCGTTACCTCTGCTTGTCTAGAATATTTCCTTCACCTACCATACATAGAATACCCTCTTATTTTCAGCTCAGGATTTCAGCTCAAATAAAGCGGCTTGCCCGCGCATAAAGCCATTTTGTATCCTTATTCTCACGTAAGGGAATTGAGTCTATTGTGTTTAGGTTTTTTGAGCCGTTGCCATCTTGAAGGCTTGTGCTCTTGGACTTATATCCACGATTCAGTCAGCGAGATATTTTGGTTTTCAGACCATGGACGGTACTGAAATCCTCATTCCAGGGAGGTAGGGCGATGAACAGGAAACAGGGGCGATGGTTGCGAGGCAGCATAGTAATGGTAGTCCTCTGGTATCTGGGTGGGATGCCGAGTCTGGCCTTTGCGAATCCTGAGCTTGTCGAGACCGGTCGGTTGTTGGCGAAGTTGTTAGACACGGGCCGTATCGTCATCGGCGTGAATCAAGACAATATCAATGACCCAACCAAAGGACACAAAGGCTTTACGCCGGAAGTCTTTGAGCGTCAGGTTGTCGTGTCTTTTCAGAAGGAAACCGGAGTCGATCTTCATGACCTCCAGCATGCGAAGGTTCCCGATCCTGCCCGACCGTTATTGGCGAGACTCTTGAGCGTCAGCAAGGAGACCGTGGCCAGTTATCAGCCGGTGATCAACATTCAAGGGGTGAAGTATAAAGGTTTGATTCCGGCCACGTTTGGCACAGAGACGGCTAAACGCTTTCGGAATTGGTCGAATATCTACCTCAAGCAGACAGCGCCCGATCAATTTTTGAGGAATCCAAAGAATAAGGCTGATGGGTATGAAACCGAGGTGATGAAAATTTTTGCCTCCTCGGCTTCGAACGATCATGAAACGATCTATAGCAAGACGGTTCCAGAAGAAAAGAGCGTGCGAGTTCTCATGCCGCTCTACTATGAAAAAGCCTGCCTCGCTTGTCACGGCGGACCGAAAGGCGAAAAGGATATTTCAGGCTATGAGAAGGAGGGTGGGCACGAAGGCCAACTGGCTGGAGCTATCAGCGTGAAATTACCGCTTCCTTGACAGTGTTGTAGACGAGTCTGCATGCCAAGGCCATTCTGTCGATATCGACCGGATGGCCTTTCTTCTTCTGGTCCTCAACAATATGTTGGTCCCTTGTTCATGCAAAGTTTCACGACAGTTTTTTTACTCCCGTCCTCTTGGCCGCCGACTGTAAATCCATGTCGAGTGTGGCGAGTGGCAGGCCGAACCGTAAGGCGAGCTCGAGGTAGGACGCGTCATAAGCGGAGAGTCTGTATCGTCGGGCCAGTTGAAGAGTGCCGGACAGTGCGTGGGTGAAGGTGGCCGAATCCACTTCAATAGCCACATTTTCCAGCATTTCAAGAAATGCCGAGCTTCGCGCCTCGGTTACCAGGCCTTTGGCTTTTGCTCTGGCAATGACATTGGCCACCTCAAGTCCCCATGTCACAGGGACAAATGCACTGACAGCTTTCATGGCGTCAAGCACCTTGCTAGCATAGGTCAATTCCCGTGCTTGGCCATCACCCAAGAACCAGCGCATAGTCACCGAATTATCAAGCACAAAACTCACGCACGCCCCTCTTCAATAAGTTCCTTGAGGTTGATTCCTCGCACAGGATCAGCTCGCATGAATGCCTTGAGCTTTTCTGCTGCCGCAATTTTGTCCTTGGCTTTCGGTCCTGCGCTAGGGACAAGATCTGCCACGGCTTCCCCGCGATTCGTGATGGTAAAGCTTTTGCCGGTTTTCACTTGCCGTAGTAATTCTGGGAGTTTCGTTTTTGCTTCATAAGATCCGATCTCAATCTTCATGATCGTCTCCCGTCCTATCACTCATCAATAGACTATAGCCGTTCCAGTGATACCGAAACGATCCAGCGCGCCCTTATACGCCTTGGCTCTTCAAGACGTGAGAGAAACATTCAGGTGTGTCCGGACATCCAAACGGGTATCGCCTTCCGCTTGTGACAACGTCGTACCGCGTGGGGTTTGTCGTGTTTATCGATTGGAACGTATTTGGATTCGCTATAGCATATAGACTAGTCTGAATTACAGTAAGGCTTAAGGCTGATGGCGTTCTTCCCAATGTGGGGCTGTTGAATTATTCATTCGCATAGCCCAGAAACGCCCTATAGGAGACCGACATCATAAACGCTGGGGAATGGCCAAAAAAGTTCGTTCAGTAAGGCCGCAGCCATTTTTCCGCGCAGAGCGTACAGGCATTACGTGAGCACGGAAAAATGGCGAGAACGCCGCTGGCGGCTTTTTTCAACATTCCCAATGTTGATGTCTTGGGAGTCAAACCCGTGAAGGGCATTGTCTCTTCGCGAAAAAGACTGTCCCCTTTGCGACACACATGTGACAAATTAGAAGGTATAAAACGGGGCTTGGCCCCAGAAAATCGACTAAATCATGCCTGAACCCCGCTCATTAATTTGTCACACTCTTCCACGACATATCCGGGGATAGTGTCGAATTTTACAGGGTCAAGCTGGCAAATCGATTCATTCTCAATATGGTAGGTTTCATTTATGAATTTCCGAATAACAGAATTTTCAACATCCAGCCCCAAAAGTCGGAATAGCTGGAGTTTTTCATAGCCATTTGCAGAATCGCTATAAAGTGTCTTCAGTGCATGGGTGTCAGAAATCCGAGTTAGAATTTCAGAGTAGGAAAAGTTGGCTAATTTCTTACATATCTCAGCGCAGCCGGACGAGAAGCTGGAATCATCCATTTCTGGATAGTTATCATCTGAATCTTTAGGCTCACGGGTATCAATGGCCCGTTCCCTTTTGTGAAGAACATTGGACAGCACTTGATATCCATTACCTTTGTCATCGACGATTTCATAGTGCCGCCGCAAGTAAATCAGCCTGATGATGTCGTCTTTATTTGATGTTAGAGCACTTTCGCAGACCTGAGCAAATGTCTGAAGTCATTCTTGCCTATTGGTACTTCAGTGATTTGGCCACCGCTTAGCTTTAGAAATGACGCTGATATTTGCTGGTTAAACTTATGCGATAGTGACTTAATGGTATCAATGATGGGCTCCACATCATGCGTAAGCATTAGAACGGTTTTGTTTTTCAGGCATGAATCGGTTTCCCGACGGAAAAGCATTTCGAGGATGGCATACTTTTTGTTTTTATCGAACGAAGAGATAGGATCATCCAGAACTATCAGGTCCGGTTTTTTCGACAGGCATTCATACATGAAAAGAACGATTGCAAATGCGTTTCTTTCCCCGAAGCTGAGATGCTGATTGCCACCGCTAATGTGTTCTTCGTGATCATCATGTCTCAGTTTTAGTTGAGCCTGTTCCCCATCTCCAGTAATCTCAACCGAATAGGGGTATCCAGCAAAGGAAAGAAATTCATTGATGTCGTTCAATGGTTTGTTTCATTTCTTTTCGCTGGAGATTGATCTTTCCTTGCAGCTGACCAGCCTGTTCAATAACTTTATCAATGGACGCATTTATTGGTGCGATGGCGTCTAGCATCGTATTTGAATTGAGTTCCGAGAAGAACTGCAAATCCAATTTATATGCATCCAGTTTTTCTGAGACATTTTCACCGTCCTTAAACTGAAACGCGGAAAGCATTCTAAGCTTTTCCAAATTCTCGGTGAAGTTGTCGATTTGTTTTTTCACTGTGACAAGAGCCTCTTCGTGCTCCTTTCTAAGGCCTTCCTTCAAAGTTGTGATTATCGTCAGCCTTTCTTTGGCTTCATCTGAAAAGTAGTCGCCAAGTTTTTCGATGACGCCAATGATTGCGATTAAGTGCTTGATCGTGTTTTTGTCATACTCTTGGCCGACCTTTTTAATCTGCTCCCTTTTGTCAGCTGCGTGGGATGTGCAGAAGGGGCGATTTTCCGATAGATCTGCAAAATCACAGCCCTTAGTTTGCCAGTCTATCCAATTCACGCTGTTTTGACTTTGAATAAACGGGGTGTAAGGTTCCAATCCAGCAGGAACATGTTTAATTTTGTTGCCGGCAGACAATCCCCTCATGCCAGTCGACTTTTTATCCAGACCCGTTTTGCTCAATTTGAAGGCATTTCCCATTTCCTTGAGAGTGGTTATCAAGGCTTCTAATTTCTGATTGCCAGAAAGCAGTTCCTTGATATTACGGACCAGATCTTCTATTTCCTGTTCTCTCTGTTTGTAGGCATCGGTTCTGATAAAAATGTCGAAGCTGTTGCTGACTAGTTCTTCCGGCTTGAAAACAAACTGACTGACATACTCCTCATTGAAGCTCATGATGGTTTTGAGCGACTCTACTCCCCTGACTTCTGGTTGCCTGTTCTCTGGATTCTCTTTTCTGAGTTTGAACGGCATGAGTTCTCTCAGCGGGTTTTGATCCTCCTTCGCACCGAGCAGCATCGCCCTTGCAATCGTGCTTTTGCCAGTTCCATTGGGCGCAAATTTGATATTTAATTTCTGCTTTTCCAAAGAAATGACAGCCGAATCTAGGTTGTTGCAGTTTTTAATCTCTATTTGAATTGAGCTCATGCTTCCAGCATTTCTCGCTTTTCGCGGTTCAATTCTTCTTTGTTGTCTGTTTCAGCTGTATTTAATTCAACTGGCAGAGGCACCCGGAATAAATCCAGCCTCCCCTTAAACGCCTTCTGGCTCATTGCGCCGTACAGCATTCCAGATTAGTCAGGGCGCGCTGGTAGCGGGACCTGTGCCTCTTGACCATTTCTTCGACAGCACAATTTTATCATCCTCAGAAGTGACAATTTAAGTCGAATGGCGTTTATTTCCTATTTGCTCTTGCCTTTCCTAAGATTCAGAAGTTCCGTATTCAAAAACTTTGACTCTTGGTGTCACCCAACCCCTCAAAAAAAGTACAGTTTCGCGAAAGGCGAAAGCTGTTCCCGATTTGTTGTTTAGGATGGATTGTTACGGTTCTGCTGCTTTAAGGAGTTGAAGATGGATCTTGACGGCCAATGTCGGGAATGACTCCAGTGAGGAAAGGTAGCCGCCGATCACTATTTGGGCAGGTGTAGTTTGGCGGCGGCTTTTTGCAATGGGATATCAGCGGTCCACAAGGTACAGCCCGTGAGCTGGGCTGCGGCGAGTAAGTTCATGTCGACCCACCCTAACCCCATTCCATAGAGTTTATGGGTTTCAAGAAGGTGCAAGACTTCATGATGTTCCGGAATCTGCGTTTCGGGAAGAGCTTGGAGTAAGGCGAGTATTTCTTCTCGGTTTTTGATTTCCCCGCAAGCCAATTCACCGATGATCCATGGATGAATGAGTACTCGTGTGTCCTGGAGCAATGATTCTAGGCGAGGGTTCCCGGTCCGAAGGTGATTGACCCAGATTGAGGTGTCAACCAGCGTCATCGTTTTGGAGTAGAGCGTCGTCTCGCGGGCAACTTGAGATGTTTTTCTGATCCTCCGAGTTGCGCTAGCCGCAGTGCCGCGTTTTTCGAAATCAAGGCTTCAAGGCCTAACCGTACTAACGAGGTTTTTTCTGAAACCCCTGTGAGTTGCGCGGCTTTTTCGAGAAGATCGTCATCAATGTTTAATGTCGTCCTCATATGTATGAATATGCATCAAATATACATATGTGTCAATGTCTTGTGCTCAGCATTTCCTCAACTCGTCAATACAAGTACAGTTTCGTGAAGCCAGAGAGAGTCATCCCAATCGTATCCATACGAGTGCGCTGTCGTACTCCTTAGCCAAGTAATTTTTTGTACGGCGAAACTTTCTTTAGGCATTGCGGATGGAGTGGGAAGGTTAGATTCAACGTCTTGTGATTCTTTCCTTTCTAGAAAGAAACGGGCAGTGATTTTCAGAAACTGACTACGTCAAATTGCCTTGCGCGTCTTTTAGCGCAATCATCAAGTCCAATGGGTCAGTGGAGGATGATTGAAAGCCAAACTGTTCATAGAATTGTTTCGCGTCTTCCGAGAGAGCATGAACGACGAGCGCGCGGATTCCAGCAATGTCTGCCGCTTGTAGTGTGCGCTTGACCGCATCAGCCAGAAGATCCCCGCCAAGCCCTTTCTTTTGCCAGTCCAGATGAACAGCCAGGCGTCCCACAATCATGACGGGGATAGGGTCCGGCATGTTGCGGCGGATTCGTCCCGGGGCCTGTCTGCAAGCCACTGCACCAGTGGCCAAGGAGTAAAAGGCGATCACATGGTTCTGGTGGCTGACCACGTAGGTTCGAGATGCACCTGAAGTCTCATTTTTCATGGCCCGATGCCTCAGCCATTGATTGAGTGTATCGTTTCCACAATCAAAACTATCAAGAATGTGATAATTATTCAGGGCTTCGGGCGGGCGTGGCGTTAAGGGCCGGGCTGTATCGGGTTTTATTTTTCCCAAAGCGGCTTCCGGCGTAGCAAGGCTTTCAGTTTAGGATTTGGTTTTGTTGGGGCGTCAAGCGCCCTGATAAATGCCTGATACGCTTTTTCGTCAAGGTCAAACAGTCGTCGATCAAGAAGCATGTTCTCGGCTTCGCGGCACGCTGCATCGAGCACAAACTCTGTGACTGTCTTGTCAGTAATGGCGCATGCACGATCGATTAATGAGCGCGCATGGGGTTTGACCCGAAGATTGATATTCTTTGCGTAAGTTTTGGGCCGTGTTTTGATTGATTGATTGTTCATGAACGCTCCCTGCCTGTACATTGATTATCGGGCAATGTGCGCACAATGTCAATACGATAGTTCCAGAAGGACTTGCCCTGCGTATGGATACGGCATAAGTGCGGAGGAGATGTTGGCTTTCTGAAAGGGGGAAAGTCTTGCCGATCTGCATCCGGCTTGTTGTGGGTCCGGGACCTTTTTGCACCCGTCTGTAATAAAACACTGGCCTCTGAAGCATGTGCTTCAGAGGCCGAATTGGTGGAGGTGGCGGGAATCGAACCCGCGTCCGAAGACATTTAGCGCAACGGCCCTACGTGTGTAGTCGATGATTTGGTATTCGCATTCGCCCACGCCCACCAACCGGCTTAGAACGTCTGCTAGCCCAGAAAGTTCTTATCCGCCGCCGCTGAGCACCGGCCTTGGACCAGCCTGCAAAGTGACGTCTCTTCCCAGCCCGCAGGCAAAGATGAGAGAGACGTCGCGGTCAATTAAGCCGCGAGAGCCAATGGTTCGTTGGCACTTAATGGTTTCCCGAAGGTTTAACGAGACTCCGAGAGCTCGACACGCTCCGTTGACCTCCTGATCCCCGTCGAAGCCAGTCACCCCCTTTGTGCGATGGCCGCTCCACAATCCTCCCGACGCATTCATCTATGCCCGCGCAGTGTTCGTGGTGCGGTTCGGCCGTTCCTGACGTTGGGTTTCACCATGGTTGGCAAATGGATTAGGTTCTCTTTACTATAGCGCACTCATCTTGCTTTAGCGAATGTGGATTTGGACATATTCGCTGTCATCCCAGTGTAACCATGATGTTTGTCTAATCAAGACGAGGAGCGCAGATATGGCCTGGCTTTATTTGTTCGTCGCGGGATTGTTTGAAATCGTGTGGGCCGTGAGTCTGAAGTTTACGGATGGGTTTACGCGATTGTGGCCGAGTGTCGGGACGGTGGTTGCGATGGGGATCAGTATGGTGTGCATTTCGTTTGCGTTGCGGAGTATCCCGATGGGCACGGCGTATGCGGTCTGGACGGGCATTGGAGCGGCGGGAACGGCTCTTCTGGGGATTCTCTATTTTGGAGAAGCTGGAGGGGCGGTGCGCATCGGCTGTATCGTCCTGATCGTGATAGGGATTGCGGGGTTAAAATTGACTACCACTGCATGACAAACCCCTTAAAGGGGGATGGGAGGCGAGGGAAGTTGCCTAAAATGCCCAGCCGACAAACGTGTAACGCTGGCCTTTGGTGACTTCTTTGACTTCATGCGGATACATGAAGTTTGAGGGAAACACCATGATATCTCCCGCCTTCAGCGGAACCTCATGTGTGTCGGAAAAGTAAAACGCTCCCCCTTCGTAATCGTCGTTCAACGCTCCCAGTATGGTTAAGATTGGGATACCTTTGCGTTGGCCATCGAAGATGGAGTGAATATGATCATAATGTTTTCTCATCATCGTCCCGGTGCGATAACGGTTGAATCGAATCGGGGTGAACGTTTTGATAAATCCTCGTATCCGTTCATCTTTTTGGTCGGCATATTTGAGCATGTATTCTTGAACGGCACGCATGATATACGGGGCGATGCCATCTTGTAGTTCTTGGGTCGTGCTGAGAACGTCAAGTTCTTTCTCGGGCTCACTGCCATAATCATCGACATTGTAGTTGTACCACGAATGTTGCCGCCATTCCTGTGGCGCAATTTCTTTGATGATGGCCTCGCACACATGTGGAGGAATCACGTTTGTCGTGTAGATAAAGTCGCTGACTTTTTCTCTCGTTTCAGCCACGGTCTTTTCCCTGGTTAGGCTGACCTAGCGTCTGAGTTCCTGTCGAGTGAGTTCATCCCGATATACGATCAAATAGAAAACTGAAAGACCGGTTGTGAGCCAACGGCTTCGGCAAGAATGCCTTTTTCTTTCAGCTTGTCGATGATCTGCCGGCTTCGCTCATCAAAATCTTCTGGCCCTGAGAACGTCAGTGTGGCGTCAGGCAAGAGGCTTTCTCGTTCCTTCGACATGTAAATGGTGATGACAGGTGTCGGATTGACGAGGGTTTGGATCGCTTGCGCCACGGCTCCGGCAGGAAGGGAAAAGGGGTTGGTGGTCGACAACACGATGAGTCCCGTGTCCGTGAGAAGCCTGGCGACTTCGCCATAGCGGCGGACGGCTTCATTGGGGTTGGTTTCCCCAATGTCGGCGTCCAACCCGCGACGAAGGTTTGCCGCATCGAGCAAGTAGGCATGCCGACCTTCGGCGACCAGGACCGATTCGAGTTTCCGGGCCAAAAAGGCCTTTGAGGTGACGTCGGGACCCGTAAACAGGACCACGGCGGCTCTATGGCCAAAGTGTTGCGCGCGTTCTTCTGGGCCGATGTCTCCTTTGACCCATGCTGAATCTCGCTCTCGGGCTTCGGTACGGAGTCCTTCCTGTTCGTCCCGCACCATTTCTGTGATGATTCCCCCGCCGGATACATCGTATTCGTCCACCAATACAAAACGTCCGGTGTCCTCGAATGACGTATAGGCGTCAAAGGCGAGCGGGGCTTTGGTGCGAAGGGTCAGGTCGGCCACTTCATTCCGTTGTACGGAAGTCGAGGTTTGCCGATCATCCAGATCATTGGCGTTGACGATGCGGTGAATCGTCACGATTTCGCAGGGGACTTCCCTGGTGGCGAGCCGTAAGATATAGGTTCGGTGCATTTCGAGGGGGCGTCGGCCAAGCCAGAAGACGTTCGCTCGAAAGCTGGTTGAGACGAAGGGCCCTTCCCCTTCATGAGCGGCGATTTGTCCCCGTTCGACGAAAATTTGCTCATCCAGCGTAATGCCGATCGATTGTCCGGACGAGGCGTGAATCGGCGGCGGATCGATGTTAAACGCTTCGATGGTCTGGATAGCGGCTGATTTGTTCGAAGGTGCAAACACCAAGCGGTCGCCGATCTTGAGTCGTCCGGCGGTGATTCGTCCGACGAGAATCCGGCGCGCATCGAACTTATAGACATCTTGGATCGGTAAGCGCAGCGGCTTTTCAGTTTCCGTGGTCTCGAGGGTGAAGTGCGAGAGCGAGTCCAAGACCGTCGGGCCGGTATACCACGAGGTTTCCGATGCGTTCGTTGTGATGTTGATGCCCTGTTTCGCGCTTGCCGGGATCACGTATTGAGGGGTGACGTTTAATTGAGCGAGGAATTCTCGATACTCTTTTTCGATGCCCCGAAACACATCCTCGCGATAGCCGACCAGGTCCATCTTATTCACGACCACGGTCACCTGTTTCACGCCGAGCATCGAGAGTAACAGCCCATGTCGTTTGGATTGATCTCTCACCCCTTCCAGGGCGTCGATGATCAACAAGGCCGCTTCGGCCCGGGCGGCCCCGGACACCATATTTTTGAGGAATTCCTTATGCCCCGGCGCGTCGATGATGATGTATTGCCGGTCACCCCACGTAAAAAAGGTTCGAGCCGTGTCGATGGTGATGCCTTGTTGTTGTTCTTCTAGGAACGCATCAAAGAGAAACGCGTACTCGAATTCTTTACCTTGCTGTTTGCAAATGGCTTGGATTTTTTCAATTTTCCCGACCGGGAGCGTGCCGGTATCGGCATACAGCCGTCCGAGCAGCGTGGATTTGCCGTGATCCACGTGTCCGACGATCACGATGTTCATGGTTTCTTTGACCGGGGTATCGCGTGAACGGTCGGAAGATTTGGCAGTAGATGAGGCGTGGGTCGCGTCGTTCATCGTCACATGTATCCTTCTTTTCGCAACTGTTCCATCCCGCGGCCTTCGTCTTGCGCCCGACCGGCGCGTTCGGCGACTTTGCTGTTCCGAAGTTCGATGATGACCTCGTCCACCGTTTTCGAGGTGGATTTCATCGGGAAGGTACAGGGTTCGCATCCCAGACTGCGGTAACGCTGCCCTGTGCCTTGATCCAGGTATAGATTGTCAAGGAACGGAATGTTTTCAAGTTTGATATATTCCCAAATATTGATTTCGGTCCAGTCCAAGAGGGGATGAATCCGAATATGAGTGCCGGGCGGGAAGGAGATTTTATATTGATCCCACAGCTCCGGCGGCTGATCGCGAAAATCCCATTCATTGTTCTTATCGCGTGGGGAGAAGTATCGTTCTTTGGCCCGTGTGCTATCTTCGTCCGAACGGACGCCCAGGATAATCCCGGTATACCCCTTTTCTTCGAGTAGGAGTCTCAAGCCTTCCGTCTTCAATGCGGTGCAGCATTCCACGCGTCCTTTCGTATGATTCATCCCTTGGGCCAGGGCTTTTTTATTTTGGCCCACAACAAGGTTGAGCCGCCATTCACGCGCGAGCCGGTCTCGGTATTCGATCATTTCCGGTATTTTAAAACTCGTGTCCACATGGAGCAGTGGAAACGGGACATGGCCGAAAAACGCTTTTCGCGCGAGCCACAAGAGGACTGTCGAGTCTTTTCCCATGGACCAGAGCATGCCAAGGTTGTCGAAGTTTTTATAGGCTTCTCGCAGGATAAACACGCTTTGATCTTCGAGTTGTCTGAGATGGTTCATGCTGTCACCGTTTGTGTTGGAAACTCAATGGATGTGGTATCGGGGGGCAAGGGAGTTGCGAGCGCGTTCAACTTTTTCCAGGCGAGCCCTGATTCCAGCGCCTTCTCGGCGAGCGGGGTCGCTTGGGCAAGAGAGGCCGCCTTGCCGGCGGCATAGAGTAAAAGCGCCGCATTGAGAATGACCCATGTTCGATAGTCCCCTTTAACGGTATTTTGCAAGAATCGAACGACGAGATCGGCTTCGCGTTCAGGTATCGAGTCTCCAGCGGGCAAAGCCGAATGCCCCATGGACTGAAAGGCTCCGAATGACAATCCGATATCCTGAGGCCGAATCATCAGTCTTGTGATGTGGTTATTCCTGAGTTCGCGTGCTGGCGTGGCTGTGGAGACTGACAGCTCTGGTAGTCCTTCGACACCTTGGAGAATCATGACTCGAGAGGTTCCGATCATATGCAGAGCTTCAACCATCTTGTCTAAATAGGGTGGATGCGCGATGCCGATGACTTGCGAAGAAGTCCGTCCGGGGTTCAACATTCTGGCGACTTGATGCGCCAGGTTTTGCACGCCGAATTCGTGCCGAAGGTCGAGCAACGCCGCCAAAGGAGGATGATAGGCTTCAAGGTCCACGTATCCGAATTGATGCTGTTGTAGCAGATGGAGTGGCGCATCCGTTGGAATCGCCAAATGTCTCAGGATGTCGGATACCGTCGATGAGGCCGCGCGGTTACTGGATCCATGGAGGAGGATGGTTGCCCCAGCGGCCGACGCAAGCAGCGCCGCTGCGACGATCGCATGAGAGGTATCATGTTTTTCTCCATAAATCGGCAGGTCTACGGTTTCGTGAGGAGACGGCACGGCAAGAGGCTCAACGTATTCCCTGGCCGCGACCGTAAATGACGCGAGTTCGGCGATGGATTCTGTCTTGATGCGCATCGCCATTAAAAAAGCTCCGACTTGTCCTGGGGTCGACTCCGACTCAATGATCGCACGCATCGCGGTCTTGGCTTCATCCCACGTTAAATCCTTTGCGCGCTTGGTCCCTTTTCCTATTTTGGCGATAAACGATTGCATGTCAGTAAGGCTTCGTTAAGGGTTTCAGGTTTCAGGAGTTATGGTTCAAACTGTATACTGAGAATTTGGAGTTTGAAACTATCCGTCATGTTTTCGGCGGATGCAATCCGCATTCTGTCTTGGCAAAATTTTTCCAGCGTCCGGAACGAGGGTCTTCTCCAGGCATGACTGGGGCTGTGCAATGGGTGCAGCCTATGCTGGGGTAGTTCTGTTCATGGAGTCTGTTGTACGGGACATCGTTCGCATGAATGTATGTCCAGACCTGCTCCCATGACCAGGCCGCAAGCGGGTTAACTTTCACGAGGTGAAATGTCTCATCCCATTCCAGGAGCCCTGCGTTCGCTCGAGTTGGCGACTGCTCGCGACGGATTCCTGTGATCCATGCAGCGTACTGACTGAGTATTCGCCCCAATGGTTCAATTTTCCGATGATGGCAACACTGATCGGGTTGTTTCGTCCATAACGCTTCCCCGTATGTCGCCGATTGTTCATCGGGTGTGAGCAACGATTTCATCTGGATGACCTGTTCGGGTTTTAGCTGATAGCGCTCGACGATGCGATCGCGGACTTCAAGAGTTTCAGGAAATAAAAAGTCCGTGTCGAGGTAAAACAGCGTCGCGTCTGGGTGATGTCGGAACATCATGTCGGCCAACACGACGTCTTCGGCGCCAAAGCTACAAGCAAGAATAATCTTCGGCGAATATTCGTTGAAGGCGTACGCCAAGATTTCTTCGGGTGTGCGTCCCTCAAACTCTTCATTGAGGCGAGTGAACGATTCCGCATCTGGTGGAGTTTCAGTTGAATGAGGCATGCGGTCCGTTACGCCTCCACTTTTTCCACCAACACTTTATAGTGTTGCGCTGTGCTATCAAATGCCTCTTCGGCCAAGACTTTGTGTCCATCATTTCGAAGACTCATTGGCACGTTCTTGATGGGGTCGCCGGCGTCCAGCCACACTTCCAGTTTTTCACCTTCATCCATCATTTCGAGCTTCAGCTTGGTTTTCACATAATTCATGGGACAGGCCACACCGCGCAAGTCGTACACAGTCGCCTCGGACGCTGACGCCTCGACTGGATTCTCCTCTGGCTGCGTGGCGCTCGAGGCCTGCTCGGTTCCCATTTCGACCGGGGCGAGCTTAAGGTCTTGCCCGATTTCATCAGTCGCAAGGCGGCAGGCGCCCACGAAATCCCGGGCGAAGGCCAGTTTGTTCTGAAGAAATTCAGTGGACGCGTCTTTTGACCCTATGTCGTCCATTTGGGCGGTAAGATTGCGATAGGCTTCAGGAAGCAAACCCTTGGCGGCGACGAGTTGATCGAATTCCGCCAACGTATCGGCGTCGGTGTTCGGGTCGGTTCCTTCGGTGACAAGAATGGCTTTGGCTCCTGCAATCACGGCCCGATAGGCCTTATTGATCGCGATGCCATATTGATGTTTTTCCGACAAAATTCTCGCATGGTAGAGCTCTTGTTCGGCTTCGAGTATTCGATTGTCGATCATTTCCAGGGCGCCGCCGGCGCATTCTCCAGGCCCTAAATCTTCGACGGAGAACTCTTGATCGGCTTCCCAGTCGATATAATACTCCGGGCTTTCTTCATAGGCAGGCAGCAACGTGTGCGGGATCAGTTCTTCCTTTAACTTGAGTTTGCCGACTCGGGTGATGAAGGCGTGCAGGCTTTCGCCGTCCTTCCGTTCTTGACGATAAAAGTCCAAGATGTGCTGGATGGCCGCTGGCACGTTCTTCGCCGGAACTTTGACGATTAATTGTCCGATTTTGGCGGTGCCGTTCACTTGTCCGCCAAGATGCAGTTCGTACACGGGCGCGATGTGGTCTCCAATGCGTTTTCCAACTCCATGGAGTCCGATGGTCGCGATATGATGCTGGGCGCAAGAGTTGTGGCATCCACTGATTTTGATATCGACGCCTTCGAGATCTTTCGGTGTTTTCCCTGCCGGAAAGACTTCAGCCAGCGCACGGGCAAGGCCCTTTGATGAGGTAATGCCCAACCCACATGTGTCGGTGCCGGGGCATGCGACGATGTCTTCCACGTCTTCGGCTCCCGGCGCATGGAGGTTGTGTTCTGTCAGCGACTGGTAGAGCTCATGGATACGAAGCTCGGGAATCCATCGAATAATCATGTTTTGATTGATCGTGGTGCGAATATTTCCGTTGGCATACGTCTCTGCAAAATCAGCCAGTGTGTACATTTGTTCGGTGGTCATATCTCCCCAAGGCAATTTAATGACAGCCGCCAGGAATCCGGATTGCCGTTGGGTGATCACATTGGTCTTTTTCCAGAGATCAAAATCCGACGAAGCGCCATTCGATCCGTTGGCGCCTTGACCTGTGTGGTGGCCGTTTGATGATGCTCCATTGCCATTTTTGGTCGGCATGATGAGAGGCGCTTCATCCTGGTACGGCAAGATGGTGAGCGTTGATGTCGTCCCTCCTGACTTCAGGAGGAGGTCGTAGGCTTCCCGCCACTGCCGCTTGAATTCATCGAATCCGAGCTTGTCAATCACGAATTTCATGCGCGCTTTGCTTCGATTTTTGCGATTGCCGAGATTGTCGAATACCTTGATGCAGGCTTCGATTGACGGGATCAATTCCTCCATGGGAACAAATTCGCGCAGTAGTTTGGCCATCCGAGGCGTCGATCCGAGCCCGCCTCCGACGACCATTCGAAACCCGATCGTGCCTTCGGCATTGCGGGTGGCGAGTAGTCCAACATCATGAATGGGGGTTAAGGCGCAGTCCGATTGGCAGCCGGAAAACGCGATTTTAAACTTGCGTGGAAGACTCTGCGTCAACGGATTCCGCAGTAAATGTTGAGCGACCGTATTGGCATACGGCGTGACATCAAACACTTCTCCCGGGCAAATGCCGGCTAATGCGCAAGCCGTGACATTGCGGACTGTATTCGCGCAGGCTTCGCGGGTCGTAAGGCCGACTTCCGCCAGCTTTCTCATGATGGTGACGACTTGCGGCAGCGGAACAAAGTGCAATTGAATGTCTTGTCGCGTCGTGACATGCCCCACGCCCGTCGCGTACGTGTCGGCAAGCTCGGCGACGCGGCGAAGCTGGTTTGCCGTCAGGCCGCCAAAGGGAATTTTGATCCGGACCATCTGTACGTCCGCTTGACGTTGGCCGTAGATTCCAAACTGCAGCCGGAAAGGTTTAAACACCTCGACGGGTGTTTCGCCATTTTGAAGCCGGGTCACTTCATCTTCGAACGTCTCGATTTCTTCGAGAATTTCCTGAGGAATCGGCATCGTCTGTATTGCAGGTCGGGTCGCTGGTGCAGAACTCATCGTAAACCTCCGGGGACTGGATATAGCTCTAGGCTATGCGTATATCGTGGGTTAGGCAAGCTGTTGAATGTCATGAGCATGTTCCGAATGTTTAGCTGAAAATGGATCAAATGTGGTACATCAACGCCCGTTTATCTTCAAGGTCTTGGTATTGATCGACTAAACTT
Organism: Nitrospirales bacterium; assembly: GCA_031315865.1. Taxonomy (NCBI): domain Bacteria; kingdom Pseudomonadati; phylum Nitrospirota; class Nitrospiria; order Nitrospirales; species Nitrospirales bacterium. The sequence continues at coordinate 1,563,015 of JALDRJ010000002.1, forward strand.
TGTAACGAGATCGAGCGAAGAATTGCAAGTTCAGCATGATGCAATCGATCGAAGATGTCCGATAAAAGCTCTTCGTGCGCATTTTTCGGATGGCCATTGATTGAACCATTGAGAGTTTGGCGGGTCGTCCCATTCATGGCCTTCACGATTTCCGCTAAAGAAATCTCGCCTGGCTCCTTACTAAGGATGTACCCGCCTTGAGCTCCACGCTGGCTAGTCACGAGTCCCGCCTGTTTGAGTCCGCTGAGCACATGTTCGATAAAGCGGGCCGGGATGGCCTGGCTCTGCGCGATAGACTTGGCCTGAACCGGTGAAGTGCTGTGTCGAAGTCCCAGTTCCACGGTAGTCATCACGGCATATCGTACTTTTTGAGAAAATTGTGACATTTACTAAAATTTATTATTCATACTATTCCGATCGGAATTAAGTTTAATTGTATGATGTGATACAGAGAGCTGTCAATGGCCATGGTCAGAATGGGGCTGTTGAAAAAAGCCGCCAGCGGCGTTCTCGCCATGTTGCCGTGCTCACGTAATGCCAGTACGCTCCGCGCGTCAACATGCCTGTGGCCTTGCTGCTTGGCTCGCATTGCTCATGATCATTGCCAATGGCCCCTTCCCTCGCATGATGAAGTGTTCAACAGGACTGAAACACGGAAGATGAGCCAAGACTTTTTTGAACCGCCCCGACCCTGCTGGATTACAACGTTTTTCTGGCAGAATATGGCTCTTGATAACTTCATTATTCAACACACCCAGAATAGAAAAAATTGAAGCTAAATCCCCACTATGACTTGGCCGATAACGAAACGAGAGGACGTGAGAGCTCTTATGTTGCAATAAAACCCAATTTCAGAGGTGAACATGTTAGAGGAAGAGAAAATCGTTCAGGCAACCATCGAGGGGCAGGACATGATACTGAAGAAGCGAGGAAAAGAGATTTTTTTTCGGCCAGCCAATACATACGGAGAATGGCAACCCGGAATCCCACAAGGAACTGTGTGGTCCGATGTGCAAGCAATGTTTGAGGATGCGTCGTATTAATACAAACGATCCAACCTAATAATTTCTACCTCTACTTTCCCTTCGTCATTGCAAATTCCTTATTCTCATAGGGGATGTTCTGCGCTTTTGCCAAACCCATGTTTGGCATGTTCACGTGTATCTTTCCGTGTGCGAAATTGAATGTCCCCTTTTGTCGTGCCTTTATCTCGTCTTAAAGCCTGTGGTATCTCTCCATGGACTGGAGATCTAGCCGATCTGGAAGGGAGGCACCTGTCATGAACGATAGCGAAAAGCATGTGTTGGTGTTGGCGACGGCGCTCGCGCACCAGGAAAACGAGATCCAATACCTCAAAGCCTTGCTGCTGGAGAAAACAGGGATGAAGTTTGAAGAGTTTCAGCGGGAGCAGAATGCGTTTTGGGAAAAAAGCAAGCACTATCGTATCTATGAAACGCTCAAAAATTTACAAGCCCTGCAAGCCGACATGGCAAAAATCCCGGAAGATATGGACCTTGATAAATACATGGATCACCTGCGTTGGCCCAGTGATCCACCAGACGAGAAGCCTTAGAGCAATTACTGAATGGGATTGATGGCGAGATAGTCGCAGATAAAGGCGAACACGAGCTCGTCCAAGTGTTTCACGATCGTATCGAATTTCCCCACGGTCAAGACCCCTTGTTCCCACGTGATCGCATGGCCGCCTTGTGAGTCATGAGCCGTTGCCACATGTTGGTGAACTTCCAAATCAATACGGCACGCGAAACGATTGCGTTCCAGGGGTAATGCCGCAAGGTTCACGTAGAGATAGGGTTCTCCAGGAAGCTTGGCCGCCTCTTTTTCTTTCAGGATTCGGATGCCAGCCGTTCGGAGTTGGGCTTCGACCCGAAACCGTATATCTCGCCGAGTGACTGTCCCCTTTAATTCTGACCCTAGGTCTTCTACGACGACGTAAATGCCTTTCATCCCTTTTAACGATTTTCGTCTGATCATGATGCGTTAGGTCTCTCCTCTTCTCGTAAGCCTGCATTTCCCCATGTGTATCTCTGGTCGGTTCGGTTGAGTCTGCAACGTTATCACAATTGGGGTGTTTCTTTCCGCACTGAATCTTATGGGACTTGGGCTGTGGCCCCAAAGATAATCAACCACATCTGTTGAGGAAACTGATAGTCTTCACCGCGACGAAACGACTCCAGAAAGTTTCTCATGATGCGATTATTCTGACAATTATTCGATGCCTTTTCATCGAGGACGCATTGGTTGACGTAGTTGCTCAACACTTCTGGCTCGCTGACCCTGATGGTGTGGGAGAAATGGAATTTCTTGACTTCATGACGGATGTTCAGATTCTCAAGCGTTCTTGTGATGTTTTCCGCGGTAATATATGGCAGACGACTATGAGGATAAAACTGTTGGTTATAGAGATGAAAGAGGCGGTGATACCATGCGTCGGCGGATGCCAGGTAGATCAGCGCACGGCCGTTGTCCGGGTTCAGAAGAGCGAAGAGCTTTTCTGCAATGTCTTGAAGGGCTTCACGTGGCATGCAGTACAGCGATTGAAGGCACCAGATCAGATGGTAGCCCTGCGGTGGACAATCTGATCGCTCGAGCGCTTCGAACGTCGTGTGATAGGCCGTTCGCGGTGTGAATGGAGAGACGAGTGCTTTTTGTAATTCATTCAAGCTATGGGTAGACGGGTCAAGATAATCATATTCGATGTGATGACTCGGCGAAAGGTGCGCGCTCAGCATCGAAGGAAACTTTCCGGTTCCGCAGCCGACATCAAGCAGTTCAACCGGAGAGTGGTCACGAGAGAGGAGTTCAGAAAAATTGAAGGCCTCGATGAGTTCAGTGTAATCACGGTTCGCAACTCGAAACCAGAGGTCTTTGTTGAACCGGTCCTGTTGATAGTACTCCGTGGAAAGTCTCTCATTGGAATGCCATGTGTTTGCATCATCCATGCAGAAATCCTAACTCTGCCAACGCCGGAACCAGAATTTTTTTGTCATCCGGCAGATAAACCGTCGTGCCATGAAATTCTCGACGAACGGGATAGTGCTTGCGAAGATTGTCGAAGAGCCTGGTTCTTTCTTCTCGTGGCGCAGATGCGACGGTCTTCATACGTTGATAGTCCGCTTCCACATCATACACTTTCGTGACAATCGACTTGAGCACTTCTTCATCAGACCGTGACGAAGGACTTACGGTGAATGAAGGCACGGTCGGTGACGGCAAAGATTGTGAGGGATTCCATCCTGGAGCTATGTCAAAGTGCTTGCAAAGTGCGGAATAAATCATAGAGGTTCCGGCTGCTTTGCCGTCGAGCGAATGACCAGCAATATGGGGAGTGCCGATTGAGACTGCTTCGAAAAGCTCCCAACTGATATGGGGTTCATGCTCCCACACGTCGAGCACGGTGGGGCCGATACGTGCTTGTTGAATGGCCTCGAGCAACGCCTGTGTGTCGACGACTTCGCCCCGCGAGGCATTGATAAAAATCGTTGAGGGTTTGACATAGGTGAGTGAGCGCCGGTTGATGAGGTGAAAGGTCGGGAATGGCCCGTCAACAGTGATTGGGACGTGCAGGGTGACGACATCACAGCCGAGAACTTCTTCAAGCGGGCGGTGTTCAATCTCTCCAGATTGAGCCAGAAACGGGTCGTTCAACAACGGTTTCATGCCCAAGGCTTCGCTCTTGCGTTTAACGAGTTTTCCAATGTGGCCGACGCCGACAATGCCGATCGTTTTACCGGAAAGCTTCCAGTGTTGTTGATGCGCCAAGGTGAGAAGCGCGGCGATGACGTACTCGGCGACCGAGTTCGCGTTAGAGCCTGGCGAGGAGGCGAAGCCAAGCTTTCTCGCATTGAGGTAGTCAAAGTCTACGTGATCGACCCCGGCTGAAGCCGAGCCGACAAATTTAACCGCTGTGTCATCTAACAAGGCACCATTGATTTTCGTGATCGAACGAACGAGCAAGGCGTCGGTCTTTTGTAAATCTTCGGATCGGATGTCCCGTCCGGGAAGCATCGTCAGCGTTCCCAATGGTGAAAAGGCCTCCTGGACGTATGGGATGCTTTCTCCGGCGACGATGTTGAGCGATGGGTTCATCGTATAAAAGCGATGGGTATTTGAGAAGCGACGGTCTTTATGATATGTCAAATCCTACGGAGTGGCCAATCCGACGATAGGCCCCGCATTGTAGCAGCTCGTTTTCATAATTTCTTATCAAGGAGCTTTCGATGAAAAAAAGGACCCCGGCATCACGTCCGCAAGCGAAAAAGGCTACCACAAAGGCGAAAACCGCTAAACCTTCCTCTCAGCCTACAAAGACCGCCGAGGTCGCCAAGCCTCAAGCCAAATCAGTGGCCACATCGGTCTTAAAGGTTGGCCAGAAAGCTCCGGCCTTTTCCTTGCTGAATGACAAGGGAGAAAAGGTCACCTTGACGGTTCTGAAGGGGAAAAAAGTTGTCCTCTATTTCTATCCCAAAGACGACACATCGGGATGCACAAAAGAAGCCTGTGCTTTTCGAGACGGCATTTCAGCCCTGACGCGCGCCGGAGCCGTTGTGTTGGGTGTGAGTCCTGATTCCGTGGAATCGCATGTGAAGTTTTCCAAGAAGTATGATCTAAACTTTCGGCTGTTGAGCGATGTAGAGAAAACGATGCTGACGAAGTACGGGGTCTGGAAAGAGAAGTCCATGTATGGACGAAAATACATGGGGGTCGAACGGACGACGTTTATCATCGATGCTCAGGGAAAGATTGCCGCGATTTTCCCCAAAGTGAAAGTCGACCAGCATTACGAGGAAGTTCTGACTACCCTCCAGGGTTTGTCCTAGTCATGCGGCGTGGGGTGCTTCGACTGATGTTTCGGCCGTGGTTCGAGACGGGGGTCAGGTTGTAGACTGTACTGTATCCGAAGGGGAAAGGCTGTGAAAGGCCGTCCACCGGTTACGTCCTCCGGATTTAGAGGCATACAACGCCTTGTCGGCAGCACGGATCATCTCATGGAAGTGCTGAAAGCCTTTTCCTTTTTCGAGAGTGGCAATTCCTAATGAGACGGTCACGATCAGAGATTGGTCGGGCCCAACGTCATGCGTCGTCCGACGAAATTCATTCAGGATTCGTTCGCAGACCATTGCACCCATTGAGGTATTCACTCCCGGCATGATGATGAAGAACTCTTCTCCTCCGTAACGCCCCACAAAGTCCGTGTTTCGTGTTTGACTTTTCAGGGTTTTCCCCACGGCCATGAGGATCGAGTCACCTGTTTGATGACCATACGTATCGTTGAGTTTTTTGAAGTTGTCCAGGTCCACGAATAAAAAACTCAAGGAAGTCGCGTTCGTTATGGCCGATTGAAATGTTGCCTCAATTACGTCATCTAAGAAAGACCGGTTGTATGCGCCCGTCAACGAATCTAATCGACTTGTTTCCTCCAGGTTTTGATACCGGGATTCCAGCATGATGGTATGGTATTGGAGGTTCTCGACCTGTTGAATCGCCTGCATATTTCGGACTAACAAGGTTTCTTTAGCCGTTTCGAGAAGCAACTCGGCGGTTTGCTCATCATGAATGTGGCAGTCAAACAGTTTTTCGGACTCGGCAATCGCGTCCTCGAGCTTTTCAAGGATTCCAGTAAACGCTTCCGCGGTCATGCCCAACCACTCATTCGCTTGATTCGCAACTTTCATCACCCGTTCTTTCTTGGCTTTCGTCAGATACAGTTCTGCGATCAATCCAGAAAGTGTGACGCACCGCGAGAATTCTAGGCGGTCATCGGTTTGAGCCAAACGGTCTGGCGCGTCGCTTGTGCTGACAGCCATCTGCAATCGTTCAGGGAAGTTCCACCTAGATAGGAGCCAACATCCGACCGAACCATGAGAGGCTCCGATCGATTGTTGTTCGTGTGAGACGACACGTGAATGCCAGGCTTGGTCGAGCGTGGAATCAGCATACAACTGTGGATAGGCTCGATCTAATGCCAGCATGCCGATGTCCTGGATCAAGGTAGCCATGAACAATTCCTCGAGACAGATGAGCGCACAAGATTCGCCGATAGCACGAGAAATCGACGCTGAAATCATCGCACGTTTCCAGAACAGCGGATAATCAAGCCCCGCAGTTTTTTCTGAACGAAATGATTTGACTAACGAGAACGAGAGAGCCAACGCGAGGATACCATTCAATCCGATGGTTAACGTAGCTTGGTCTAATGTCGCAATCTTTCGTTGATTGGCGTACATCGGTGAATTGGCCACACGCAAAATTTTCAAGGAAAGCGCGGGGTCTTTTTGAAGAATCTTGACGACATCCTGAATCTCCGTATCTGGTACGTTCGCCAGTTCAATGAGTTCAGAGGCGACCTGCGGGGGAGAGGGTAGTGTCGAACAACGACTCAGCTTGTTTTCGAGTTCCGGTGTCATGCCAATCATAGGATGTATTGAGCGGCTTGGGGCCCAGGTGTTGTTCGCCGCAGCCGTAGGAAATCGAGAACCCCATAGAGGCTCTCCTTCTTCCTTCGGTTGTTCCCGATAAAAAGTTAAAGAGGTCGGGTTTTCACGCCTGTTGTCAGAGCGCTTTCTGAGTCATGGCGGGAAACACCCAGGAACTGAAAGGTTTCGCTAGTTGAGGAGGATATCGGTCGTCTGCCGGTGTGTTGGTGATTGCATGCGATCAAGGTCGAGTCGAACGAACCCCAATCCCGCGACACAGAGCTCAAAATTCGTGGAGAGGGTTTGGAAGAGGGCCGGGGAGTCTTTATCTTCGGGTTTTTGATGCGAGGCCACAATGCTGTACGAGCGTTTTCCTGCTTTGACATAGTCGACGAGAAAGTCTTTGTGATGAATGAGACCGGAACATTTCATGCGGGCAAGGTATTCGGGATAGAGCCCGGCCATAAACAGTGTGAGATCACCGATATGGCGATGAACATCTCGTTCCTTGTCCACATCAGAATCTTGCGTGTGCAATTCGGCTTCGTAGAGGAGCTCCACGACTGTTTCCACGGATTGTCCTTCCTGATTTTTGATCTGGGTCAGATGGTCAACATGCGCAAACTCAACCAGCAGGTTGGAGACGTACCCCGTCACTTGGAAGTCTGGCCACCCTAATGCTTCAGTAAAGGTTCGTTCGGTGAGCGCTCCGAAGAGCTGACGAAGGGAATGCTGTTCGGGGACGACGGTTTCCATGACGGGCCTCCCTCTTACACGAATGACGGCAAGAAGATCATTGCCATGATCGATTCCATCTGTACCTTCTTCATCGGTAGAAGGTTGAAGACTCTTAAGATTTAATGTACCTCTTTCTCCTCAGAAGTATCCAGGACGAGCGTAACGGGTCCGTCATTTTCTAGAGAGACCACCATCGTCGCACCGAATATACCGGTCTCGACATGAAGGTTCAGGGAACGGAGATGCTGGATGAACGATTCGTACAGCATGCGGGCTTCATCCGGAGAGGCCGCGGATTCAAAACTGGGGCGACGTCCGCGACGGGTATTGGCTAACAGGGTGAATTGGGAAATGACTAACACCGATCCGTTCACGTCCTGTAGCGATTGATTCATCCTTCCCGCTGCGTCGGAGAAAATCCGCAGGCATTGGATTTTCTCCGCAAGAGAATGAGCAAGAAGCATAGTGTCTCCCCGTGCGATGCCCAGAAGGATGACGAGCCCCTGTTCTATGTTCCCAACGAGTTCGCCCTGCACCTCGACTGAAGCCCGTCGGACACGTTGAAGGACGGCTTTCATGTCATGTCGATCCACATGGTTTCTCCCTTATCCTCGACGCAATTTTTTTCTGAGTATGCTCAAGATGTCGTCGAGTTCTTTGGAGTGGAGCAGCCGGTGAACGCCGAAGTACGCCGCCACACTCGCCATGATGCCGAGAGTGAGGACCCCTACTTTTGAGGTAAACATGTCTGGGTGCCGCCACAAGTCGTTCTGAGCCACCCACATGCAGATGAGGGACAGTGGGATGAGTGCCACGATGGTTCGTCCTATCGATTGAGCCAGGCGTGGCCAATGGAGCCCTCCGATACGGCGGTTGAGGATGATTATGAGAATCGTGGCATTGACCATTGAAGCGCAGGCGGTGGCTAATGCGAGGCCGACATATTCAAGCGTCTGCATGAGAATCAGGGCTAGCGCCATGTTAGCGCACATGCCTGCCACGGCCGCCATTGCCGGAGTTTTGGTGTCTTGAAGAGAATAAAAGGCCGTAGCCAGGATTCGATAGCTGGCAAATGACCAAAGACCGATGGAAAACGCCATGAGAGCGTTCGCGGTTCCGGTCGTGTCCTCGGAGGTAAAGGCCCCATGTTCGAAAAAAATGTGGATGATCGGCTCCCCTAGGAGTATCAAGCCAAGCATGGCTGGTAAGATGATGAATAGAATCATACGAATCCCAAAATTGACGGTGTCCCGCAGATCGTCGATGGCACCGCTTGCCGCTTGTCTGGAAAGCGTCGGGAGGATCGCGGTCGCCAAGGCTACCCCAAAGATCCCGAGGGGAAATTGAATCAATCGCATCCCATAAAACAGGTACGTGGGGCCTCCTTCGAAGTAGGAGGATAAAATCGTACTCACGGTTAAATTGACCTGTGTGACGGAGAGACCGAGCAGTGTGGGCAGGATCAATCGCCCCATTTGTTTGACCCCGGGGTGTCCTGGCTGGAATCGCCAGGATGGAAGAAGCCCGCGTCGTTGAATGGCGGGTAATTGCATGGCGAATTGAGCCAGGCCGCCGGCCACGATGCCGATGCCAACGGCCAGGATCGGTTGCTCGAAGAACGGGGTTACGAACAAGGCGAACGCGATCACGACGATGTTGAAAAAAACGGGAGCCAGTGCGGGCACCGCGAAGGCTTTCAAAGAATTGAGAATTCCCATGGCCAATGCGGCTAGACTCACGAAGAGCAGGTAGGGAAACATCACTTGTGTCAGTAATGTCGCTCGGGCGAGTTGGGCGGCTTCTTCATGGAACCCTGGAGCCAAAAGCCAGACAAGGCTGGGGGCGGCGATGATCCCGATTATGGTGACGACCGTCACGATCGTCAGGAGCGTCGTAAAAGCCGCACTGGCGAGTTCCCAGGTCTCGTGTTTAGACCGAAGGGTGTGATATTCCGTAAAGACTGGGATGAAGGCCGAAGACATCGAGCCTTCTGCGAAGAGTTCTCTCAGGAGATTGGGAATTCGGTACGCGACATAAAACGCATCGGCGGCTGCGCTGGCTCCGAAGAGCTGAGCCAGTACGACATCCCGAATAAAGCCAAGTATCCGACTGCTAAAGGTTGCCGCTCCGATTAATCCAGCAGCACTAGTGATGGAATGGGTGTCGACCTGGCGAGGAGCGTTATCCGGTTGGGTCTGGGGCTCAGACATTCGTCGAAATTCTACCTCAAGTCTTCGCCGGAATCTACGTACGCGAATTGACACCCCATCATCGTTGATTTAGCATCCAGTCCTTTTGTCGAATATTGTCGATAAGCCATGACGACTTCATTAAATAGCCGGCGTTCTCCTTCTCGTGTGTGGTATTTCAGTACGGCCTTCATGACCGGTGCGGTTGTGATGGCCCTTGAAATCCTTGGCAGTCGCTTGTTGGCGCCCGTCTTTGGCAGCTCGCTGTACGTGTGGGGCGCGCTCATTGGTGTCGTCCTGGCGGCGATGAGCAGTGGCTATGCGGCTGGAGGGTGGTTGGCCGATCGTCGATCGCCCATGGTGGTCCTGACTTTCCTTCTTTTGGCATCGGGGGCCTGGACACTTCTTCTGGCCTGGGCAGGGCAGCCCGTTGTGTTTACCGTTTCACAGTGGCTTCAAGATCCTCGATGGGGGCCTTGTCTTGCCGCGGGCGTGCTATTAGCTGTTCCCGCCTTTTGCTTAAGCGGCGTTCTTCCCGCCCTGTTGCGACTGGCTATCGCTGATATGGGACATCTCGGTCGGCACACCGGCAGCATGATTGCTGTCTCGACGATCGGGAGTCTGTTCGGAACCTGGGGCACGTCCTTTTATTTGCTGACGTGGCTTGGCAGCATCACGCTGGTTGCGTACTTAGGGATGCTTCAGCTCATTTTGGGAATCCTTTGGAGCTGGTGGGCATGGGGATGGCAACATGGCCGTATGGCACTTTTGCTTATTCTATCCAGTGCATTGACCTGGAATGGTTTTCACCCCATTTCGGTCGTACCCCCGGCTCTATACCAGGCGGACAGCCCGTACCAACAGGTCAGGGTGCGGGATAATGACCTCTTTCGGTTCCTGATCCTGAATAATACCTTCCATGCTGTGATGTGGAGAGTCGCGCCCACATACTTAGCGCTGCCGTATAGTCAAGTCATGATGGGGCATCTTCCTCTGGTCGATCGGCCTAAGCGGGGATTAATTCTTGGACATGGCGGGGGATCGTTGGCGAAGTGGCTGGCGCAGGCATGGCCGGATTTGGAGTTGGATGTGGTCGAGATGGATCCTTCAGTCGTCATGGCGGCTGAGAAGTTTTTTGAGTATCAACCGCCGGCCAATCATCATGTGTTCGTGCAAGATGCCAGGACTTTCTTAAACTCGACACCCGTGCAATACGACATTATTTGGGTAGATGTCTTTGCTCGGCATCTGATTCCCTTCCATGTCGTCACTCAGGAATTCTTCTCGGAGCTTCGAGCTCATTTGACGGCGGACGGCGTCGTCGCGATCAATCTGGCCTCCTCCGATTCGCCAACGGATGTGCGCCGGGCTGAAGCTGTTCTGATGACTATGAAGACCGCTTTCCCTGAGGTCGAAACCTATAGTGTGGCCGGACCGACGTGGCTGACCACGAGTTCCGGCTCCGTGAATCTGATCTTTTTTGCTGGCGCTCCTGTGACCCGTATGAGAGACGATTCATTCGAAGATTCCTTGGTTTCCTTCGTAAACCAGAATCGACTGCCCCCAGAAACCCTCACGTTTTTCCAATCGACTCGCCCTGTCCGACTTCAACGAGGCATCACGTTAACCGATGATTATTCACCCATGGATATCCTGCAGGGACAGGGATAATGAGAGGGCCCGATCGATAAAGATCATGGGCATTTGAGCCGACACGACTCAGAGAGTCTGTTCTCTATATAGTATAATCATACTAACGTCTACATGTTTCAGTCTTAACTCTTAATCGTCCGGGAGTTGCAATACGATGTGGCCACGCATTCTGCCGTTTGCCGTGTACATGGGATTTATCGCCGTCAGCTCCTTAATGGCATTGCTGTTGCCGGTGGAGGGGTACGCGCAGGATCTAGAGCTATGGACGTATCCCGTGAAGATCCTGATTGTGGGAGGACTGTTGATTTTTTTCTGGTCGCATTTCGACGAATTGAAAAGTCCCATGGTGATGAGTTGGGGGGAAGGCCTCTCCGTCGTGGGTATCGGATTACTCGTGTATGTTTTGTGGGTACGCATGGATTGGTCGTGGGCCATGCAAGGGGAGATGACGGGATACGATCCGTTCCAACATGGAGCTGGGCTCGGCATGGTTTTAGCCGGGATTCGACTGTTTGGAGCATCGGTGGTGGTTCCGGTCATGGAAGAATTGTTCTGGCGGTCATTTCTGATCCGTTGGGTCATCGATAATCGTTTTCATATCGTGCCACTCGGAACCTTCACCATCGGGTCGTTTGCGGCGACGGTTGTTTTATTTGGGTTGGAACATAACCTTTGGTTGGCGGGCATGATGGCTGGGGCGTTGTACAATGCCTTGCTCTACCACACCAAGCGCCTTTGGCCATGCGTCCTTGCACATGGTCTGACGAACTTTGTGCTAGGTCTGCATGTTTTGGTGACCGAGGAGTGGCAGTGGTGGTAGAAAGAACGTGGAGAAAGACCGTTCAGCCTTTCTCCCGCTCTCGCATTACGATGCAGAGGATGTTGCGATTTCTTCCTGGGTAGGCCAAAACTTGTACCGGATTTGCGGTAATTGCGCTCCGTCAAAATTCGGGATGTCATACAAGCAGCGGTCAATGAGCACGATCTCCTCTTTCGTAAACTCAAAAACTTTTCTGGATTTCCAGAAAGCATCAAGCGTGAAATAATCCCCAACCTTCGGCTTTTCAGCCAGGGCGTCCTGCATTTTCTTGAAACCTTCCGTGTCCGTGCCTGGTATCCGACCATTATTGCGATCGACACACCATTTTAGAATTTCAGCGACGCCATACATGCTGAGATCAATTTTTTTCTTTCCATTATTCCACATAAGGTCCTCCCTCTCAAGGTAAAGGTCATTCTATAGCATATTTTTTAGTCGGTCTCCAAGGGAGTAGGTCTAACGATATTGTAAGGGCCTATGCTTTCAGTCTATGCAGGTAAAATTTTATAGGTCTTGCGGGCAGTTATGGTTTTACAAGACCTAGGAAACTTCGTATACTGGCGTCTGAATCGTGTGTTGAAGATTTTGTTGTTTTTGGCTACTTCGACTTTCTCTTTAGTTTCTCAGCAGGAAGGATTGTTTGGTTTGTGAGATCTCCTCTCAGCAAAAACCGATCAGCCATTGATTATGCGATTTTCACTCCTCGTCCTGACGTGTCTGCTCTGTACTCTTGGGTGTCCTAAACAAGAAAATTATCTTCCTCCAGATTTGGTCTACCTGTATAAGACCTACCCGGTCGGAAAAAACCCGACATCGATTAAGGCTGGGGATTTCAATGGCGATGGATTTGCCGATCTGATTACGAGCAATATCCGCGGGAATTCCTTGTCGATTCTGATGGGGAATGGTGACGGGAGTTTTCAAAGTCACAGAAGAGTTCAGGCGTGTCAGGAGCCAAGAAACCTGGTCGTCGCCGATTTCAATCTTGACAAGTATGAAGACTTGGCCGTGGCTTGTTCGGGGAGCGGACAGGTCCTGATTTTTATCGGGCAAGGCAATGGGAATTTTACACGGGGAGCGCAATATCCCGTGCATCGAACGCCGGTGGACCTCGCGCAAGGAGATTACAACGAAGATATGCTGCCCGATCTGGTCGTGGCCTTACGCAATGACAAGATACAAGTTCTCTTGGGTATGGGAAATGGAAAATTTCGACTCGGTGCTCTGTATGAATATGGCGATACTCCGACCTCGGTAAGTGCAGCCGACTTTAATGGCGATGGGCATTTGGATTTGGCGGTGACGAATGGTGGGCCGATGAGTCATGCCGTATCCATCTGGAAAGGCAATGGCGATGGCACGTTTGAATCGCCGATCGATTATCGCACTGGCAAGCGTCCGTTGGGGGTCTCTTTTGCCGATTTTGATAGTGATCATATTCTTGATTTACTCGTGATCAATGGTGAGATGAACACGATTACCGTGTTCCTGGGAAATGGCGATGGTACATTTCAAGAGGGAAAAGATTCTGGTGGTGATGCCGGTCCCAACTACGGACTAGCCTATGATTTTGATGGCGACAAACATTCCGATGTCGCGGTCGTGAATATTCAATCAGGCAGCATGTCTTTACTGTTCGGAAAGGGTGACGGCACCTTTCGCTATCCGCCAAGACATTATCCCACCCCACACGGGCCGTTCGCGTTGACCTCTTTGGTCGTCGCAGCGGGACGAGACGAGCAGCCGGGCTTAGCCATCGCCAATAATGCAGCAAGTAGCGTATCAATCTTTCTCCATCATGGGCTGAAATCCCGGGGACATCTGACGACGGCGAAACAATCATGAGAGGACGGGACGATACGCCCCCGACAATTGACAGCTCTCAGGCCCTTCGTTACATTGACCGTATTCAATCTAACCTTAAACAACTCCTGTATTACTAACACGAAATCATACGTCGAAAAGGAGCCTGTGCGAACCTTCGTTTGGTGGTTTGGAATGGGTTCTCTCACGACCCTATCAGTGCTATTGGTACAGGGTGGAGTGCGAGACCTTGTCTACGGATCCCCATCTTCTACAACCATGGAAGGAATACTTTCCATGGGATTGACCATTTTAGGAGGAGGGCTCCTAGCAGGGTGTATTGCCGTGATCTTGAATCGCTTGCGATAGGGGAATGTTGAAAAAAGCCGCCTGCGGCGTTCTCGCCCTCCCGCCGCTTGAACCCCACCATGTGGTGAGCGAGAATGATTTCAGCGTAAGGACTAACACAAGAAGCAAGCCAGCGGGTGGCCGATTCGCGAGAGTTCCGTGCTCACGTCGAGAGCGCATCCCTGATAGACTTCCGTACGCAAGGGTACACTCTTTGCGAAGTACGACGATAACTCCTCGGTGAATCCTTGAATCGGCTCGAGCCAGTACGCTCTGCGCGCAAAAATGGCTGCGGCCTTGCCGAACGAACTTTTTTGACCATTCCCCGGCGTTTATAATGTTGGTCTCGTATGGGATGTTTATGGGTTATGGGAGAGAATCTTTCAACAGTTGCGATAGGGGAAAGAATAGAGTCAATGTGGATTTGCTGAGCGGGGTTGACGAACGCTACCTTTCCTGATGTAGGCTGAACATACACGATGTCCACATCGAAACGAAGGCCTTCACACATACGGAATTATGACCTGTCTCAAATGCCAAGGAACGATGTTAGTCGAACGGCACTATGCCACACTCGCTCAGCGTATTCATGCCCGCTGCATCAATTGTGGCTTCTGGTTCGATTTAGCTGACGTTCTTCGCTTCTTCAAAAAAGTCTTGGAAAGCGGGTATCGCGGATCGAAAGTTCGCGAAACGTTATAATACCGGATTTCCTGACGATTCTGTTTTCCCGGAAATATCCCCCTACCTTATTTACTCATGTTGGTACCGCTGGACGGATACGTGGAATACGAGCTGAAATCAAGCGATGAAGAGAGGCTCAAACGCAAGAAACCACCGGCAAGCAACCTGAGTCACGCCGTGAGCAAGAAAGAGCGAATGTGGTGATGGGATGATCGAGTGGGAGGCGCAGGAAGACGTTGCGATCAGCTTCGATCCGCTTAGAATGTATTTGGATTCGCCATAGTCAGAAATTCTTGAAAAACCTGAAGGACATGGCGACATTGTGCGCACCTGCGAGTTAAGGGAGTGTTGAAAGAAATCAGGGGAAATCTGAAGGAGTTGGAATGTCAGGCACGTGAAATCCAGAAGTAGAGGCATTGTCCCTATAAATCTGGGCTCTGGTAATACTTAATTGGGTGGCCAAAAGGCCCAATCAATTTTCCCTTCTATAATTGGTTTCAGGAATAGTTCAATTCGACGATTATGCTGACGTCCTTCTTTAGATTCATTTGAGAAAAGCGGAAAATCCTCCCCACGTCCTTCAACACGGAGTCGAGTATTATCCACTCCGTGACTGTTCAAGAAATCTGCAACAGCATTTGCCTGATGTTGAGAGAGGATTCTATTGTAATTCTCGGTGCCAGTGTTATCCGTGTGCACAATGATGTGAATGACGGTCTTATCGAATTTGCTAATAACCGATAACACTTTAGTTAAGCTTGATTGATAGTTCGCATGGATATTGGCGTTATATATATCGAAAAACTCCTGACTAGGTAGTGTAAGGTGAAGCGTGTGATCGTTAAGGAACTGGACGACAATTGAACGACTTTGAAGCCCCTCGGAGAGTTCTCGTTGCATTTCCTGTCGTTGTTGATTCATGTAATCCTTGACTCTATCACTTGCCAATGCAGTTGATGGGTCAATTTGAACTGGGGCATCATATCGACGATTATCTCTATCTCTGACCCGACTCGGACCAGATCCCTCAGAGGAACCAATGGTTGTGCCATTGTTGTGATGCTTGTAATCTTTGTCTATTCCGGCACAGCGAGCTAAGGCTATCACGATCAGAGGGATTATGCTTATAAGCCTTAGTGAATTGTTAAAGAATCTTGTTTTCATAGATGCCCTGGAAAAACCAAAATTTACGAAGTATTGGATTTCCCTGTTATTTGCTGGACGACAAGAGTTTCCATCTTAAGAGGAAATACTCAGGAGAGTAAAGAGGTCTTGTTGAACCCCATTTGTAGGCTGCACTTTGATCTTCCCATGGAATATCGGACACCGAGTTAAGAATTATATACTAATTCGCAACGAGGTGGTGAATGAAGCGATTACGCAGGTTTCACAGTCGAGAATTCAAGCAAGAAGCTGTGGCCTTGGTGGTGGAGCATGGCTACAGTTGTGCGGCCGCGGGGCGGAGTTTAGGCGTGAGTGGCGCATTGATTGGGCGGTGGAAGGATGAACTGGCCACTCACAAAGCGGATGCCTTTCCAGGACAAGGGAAACGCACCGCTGAGCAACAACGGATCTATGAGCTGGAAGTTGAGAACCGGCGCCTTCGGATGGAGCGCGACATCTTAAAAAAAGCCACGGCCTTCTTTGCCACGGAACCCACATGAGGTATCGATTCATCGAGAAACAGAAGAAGGCCTGGCCCGTCACCCTCATGTGCGGGGTTCTGAATGTCTCTCGCCGTGGCTATGATGACTGGGCCACACGTGGCCAGAGTCCGCGGGAGCACTCGACCCATCAACTCGATCGACGGATACGCGAAATCTTTACTGAGCACCGCCAACGGTATGGCGCGCCACGGATTACGAAGACGTTACACCATGAGGGCCTCACGTGTAGCGAGAATCGCGTGGCCCGACGAATGCACGCCCTGGGGCTCAAAGCGCTTCAGGCAAAGAAATTTAAAGCGACAACCGACTCGAAGCACTCCAACCCAGTCGCCCCCGATCTGCTGGAACAGGACTTTCGGGCTGAGGCCCCAAATCAGCAATGGACCAGTGATATCACCTATGTGTGGACGCACGAGGGGTGGCTCTATCTTGCAGTCGTGATGGATTTGTATGCACGAGCGATTGTGGGGTGGTCGATGAACCGCCGAATGACGCAACAACTGGTGTGTGATGCCCTACGCATGGCGTTGTTCCGTCGTGGCTTTCCCAAGGGCACCATTCTCCACTCAGACCGTGGAAGCCAGTATTGCTCAACACGATATCAACAATTGATTACGACCAGTCAGTTGCGTTGTAGCATGGGACGACGGGCGACTTGTTATGATAACGCCGTCACAGAAAGTTTTTTCCATACCCTGAAAGTCGAACTGATTCATCGAGTGCCGTACCCGACGCGACAGACGGCGAAGGTCAGTATTTTTGAGTACATTGAAACGTATGACAATCGCCGGAGAAGGCATTCAGCTATCGGACCTCAGATCCCGGTTGTCTTTGAACAGGCAGCTTAACGCAGTGTCCAATGTTATGGGGGAAGATCACTTGTCTTCTAGCTAAGATGGCATGTGGAATTAGATCAGAAAGCATCGTTAATTATCATTAAGTAGCTGTAAGACTGGAAAAAGATTCTTTATTCGATTTGTTGCCCAGCTTCTCATTTGGGCTGGTTTTCCCCAGATTTAGTGGCCGGGGTTAGTCAGGTTTTGGCTAGATGCTTAAGAGACTCACGAATGATGAGTTCGAGGTTGGCGGATTCCTCCAGTCTTTCGCGGCTCTGTTGGATGGCTTTTTGGACTTCGTTGGGGCGGTACCCGAGGTTAAGTAATGCCGACTCGGCATCGGCTTGCACGCTCTCTTGAAGAAGCGTAGGTCCGGTCGGCTGCGCGTCGCCGGCGATCAGTTTTCCCACTTTGTCTTTGAGTTCCAGTACGATACGGCTAGCGGATTTTTTGCCGATTCCCGGAGTGGATGAGAGTCGAACGACATCGTTGGCTTGTATCGCGGCATGTATTTCGTCGACCGTGAGCGTTGATAAGGCGCTGAGTGCTAATTTGGGTCCTATGCCGCTGATGCCCGTCAGTAAGACAAAAGTGTCTTTTTCGGCCGTGGTGAGAAATCCAAACAATTGAATGGTGTCGTTTCTGATGTGAGTCGAAACATTGAGTGTCAGACGTTCTTCAAGAGTCGGGAGGGCGAAGTAGGTACTCAGTGCGATGTCGATTTCATACCCCACACCTTGAACATCCAGGATGATCGTGGACGTGGTTTTAGCAATCAGACGACCGGTGAGCCGTGCAATCATGATTGGATAAGTATTTCAAAGGATTCGTCGAGCAGAAGACCGAAGCTTTAGCCTACCGCGATAAGTGTGGAAATTCATCGAGAACAGAAATGTCGGACAATATTCGGAATGCGACGGGAAATATGGAATGCGGAATGCCTCAATCGAATCATCCGACGGGTGCCAGTTTTTCCATGATCTCATCGGAGATATCGAAGTTCGCGTGAACCTTTTGGACATCATCATGATCGTCCATGATTTCAACAAGCTTTAAGGCTTGCTCTGCGGCTTTTTCATCGAGTTGAATGTGACTTTGGGGTAAGAACGTCACTTCGGCAAAAGTCGAGGGCACATTGGCTTCTGTTAAAGCAGCTTTCACGGCTTCAAAGTCGGTGGGAGAGGTGATGACTTCAAAGGATGATGAGCCTTGTTTGACATCCTCGGCACCGGCTTCCAGTGCGAGGTTGAACAGCCGATCTTCTTCCACTTTGTCCTGCTCAACGATCAGCAGGCCTTTTTTTTCAAATTGCCAGGCGACGGCGCCAGCTTCGGCCATGTTCCCGTTATTCTTGGTAAACATGCTGCGGATTTCCGCCACTGTACGGTTCCGGTTATCGGTCATAACCTCCAGTAAGATCGCTGTTCCTCCAGGCCCGTACCCCTCAAGCATAAATTCTTCCACTTCCATGCCAGGCAATTCGCCCGTTCCTCGCTGAATCGCACGCTTCACCGTATCGGCCGGCATATTGACTTCTTTGGCTCTGGCGATAGCCTGACGAAGCGCGGGATTCCCATCGGGGTCGCCGCCACTGCGAGCGGCGATCGATATTTCACGAATGACGCGGGTGAAGATCTTCCCACGTTTGGCGTCTTGTCCAGCTTTATGTCTTTTGATCGTCGACCAGTGACTATGCCCGCCCATGTCAGAATGTCCTTATTCGGTACGCTCAGAGAGATTGATGAAGAATGTTCGAGGGTGCCTAATTTCCGAGCAAATGGGATAGAACTAGGGGAAAACTTGTATCACAGGCAGAAAGAAGGAGTCAATGTGAATATTACGTGTTTATGCTTATGCAAAAATGGTGGAAGGAAGCGCGGTGAAAATTTTTTCGCCATTAAAAGCAGCGACGCGCGTGATAGAAAAGGTGCCTCTTCTTTGCCACGCAATACCCATTCATCTATGTAAAAAATCCCTCAGTTGGCGACTTCCTTCAACAGTGCGTCAGCAGCCAATTTCCCGAGGGCATTGGAAGCCAGGGGGCTGTCTCCGGTTAAAAGCTTACGGTCCTGATGAACCGCACCACTCATGTTGTCGTTCATCACTTCAACGCCAAGTTTTTGAAGACTCTCGGCCAACAGCCAGCGCAGGTGTCCTGGGATGTATCCAATTTCGATATTAGCGCCCTCATCGAGCACGTCAGGGAACACGCAAATTTTGTAGCCCCTGAATAGGTAATGCTCTTTGCTTTCACCGACCCCGGCCGCTAACAGGCAAGCCGGGCCATGGCACAATGTGATGATATGCTTATCATGGTCCATCGCCCATTTGAGGGTTGTCTTCATCTCCCGGCTATCCGGAATGCCGCCGGTCAGGGCGCCATGGCCGCCGGGCACAAGCACAGCGATGTATGGGGAATCCTCGCCAAGGTCTTGCTCGATAACAGTGGAAAGCCGTTTGGGCTCTTTGAATTGCGGGAGATATTTTTCATACGTTGACTGAACTGCGTGATCTTCGCGAGGCATCGCCCACATCTCAAACTTAACCGGATTACCAGACACGGTTGCCACATCGATTTCAAAGCCAGCTTTATCAATATGAAGCATCGGCACGAGCGTTTCAACCGGGTGGTTTCCGGTCGAGAACATCTTGCCATTCTTCATAAGCAAATAGCGCTCATCAGTGCCGATCATGAGCACTTTCCATTTCTTGCCCGAATAACGATTAGGATAATCTGCACCATCGTAGTCGGTCTTTGGGGCTGTATATTGCGACAAGGAATAGGGCGACGGGAAAAAAGCGTTGTGTTCCGTCTTATCAGGAGCGGGTTCTCTGCTTAAGTCGGGTTTTTTCGTGCTCATTTTTTCTCCTTGGTGCGCAGTCGCTTTTTATTATTTCATTCCTAAAATAACAGATTCGGGAGAAGCAAACGTCATGTTACCCTTTTTCCACTTTCCTCAATAACGGTTTATGTGTGGACAGCCCGGAGGGTACGCAGGTTTTTGAATCGATGCAACCAGGTCAAGTGCAGTCATGTGTCCGGCCTCTTGATGCGGTACGCATGACCGCGGACCTTGATGAATTTCGCCAAGGTTGGGTCCTACTCATCACGAGTGGGGATAACAGAAGATAAAGATATCCTCTTTTTTGATATACATTGATTGAAACGCCGTCTCCGACTGAATCGCTTGTCTTGTCCCGGCGACGGGGCTTTCCCTGCACTGTTCGTCATTGTCTTTGGGAAACAACGCCAGATCACCAGGCACAGCAATACTCGCGGGATGCGGAGTGAAATATTGCCGTGTCCGTTGATTCGAGTGAAAGGAACTGCTATAGGCGATTGCATCTGGGGTGTTTTCCCCAACCTTTTCTGAAGGGATAGTTGTTAAACTAGGGATAATTGCAATCTTACGGGACTTGCTGCTAGGAAACAGCCATGCGCGTGATTTTTATGGGAACTCCGGAATTTGCTGTGCCGACCTTAGCGGCGCTCCTCGATTCCGAGTACCCAGTTGTGGGAGTGGTGACCCAGCCAGATCGTCCGCGCGGCCGCGGGAAATCCGTGACGGCTTCGCCGGTTAAGGAACTGGCCCTGGCTCATCAGATTCCTCTTCTTCAGCCAGAAAAAATGAAGCAGCCTGAGTTCTTGTCGGCTCTTGAAGCGTGGCATGCCGATCTTATCGTGGTTGCCGCGTTTGGGCGAATCTTGCCCAAAGCTATCCTTGATCTGCCTCCACGCGGGTGTGTGAACGTGCATTCGTCGTTGTTGCCGAAGTATCGGGGAGCGGGACCCATTCAGTGGGCTATAATCAACGGTGAAACGGAGACAGGGATTACGACCATGTTAATGGATGAAGGCATGGATACCGGACCGATTTTGCTACAGGAAAAAGTGTCGATTAGGGAAGAGGACACTGCCAAAGAACTATCCGACCGATTGGCTCATGTCGGCGGACAGCTACTCGTCAGGACCTTACGGCTCTGGGAAGCAAAAGATATCGTTCCTCTGACGCAAGAGCATTCAGGAGCCACAATGGCGCCGATGCTCCGGAAGGAAGATGGAGTGATTTCCTGGGCCCAATCAGCCGAGACCATAGGCAATAGGATTCGAGGTCTCTCTCCATGGCCGGGGGCCTTTACGTTCTGTCGACAAGACCGTTTGATGATCTGGAAGGCGAGGCCCTATGAAGGTCAAACGGACTCTCTATCCAGTGGCGCGAGTCCTGGAACGATTGTCAAACTGGATAAACAGGGAATTTTTGTCCAGACGGGAGACGGAATATTGCACATTACCGAACTACAGATGGCGAATCGCAAGCGAATGACCGTTGGTCAGTTTTTGGCTGGATATTCGCTTGAGTGCGGGATGCAGTTGAGAAGTGAGCCGATGTAACAGCAGGAAGGGATTGGATCATGACGGAACATGAGCAAGCTGCCTTGGATTTTATTCATCTCAAGCTCAAAGAGTTGGAGCAGATTCATGCCAAGGCCTTGAATGCGTTGAATGCGGTGCAGGGACGTGATCAGGTGCACAACTGGAAGAGGGAAGCGATAGAAGCCTTGCGAGGAAAATTGAGCCCGGCACATGAACAGCAATTGACCAAGGATTGGATTGAGACCTCGTATATTGTCGGGGATTTATTCGATGAACTCTCGGATGATGTGGATATGTGCCGGCGTCATCTTAAAAAACTTATCAAAGAAATCGAGACGAATGGATTGCCAGACCCCGCGAGCCCGTCATAGTTCCGGGCGCATCCAATGGTTTGGGTTTCGCCGCACGCTCGATGTTCTTTCCTATCGCTAGAGCTTGATGAGATTTCCCCATCCCCGTAAACGTTTCGGCCAACATTTCCTCATCGATCACAATATCGTCAACAAAATCCTCATTCGCGCAGAGGTCCATCCCCACGAACATGTGTTGGAAATAGGCCCGGGTCGTGGGGCGTTGACGAAAAGACTGTGCCAGGTCGCTTCTCGGGTCTTGGCTATTGAAATCGACGTGGAGTTGTTTGCGTATCTTCAAACTGAGTTACAAGGATTCGAAAATGTAGAGGTGGTTCTGGGGGACGCCTTGGATTTTTCCTACACGAATCTTTCTCACAATATGGTGGTCGTGGCCAATTTGCCATATAACATTTCGACACCCTTGCTCTTCAAATTATTCGAAGCCCGAGCTTTGATAGACCGTATGATTCTGATGGTTCAACTTGAGGTGGCGAGACGAATAGTCGCGAACGCGGGAACACGGGAATATGGCGTGTTGTCGGTGCTATCTCAATACTTCGCTGATGTTGAGCTGGCGTTTAAAGTCCCGAGGACGTGTTTTTCTCCAAGGCCGGACGTGGAATCGGCAATCATCGAATTACGTCCCAAATCTTCGGAACAAATTGGTATCGAACAAGAATGTGAGGCATTCGTACGGGTCGTGAAGGCGGCCTTCAGTCACCGTCGAAAGACCTTATTCAATGCGATGCGGGATGCGGGTTTTCACGCGCATGTGCTTCAATCCGGGTTTGAGATGGCGACCATCGATGGCCGCTGTCGCGCGGAAACCTTGAACGTGAAGGATTTTCAGCGGTTGACGCAGGCCCTTCACCCGTCGTCCTAGATAGAGTCCGATGATGCATCGATTGTCCAGCGCGATGATCTCAAACACTTGTATTTCAAAGGGGATAGTATGCCTCATGACCTATGGTTTGTTTGCTAAAGAGAAACACCTATGTTAGGATTTCTCTTATGAGTATCTTCCCTAGTACGGCCCGGTCCGGAAAGAAAGGCCGGAAGTCGGAAAATTCTCCTTTAACTTCACAAGTTATAGGAATTTGTCTTATAACTTTCGGGGTCCTCTTATTCCTGAGCGTGGTCTCCTTTCATCCGCACGATCCGGTCTTGTTCGATCAGCCGGATATCTTCAGTAGTTCCACTGAGCCAGGGGGGCTGCATAATTGGGTCGGAAAAGTTGGGTCGACGTTAGGATTCGGGTTGCTCAGTGGCATCGGAGCCGCCGCGTATTTCGCTCCGCTTTTGGTGGTGATCTTCGGTACCTATGTCTGGGCTCGGGAGTCCATGGAGCTCAAAATCCAACATGCCGTAGGCGCTCTGCTGGCTATTCTTTCTCTCAGCGCGATCTCCCAATTCCAATTTTTTGCGATTCCCACGATTCATGAACAGGATGTCGGGTCGGGGATGGCTGGCGGATATAGCGGGTATTGGCTGGCCTGGATTCTGGAACAGAATTTTGCTTCCCTGGGCAGTCATATCCTCCTGGCCGCGTCCTTTATCGTCTCGCTCGTGCTGCTCTCTCCTTCTTTGATCCCAGGGACTGCGCGCCGGCTGTTTCAATGGAGCGGCGCAGCGAAAGAAGTTGTGCAGTCTCAGATAGCTCGTCACGTTGAGGCGCGGCAGTACAAGTCGATCAAGCCCAATAAGCCGGTCAAAATCAATCGTTCCATGCCTCTCCGCGGAGGTATTGGAGGGTTGCTCGGCTTCCGTGGTTCCGATAAATCATCTGCGGACGGATCGGAGCAGTCTTCCGAAGTGATTACAATAGAAGCCCATAAAGAAGATGAGCCAGAGTCTCCGGCCGCCGCTTCAAGTGAGTCCCCTCCTGTTTATGGATCGGTCTCCAAAACCTACCGTCCGCCTTCTCCCTCCCGGCTCTTAGTCGACGCCCCTGCGCGGTCTTCGCGTCAGACCGATCAAGTGCTGGAATCCCAATCCCAAGTCCTCACGAAGACACTCGAGGATTTTGGCATTGAAGGAAAGGTGACAGAGGTCCATCCAGGTCCGGTCATTACGATGTATGAATTTGCCCCTGGTCCGGGAATCAAGGTTTCCCGAATCGTCAATTTGGCCGATGATTTGGCGATGGCGTTGAAGGCGCTGAAGGTTCGAGTTGTTGCCCCGTTGCCCGGTAAATCCACCGTGGGGATTGAAGTCCCCAATCCGATCAGGGAGACCGTCTCTTTGAAGGATATGCTGACCAGTTCCGTCTTTCTGCGATCTCAAGCGAAACTCGCGCTGGCGCTAGGCAAAGATATTTACGGGCATCCCGTCGTCTCAGATCTCCGGACCATGCCGCATTTGCTGGTGGCCGGAGCCACGGGGGCCGGGAAGAGTGTGGGCCTCAATTGCATGCTGCTGAATATTTTGTTCACGGCGCACCCTGATGAGGTCAAATTGTTGTTGATCGACCCCAAAGTCTTAGAGCTCCAAGTCTATGATGGCATTCCTCACCTGATTCGTCCGGTGATCACGGATCCCAAGTCTGCCGCCCGAGGCTTAACCTGGGTCGTTCATGAAATGGAACGCCGGTACCGTTTGTTGGCTGAACATGGGGTGAGAAGTATCGATGCCTTTAATCGCAAGGCGTCGGAAGAACAACGGCAGGCTCGGTCCTTCAAGCCTTCCAAGAAAACCGCGAAAGACGCTGAGTCTACTATTGAAGGATCGAACACGGAGGATGCGCCGACTCCCCTGACGCCGCTTCCTTATATCGTAGTGGTCATCGATGAATTTGCAGACCTCATGATGGTGGCCCCAAAAGAGGTCGAAGACCGTATCGCGCGTTTAGCGCAAATGGCCAGAGCCTCCGGCATTCATTTGATCTTGGCGACTCAACGGCCTTCCGTTGACGTCGTGACCGGTCTTATCAAAGCCAATTTCCCGGTTCGAATCGCGTATCAGGTTTCTTCAAAAATCGATTCGCGGACCATTTTGGACACCAATGGAGCCGAAACGCTATTGGGGAAAGGTGATATGCTGTACATGGCTTCCGGTTCCGGACGGGTCACTCGATTGCACGGCCCATTCGTTTCGGATGATGAAGTGCGAGAAGTGGTAGAATGGGTGAAGCAGCAAGCTGCTCCTGTTTATGAAGACGAGGAGTTTTTCTCGACTCAGGAAACATCTCAAGAGGAAGACGCGCGGGATGAAACCTATGAACGTGCCAGGGAGTTGGTCATGGAAACCGGACAGGCGTCGGCTTCATTCATACAACGGCGACTGCGAGTGGGGTACCCAAGAGCGGCGCGCATGATCGAACAGATGGAAAGCGAGGGATTGGTCAGCGCGCCAGGAAGAGATGGACGGCGTGAGGTCCTGACGCGCCAGGCTTTGATGGGAGAAACAGGATGACCCGCATTATTGTTGTCCTGATTCTCAGCCTGCTGGTCGTGGGCCCTTCTCACGGTTTGGCGTCATTAACCGACGAAGTTAACGCGCTCGTGAAAAAGGTCGATGCACATTACCTGGAAACCCAGGACTTGGAAGCGGAATTTTCCCAGGAAACCCAAATCGAGGGTTTTGACAGTCGCCTGTCCTCCTCCGGCAGGGTGATTATCAAAAAGCCGGGATTGCTTCGATGGGATTATCGCCAGCCCAACGAGGAGCAGATCCTGGTTGAGGGGGATCAAGTCATGTGGTACGTGCCTCAGCATCATCAGGTCGTCAAAGGCAATCTCACACAGATGGCGGCCTCAAGAGCTCCCCTGACATTACTGCAAGGAGTGGGAAAGCTTGGCGAGCAATTTACGGTGGCAGCCGATTCAGAGAAAAAACGGGGAGATGGCGGTCTCCCCATTGTGGTGCTGACGCCGAAAGCCGAGGATCGGGCGACTTCGACCGTCACGCGAATCGAGCTGACGATCCATCCGAAGTCCTACCTGATTCGTCAGATCATGTTGTATGAAAAATCGGGGAATGTCTCGACTCTGCGGTTTTCAGAATTTCGCGTCAATCAGGGGATTGACGCAGAGGCTTTGCGATTAAACATGCCCGATGATGTGGTTGTTGTTGACGCGCCCATCATGTAACAGACTCAAGTTTTGAACGCCGGCCCTGTGCGGGGGGAGATCATGGATGATGGCTGAACGAGTCTTGATAGTTGATGACGATCGAGGTGTCCGGGAAGCGTTGGCGGAGTACCTCCAAACACTCGAGTATTCCGTGGTGACGGCCGATGATGGGCAAGATGCGCTGAACAAGTACCGGGAGGGTGAAGTTGATATTATTCTCGCGGATTTGATCATGCCCAATATGGACGGGATGGAACTGTTAAAGCGGATTCGGGAAGTGAATGACGACCTGATATTTTTGATGATTACAGGACACCCGTCAATTAGTACCGCAGTCGGATCAATCAGTCTTGGTGCTGATGACTATGTCACCAAGCCCTTTCATTTGGAAGAAGTGAAAGCCCGGGTGACCAAGGCGGTGGAAAAGCGGAAATTGAAAAGTCGATTGAAAACCTCACAAGGGCTTGTGTGGGGCCTGATGCTCTCCATTCCATTATGGCTTCTCCTCGGCATTATCCTGGTTATTCTCCTGAAAGGATAATGACTCGCCGGTTTTGTATGATTAGACAGCCTTGGCGTTGGTTCTTGTGATTTTCCATGAGACAGTTGTCGCGGTGGCTCCAGTTGGGTATGGTCGGGCTGATTGGCTTTGTCTGGCCCGTCATGGCCTCGGCCTTTTCTGGGGATATCAAGAACGATCCCAGTCAATTGGTGGAAAAGTATTTGTCACTGGATAAGCGAGGCGCACGGCTCGAGGTGAGCTCGCATGATGTGCTCACTCCGTTCGTCAGTTGGAATGAAGAGCCTGCCTGGGGAAGAATTGTGGTAATTTCCGACTTCCGTGTGATAGAGGATGTCACACAATGGGAGGTGTTGAGCAGTTCCGAAGTGCTGATTCCTGTGACGTTTACGGTGATTGGGACCGTGTATTGGGAAACCGCCACATTTTTGCCGGAATCGCAGATTTATCTCGAATTTTTTCACGTCAAAGCTATTCATGAACGATGGCGAATCGTCGCGCCGCAGCTTCCGCCTCATGTCGGAAAGAGCCGGTTGGTGAACTTTATTCGCCTGGCGCAATCGCAGGAAGTCGACGAGCGTCGAAAGAAGCGCCTTCAATCTCTGCAGGCGCAGGTGAAGCAGGCACAATGATGACATTACAAGGGGGGCAGGACGCCAAGGTCGAGCTTGTGCTGTTTGACCTTGATGGCACATTAATCGACTCGAAGGTGGATATCGCAAATTCGGTGAATTACACACTGAGAGATTTGGCGTTGCCGCAACGGTCTCTTGAGGAAATCTTCAGTTTCGTTGGCGATGGGGTGAAGCGGCTCTTGCGGCTGTCGGTCGGCGAGGACAATCTTGAGTTGTATGAACGGGCGCTTCGGATTTTTCGCGAACACTACCTCACGCATTGTCTCGATACGACAACGTTCTACCCGGAGATGGGAGAAATCCTTTCGCATCTCAACGGCCAAGGCCAATGTGCGATTGTGACGAACAAGACGATGGAGTATACGATGGAAATCGTCAAGGGTCTTGGTGCCATCGAAAGCTTTTCCGCGATTGAGAGCCCTCGAAATAGTTCAGACCTCAAGCCTGATCCTGGTATGCTGTTGCGCGTCTTGGAAAAGCTGGCCATTTCACCAGAACGGACCATAATGGTCGGCGACAGTACGAATGACGTGAGAGCCGCTCAGGCGATTGGAGTCAAGGTCTGCGCCGTCGGGTATGGTTACGGAAACCCGGAAAAAGTGAAGGCGTTGAAGCCAGATTTTTACTGCGAACAACCGACTGATTTGCGTCATTTGCTGGTCGGGTCCTGAAAACCTCCTCTCGAAATCCCTTCCGGTTCAGCGCAGGAAAGCCGGTAGCTTGCTCTGTATAAGATGAAATCGCCGGGTGAGGCCCAAAAGGGTTTCACTCGTATCGCCAGAAAGACAACACCCCCGATTGTCTCGCCGTCCTGTTTTGAGTATGATGAGCCAGATTTTGCAGTCCATTTCGTCTACAAAAACTAATCTCATATGATGGGGGAATCGTGGTACAGCCGGTCGTGACGTGTTTAGACATGGAAGGGGTTGTGGCCCCTGAGATCTGGTTGGCAGTCGCCGACCATTTTCAAGTTGAAGAACTGAAAATGACGACGCGTGATATTCCTGACTATGATGAATTGATGCAAAAACGGCTGTTGATCCTGAGAAAGCACGGGATTACTCTTCCAAAAATCCAAGCGATCATAGCCGGTCTTTCTCCATTAGAGGGGGCATCACGTTTTCTTTCATGGTTACGGGAACGCTGTCAGGTCATTATTCTTTCTGATACCTATTATGAGTTTGTCGCTTCACTGATGAAACAACTCCAGTATCCGACGATTTTTTGCCATTCGTTGGAGGTGGACAAAGATGGGTTTATCAGTCAGTATCATCTTCGGATGGCCGATCAGAAACGCCACGCGGTCTTAGCATTGAAGAAAATTGGTTTTCGGGTCATCGCCGCAGGCGACTCATACAACGATATTTCCATGTTGAAAGAAGCTGACGCAGGGATATTGTTCTGTCCACCGGAGAGCATCGTCGGAGAGTACCCGCAGTTTCCGGTCACTCGAACCTACGAAGAGTTTCAGGAGCATTTGGCCCGTGCTGGCGGGTTTGCCTGATAACGTTCCCTCAAGGTCTTTGATACGTTATACTCTTCGACAAGGGTGATAGGGGTAAGTCTGTCTCTTGACGTTTTATGAAATGGAATGACCGCGTGCGATGCAAGTCACCCTGTTGAATATGTCACCCTAACCCTTGTCCTTAGACTGCCTTTTGGGAGCATTTCTGAAAAATGACCGGCGCGTGACCTTATAGCCGTTTCAAATAATTTCCATATGGTTCAACGTCGTACCGCGCGGAGTTTGTCGTCTGTATTGATTGGAACGTATGTGGATTCGCTATAATCCTCAATGTTTGCGTATTGTCTGATCCCCTCATTTTTCCATCTATTATCAACAACTGAAGAGCCTATGATGAATGGGTAGAAGTCTAGTCTTACGCGGCGATGTCCTCGCCGGGTTCGTTTAGAAAGGAGTATGCGAATGAGATCGTCCCTGGCAAGATTGTTCTGTTGGCTTATCCTGATGACGATGAGTCTCGGTATGTTGTCTGGCTGTCTCGGAAACAGGAACTGGCAATATCCGCCCTCCTCAACCGATGCGTATCTCGATGTCAAAGCCCAAAAGGCGTTGCCCGCGAAAGCGGTGGTGTTGCCGTTTGAAGATTTACGCGGAAAAGATATGAAGGAAGAATATTGGAAAGCCGCGATTCCTCTCGTCCGTTATGGTTCGACAAAATATGACCGTCCGGAAGAGGCTGCGAACCCTGAGCAAGTTGATGTGGTGAACTTCGATCCGTCCAATGATTTTGCGAGCGCCACAGCCGCAGAACTACAAGAGGCTGGAATATTTTCCTCAGTCGCGTTTGCAAAAAATGGCGAGACTTCTGGAGCGGATCTTGTCTTTCGTGGAAAATTACGATCAACCGAGTGGGAACGACAAATCGATACGTATTATTTAGGACCTCTGGGGGTGATATTTTGGTTTTTAGGTATCCCGATGGGAGAAACTGAAACGGCGGTTGAGTTAGATTTGAAGCTCACCCCAGCCTCTGATCCATCCAGAGTATTATGGAGCATGGCGATGGAATATGAAGGCGAAAAACATGATAGCCCTTATTACAACCTCGAAGATGCGGTTCAGAGCTATCCGGGGGCACTTCAGGAGGCCTTGCGACCGGCAATTCTTGACCTGGTTCAACTTGCGGATGAGGATCCGGAGCGATTGGCCCCCTGAAAAATTGCCCAAATCCATTACCACCCTTCACGCATGAATAATTTAATGGTTCTCAATATAGGTAAATATATCTATTCTCGAGGGCAAGTGATTTGGCAGGGAAGAGGTTCGTTGAATGGCATAGACGGTAGCTGATGCCATTCTTCCTGGCTAGCAAAGTCAGCCTTTAGGAATTGAGGAAAACAACCGATAAACTCAAGGAAGGCCTATGCAGAGCGTTCTTGAGAGAGAATGGCTGCCTGTTTAGTATCAGGGCGACCGCTTCAATGGTGTATTAGGCCTTAAGTCAAAGTACAGGGTGGGGTAATGTCTCAGGAAATAGTAGTCTTGGTCACTGCTGGATCTGAGGACGAGGCAAGAAACATTGCGAAAATAATCGTTCAAAAAGGACTCGTGGCTTGTGTAAACATCATTCCGAAGATTCAGTCAGTTTTTACTTGGGATGGTGCGGTGACAGAGGAGCAGGAGTCTTTGCTGATTGCCAAGACAACGATGAAGGCGTTTGAAAAGCTGGAATCAGCTATTAAGACCCTTCATAGCTATAGTGTTCCGGAAATCATTGCCCTTCCGATTCATGCGGGGTCTCTTGAGTATTTGTCTTGGGTGCGAGAGACGGTCAATACAAAAGAGGCCTAAGGGGCTTCAGTCATTTAGGGCCTTGGGTGACTAGAAATTTAATGCATAAATTGCTAGTGTAGCGGTCGCTTGCAAAATCAAGTGTAGTTCAGAGATCGGCTCGACACAAAAGGGAAACGATGAAAGGTTCTGAAGAGAGTTATTCCATCATTGTTTTTCGTGGGGCACGTTCAAACCCCAT
Organism: Nitrospirales bacterium; assembly: GCA_031315865.1. Lineage (NCBI taxonomy): Bacteria > Pseudomonadati > Nitrospirota > Nitrospiria > Nitrospirales > Nitrospirales bacterium. Next base: position 1,593,640 of record JALDRJ010000002.1, read on the forward strand.
ACGCTTGAAATTAGGCAAGGCCACCGTTCGTTATTCGCTCATCGCGGGGCTCTGCCTGCTTGTTCTGCAGAGTGGAATTCTGGCGCATTATGTGTACCAACGAAGTCAATTGTCAGAATTAGCCGGGCTTCGTCAGGAGCTTGCGACATCGCGCGAGCGGACGAGTGTGTTTGGGACAGAAGTCGAGGGGATGAAAAAACGTATGGTCTCATTGGAGCATCTCAATCGAAAGCTTCAAACCATGTTTGGCCTGGATCCAGATGAAATCGAAGGTGTTCCGAACTCGGTCCCAGGTCAAGGTGGCGAAGAATTTCCCTATGAAGACAGTATTCTTTCCGCTGAAGGAAGGGCGCAGGTTGGCGAAGTGAAAGCCGTTACCGGAACAAAAAAGATACATGCGTCAACCATGCACGAGAAGATTCGAGAGATAGAAATGGGTCTTCGTTGGATAGATGCCCAGTCTCAAGTCGAAAAAAAGATCCTTGATACGTTGCTCAACACGGCCAATCTTCGAGCTGAACGTTGGGCAGCAACTCCGTCCATCTGGCCCGTCAAGGGTCCGATCACCTCAAAGTTTGGGCCTCGAGTATCGCCATTTACAGGGAAAAAAGCTTTACATGCCGGTATAGATATCGGCTCTCCTCGTGGAACAGAGGTGCGCGCGCCTTCTTCTGGCAAGGTCGTTATTGCTGCTTACGATGCCAGAATGGGCAAGTTCATTCGAATTGACCATGGCTTTGGGATTGAGACGACCTATGGCCACCTTTCCAAAATGCAGGTGAAGTATGGTCAGAAGGTCAAACGTGGGGATCTCATTGGTCTAGTTGGCAGTACCGGAAAATTTTCTACAGGGCCACACTTACACTATCAAGTTGCGGTAAATGATCGTGTCGTAGACCCTGTCCAGTATATCCTTGACTAATCTGTTTGAGCGCACGTCGCGCAATCCTTCCTTAAACTTCCACAGTTATTACTCCCCACGTGTTCTCAGGCATGCGATCTTGTCGTGTGGCCGTTCGGTTTCAATTTCCAAAAATTTTTACAAACTTACTCAACGACATCCCCAAAAGACCTAATGAACTCAATGCCGCGGTAGGCCTTCTTTTATCCATGGTGGGTCTTCTTTTGAGTTGAACAAGCAGGCGCTTCAGGTTTATGATTAGCGATTATCACGGAATAAAAAGTCTAAGATTGACAATCATTTGACAATATTTTGAGTCCTTTGTTAGGTTCTTATTCTTTATGAGGGAATATACCTATCTGTTCATTTAATTTTGAATTGATGAAGAATGAATTCCACACCTTCACATCATTTAGAAGAGGGAGGATGCTGATATGAGCCTCGATTACGTTAAGTTTACACCAGGGTTTGATCGATGGATGCCCAAAGAGTATCGCGATATGGTGGACCATGGTCCTTTCGGCAAGAAAACGACTGTGTCTCAGGTCGGAACCTTTAAAGAGATTCTCGAAGAACATCCAATGTGTGCCGGTTGTGCGATGACATTGTTTATTCGTTTGGCCATGATCGCTTTCCCGAACCCTGAGGATACCATCACGGTGGGGACCGCTGGTTGTGGACGTCTGGCCATTTCGCAAGCCGCTATCCCATTCGTGTATGGGAATTATGGCGATCAAAATGGCGTCGCCAGTGGGTTAACTCGAGGGCTCAAGTTACGGTTCGGTGATAAGCCGAAGGATGTGGTGGTAATGGCCGGTGATGGAGGAATGGCTGATATTGGGTTTGCGCAAACGTTGCACTCCTGGTTCCGCAAAGAAAAGTTTACGACGATTATGTTGGACAATGAAGTGTACGGAAATACTGGTGGTCAAGAGAGTGGGATGACGAATAAAAGCCAGGTGCTGAAGATGGCTCCACTCGGGAAGAAATTTGAAAAAATGGATATGCTGGGTATGGCCAAGGTGGCGGGTTGTGCGTACGTGGCCACCGTCGTTCCAAACAATCCAAGACGAGTTGAAAGTGTGATTAAAAAAGCCGTGTTGGTTGCTAGAGAAATCGGCCCTTCCTACATTCAGGCCTATACATCCTGCAACATTGAATATGCTATTCCAACTGATAAGGTAATGGAAGACGCAAAGGAAGTTGAAAATGACCGGTATAAATTTACCGAATACATCACGGACGAAGCGAAGGAGTATCTAGGCCAATTATACGGGTATAAAGAGTACTTACCGAAGCCTGCAAAGGCAGTGGCGAAGAGTTAAGAGGGTTTTGATAAATTTGAGGATGCGAAGAGCAAATGGGCAATACGTTTCTGGAATATAAGTTGATCTTTCATTAGGAGGCAAAATCATGGCTATTCGATACAACATTCGTATGGCTGGTGTCGGAGGACAGGGTGTGGTCACTGCCTCTCACATATTCAGTACGGCCGTTATCAACGCAGGGGGAGAAAGCACGATCGTTCCCTTCTATGGTTCTGAGAAACGTATGGCGCCAGTCGAGAGTTATGTCCGCGTTTCAGACGAGCCTATCTATGAAATCGGAGAAATTACTTTTCCACACATTATTATGATCTTCCACCCTCAGGTGATCACGCATGGAAAGAGCTATACCAATCCCTTCTATTTTGGGTTGAAGAAAAATGGGGTTGCCTTGATCAATCACGACACTCCGATGAAATTGGAACCTGACCAGGCTCGTGAGCTTAAAGAACTCAACGCCAAAATATATTACATTCCTGCGACTACATTATCGCTTGATGTCGCGGGTATAGACTTGGCTACAAATATGGCGATGTGTGGAGCGATTGGAGCAATTACCGGTTTGAGTAACATGGAAGCATTAGAGCAGGCTGTAAAGGATCGCTTTTTGGGTAAGGGATTTGTCGTTTCAGGAGGTACTGCCGCTTTGGACAGTGTCGTTGAAAGAAAGTTTAAGAAAAAACAAGAACTTATCGAAAAAAACCTGGCTGTTGTCAAGGCAGCGTGGGACTATGCTGTTGATCATGGATGGGAAGCGAAAAAAACTGAGGCCTCTACAGCTGCCATGGCTTAAACATTTATCTAAGAAGAATACGAGGATTCAATGTATTTAATAGCTCATATTGATACTGAGATCTGTGCTGCCACCAGTTGTAAATTATGTACTCAATATTGCCCTGAAGCCAATACGATTCTCTACAACACAGAGGCTGGCAAGGATAAAGGGTTTAAATATGGCGCCGCGTATGTTGCCGTCGATCGTTGCAAAGGATGCGCTCAATGCGTTTGGGTCTGTGATAATATGGCCAAGCATAATGCCATTAAAATGGAAATGATTGATCAAGTTGGCGAGGCAGCATTGACTGAAAATGTGACGTATGTTGAAAAAAATACTGTAGCCAAATTAGCGAATCCGGTTCGAGGTTGAGATGTGAGCAAGGTGAAAGAAGCTTTTGGACTAATCTAAACTTCATGGGGTGTTCAATTGGAAGCGACTCAAGATCAAGAAGAAAGAATTGTCGAACCGGGACCGGCTGGATTTCATCCACCTTCTGCGGCTGAGTTAGGCGTACTTCCTCCGAAGCCGGGGTACGGACTGAGGTTTGGAAATGTGGTTCAGGAAGAGATCGCTATGGAAGAAATGGCGAGAGCCATGCTCACGAGGAAAAATGCAACGATTTTTCCAGGCCCACTTGTCCTTTGGAACTGGAATGATCATGCGGCTGACAAGGCAAAAGCCGTATTGGAATTGGCCGCACAGCTGCCCGATGTCATGATTATACCGATGCCGGACTATCGTCCCAAATATCCTAAAATTGAGCCGGAAGAAGTCATTAACCCCAATCATCCTAATCTTACTATCTGGGGAAACAAGATCGAAGCCTGTATCTTTATTGGTGTCCATTGTCATTACGCGAATTTGACGCTGAAAATGATTCGAGCGGGGACGAATTGTTGGACATCCGCTATTTGTGCCGAACAGGGGCACGAAGACGCGATGTTCACGGTTCGTGATTCTGATGCAGCCAAAATTCGAAGGGTTACTCAAGTGTTCAAGCGTGTTCGGGAAGAAATGGGTATTAAGCTTCCAGAAAATGGAGAGAATGTTCGTTTCACTGGCCTGCAATCTCAGGTGCATAATGGGAAAAGTCATACAAATCCATTAGAAATCCCGCTTGGAGAATCAGGTGGAGCCAGCGCGGCTGCTTTCGGTCACCGACCGGAAGACATGCAGCGTGAAGGGTAGGTTGACTGGGGTTCGGATTGCCACGAAGCGCCCCAGGAAAAATTTTCATTTTACTTTCATGACTCTTGATTGAGCCATCAACACATACAATATAAAGGGGTGAAGCCATGAGTGAAGCATTGGAGTCAGACGTCAAAACGAATCCACAAGGCGATCCCATTACGGCCGCACCACCGCCTCCTTCATCACAAGCAGGGAAAAAGGACCCGCATGCTGAAGCGAAAAGACAGAAAGTTGTGACTCCGGAATATATGTTTTTTGAGGCTCCGCGGGAGCGGGAGTTCATTACAGGGAGTGAGGCTGCCAAAGAAGCCGTCCGTCGTTCGAACGTCGATCTATCCATTGCCTACCCGATCACACCTCAGAGTGAGACGATGCAGCTCATCGGAGTGCTCTACGGCGAAGGCTATGTCAAGGAATACTACCGTGGTGAAGAAGAATATGGTGTGATGTCGGCCATTGCGGGTGGATCAAGGGCTGGTGTCCGATGTTTTACCGCCACGGCTGGCCCCGGAACGCTCCGAGGGATTGAACCTATTGCATCGTGGCCTGGTCATCGGCTTCCGGCTGTCGCCATGTTTACCTGTCGGGTTGTCAATGCCCCGTTGGCCATTCAACCAGACAATATTGAAATTGCCTATTTGTTACATTGTGGAATGATCGTCTTCCATGCTGAAAATCAACAAGATCTCTTCGACTATATTATGAAGGGATTCATCATCAGCGAAAAGAACGATGTGACGCTCCCTGTCGGGGTCTGCTGCGATGGATTTTTTGTCACGCATGCTCGTGGCTACTGTTCAATGCAGGATAGAGGATTGAAGCTGCCAGAACGTGATGCGTGGCGCGGCGCGGTACCGGTGTTAGATGCCGAAAATCCTCCTGCCCGTCTCTCACGGGATGCTCCGGTTCAGAAGTCTAATTTTATGGCATACAATATTCATGCAGTCTGGCAGCAAGAAGTCTGGGCTGCCGTCGAACGTTCTCGTAAATATATTGATCTATACATGGATGGATTGATCGAGACTCAAAATGTTGAGAATGCAGATGTTCTGCTTATTGCTTCAGGAAGTGCTGCCGCTCAATGCCGTGAAGCCGTTCGTGAATGTACGGCGAAAGGCATTCAAGCTGGCTTGATTAAGATCAAGTCTCTACGCCCCTTCCCGACTGCTGAATTGCGAAAGCTCTGCGCCAATGCGAAGCTCATCGTGGTGCCAGAGTTTAATTTTGTCGGCTGGTTGGCCAAGGATATCGCGACAGCGATTTATGGTTATTCAAACGCCAAAATTGTCGGTGGTCCTCACGTGTATGGTGGAATGTCGATGCCAGTTGAAATGATTGTTGATGAAGTCATCTGTGGGCTTACAGGAAAGAAGTCCAATACCGTTCCGTCTTCTGCAATCATGGGTAAGGTTGATCAGGAGGCTGTCACGCATTTCATGCAAAATATTTAAACATCACATATTGTTTATTGAACAGATTTCACACCATTCGGAACACCAAAAGCCCGTCTCTTAAATGAGACGGGCTTTTTTGTGTTCATCTTCGTACGCAAAGGCTTTTTATCGTGCTTGAGGCTCCATCATCGCGATTCAAATATCATCCGGCAAGGCTGATGCGGAATCTCTATGACTGGGTGATTCATTGGGCCAGGACACCCCACGCCAGAGTCGCGTTGTTTCTTATCGCCTTCGCAGAGTCATCTTTTTTCCCTATTCCTCCAGATGTGCTTCTCATCGCCATGGGAGTAGGAAGCCCTGCTCACTCTCTGATGTTCGCCGCGATCTGCCTGATTGGGTCGGTTATGGGGGGAATGCTTGGGTATGCGATAGGGATGGGAATATGGGCGTCTATTTCAGGTTTGTTTTTTTCGTATATCCCGGGCTTTACTCCTGAAGTGTTCGAAAAAGTTTCAACCCTCTACCGGGATAATGCCTTTTGGGCCGTTTTTGCGGCTGGTTTTTCCCCGATTCCTTATAAGGTGTTTACGATTGCGGCAGGGGCAACGCAAATCAATTTCCTGACCTTCGTCGTGGCCTCACTCTTTAGTCGGGGACTTCGATTTTTTTTAATCGGAGGTGCATTAAAACTCTTTGGCCCATCAGTGAAACAGATACTGGAAAAATATTTCGATCTCTTCTCTATCGTATTTTTGGTACTCTTGATTGGGGGATTTATGCTAGTCAAGATTCTACTCTAACTGCTATACCTGCCACGGAAAAGGAGCGAACCATGACAAGAGTATGGACGTGCGGTTTTCAGCTTTCTCCAATATAGTAAAGACTGAACCTGTATATATGGTCTATCATCGTATGAAAATTTTTAATTCTCTGACAGGAAAAAAAGAAGAATTTACACCGCTTGAAGGCAACCATGTCCGGATGTATGTCTGTGGGGTTACGGTCTATGACGAGTGTCATCTAGGACATGCGCGAAGTGCTGTCGTCTTTGATTTGCTGTACCGGTATTTACGGTATATTGGGTACTTTGTCACGTACGTGAGAAACTTTACAGATGTAGATGACAAGATTCTCAAAAAGGCCAAGGATGAAGGAGTCGATTGGAAGCAAGTGGTCAGGAAGTATATCGATGCGTACTATCGGGACATGAACCGATTACGGATCTCGACTCCGGAGGTAGAGCCACGAGCGACTGAGCACATGCAAGAGATTATCGAGATGATTGCCCGGTTGATCGAGAAGGGGTACGCCTATCAAGTGGATTCAGACGTCTATTATGAAGTCAGCAAATATGACGAATATGGAAGGCTTTCGGGTCGCAAAAAAGAGGAAATGTTAGCAGGGGCCAGAGTAGAAGTGGACGAGCGAAAAAGGGACCCCATGGATTTTGCCTTATGGAAAGCGGCCAAACCAGGAGAACCCGGGTGGGAGAGCCCGTGGGGACCGGGAAGACCTGGGTGGCATATTGAATGTTCTGCCATGTCGCTGAAGCATCTGGGAAATACCTTCGATATCCATGGAGGAGGAAAGGATCTGGTTTTTCCACACCATGAGAATGAGATTGCGCAATCCTGTGCGGATACCGGCCAAGAGTTCGCCAACTATTGGGTGCATAATGGGTTCGTCACGATTGATCAAGAAAAAATGTCGAAGTCTCTGGGGAATTTCTTCACGATTCGGGAAATATTTGAAAAGTTACCTTGGAGAAAAGAAGAAGAGAGTGACGGAAAAAGAGATGAAGTTACATCAGAAGTGATGAGATATTTCTTGCTTTCGACACATTATCGCAGCGATCTAAATTTTTCGGACGAAGCGCTGTATGAATCCAAATCGGCATTGGATAACGTCTATCGGCTATTCGAAAAGTTAAAAGAACCTGGACAAGAGACCAGCCGTGAGAGGGACCAAACTCTAGAAGAATTGTTAGCCGAGTCAAAAAAGAAATTTGTCATGGCAATGGACAATGATTTAAACACTCCAAGGGCATTAGCTGAGTTTCAGGGGCTTCGGGGTGGTGTTAATAAATTGTTGTCAAAGGGGCTGTCTGATCAGGCAAGAAAAAAAGTTTTAGGAGTGTTTAGAGATCTTGGGAAGCCATTAGGATTGTTCCAACTGTCAGTAAACGACTGGAAATGGGGGCATAGAACTTTTGAAGGAAAAATTTCTTTAGACGCGACTGCAAGTATTTCTGCTTGCTCGACAAGTAGTGATGAGTGGATCGAACAGCAAATCAAAACACGACTTGACTCAAAAAAAAGGAAAGACTTTGCCACGGCCGACAAAATTCGCCAAGACTTGGCGGAACAGGGCATCATCCTCGAAGATCGACCGGACGGGACAACTCGCTGGAAGCGATGACGGACAAGAGGTCGTCTATGGTCTCCACACGTTACGGGAATTATTGCGGGCGGGGACCCGTTCGTTATTACGGCTCTATGTCATACGGGAGGATGCGCAATATTCAGAAATTGTGCGGGAGGCCAGGTCCCGTGCGGTTCCGATTGTCGTTGAATCTCGTGAACGACTGAATCGGCTCGTCCCACAAGAAAATCATCAAGGGATCGTAGGATTTGTTGCAGCGAAGTCATATGTCGATGAGGATGACTTGCTGGAGCAAGTGACGCAGTCCAAAGTTCCTCCGTTGGTTTTGATCTTAGATTATATCCAAGACCCTCAAAATCTTGGAGCCATTCTCAGGACCGCTGATGCGGCGGGTATCCAAGGGGTTTTTATTCCCAAGCATCGTTCGGTCGGTCTCACAGCCGGTGTGGCCCGTGCATCCTCTGGGGCGATTGAATATGTCCATGTTGCTCGAGCAGGGAACACCAACCGGCTCTTGGAAAAACTTCAATCGGCCAATGTTATGACTTGTGCTCTTGACCCTGGGGCCTCGGAACTGTACAGCGAAATTGATCTTAGGGGGCCGACAGCGCTCGTGTTTGGTGCGGAGGGAAAGGGGCTCCGGCCAGGGGTCGTGAAGAAGTGCGATCAACGTGTCCGGATACCCATGATGGGACACATCGAATCGCTGAACCTGTCGGCGAGCGTGGCTATCGTCTTATTTGAAGCGTTACGACAGAGGCGAGAGGCTGGAGGAGTAACGGAAAAACCTACTTGACCTGGATCAGACCTTCTTGGATGGCGGCATTCAATAGTTGAGCCGCATTCGACACACGAACTTTCTTCATCATATTGGCCCGGTGGGCCTCCACGGTCTTGACGCTGATTTTGAGCCGTTGTGCAATTTCTTTATTCTTAAGCCCAGACCAAATTAGCTGCAATATCTCTTGTTCTCGATCTGTTAAAGCTTCCGGGCGTTTCCGTTTCACAGGCGGCAGTTCACGTTTTTTCACTGGTCAAGAACCTAATTTAGCGACGGGAAAGGTAGAACATGACATAATGAATACCGTTAAACTAAGTAGGGGATCGTAGCAGGCCACTTTCTGAAAGTAAACACATGATTCTACGTAAATTCGACTATTCCGGTCCTGCACAAGGAAGCCGATGACGTTGTCGTGTATGCAATTCGCCGTGGTCTTTTTTTTCGGTTTGCTGTTCGGGAGTTTCCTAACCGTCTGTGTCTACCGTATCCCACGGGAGCTCTCCATCGTTTTTCCTCGTTCGGCTTGTCTGCACTGCGAGCAGACTATTCCGTGGTATGACAATATTCCCGTATTGAGTTTTCTGCTTTTGCGAGGACGTTGCCGGCAGTGTCAAGCCCCTATTCTCCCACGCTACCCTCTGATTGAACTATCGAATGCCCTTGGCTATATGGCCATCTTGTGGCGATTTGGATGGACATGGGAGTCGCTGATCTATGCCATATTCTTCTCGGCGCTGCTGGTCATTACTTGGATAGATTGGGATCATCAAATCATTCCAGACGTCATTTCGTTACCGGGAATTCTCTTAGGAGTTTTGGCCGCTTCGACCGTCCTTCCTACTGGGCTTTTGAATTCGATTGTGGGTATTCTGGTGGGAGGAGGCGTCCTGTTGTTCATGGCATGGTTGAGTCCTTACCTCTTTGGCAAAGAGGGGCTGGGAGGGGGAGACATCAAGCTTCTTGCGATGGTCGGGGCTTTTCTCGGATGGCAAGCCGCTCTCACTACACTCATGTTCGCATCGATTGTCGGGTCGATTCTCGGCATTATTCTCTTGTCCTGTAAGATCGTCAAAAGAGGTCAATACATTCCATTTGGTCCCTATTTGGCGTTAGGAGCGATCATTTCCCTGTTTTGGGGGCCAGCGTTAACCGACTGGTATTTCGGACGATTTCTATGACGGGAGATAGACTATTCAACTCGGGCGAAAGAGATGGCTACAGTCTTATAGAACTGGTGATCGTCCTGGGAATCTTGGGGATCGTTTTGTTGTTCGGACAGACTTGGCTGATGTCTCAGATCCCGAAATGGCGACTGAATGGAGCCGTGAGACAAGTCGTCTCCGATTTCATGGCCGCTAAGACACAGGCGGTTACGCAGGGCAATAAACATGGAATCAGGTTTCTCGATGACTACAGGTATTCCATCTTGGATGACGACAATAATGATGGAAAACCAGATCCGAATGAGCGTCTCATCGTTCGGGACATCCGCACGGATTATGATGGTGTCATGATCGCCTCCACGAATCATCCGATATTTCATCCACGCGGAACGGCTTCGAATCTGGCGACGATCACCCTGTCAAATACCGCAGGCTCAAAGGTCGTAACTGTGGGGATCACCGGACGGGTTAGTGTGAAATCATGAGCCAAGATTTTTTCGCCATGGCTGAACGACTTACGAATCAATCAAGGCTCAAGAAGACTGACGGAAGCAGCCTGTTAGAAGTGCTCGTGGCCTTAGTCTTAGTTTCGGTCGTGCTGTTAGGAATCTCAGGGTTTTCGACAGTCTCCATCAAGGGAACGGCATTCAGCCAAAAAATGACGAGGGCGGCCACGATTGCCCAGGATGCACTCGAAGAAGTACGCCGAATCGGGTATCGCTCGTCAGTATCTGGTGTGACCACCGACCGTGAACCCTATGGCTCAATCGTTGGCGCGCCTGCGTTTGAACGTGTGGTCGTCATCGAAGCGAATACCCCAAGCCAAGGCGTGCAAAAGACAACCGTGACCGTCCGGTGGGATGCCGGTGCGCATTCCCTCTCCTTGACGACGCTCGTGGCGGAATAACCACATGAAGACAATAAATGAGCAAGGATTTACATTAGTCGAGGTCATGGTGGCTTTGGCTTTGAGCGTACTCACTGTTGGAGCCACGTACACCATCTATGCTCGTCAGGTGCAGAGCCAAATCGTGCGAGATGAGCAACTCGACATGCAGCAGCATGCGCGGGTAGCAATGGATTTGCTCACTCGGGAGGTGCACATGGCGGGTTACGACCCACGGCATGTGAACCGGGATCAACTCCTCACGAATGATTTTGATGGAATCGTCTATGATCCTTCAATGCTTGTCGTGAGAGCGGACCTCAATGGAAATGGCGTACCAACAGATACGAATGAGTTTATCCAGTTTTCACATGATCCGCGCACGATGACGTTGAGACGAAACACCGGAGGAGGACGTCAGCTGCTTGCAGAGCATATTCAAGGATTTGCCGTACAATATTTCAATCGTCATGGTCAGGAAACGACAGTTTCATAGGAGATCCGGCAAATTGAAGTAACGATTACCGCACGAACTCCCCATCCCGACCCGGGATATCCATTGAACGCCGGATATCGCACCTTAACCTTGCGGTCGCGTGTGACTCCTCAAAACCTGGGACTGTAGATTATGAACGGCCAGCGTAATCATCAGTCCTCATGCGACATGGTTCCCAATCCTCTCAACACTGTGCAGGGGATGGCTTTGGTTTCGGCCTTAGTGTTGATGGCCATTTTGAGCGTGATGGGTGCCACGGTCTTAACGGCCACATCGACAGAAGTGGCAATCAGCGGTCATTATCGACGCGGGGTCGAAGCTTTTTATCTTGCAGAAGCGGGAAGCGCAGAAGGACGAGCGCGACTACGGGGAGACGCGAGCAGCAATCCACAGCTCATCACCGACCCCTCCCATGTCTATGACCCTCGGTGGACTGCGTATATTCTTACCTCATCAGATTGGAAGGCTTCAGAGGACAAGGCATTTGATGACAGGCAGACCAATTATTTTCCTCTTCGCGGGAATCCGACGAATATAAGGATTATTCCAAATAGCTTCCAGATGTCATTGCCCTACTGGGTCAAGATCGAGCATAAGACAGAATATGATGCTGAACGCGAAGGACATCGGCCAAACACGCCGCATTATTTTGATGGCGACGGAAGCACGGAAAAACATACCCAAGCGAACCCCGGCCTTGTCATCTTCTATGGATATCCATCAGCAGACACCGATCATCCAACAGAATTTACGAGCACTGGTCTTGCTCATGATTCTTTTCCAGTTGAACGCATTACCTCTTCTGCAAGCATGGTTGGCGGGGCTGTGACTATTGTGGTCGAGGCCATTCGTCCCCCAGCGCCTCGAGTACTCGGGGCGCTCTATGCATGGAATCGTGTTTCGTTGACAGGACCGCTGAACTCGGTCAGCGGGATTGATCGTTGTGGAAAGAGTCCTTCTCAACCGCCGGTCTATACAAACAAGTTCCCCACCACAGGCCAAGCCTCGTTCTCTGGTGTCCCGTCTTCTCCTCAACAGGGCCCATTGGAGGTTTCGTTAGTCCAAGCGATAGAGTTATTCAAGCATGGCGCCCTGCAAATTACGACACAACAATATGGAGTGCAGTGGGGTGAGGAGACCTCACCGATGACAGTCTATGTTAATGCCGATGGTACGGCAGGCGGCCTCGTGTTGAGCCGTGTGACGGGTTATGGGAATCTGTTCATTAGGGGAGATGTGACGCTCGAGGGGCCCGTGAACTGGAAAGGCCTCATCATCAGTTCAGGGACAATCACTATGAATGGAACGACAGGGCCTATCAACATCACCGGTGGGGTTTACGTCCGTGAGTTGATGGATGTCGCTGGGTCAATATCATTAGAGTACGATAGTTGCGCGATCAAGACAGCCATCCTCAGTAGGCCGCTGATTGTCACGCAGTGGAAGCAATTACTCTAAGGGGCCTGTTGAAAAAATCCGGACCTCGACTGAGGCCCGGCTTTTTTCTCGTTTCGATTGTCGGCTAATCTGCCGAAAGCCTATTGGAGACTCCCTATGATCGTATTCAACGTCGCGCTGGGACGCATCCCGGCTTTCACTTTATCCGGACAGGGATGATAGTAACCGCCGATATCAACCGACTTGCCTTTAACGGTTTTCATCTCCTCCAGGATCTTGTCAATATTGCTCTCGAGTTCTTTCGCGATAGGAGCAAATTTCGCCTTGAGATCTGGATCATCAGTTTGATTGGCTAATTCTTGCGCCCAATATAACGCTTCCCACGCATGGGTTCCAGCGTTATCCAACTCTCCAAGCGCTCGACCCGGAGCTTTTCGATTATCCATAAGCTTTCCGGTTGCTCGATCAAGAGTCTCGGCGAGAATCTGTGCTTTTTTGTTGTTCTTATGCCGGCTGAGATGGGAAAAGGACTCAGCGAGTGCCAAGAATTCACCAAGAGAATCCCATCGGAGATGGCCTTCTTTGACGAACTGTTGCACATGTTTCGGGGCGGACCCGCCGGCTCCAGTCTCAAACAATCCTCCTCCATTAATGAGGGGTACGATGGAGAGCATTTTTGCACTGGTGCCTAATTCCAGGATCGGGAACAGGTCGGTGAGGTAATCCCGGAGCACGTTGCCGGTCGCGGCAATCGTATCTTTGCCTTCTTTTGCGCGCTTCAATGAATATTCCATCGCCTCGACAGGCGCCATGACCTGAATGTCGAGTCCCGTCGTATCGTGATCCTTGAGATAGCGGTTGAGTTTCTCGATCAATTGAGCATCATGTGCCCGGTCTTTGTTCAACCAAAACACGACAGGCGTTGAGGATAGCCTGGCTCGATTCACAGCCAGCTTTACCCAGTCTTGAATCGGAATATCCTTGACTGTGCAGCTACGGAAGATATCGCCGGTTTCCACTTCGATTGAATGCAGGACATTTCCGGCACCATCAATGACTCGAATGCTCCCATTGCCCGGAGCCTCGAAGGTCTTGTCATGTGATCCATATTCCTGAGCTTTTTGGGCCATCAATCCGACATTCGGGACACTGCCCATCGTCGAAGGGTTAAATTCTCCGTTCTCACGGCAGAAATCAACGACAGCCTGATAAATCCCCGCGTAGCTTCGATCGGGAATCAAAGCTTTCGTATCATGTTCTTTACCATCGGGCCCCCACATCTTCCCGCCAACCCTGAGCGCAGCGGCCATCGAGGCGTCGATGATGATATCGCTGGGAACGTGCAAGTTGGTAATGCCTTTATCCGAATCCACCATCGCCAACGTCGGCCCATTCTTCTGGGCGGCTTGAAGGTCGTCTTTGATTTCATCCTGCTGAGCCTGGGGTAATTTTCCGATTTTGGCATATACGTCGCCGATGCCGTTGTTTGGATTCACGCCCAATTCAGTAAACGTCTTCTCGTGTTTCTTAAAGACGTCTTCATAGTAGACGCTCACGCAATGGCCGAAGATGATGGGGTCAGAGACTTTCATCATCGTGGCTTTCATGTGCAGTGAAAACAGGACTCCTGGTTCCTTTTTGGCTTCTGCGACCTGATCTTTGAAGAATTGACGCAATACATTCACGCTCATCTTGGTGGCGTCAACGACGTCACCCTTATCGAACGTGACGCTCTCTTTCAAGACCGTGGTGCTGCCGTCTGCCCCAACAAATTCGATACGGCCTTTGCCTGCGGTTTGTTCGGTAATCGTGGCTGACTTTTCGTTGCCGAAGAAGTCGCCTTCCGACATGGACACCACGTGGGTTTTGGAGTCCTTGGACCATTTGCCCATCTTGTGAGGATTTTTCTGAGCATATTGTTTCACTGATGAGGATGCCCGGCGATCGGAATTACCTTGTCGCAAGACAGGATTGACCGCACTTCCTTTGACCTTATCGAATTTGGCCTTAATCGCTTTTTCTTCATCGTTTTTTGGCTCTTCCGGATAGTCGGGAATATCGTATCCCTGCTCTTGCAATTCTTTGACGCAGGCCTGAATCTGAGGAACCGACGCGCTGATATTTGGAAGCTTGATGACATTGGCATCAGGCGTAACGACCATTTCGCCAAGCAAGGCCAGATCATCCGGTTGTTGTTGCTCCGGTTTCAGCCGCTCAGGAAATTGGGAAATAATACGCCCGGCCAGAGAGATATCCTTGGTCCCAACATTCACGCCAGCGGTGCTGGCAAAGGCCTGAATGATCGGAAGAAAGGACCCACTCGCCAGCTCAGGGGCCTCGTCAACTTTTGTGTAAATGATATCGGGTTCTTTAGACATGGTCGATTCTCCTTTAGAAGGTTACATGTTAGCTGTCTGCTTGAAAGGGGATTAATAAAACAGAATCACTCGAAGTCGGTATTTTATAAGGATTTTTTGGGGTGAGCAATAAACCGAATGGCCTACGAAAATTGGAGAGACTAAAGGCCCAGGTAAGAAACACGAGCCTGAGAAGCCCTACTGGTTCACAGGACCATTAGGTGAAAATCCATTGAGATTCAATGGGTTGTCACTCATCGGACAAAGCCCGATTGCCTTCGAACATTTCCGAGGTTCATGTGGAGAAGTCACTTCAGACATCCACTCAAAAGCCGCTCGTGTATCGTGACGGAGTTTTCGTCCAGATTCAGGAGTTTATAACTGGAAAATTCAGTATAAACGTACTCCCGATTCCCACTTCGCTTGAAACTCGAACATTTCCTTCATGTGCGACCATGATCTTCTTCACTAAGCTGAGTCCAAGTCCATATCCGCCGGTGTTGCGTGTTCGTGACGGGTCGACTCTATAGAATGGTTCAAAGATTCTGGCTTGGTCTTCTGCGGGAATACCCAATCCAAAGTCTTGAACGGAAACCGAGGCTGACCCAGGAGTCGTTTCAATTCGTACGATAATCGGCCCGAATTCCGGACGAGAGAACTTAATCGCATTTTCGAGTACGTTCCTGATTGCCATGCGAATACGTTGATGGTCAAGCCGTAAAATCAGCGTGCTAAGCGAAGTCGTGAGTTCAACGCCAGGTCCGATATCATTATAATCGTGGATGACTTCCTGGGTGAGGGTCACCAAGTCTACCTGTGTTCGCGTCAAGCTACCGGCTTGGCTCTTGAGGCGCTCAGACTCAAGGAGCTCAGTCACCATCATTTCAAGCTCGTTGATTTCTTGTTGAATCTTTTCTTTGACCGTGGCATCGTCGATGAATTCAGCAGCTACTTTCATGCGCGTTAATGGCGAGCGCAACTCATGGCTGACATCGAGCAACAATCGGTCTCGTGACTGAATCATGTCATGCACTTGCCTGCCCATCTCATTGAACGATATCGCCAAATCCCCGAGTTCATCCGAGGACGTCACGGGTACCTGATAGTCCAATTTTCCTTTCCCGATTTCTTTGACGCCTTCCGTCAACCAATGGACTGGCCGGATGAGTCGTCGAACAACCAAATAACTGCCGCCGATCACGATTGCGACGAGCCCAGCCAAAAGCCCAAAAGACCAAGCCGGCAGCTCATCAAAGGGCCGGTGAAGAAAAAAGACCGCATATTGCGTGTCCGCACGGTTGAGAATCACGAACGGATGTCGATGGAATTGTCCAACCTGCGCCGTCGTTCCAGAATATGCCTGCTCAACGCTGAGCGAGTTTATTGGTGGCAGAGAAGGATCGGTCGACCAGGACTCTTTCGGAGTCCTGATTCGAAATTGTAATCCCAGTTCCTCAGCCAAGGCGTCAGCACGTTGTTTATTGGGAGGCGTTCCGATTTCCTTGACCAATTGAGCAGAGTATTTCGTGAGATTGTTGAATAAATCCGATTTGAACGAATGGCTACGGTCGATGGCGAGGAAAAAGAACCCCCGTATCACGACCATCAGGACACAAGCCGTGCCCAAAAAGATGAGGAATAATTTTAAGAAAATCGAACGACGAGGGGAAAATTTGAATTTTGGAATAGATGGCGACATGTGTCATGTGGGAACGATGGGACGAGGAGTCGGTAAGAATTGATAGCCTGCGCCCCAAATGGTTTTGATGTAACGAGGACGTTTGGGATTGTCGTGTAACTTCTGCCGTAGCCGGCTCACGCCGACATCAACAGAGCGATTGTAGGCCTCCCAGTCAATCCCGCGAATGCGGTCCATCATTTCTTCTCGGGTCAAGACCACACCTGGATTGTTCAGGAATAACGACAGGATTTCAAATTCCATCGTCGTGAGGTCAAGCGGTTTGTTGTCCAACGAAACGGTTCGTGTTCGTAAGTTGATGGCTAGCTCGTCGGCTTCGAGTTGCTCATGCTCGATATATCTGGCGGATGTTGAGGTCCCTCGCCGAAGGACCGTTTTGATGCGAGCCACTAACTCCCTGGGTTCAAATGGCTTGGCCAGATAATCATCGGCTCCGAGTTCGAGTCCTGCGACACGGTCAGGCAAGTCCCCTCGAGCCGTCAGCATAATAATCGGTACCGAACTTTCCTTTCGAATTTCCCGACAAACCGCGAACCCATCCTGGTCGGGCAGCATGAGATCTAAAATGACCAAGTTGGGTGACTGTTGGTGTAAAAGGCTCAATCCCTCCCGTGGATGCTCGGCAGTGAAGACCGTCATTTGAAACTGGCCGAGGTACTCGGTTAGGAGTTCGTTGAGCTTTCGATCATCGTCGATGATGAGAATCGTGTTAGGCATGGAATAGGAAGCTCACGCTCAAGATGGGGAAGGCCTGTACCTTCCCCATCCGGTCTAAATGTTACGCTTTATGCTTACCCCGACGCTCCATGCGACTTTTCCATTTTTGAATGAACTCAGCCGCTTTCGACTTTTGTGCTGGAGTGAGTGAGGCGTGAAACTCAGCGATCCTCGCGGTGACTTTTGGTGCGAAGTCATCTACCAGGGCTTGATGCCGTTTCACGATTTGTTGAACTTGGCTCTGGTCCAGCGTGTCGCTGGTAACCAGGCCAAGTACCTCATCGATGGTTTGCAGCCGTACATCACCAAAGGCCTGTCGTGCGTCTTTCATGGTGTTGTGTACGCCTTGCAGCTTTTCTTTTTGAGCGTCATTCAGGTCTAAGACTTCAGCGATGACGTCCACTCGATGTTGCCCATCGCCATGTTTTCCCCAATGAGCCGGAGAAAATCCCCCAGCATGAGACCCGCACCATCCGGACTTGCCTTGCGATGCTCCAAACGCGAGAGCCGATCCAAGAACTACTACTCCGACCGTGCTGAGAATAAGTACTTGCTTTGTCATGTGACACCTCCTGTGAGTGATGGATGAGTGTTATTGATCTTTCATCACACACGGTATCAATCATCGACTTGGCAATCTTCTCACAATCGTAATCATTTGTAACGAATCGTAACAGAGGTTGGTACTGTTACGAACTTGTGAGTCAAAAGAAGATGCAGACTAGGGCGTGTTCACATTTAATCATCCGTCAAGTATTATTCTGGCCATCATAAATCCTTGTGTTTTTGTCTGCAGGAGGCACGATGGCACGCAAGCTGTTGCGAAACGACAAAACTCCGATTACGGGTCAGGTTGCGTGCTTTATGACACAGCGCTTCCCGAACTCAATGGCTTGAGACCATTATGGTGTCCATCTCTCTTCCGTCAACGTTGCCCTCTCATTACTCATCCGCCCAAGACGCAAGTCTGTCATCACTTTCCACGCTCCTCATACATTCCAGGAGCCAATCCCGCGTTTACCGACTTTGGGTATACCGACTGGGATTATGGGGTCAGGTCTTGCTATACAGCATCACGTTTTATTCTCCTCTGGATTCATCCCCGTCAACCTGGCATTACAAGACCTGACTCTCAACTCCGGAAACAGCACCCCAACGGTATTTTCAGGGACGACGAATCTGGTGAAATTTTGTACGAGTTGTGCATGAATACTGACAATTTTTAGCCATAAATACATACTATTTCCTAGAGGGAGGGTTCCTATGCCTATGAATATCTCGTTAACTCCAGAATTTGAGGCGATGATCCAGAGCAAAATCCATACGGGCTTACACGAACGCCAGTGAAGTGGTACGGGATGCATTGCGACGGATGGATGTGCAGGATCAATATAAAGATCTTCGTGCATACTTTGCTCCGTGAATTGAAGAAGCACAACGTGGGGAATTGTCAGAGAAAAGTTTTGAGACCATCATTGCAGATGCCAAGAGACAAGCAACAGCAAGACAAAGATGATCGGCCGGTTTGAATACCACCTCACCAAATCAGCAGAGGGCGACCTGGGTGAAGTTTGGATTTACACATATGATAAATAGGGTGAAGAGCAAGCCGATTGTTATGTGACAGGACTCAAAGATTGTTTTATGAAGATTGGTGGAAATCCGTTCATTGGCAAGCTTGTCAATGAGATCGGGGCAGGATTGCGGATGTTTCGTTGTCAGCATTACTACCTGTTTTATGCACTTCAGGAGCAAGCCGTGATTGTTGTAGGCATCCTTCCTGAAAAAGATGTATGTAATTCAACGGCTTCAAGAAAAGGATGCACGATAATCGCTAGTGGTTTATGGCTAGGCGCACGTGGGGTGCTCTCTGTCTCTCATCACAACCCATTTCCCATATCTGCTCGCCAGATCCTCTTAAAGGGCACCTCTGTGTCTATTCCACTATTATATTATGATGTCCCACACTCATTTGTAGAGATTTTTCTGCAGCAAGACTTTTTACCCCAGAAGGTGTGAATAAAATTGGGTTTCTAGGGCTTCAGGGCTGAAAATTGGGCCTTTTGATTGGTTGCGAAGCCTCTTCCATCACCGTACAATCCACATTTTCACGCGAGCCGTGGTTCACTCTAGACTTGTCTTTTCATAAATAGGGGCACAATTATGGCAAAAGTACTCGAAGGTCCAGGAATGGGCTTACTCAAAAAGTGGGGATTGAAAACTCCAAACTATGTCGTCGTTAGTACCGGTGATGAGTTTGACCAATTGGCTACGGCCAATGATTGGCTTCAAAAAAGCAAGCTTGTTGTCAAAGCCCACGAAGCGCTGGGGTCGAGATTTAAGTTGGGGCTCGTGAAGGTCGGGTTAGATTTGGCTGCCGCGAAAGCCGCAGTGCGAGAAATGATCGGGAAGCAGGTCGAATCGGTCAAGATCGGTCAAGTGATTGTCTCCGAAGCGATTGATCACAAAGAAGAATATTATGCCTCAGCCAAGTCCACGCGTGATGGTGTGGAAATTATGGTGACTACTCATGGCGGTGTAGAGGTTGAATCCAACTGGGACCAGGTGAAGCGAATTCTCGTGGATATTGGGGAGTCTCCTACTGACGCTGAGCTATTAGCCCTTGCGAAAGATTCTGGGTTTACTGGCGACACGGCGACAAAGATGGCGGAATTTCTGAAAAAACTCTACACCTGTTTTGATAATGAAGACGCGCAATATCTGGAAATCAACCCGGTGGTGAAAGCGGAAAACGGCGATCTGGTCGCACTTGATGCGGTGACGCTGCTCGACGGCGATGCCAAATTCCGTCATAAAGATTGGAACTTTCCCTTTGCCGCAGAGTTTGGACGGGCCTACACCAAGAATGAAGAAGAAGTGATGGCGGTCGATGCAAAAGTAAAGGGATCGGTCAAGCTCATTGAAATTCCTGGAGGGACGATCGCGATGTTGCCGGCTGGCGGTGGAGCGAGCGTGTATTATTCTGATGCTGTGGTTGCACGAGGTGGAACACTCGCGAATTATGCCGAGTATTCCGGTGATCCGCCGGACTGGGCCGTGGAAGTGCTTACCGAAAAGGTCTGTTCATTGCCGAACATCAAACACATCATCGTCGGTGGAGCGATCGCGAACTTTACGGATGTGAAAAAAACGTTTGGCGGTATCATTAACGCGTTCCGAAAGGCCAAAGGCGAGGGCAAGCTGGATGGTGTGAAGATTTGGGTGCGCCGTGGAGGTCCCAATGAGAAGCAAGGGCTGGCCGCGATGCGGGCATTAGAAGATGAAGGTTTTGATATTCATGTGTTTGACCGGACCACCCCGTTAACGGACATCGTCGATATGGCGATGGCGGCGAACTAATACATTTGAACTAGAAGACTAGGAGATTGCTTCGATGAGCATACTTGCCACAAAAGACACACATGTTGTGATTCAGGGAGGGGCTGCCGGTGTGAATGCGGCCCGCCGCATGGCCGAGTTCCGGTACATGATCAAACAACCACTGAATGTTTCGGCTTTTGTCTATCCGCCGGATGCCGGCAAGACGAATGAAGTGGTGTGTGGAACCGAACTGGTTGCGATCCCCATCTATAAAACGGTTGCTGAAGCCACGGCCAACCACCCAGAAATTAACACCAGCTTGGTCTACATCGGCGCGAATCGGGCTTATGAAGGCGCCATGGATGCCTTGAACGATCCCAAGATTCAAACGGTGTCGATGATTACGGAAGGCGTGCCTGAGAAGGACTCGAAGCTTTTGGGTAAACACGCCAGAAAACTGGGGAAGATTTTTAACGGTCCATCATCCATCGGCGTCGTGTCAGCCGGTGAATGCCGATTAGGTGTGATCGGCGGGGCGTTTGATAATTTAGTGGCGTGTAAGTTGTATCGTCCGGGTTCCTTCGGTGTGATCACGAAGTCCGGCGGTTTATCCAACGAAATCATCTGGATCTGTTCTCAATTCGCGGATGGGATTACGACGGCGATCGGGATCGGCGGCGATGCGTATCCTGGCACGGATTACGTTAGCTACCTGGAAATGTTCGAGAACGACCCACAAACCAAGGCTGTCGTTATCGTCGGAGAGATGGGCGGGGATTTGGAAGAGCGTGCTGCCGAATGGTATGGCGCGAAGAAGCGGCGCGTTAAATTGTTGTCGGTGGTTTCGGGGTTCTGCCAAGAGAGTCTCCCCAAAGGTATGAAGTTTGGACATGCCGGCGCCAAAGAGGGATTAAAAGGGGAGGGTTCGGCCCGCGCGAAATCCGATGCGCTTAAAAAAGCCGGCGCACTCGTTCCCGATACATTCGGCGCGTTGGGTCCCGCGATCAAGTCGACGTACGAAGAAATGGTCAAGAGCGGAGAAATCAAACCCATTCCTGATTTGGCCCCAGCGGATCAGCCTAGACTTCCGAAATCTGTCGCCGAAGCGAAACAAGATGGAGAAGTGCTGGTCACACCGTTGATCCGGACTACCATTAGTGATGATCGTGGCGATGAGCCTTACTATCAAGGATATCCCGCATCGGAATTAATCAATGCCGGCTACGATATTCCCCATATTATTGGCTTGCTCTGGGATAATCGGCTGGTCACAAAACAAGAAGCGGAAATTATTAAGCGTATTATCATATTGTCGGCTGATCATGGGCCCTGTGTCAGCGGCGCCCTGACCACGGTGATTGCGGCCTGCGCAGGCATCGGGCTTTCCCAGGCTGTTGCCGCGGGCATGATCATGATTGGTCCCCGATTTGGCGGGGCGGTTACCGATGCGGGGCGGTGGTTCAAGTATGCTATCGATAACCAGTTGACAGTTGATGACTTTCTCGCCTACATGAAGCAAAATGTCGGACCGGTTCCTGGTATCGGTCATCGAGTGAAGAGTTTGAAGAATCCGGATAAACGTGTGAAGGAGCTTGTCGGGTACGTCAAAAGCCTCGGGATCAAGACGCCGCACCTTGATTTCGCACTCGAAGTCGAGAAGAAGACCACCGTCAAGAAAGACAACTTGATTTTGAACGTGGATGGGACGATGGCGGCGGTGTTGGTTGATATCGGTTTCCCGGTCGACAGTTTGAACGGCTTCTTCGTCCTGGCGCGAACCATCGGCATGATCGGCCATTGGACTGACCAAAAGCGTCAAGGAAGCCGGCTGATCCGCTTGTTCGATTATTTGGTGAACTATGCATCACCGAAACGTCGAGAAGTGCCACCACTGAAATAAAGACTGTAGAGGCAGTCTGACGTGTGTATTTTTCCATTGACGTCAGCCCCGTGCCTGTTTCGTAACGAGGTAATTTCCCGCATGAGGATGAAATTCAGGATTGCTGCCTCTACGGGCGCCGAGTCGCAGAGTGAATGATAAGAGACCGTTTTCTTAACCTGCAGGTAAATTTGTAGACTGCATAAACGATGGAGAGGTTGCTATGTCGATAGAACTCGTCAAAAAATTGTATGCGTCGATGCCGGGCATCATCGCCAAAGCCCGTGAGAAATTTGGTCGTCCATTGACGTTGGCCGAGAAAATTCTTGTTTCGCATGCCGATAATTTTGATACGCAGGTCTGGGATCGTGGAAAGGCCATGTTGGCTCTTCGTCCTGATCGCGTGGCGATGCAGGATGCCACGGCCCAAATGGCCATGCTTCAATTCATTCAAGCCGGTAAAACGAAAGCCGCCGTGCCGAGTACCATTCATTGTGATCATTTGATCCGTGCTGAAATGGGGTCAGAAAAAGATCTTGTGGTGGCGAATGATGAAAATCGAGAGGTCTACAATTTTCTGGCTTCTGCCGCCAAAAAGTATGGAATCGGATTCTGGAAGCCTGGAGCGGGAATCATTCACCAAGTCGTGCTTGAAAATTATGCGTTCCCTGGAGGCCTGATCATTGGGACGGATTCTCATACGCCCAATGGTGGAGGGCTTGGCATGTTGGCGATCGGTGTGGGAGGAGCGGACGCGGGCGAAGTGATGGCTGGACTGCCTTGGGAAGTCCTGCATCCAAAACTCATCGGCGTGAAACTGACCGGAAAATTGAATGGGTGGACGTCGCCAAAAGATGTGATCCTTCATATTTGTGGAAAGTTGACGGTCAAAGGCGGAACGAACAAGATCGTGGAATACTTTGGGCCAGGTGCCGAGACGATTAGCGCGACCGGTAAAGGAACCATCACGAATATGGGTGCTGAGTTAGGGGCCACGACCTCTATCTTCCCGTTCGATCAAAAGATGGTCGATTATCTCAAGATAACTGAACGAGAAGATATCGCGAAGCTCGCAGAAGCGAATAGAGAGATGTTGGTCGCTGATCCTGAGGTCTATGCGTCTCCTGAAAAATATTTCGATGAGATCGTGGAAATTGACTTGTCCACGTTGGAACCGCATGTGGTGGGTCCGCATTCTCCGGACCTGGCTCGCCCAGTCTCCAAGTTGGCGGAAGAAGCCAAAGAGAAAGGGTATCCCGTCGAATTGAAAGCGACCCTGTTGGGCAGTTGTACCAATTCTTCCTATGAAGATATTGGCCGTGCTGCACATATCGCACAACAAGGGTTGAAGGCAGGATTAAAAGCCAAGACCGCCTTTTTGGTTTCTCCTGGCTCCGAGCGAATTTTTCATACGATGAAGCGCGATGGATTTATGAAGACGTTTGAAGATCTGGGCGCTACGGTGTTGGCCAACGCCTGTGGACCTTGTATCGGTCAATGGAAGAGAGCGGATGGGGTGAAAGGGAAAGCCGATTCCATCGTAAGTACCTTCAACCGGAATTTCCCGGGGCGTAATGATGGCATCGCTGAGACCCTGTCGTTTCTGGCAAGCCCCGAGTTGGTCGCCGCCTATGCGCTGACAGGTGATCTACGGTTTAATCCGCTCACCGACACGATCAAAACTGCTGATGGTCAAGACATCAAATTGGACCCTCCTCAAGGCGAAGAATTGCCGGCCCAAGGATTTGCCAAAGGTGAAGAGGGGTATGTGGAACCAGCTGAGAGCGGAGAAGGGTTGGAAGTGGATCTTCCTCCGACGAGCGAGCGTCTTCAATTGCTTCAGCCGTTTCCCAAGTGGGATGGGAATGATTTTGAGAAATTGCCACTGCTCATCAAGACAAAAGGTAAAACCACGACCGACCACATTTCTCCAGCTGGTAAGTGGCTAAAGTTCCGTGGACACTTGGACAAGATAAGCGACAACATGTTCCTCGGTGCCAATAATGCCTTTACGAGTGAAGCGGGAACCGGAAACAATGTGTTGACGGGTGAGTCTGGACTGTCGCTGGCGCAAATCGCGAGAGATTATAAAGGGAAAGGTATAGGATCGTTCGTGGTTGGCGATGAAAACTACGGCGAGGGCAGCAGCCGGGAACATGCCGCGATGTCACCTCGGTTTCTTGGAGTCAAAGCCGTGCTCACCAAGAGCTTCGCGCGAATCCATGAGACGAATCTGAAGAAGCAAGGAGTCCTGCCGATGACCTTTGCCAACCCAAGCGACTACGATCAAATTGAACAAGAAGATCGAATCAGTGTCACCGGGCTCGGTGATTTAGCTCCTGGAAAACCGATCTCTGTAATCATTCATAAAAAAGATGGAACGGACATCACGATTCAAGCGAATCACAGCATGACCGAGCCTCAGATCAAATGGTTCAGGGCGGGGTCTGCATTGAATGCTCTCAACTAAATTGCATAACCATGGCCCTTTACAATTAGGGCTCATATTGATCGGTACGTGTCACCATGACTGAGTCATTCGATAAAGAAAGTACTCTTGATCAAGAGGAAAGCCTCCAACCAAAGATGGTCACGGTTGAGATCGAGGGAAAGCCGTTTCAAGTGCCGGCGGGTATTACCTTGATGAAGGCCATCTGGTATAGCGGGCAAGACGTAGTTCGAGGCGCTGGCTGTCTGGGCGGGTTTTGTGGAGCCTGTGCGACCTATTATCGGACCAAAGATGATCCCAAGGTCAAGACATGCTTAGCTTGCTCGTTCGCGGTTGAAGACGGCATGTCGTTTTCGTTCATGCCCGCGTTTCCTGCCAGAAAAGCCACGTATGACTTGACGGAACTGAAAGATCCCAAACAGGACCTTTTTACTCTCTACCCTGAAGCTCCGCTTTGTCGAAACTGTAACGCCTGTACGGAAGCCTGTCCTCAATCGATTGATGTCCGGGAGGGCGTATGGAAAGCGGTGTTTGGGGACTTTAAAGCCGTCTCAGAAATGTTTATGGACTGCGTAATGTGTGGGATGTGCACACCTGTGTGCATCGCTGATATTGCGCCGAATCTGGTGGCTGTCTATGCGAGCCGGGCCCAGGGCGTTCACTTCACCGATAATCCGGAAGGGTTGGAGAAGCGAATTCAAGCCATTACAGAAGGTCGATATCAGGCTGACTGGGCGAGAGTGTTGAAAATGTCGGACGAAGAGCTGCAAAACGCCTCGGCGACGATTCCTTAGAAATATTTGAATTGACAGGTTTCAAAATGAACCTTACCGCCCTTCATGATGTCGTGCACAAGTCTCGTGACACTCGTCGCAAGCAAACCCTGCCAAAATTTTCTCCAGCCGAACGCGATACATTGATTAAAAAATACCACCCCGATCATCGGGAGCAAGCCTATCGTCCGATCAAGTTCGGTCCCAATTCAGGGGATCGAACCGTGCGAGAGCTTGCCGCTATTTTGGAAGGTGAAAGCCCAATCCCGTTGGATCTTCCGTTGACCCCAGATTACACGGTTGATGTTCTGGTTGTCGGGGGAGGAGGCGCGGGTTGCGCGGCGGCGTTGCATGCCCATGGTGAAGGCGCCAATGTTCTGTTAGCGACTAAACTTCGCCTTGTCGATTCCAATTCCGTTATGGCGCAGGGTGGGATGCAGATTGCTGTGGCGCCCAATGACTCACCCGTTCAACATTTCCTCGACACACTCAAGGGTGGTCATATGAAGAATGACCACAACCTTCTTAAGGTTATGGTTGAAGAGGGGCCTGCGGTCGCCAAGTGGTTGCTCCAATTGGGCGTGCTGTTCGATCGGGACGCTGATGGCAATTTACATGTCAAGAAAGGCGGAGGGAGTTCCAGGGAGCGCCTGTTAACCTGCTCTGACTACACGGGCCTGGAAATCATGCGGGTGCTCAAGGATGAGGTGCTGAATCAAAAAATTCCTCTTTTGGAATTTGCTGCGGCGCTGGAATTACTGAGCGATGAGCATGGCTCCTGTTCCGGGGCGATTTTGCAAGACTTGGATAATAAGCGAATGATCGTCGTCGCCGCGAAGACCGTCATTTTGGCGACCGGGGGCATTGGTCGTTTACATATCCAAGGCTTTCCTACCAGCAATCATTATGGAGCGACTGGAGATGGATTGGCCATGGCCTATCGAATGGGCGCTCCATTGGTTCAGATTGACACATTTCAATATCATCCTTCGGGAGGTGTCTACCCCGAACAACTCGTTGGAGCCTTAGTGACAGAAGGCATTCGATCGGAAGGCGGGCATCTCGTGAACGCGAAGGGCGAACGATTCGTCAATGAGCTTGATACCCGCGATGTTGTGTCGTCTTCGATCATTCGCGAATGTGAAGAAGGACGTGGCGTTCGGACGGCCTCGGGACGAGTCGGAGTCTGGCTCGATACTCCATTGCTCGATGTCGAGCATGGAGAAGGAACTCTTGATAAACATTTTCCTGCCATGGTGAAGCAGTATGAGCGATTTCACGTCGATATCCGTAAAGACCCCGTGCTGATTTATCCCACGCTCCACTATCAAAATGGCGGCGTGAAGATCGATGAAAATAGTGAAACCCCGATTAAAAATTTATTCGTGGCCGGCGAAGCCTCTGGAGGATTACACGGGCGCAACCGACTGATGGGGAACTCACTGTTAGATCTGATGGTGTTCGGTAAGCGATCGGGTCTGACGGCTTCTGCCAGAGCAGTATCAGTTTCTCATGGTTCTTTATCCTTGGGGCATCTTAAACAGTTTCGAGACGAAGCGGCTAAACATGGAGTGACCGATCAAATTACCTCTCCGATGGTCTTGCCAGCCTATACAAGAAAACCGTAACACCATCGTGAAAGACGATGAGGTGTGGAAAATTTTCTGCGATTGTAAAAAAGGGTAAAACATGAACATCCATGAATTTCAAGCGAAACAACTCTTTGCTCAATTTGGCGTGACCGTGCCAAAAGGGAAAGAAATAAAAAATGCCCGCGCAGCAGAAAAATGGGCGGCAACGTTAGACACACCAGTGTATGTCGTCAAGGCCCAGATTCATGCGGGGGGACGCGGAAAAGCCGGTGGCGTGAAGATCACCAAAAATAAAGATGAGGTGCCTGGTCTTGCGTCTGAGTTGATTGGCAAGACGCTGGTGACCCATCAGACCGGTCCAAAAGGCCGCAAAGTGAGACGGTTGTTAATCGAAGAAGGAGCGGGTATCGACAAGGAGCTCTACCTCAGTCTCTTGGTGGATCGTGAGACTGGGTGTCCGACGTTTATCGCCAGCACAGAAGGTGGGATGGAGATTGAAGAGGTTGCGGAAAAAACGCCGGAAAAAGTGCTGAAAGAACCAATCGATCCGGCAGTGGGTTTTCAAGCGCACAATGGACGAAACTTAGGGTTCGGACTTGGGTTACCCACATTAGAGCCGGCCGTGATTAAACCGTTCTTCCAAATGTTGGAGAATCTCTATCGCCTATTCATGGAGAAAAATGCTTCGCTCGTGGAAATCAACCCACTGGTTATCACCACGGATAAGCGGCTCATCGCGTTGGATGGGAAGGTGTCGTTCGATGATAATGCCCTGTACAAACATCCTGATGTGCAAAAATTGCGTGATCTTCATGAAGAAGAGCCCATGGAAATCGAAGCCGGTAAGCACAATCTGAATTATGTCAAGCTCGACGGCAATATTGGTTGTATGGTCAATGGCGCTGGACTCGCGATGGCGACGATGGATGTGATCAAGCTGGCCGGTTCGGAGCCTGCCAATTTTCTCGATGTCGGTGGTGGCGCGACGAAAGAAACAGTTGCCGCGGGATTTCGGATCCTCTTAAAAGATAAAAAAGTCAAAGGCATTTTTGTGAACATATTTGGCGGGATCGTGCGTTGTGAGCGAATCGCGAATGGTGTGATCGACGCGGCGAAGGAAGTCGGCATTAAGCTGCCGGTTGTCGTGCGGCTCCAAGGGACCAACGCTGAAGAAGGCAGGGCACTGCTGGCAGAATCCGGGTTGAAGGTCGAAGTGGCGACTGACTTATGGGAGGCGGCGCAGAAAATCGTGGCATTATGTGGCAAGGAAAAGAAATCATAAAACTTCTAGACTCTTGGCAATTAGGGAAAGGTTTGAGGAATGAGCATTCTGGTCGATAAGAACACAAGAGTGGTGGTGCAGGGAATCACGGGAAAGGAAGGATCATTCCACGCGACTCAATGCAAAGCGTATGGAACGAAGGTTGTGGCCGGTGTGACGCCCGGCAAGGCTGGCCAGGAAGTCGAAGGGATTCCAGTTTTTAATACGGTACGTGACGCCGTCAAGAACACGGATGCGACAACCTCTTTGATTTTCGTTCCACCGCCATTCGCGGCCGATGCCATTCTTGAAGCAATGGAAGCTGGAATCTGGCTAATCATTTGTATATCAGAAGGGATTCCTGTCAATGATATGGTGAAGGTCAAACGGGCGCTCGAAGGACATGCCACTCGTCTGATCGGACCGAATTGCCCAGGGATTATCACCGCCGATGAATGTAAGATTGGCATCATGCCGGGCTTTATCCATAAGAAAGGCAAAGTCGGAGTCATCTCAAGAAGTGGCACTTTAACCTATGAGGCAGTGAATCAGCTCACGAATCTCGGTCTCGGTGAAACCACGTGCGTAGGGATTGGCGGCGATCCGATCATCGGGACAGGCTATATCGATCTCCTGCATATGTTCGAAGAAGATGATGAAACTGAAGCAGTCGTGATGATTGGCGAAATCGGGGGAGATGCCGAAGATCAGGCTGCGGAATACATCAAGGGCAATGTGACCAAACCCGTAATCAGCTTTATTGCGGGAATCACGGCACCACCAGGTCGGCGCATGGGCCATGCCGGAGCGATTATCACTGGCGGTAAAGGCACAGCCGCAGAAAAAATGGCCAATCTCGAGGCGGCCGGCGTCCATGTGGTTCGAAACCCAGCAGAAATCGGCCAGGCGGTCAAGAGCGCTTTAGGCGCGTGATCTCCATCGTTTCGTTTCAATGATTTAGTGATCTGAAAAAAGCGAACGCCACCGTCCGTCAAATCCTCCATTTTCGGCCTTGTGCCAGCCTTCCGGTAACCATTGTCCGGCTTCTAATTCCGGCGAAGGCTTTTGCCGCGGACTCTGGATTCCATCATGTGCGAAATAGTCATGCTGGTTCCAAACCTCTCCGCGAGCCTCATAGGCGTCTCGCGTCCATTTCCCTTCGTTGCCCCAAAAATACGTTCCCCAAAACCAGTGTTTACTCGGGTATCCGGTTCGTTCTCCAGCATGACCTCCATCTAGGGCACGTGGATGAAAGGCTTGAAGTCCAGCAGGGACGTCGATGGGGTTGGCCGTAATCGACGACTTGATGGAATCAGCCAATTCAACTTGAATCGTGGTTCCAGTCCAGTTGATATTGAAGTTCTGACCGTTTGCGTGAATCCAATGCGTGGGGAAGATATCCGCAAGGTCTTGGAGCTCATAGGTGATTCGTATGGTTTTGTTCGTTTTCACGACGTCATCGTCATCTTTCCCTGATGCGAGTTGCGCGGCGTTGTGAAAGGTGATGCTCTTCGCGTTCCAGAAATAAACGGCGTCCTTGGCATCTTGATCGACGAACACATAGTGAAATTCTTTATCATCGTATCCGCTGATATCAACCTTAGCCTTTCCATTCAAAAAGTCGTTCAACCCATCTTCGACGAAACGTAATTCGCTTTTCCGCGGCCCAGTTCCGCCTCGCCAGATGGCTTGCCAGATGAGGAGGTGCTTCCCACCGATCGCATGGGGTGTTTCCATGTTATCCAGGTAATGAAGGTCGGAATGTCCGCCCTGGCGGCCGGTATGTTTCGAATGGGCGGTGAGAACATAATATCGGATGTCTTCCCCATGCCCAGGGCCAAAATTCGTCACATTATTGATTCGTACTTCCATGCGTTCCCAATCGTGAACGTCTTCATTCCGGCAGATGATGCGTTCGATTTTTTGACAGCCTTGCATCGCATGATACACGTGATAGAGCAGGATAAGATTTTTCTGCCCATTTTGCATGAACTCAATAATCGCTGAGTACAGCGTGGGGCGAATAGTCCAGTTTTCGTTCGCTTCACCGGCTATAAATCGGCGCTTTTCTTTCGTCCAATTTTTTCGGTTATTGCTGAAATTGTCGTCACGGTCGAAATTGAAATTCGTGATCCAATCATGCCCAAGAGTTTTGCCTTTAGGCTGGTTTTCATCAACGCGCTTGAGGATGATGGGTGAATAGTAGTGAAGAAAGGCTCGCCGCTGATCGTCGGTCAATGCCCAGTGATCATTCGAATTGGCCCATACGAGTCCCGTGAAGATGGAAGAGAAACATCCCACTAGCCCGATTAGACTCACGAAGTCTTTCATCTTGCTCCTCTCCGTTATGGCATTGATTGATGGATGAATGGGGTGAATTCCATGAAATGATGGCTTCCAATGGTACTGTCTTGAATGTGTTTGTCAATCCTAGGAAAATCCCAGAATATATTGGCTAGATCAAATGTCTGTTGTTGCCGATCAAGCAAGTTTTTTCAGTTTGTGTGGGGTTACTCTTACTGTCAGTCGTTTCCTGTTCGATAATTCATGTAGGTGATTGTTCGGGGCGAGAATTCTTAAAAAACATTCATATGATGCAATTGAATGATTAATTACGTAAGTATTCATGGAAATTGCCGATGAATAACAGTGTAAAGGTTTCATTATGCAAGTCATGGAGCGATTGCAAGACGACGTGTTGATCCTGGTGATTTCAGGGAAGGTCAACTTCTATTCGCGCAAAGTATTTCAGGCGGTGATTAGAAATGCGAGCGCGACCAGCGCTCAGCATATCATTATCAACATGAAAGATGTGACGAGTATGGATAGCGCAGCCTTGGGTTTTCTTGCGTTGGCCCATCTGAGTCTTGTCGGAAAAAACATTGGCCTGAGTCTGGTCGCTCCTCCCAAGCCCATTAAGGATATGTTGGAGCAGATGAATTTCACCAAGTTCATTCCGACGTACGAGACCGAAAAGCAAGTGTTGTGTGAGCGAGCCTTCGTTTTAGGCAATCAATCGTAAGTACTCCTCTGATTCTCCTTCCCCCCCACACTGCCTTTGAAGGCTGCCTTGATCGCATGTTGCTTAGATATGGACAACGTGTATAGGCAGTCTACTGTATATCGATTGTTGCAGGACAATAGCAGAACCCCGTGACACAGGAAAATGCCATTTCTTGTACATGTTTTGTTACAATGGGTGGCATGATACAGCGAGCGCGTTGCGAAAAGTCTTGTGGAGCATGTCGACGAGATGACAGATAGAGCCGACCAGGGTACGCGCGTTGCCGCGCTGCGGACAGAGCTACGGCGACAGAATGTTGATGGGTTGATTATTCCTCATGCGGATGAATATCAAAACGAATATACGCCTGATTCGGCAGAGCGATTACGGTGGGTCACCGGATTTTCCGGGTCGGCCGGGACAGCCGTCGTTCTCGAAGATCGCGGAGCGATTTTTGTGGATGGCCGCTACGTGTTGCAGGTCAAGGAAGAAGTCAATCCAGACTGTTTTATCGCCTACCATAGCGCTGATACATCGTTGCTTGAATGGTTAACGTCCGCACTTGGTCCTGGGGTACGTCTGGGGTATGATCCATGGTTGCACACTCCCTATGAAGTCGAAAAACTTCAAACCGTGTGTCAGAAAACTCAGGCCGTTCTCATCGCCTGCGAGCCCAATCCTATTGATCGTGTCTGGATCGACCGACCGGACATACCTTGTACACCTATGGTTGTCCATCCTCTTCAGTTTTCAGGGAAGGATTCTGCAGAAAAGCGGTCCGAACTCGCGCAAAAACTCAAAGACGATGCTATCGAAGCTGTCGTCGTCACGGCTCCAGATTCATTGGCCTGGCTGTTGAATGTTCGGGGGCGGGACGTTTCCTACAGTCCGTTGTCGCTCTGTATGGCCATTGTCGGTGCCGATGGATCCGTTCAACTCTTCATAGATGCCAAAAAACTCACTGCTGACGTTCGAGATCATTTGGGTCATGGGGTCTCCATTCTTTCTCCGGAAGATTTCGGTGATGAACTGAAACAATTGGGGAGTCGACGGGTCACCGTGCAGTGTGACCCTGAAAAATCGGCGTTCTGGATCATCGATCGATTGTCACGGCATGGGGCGACGGTAGTCTATGGCGACGATCCCTGCACCCTTCCGAAAGCTCGTAAGAATTCCAATGAAATTCGAGGAATGAAGGAGGCTCACCTTCGAGATGGGGTTGCGTTGTGCCGTTTTTTGTCCTGGTTGGATCGAGAGGGGCCAAGCGGACGGGTCACGGAATTAGAGGCTGCCGAATATTTGGAACATGGCCGCCGGCAGAATGATCTTTGGCAAGAACCAAGCTTTCCGACTATTTCTGGCGCCGGACCTCATGGCGCGATCGTTCATTATCGATCGACGCCTGAAACGAATGCTCGTCTTGAACGTGGCATGCTGTATTTGGTGGATTCTGGCGCGCAGTATTTGGACGGGACGACTGATGTGACCCGCACCGTAGCGATCGGGAAGCCTACGTCCGAACAGCGAGATCGATATACTCGAGTGTTGAAGGGGCATGTGGGGTTGGCCATGGCTCGTTTCCCCAAGGGGACAACCGGTGGGCAATTGGATGCTCTGGCCCGAAAATCCCTTTGGGATGTCGGATTGGATTATGATCACGGGACGGGACATGGCGTAGGGAGTTATCTTGGCGTCCATGAAGGACCGCAGCGTATCGCGAAGAAGGGTGGGGCAGTCGCCCTGCAACCTGGTATGATCGTCTCGAACGAGCCAGGATATTATAAAGCCGGGGAGTATGGTATTCGAATCGAAAACCTGGTGCTGGTCGTCGTTTGCGCAGATGTTCCTGACGCTGAACGGGAACTGTTGTCGTTTGAAACATTGACTCTTGCGCCGTTCGACCGTGAACTTATTGAACGATCATTGTTACTCGAAGAAGAAGTCGCGTGGGTCGATGCCTATCATGCTCGTGTGTTTCACACCATAGGTTCGTCCGTTGACGGCAAGACGAGTGAATGGTTGCAGTACGTGACTCGTCCCTTGTAAAACCTGAAGATCGGTATGATCGGCGGAAGAACCGTAAAGAAAGAGATGACCAGATGAAGAATGAAGAATCTGATAACGCTATTGCTGAGGAGATCAAAACCCTTTTGAAAAACTCCTCTGATGTAGAAACGGTGATCGTCAAAGGTCACTTGCTTCGACTTCATATCACACAATCGTTGTATAACCGGTTTGCGAATGACCGTGAGCGGGGAAGAAAGATTGTGTTGATGCTGATGCAATCGATGAAGAGGCTGACGGGATCTTCCGACGTCACGGTTTGGATTTATACTGACCAGGAAAAGGTCATCGAAGGACGGGTGAAAGAATGGGGAGGTGACAATGTACAGTATTTCTACGATTTATGAAGAGCGTGTTCGGTTGGGCACGTTATGATGGCATCGGATAGTCATCTCCTATTCGTGACGTGTTGTTGTCTGTGGTAATCACATGAACGTCGTGCTTATCGAGTTTCAAACCATTCAGGTAGGGGCCCCAGTCCTGGTGGGAAACCGGGCTCCCAGCTCGCCAAGCGTTTCCCTCCAAGTCCTAGAGCGCAATGCCAATACCCATCCTTAGTTTTTGCCACTTGCCAACGGGTGCCGTCTCCGCTAAACCAAACCCACACACGCAACGCCTGCGTTCGCTTACTCATACAGACTACCCCGAGCAATTCGTTGAGATTATTAGGCGTTCTACTCAAGGTTCAGGAAAAGAATTACCTGAACGAGACCGTCTTCGTGACCTCATATGGCCCATTAGGGCAGGTAGTCTACCATGAATTCCCCGACATTTGCTCTTATTTAATTCTTCACTTGACAAGTTGCTGTTCAATTATGCCAAGGTGTGAACATGGATGAGCCGATACACAAATCTGTTCCAGAATCGACTGAATCTGAAGTCCTGCGTGGAGACTATTCAGATGATGTTCAGGTTGTCTGTTTGCCGGAAAAATCGATTATTCTCATCGGTACGGCGCATGTTTCTCAAGAGTCTGCGGAACTAGTTCGTCAGGTCATTGACCAAGAACAGCCTGATTGCGTGTGCGTCGAATTAGATGCGAGACGTTTTGAGGTACTCTCAAAGCCCAAACGCTGGGAATCCTTGGATCTCAAAGAGATCATTCGAAATAAACAGCTCAGTACGTTGATGGTCAACCTCGTTTTAGCGTCATACCAAAAACGTCTTGGGGACCAATTAGGGGTGATGCCTGGCACAGAAATGCTTGAGGCGACCAAGACGGCGGAAAAATATCAAATTCCAGTCGCCTTGTGCGATCGTGATGTTCGGATCACCATGCGACGTGCGTGGAGGACAACACCATTTTGGCGAAAGAGCATGCTGGTATCATCACTTCTGTTGAGCATATTCGATACCACTCAAGTCTCGGAAGAAGAAATTCGAGACCTGAAAAAACAAGATGTTCTCTCTGAAATGATGGATGAACTCGGAAAAGAAGTTCCCACGCTAAAATCCGTGTTGATTGATGAGCGTGATCGTTATCTAGCCCAAAAGATCCGCGATGTGAAGGGCGAAAAAGTCGTTGCGGTCGTGGGGGCAGGGCACATGCCTGGCATTCAACGCACGTTAAAGGAACGACAGCCTGTAAACTTGGAAGAGCTTGATGTCATTCCCCCAGTTTCCGCTGCCTGGAAATGGGTTGGGTGGAGCATTCCCGCGATTATTATCGGATCTATTGCTTACATCGGGTTTCAACAGGGCGCATTGGCTGCAGGGGAGAATGCCTTGTTCTGGATTCTGGCAAACGGAATTCCGAGTGCATTGGGGGCCATTCTTGCTCTTGCACATCCGTTGACGATCCTGACGGCGTTTGTGTCTGCCCCGTTCACAAGTCTTACACCTGTTATTGGCGTCGGATATGTAACGGCCTTCGTTCAAGCTTACGTGCAACCTCCACTCGTGCGAGAGTTTCAAAGCGTGGCCGAGGATATCACGATTCCAAGGCGTTGGTGGCATAGCCGCCTTTTGCGAGTATTTTTAGCTTTTTTGCTTCCGACGTTGGGTAGTATTATCGGAACCTACGTGGGCGGGGCCAAAATTGTGTCGAATCTGTTTTAATCTCTCTTGTTATCTAACAAGTTCTCACCTGTCAGGGTTTCCCTCCATCACTTCTACAAAATTTGCTTAACTTAATACTTAACTGAAAGTCGGAACACATTCCAGTGAAAAGGAATTTCAAGTGTATGGCTTTGTATTATGTATTCTAGGCAGTGTCGTCATAAGATAGATCCCCACAGCCAAATACACCGGATTTGCACGATGGCCTAAAAGAACGAGGCTCTCTTTGCATGTCGGGTGGCAATCCCCCGCCAACCTTTAAGATGCAAGAACGTATTTTCGATCAAGTGCCGCATCTGAGACCAATGGTGATCGTATGCCTGTAGAGGCCTCTGGTTTTTCTTGGGCGGAATGACCGGTGTGATTCCTCCGCGTCGGCCTCGAAGCCGGTCATGAGTTGTGCAGCTTGTGTGCAATCCGTCATGGGACCTGCTGTAACAAGAACTCGGAGCGGCAAACCATGCGCAACGCCGTGCCTCCTTGTTCTGCGAATCATAGCCGAGGCGCCTTCTCGTGATGACATTATCTAGCAATTACGCGGAATCCCATGACCCAAGTGTTCACGGATTTCTAGGCTCCATTTTTGATTATGAGATGCTCATGTTCAACTGGGACAAGCGATAATCGCTAGCCAAATATAAGCAGTGATAACAGTGGTACCAGCAATGTGCAATGAACCTCTTTTGGCTTACACCCGTGGCCTCTTTCTAATATTCAAGCTCCGCTTGCCACGTCTCCTGTTCATCCTGGTAGCGAACGTAGTGCTGGATGATGGTTTCGTCGATCCCTATGGTGGAGGCAAAAATTCTCGAGCACAAATCTCTCCGCCAGCCCAATATGTTTTTTCTAACACATGAGGAACTTTTCTTTTAGCCTCCGGCTTGTCCTTGCATGTGTGGAACTCTCGTTGAAATTGGAGAAAAGACGATCCTTCTCTGATGTATCGAAATAGATAATATATGTATCTGATTAGATACATGTCATTGGGTCAATAATTTGTTTTTCATCATCCATCATTAGTGTTGTGAGTCTCAAGATCAAATTATGAATAGATTTATGATTTTCTATTTTTGAGGAAAATAGAAGATTGTCAGGCATATATTCTGCAAAAGAAATGGTACACAATTGCACCAGGAAAATATGCAGAGTGTTGATTTGAATGCATTGGTACGCTGTGTAGGTTTTATTTTTAACATTCCGAAAGGTTTGAACTACAATAAATAAATGTGGAAAAAATGATGAAGGCGGCGTACCCTTTTGGTGACGCATCTCCAACACCCTGCTTGCAGGAATAGGCGGAGAAAGGATACGCCAATGCCAGAAAGACACAACGGAACAGAAGAGTCAAAGGAGGGGCCGTACGGTTGTCTCGAGGTCCTATGCTGGACAGGAGACTCAACGCTGGCTGTAAGATCTGCTGGAGGAAAAGGTCGCAGACTTCTTAGGGCGCGAGCAGAGTGAGCGCAAGGTTGTGAGAGCCGAACAGTCTGGCTATCGCAATGGCTATGGGCAGCCCCGACTGGCCACCCTTAGCTTCGAGACCATTGAAATTTTCCGTCCTCGGATTCGCAATGTGGAGGAGCGGTTAATCTCCTGGTATTGCCCCTCTCTCGCCGCCAAAGTCAGGAGAGGTGTGAGTGTTGTTGCCGGAGTTATATCTGTACGGGTTGGCCAGTGTGGATTTTGAATTGTCCTTGCAAGGCTTGTTAGGAACCGGACGCCCTTGTCGGTTTCCTCACTGCAGCACTTCAAAGAGAAGTGGACTCTGGAATATGGCAGTGACAAGGGTGCTGATTGAGAGATGTCAGGCGGCGTATTTGTGGACTGATGGCGTTTATGTGAAAGCGGGATTGGGCACAGAGAAAACGGCCCTGCTGCTGATTATTGGAGCGATGCAAGACGGGAGTAAACATGTGTTAGCCGTGGAGGTGAGGTATCGGGAGAGTAAGGATTCTTGGTCCGTTGTCTTACGACACCTCAAACAGCGTGGTCTGACGACCGTGCGGCTCGTGGCGGCCGAGAAGAATTTTCGGAAATCGCATGCTCAGCCCTGGGTGGAGCATGCACGGGAAGGCGAGGAGTTCTCCGACGGAGTCAAAAAGCCTAATTCGAAGGTCGCCGTCTAACGCTTTTTACACACTATTTGTCAACAGCTCCCGGGGTAGGAGAAGTCTGAAATTAGAAATAAGGCATAGGCATAATTCGTTATACCTGAAGCCATCTACTAGGCTTAGAAAGGAAGGGCAGGAGTATGAAATTAAAGTATATTGTTATTACTATGTCGCTGATTCTAATCGCTTCTGGCTGTGCAAAATTGGAAAAGTATTTGAGCCATAAGAAACCGGACGCCACGTTGGAACAATGTGAAGTCCTCACAAAACAAGATTACTGGGCTAATTTTACCGCAAAGTTGTGTCAATCATTTACGCTGTTCTGTAATAGCCGTCAGGTTGACCTTAGAGTAACACATCGAGCGGAAATAGATTTGGGAAAATATAAAACTATTGCATTCACGAAGATTGAAGGTGATTATGGCGATATGTTTGCTACTGCCTACAAGGAGCAATTGCAAAAAAAAAGCCAATTGAAAGTACTTGACCGCACTCAATTGGATAACTTGAAGTCAGAATTAGGTAACAATGATGATTTGTTCGATCCTAAGAATCGTCCGGAACTTGGCAAGTTATTGCCTGCTGGTGTCATTGTAACAGGAAGGATTACGAGTAATTATAAAGAACCTGAGGAACTTAGTAAGTCGGAAATTCCGTGCCACAAAAGTAAAGAAGAAATGTGTACATTAAACACTCGAAATGGTTCGGCGACGATGAAGGGAACACTGAACGTGGTTTCAGTAGAAACTGGAGAAAACCTTAAGAGCAAGCGACTACATAGAACTCAACAAGATACATCCACAGCATTGGATCCAGCTATACCAGAACCCATTGATGAAGAGACGTTACAGGAAGAAAATCTCACTGGACTTGTTAGTGACATGACAAAGGCTACGGTTAATTGGACTGAGCTTCGTAAGGTCGTATTGTTTGTGGACAGCGATATTCCTAAATTAGATCGTGGAATTCTTGAGGTGAAGTCCGGACGAGAAGAAAATGCTGAAAGGATTTTTGCTAAGGCCCTACAAGAAGCTGAGGCTCAACCACAAGTTGACATTAAGGCTCTCTCTGCAGCTCGTTTTGATTTAGCCGTACTCAAGGCATATCTTGGAAAGCATGAGGAGGCAGAAAAACTTCTCTCTAAGGTCATAGATGACACTCTTGATACATTCCCTGCCCCAGTGATGAGGAAAATAAATGATTGTCTTAAAAAAGAGCGTAGAGAAGCTGGAGATGGGGCATGAGGCTGGGGGGGAAGTCGATGCATTCGTTATGCAAATTGGAATGGTTATGCATAATCGGAATGGCATTGCATGTTATGGTCGGGTGTGCGAGCACTCCAGAAATTACATGGACAGAATCAAAATCCAAGCCTCAATGGATTTCACAAGTACCGCTAGAATTGGACTTTTTGTATTTCGTGGGATCAGCTTCGCGCGCAG
The DNA here is from genome assembly GCA_031315865.1 of Nitrospirales bacterium. NCBI lineage: Bacteria > Pseudomonadati > Nitrospirota > Nitrospiria > Nitrospirales > Nitrospirales bacterium. The sequence goes on from JALDRJ010000002.1 coordinate 1,633,065, forward strand.
ATTCACTTGAAAGTGGAATTCAGTCTGCCCGGCATGCGGCTCTCAGTAAAATCGCTGGTTATCTTGGGACTGATATCGAGTCAGAGTTCAAGATGGCCAATACTGAAAGTGAGCAAAATGTAGGAGAGTCACTCAAAGCCAATACAAAAGCCTTTGTTGTAAAAGCGATTTCTGTTGACTTCTATCATAAAAAAATGACCAGAATTGAAGGGAATTCTCAATTGGAGCAGTATGATGTGTTTGTGTTGCTCAAGTACCCCAAAAGAGAGGCGACGGAAGAGTTTATTCGACGGCAAACGAAAGATGAGTCAACGGTGTACGCAGCCTACAACCTATATCAGACAGGCAAGGAATACGAAAAAGAAAATAAATTCACCTTGTCCAAGAAATACTATCGTGATGCACTAAGCCTGGTTGGACAAGTACGAACGGTCGTTCCATTAGATGAGGATGATGTTGCCGACAGTCAGGAACTAGCAATATTGCTTACGCGCTCCGAAGAGAATGTCATACGACAGCTGAGAAGAGTTGTTGTTTGGGTCGTGGAGAAAAACCACGATCAGACTAATACTCCATCGATCCTGGGGGCACATCTTACAGCTGTATTAACGAAGCATTTGTTTACAGTATTGGACTTAACTCCCCCCAAAGATTTTGAAGTGGAGAATGTTCATCAATTGGAACTGAAGGATAAAAAACCGCTATTACGTTTCCTGAAATCTCAGGGCGCTCAATTTCTTATTGCTGGCAATGGCAATGCTTCCTCTCGTAGTTTCACGATGAACAATTTTTTTTATGAAGCACAGGGAACATTACGTGTCTTCGATATTGCTACAGGGGACACAATTCTTACATTGCCAATACAACAGCGCGGGTATGACCGAAATGAAAAAACAGCTGGTATGAACGCATTAAGAGAGGCGGGGAAGGTGGCAGGCGAACTACTCGTGAACGAATTCCTTAGCCGAGAAGAGACATAATCAGCAGAATACCTTGGCAAATATAGAAATTTGGTGAAAGACGATTATGGCCACTTTATGTATAAGAGAAAATTGAGTTCTCAGTGTTCAGGAACGGAGGCTTCATGATGCTCGTAGGCAGAAGAAATAGTTGGAATTCTCACTTCATGGTGTTTGGCACGTTGTTATTGATTCTGTGGGGCTGTGCGAGTCAACCACTACCAGCGCCATGCACAAGTACTGAATGTTTGATCCAGAAAGGTGAGGCGCCTAAATGGATAAACGAACCTCAGGGGTTTTATCCTAATACTGAGATGCTTTATGGAGTTGGAAGTGCTAGTGGTATTCCTAATAAATCATTACTCCGTCGTGCTGCGCAAGAGAACGCAAAAAATCAAATTGCAGCGAGTATAAAAGCATCAATAAAATCATCGTATTCAAGTACAGCGAGATTTGCGAGTTCGAGTGTAAATATTTCGGCCGAGGAAAATGCGGTTAGTGAGGCTCTCAATAGGCTTGTCTTAGCTGAGTTGGTAGGAAGCAAAATTGTTGCAGTGTGGGTAAATCCATTCATAAGCGAAGCTTATGCGTTGGCTGCTTTGAACAAATCTCTAGCTTGTGAAAATATTTTATCGCAGTTGAAGGGCAAAGGTGGTATTGAGATCAGTAACATGAAGGAGTTTAAGGATAATTGCTTGAGAGTATAAGCAGACATTCATGTACGGTTATTAAGAAAGTTTCACACTCATTGACTTGTGGGATTCGTACGAAAGGACAAAAGCTTATGATGAGACAACGTTGCGACGATCGAGAAGAAAGAATTTCTGTAATGATCGTGGTGGCTATTGTCAGTGTTTTCATGTTAGCGGGTTGTGCAGGATTCCCACAAGGTAATAATTTTGAAAAGTCAATGGATTGCTCTGTGTACAAAACTATAAAAACGAAAGATTCGTTTAAATTCCAGCTAGGATACATGCAGATATCTGCCGGTGCCGATCTTGGAATGGATAGAGAGGAAGCGGTCAACTGGAATAACGACATGCATAAGATTATTGTGAGATATCTTGAAGCATGTAGTGGTTATAACGCAGGCATGATGACAAAAGACGAATATCAGCAAAAGATTCAACGTATTGCCTTGCTAAGTAAAGAGGCGCAAGAAGCCGAGCAGCGTATTATTGATGGGGTGTGGGAACGTCATGAAAAAGACCAAGAGAATCTGAGAAAACAGTGATAAAGTTATGCAGGCAGCGAATAAGAGTAGATGGAGCGAACAGGTAAATGTAGATTGTAAAGTCTTGTCAACGCTATTCTTATTGGATGTTATTCTTGGCCGTATGTTGGAATACGCACGAAGGGCAGGTATAGTGGATAAATCTTCCTTCGCCGACCAGCCGTTTTTTCATCGTAGTTTGGCACCAGGTGCATAGGCGATCGGGAATTGAGGAGGCGGGTTCCTTTGAGTCTGACAGAGAAGTAGTCATCAATCTATTCTCATGAAGTTTCAAGGACTTTGTCAATGATCAGAATAGTTTGTCTGGTATTTTTTCTACTCAATGTTCCAATGCCGTTTTTCGGGAACACCGCCAATCAGGCATGGGCAGACGAAGATCGTCAAACGACCCCAACTCTGACAGTATCGGAGGAGGGCATCGTTCAGTTAGCGCCAACCAAAGCCGTTATCCATCTCTCAGTGGAAACGACGGGTAAGTCCTTTGAAGCCGTGCAAGAGGAAAACAAGGAAAACATGGAACGAGTGCTATCGGACTTACAAAAGCTTGGTATTAAAAAAGAACATGTGCAAACATCCTCGTTGTCAGTCACTCCCCAATATCCCCCCCGTCCTCATCGGCAGTCTAGTCAGCCGGCCATCCCCGATGTCCCGAGAATCATCGGATACACGGTCGTTCATACTCTCCTGGTTGAAGTGTTCGACCTCACGCGGGTCGGTCGTGTAGTTGATCAAGCATTGAAGGCAGGGGCCAATCGATTTTCCCATATTACCTGGGGATTGCGAGATAGCTATCCGGCCCAACTTGACGCGCTTACGAGGGCGGCTCATCGTGCTCGGGAAAAGGCTAAAACATTAGCTCAGGCTCTTGATGTGCGATTGCTTCGGTTGCTCTCTGTCACGGAGAGAGGAGGATCTCCCATCCCGAACCAACGGACGAGAGAAAGAGCGATGATGAGCATGGCGATGGAAAATGCCGGTTCTTCGGTACCTGTGTCTCCAGGCGAGCTCTCCATTCGTGCTTCAGTCACGTTAGTCTACGAAATTAGTGAATGACGTTCATCAGTCTATAGTTTCCCACCATCCCAACTAGAGCCGATAGAGCGCATAAAGTCCAACGATCAGTAATGAAAAAGGGGTTGTTTAGTCACCATGAAAGATGAGACTAAGATGACGAACAAGGTTCCGGTCTTAGTCGTCTCTGGATTTCTTGGGGCGGGAAAGACCACCTTGGTTCGTTCGCTCTTGCAAGAGGCGCAAGCCACCGGTCACCGGCTTGCCGTCGTCTCTAATGAGTTTGGAGAGCTTGGGATTGATGAAGCGCTTTTGCAAAATGAGAGTTCCAGAGGCTACGTCGAATTAGAGGGGGGATGTGTTTGTTGTCAGTTATCGAATGAATTGCTGACAACTCTTCAAGGACTGTGGGAACGAATTCGGCCAGATCGCGTCATCGTGGAAACATCTGGAGTCGCCCTTCCTTTTGATACTTTGACGACGTTCTGGCGTGAACCGGTTTCAGTATGGGCCGGAGAGAGCCTGGCTGTGGTCGTGGTGAATGCCGAGCAATTGCTCCAAAAGCGGGACTTAGCCGGAACGTTTGAACAGCAGGTGTCATCGGCCGATATTCTTGTACTCAATAAAATAGATTTAGTCCCCAATTCCCATGTCGAGTCGTTAAAGACGATACTTAATGAATATGCGCCAGACACTCCCATCGTGGAAAGTGTCAACGCGGCCGTGGATTCTGCGATTTTATTTCCTCCCGATCCCCAGAATATTTCGTCCCGCCGTTCTCACGAATCTGAATGCGGGGAAACCCATACGCATGAACAATTTACGAGTCAGATCTTGCCGATAGAATCTGGAATAGAGGAAGAGGTTCTGGTAAAGCGATTGACCGAATTGAACGCGTTACGTATGAAAGGCATCGTGCAGACGGCTTCAGGAAAACGTTTGATCCAAGGAGTCGGTCCACGGATTGACTTTGTTGACCCGCCCGATTCGTTCCCATCCCGCCTGATGGGGAAGATCGTCGTGATCAGTCGCGCTTAGCCAGGGCTGATTTCTCCACTATAGCGAATCCAGATAAATTCCAATCGATACAGACGACAAACCCCGCGCGGTACGACGTTGAACCATACGGAAGTTATTTGAAACGGCTATAGAAATTCAGGAGAGTCGGAAGAGAAGGCTATGCTGAAATGCGGTCGTCAGGCTTTTCGAATAGGTTCTGGTGTGAACGTAGCGCGTCAGCAAGACAGGCATCAAGCTGAGCCTGGTAGAGGGTCTTGGCCTTGCTGAGTAAGTCAATGGAGATGTGTTTGATGCCGGTCAAATTGGCTCTCGTGAAATTCGTGCCCGTGAGGGAAGCATCCTGAAGCGAGGCGCCCTGAAGATTGGCATCAATCAGTGCAGCTTCTCGTAAATCTGTGAGATGTAGCTTTGTTCGCGTTAAGTCGGCCTTCGTGAGATTTCCCCACGGTAAAGAAGTCCGGGTCAAGTTTGCCTCTGTCAGATTCACTCCTGATAGGTCAGCTCTGATTAACCCTGATCCACTGAGATCGACCATGACCATCGTGGAATTTTTCAAGGATGCCTTGATCAGGTTAGCCTCGATGATATCGGCTTCCGTGAAATTCACCGCGTTCAGGATGGACTCGGTAAAATCAGCTCTCAATAAATAAGCATCGGACATATTCGCTCCGGTGAGGTCAGCATGACTGAAATCCGCGCGCGTAAAATCATACCCAGACAAATCGGCGTCTCGCAGGTCGGCCTGAACCGCCGGGTTCGTCCGCCGGAATTTATTCCATGCTTCAACGCCACCGTCGATCAATATGGCGAGTTGTTCAGCGTTGGCCATGGCCGAAGTCTATCAGGTAAGGGTGGAGATGTCCTCCGAATGCCGGAGGACGTTGGGCGGGGTTGTTGTCCTACCGCTTCTTTAAGTATTGCAAAAATTCGGAATCAGGACTTAAGACCATCGTCGTATTGTCTCGAGTAAACGTCTTTTTATAGGCTTCCATGGAACGCAGAAATTCGAAAAATTTCGGGCCTTGTCCGTAGGCCGCCGCATAGATTTTAAACGCTTGCGCGTCGCCGTCACCTTGTAACTCCTGGGCTGTCTTGTAGGCTTTGGCGAGAATGATCTCCTTGTCTTTCTCTGCTTCAGAGCGAATTTTTTGGGCCTCTTCTTCACCTTCGGCGCGATACTGTTTTGCCTGCCGCTCCCGTTCAGCCTGCATTCTTTGGAAAATGGCCTTCTCATTCTGTTCCGGAAGATCTGCCCGTTTAATGCGGACGTCGGATACTTCCAGCCCATATGCCGAAGCCTTTTCATTCGAACGCTCGGAGACGACTTTCATGATGAGTGCGCGGTTCGCTGAGACAATATCGGTTAATTCATGACGCCCCAGTTCAACCCGAAGCTCAGAATAGATGATGTCGTCCAGACGTTGAAGTGCTCCCCGCTGAGTCTGGAAAGCCTGGTACACACGGAGTGGATCCACGATACGCCACTTCGCAAAGTTATCGATGACGATGGTCTTTTTATCTTCGGTGATCACATCGCGCGAGGGTGCGTCGTAGTCGAGAAGGCGTTTATCAAAATAGGTGACTTCTTCGATAAAGGGAAATTTAATCTTGAGTCCGGGCTCGGTCACTGTATTGACGGGTTTGCCGAGGCGGACGACGATAGCCGTTTCGGTCAGGTCAACGATAAAGACGGGCGAAGCGCCAAGGATGACCAGCAGGATGAGAATGCCGAGGAGTCCGACGAGGATATTTTGTTTGTTCATGACCCCGCTCCTCCTTCTCGTGATGAACTCAAGGGCTGTTTCAGCCGGTCGAGTGGAAGATACGGGAGGACATTCTTCCCTGCATTCGTGTCAAGAATGATTTTATCCGTGTTGGAAAGAATTTCTTCCATGGTTTCGATGTAGACACGTTTGCTGATGACGTCTTTGGCTTGGTTGTATTCCTTGAGCGTCTTCAAAAAGTGATTGGCTTCACCCTCGGCTTTGGTGATGCGTGCCTGAGCGTACGCCTTCGCGATGTTCACCTGTTGAGCCGCTTCACCTTTGGCTCTGGGCAAGAGGTCGTTCCGGTACCCGTGAGCTTGATTGATTAGCTTCTCACGGTCTTCTTTCGCACTCGCAACGTCTTTGAACGCCGCGGCGACGGCTTCTGGCGGATTGACATCCTGGAGCTGGACCGTCGCGATTTGTACGCCTGCTTGGTATTGATCGAGGATTCCCTGCAAGAGAGCTTGGGTGCTTTGCTGGATCTCGGCCTTTCCGACCGTCAAGGCTTCATCTATCTTGTTTTTCCCGATGACTTCACGCATGGCCGCTTCGGCAGAATTATGAATGGTGGCATCAACGTTGGTGACATTGTAGAGGTAATCGCGAGCGTTCTTGATTTTATATTGAACGATAAATTCGACTGACAGGATATTCATGTCCCCCGTGAGCATCAAGGATTCGCGAGGAACCGGGCGTGTCCTTCCTCGTTCATCCGTTCGGAATCCCACTTCGACGCGGTGTAGTTTTTCAACTTTCGGAGTCACGACGGTTTCGATGAAAGGGATTTTCAGATGCGGTCCAGGTTCGACGGTCCGAACAACGTTGCCAAACCGTTTGACCAACCCCTCTTCATCAGGAGCCACGATGAAAAACGATTGTGCGAGAGCCAGTATGGCGACGACGATCAGAGCGATCGACGTGAATCCACCACCCGTCGGTACGATACGCTTGAATTGATCTTGAGCTTTTTTCAGGGCTTCATCAAGCGGATCATCCCCGCTACGTCCCCAAGGGTCTTTGGGCTCCCACGTCATGCACGGCTCCTTCGTCCAAGAGTTTGATCGACAAATGTCATTGTGAAACTTGGGTGCCACGTTATCAGAAATCACACGAGCGGGCAATAAAAATTGGAGTGTTCCTTGGTCTCGCGGATGATCACCGTGTAGTGAAAACGCATGAAATGAGGATTCAGGAAAAGACTTTTCTCGAGGTGCCAGTTCTTAATCTTTAGGGTTCTGATAGTCTACGGATGGAAGTTTTGTTAGGGTACCCAATTCTTCGCGGCCCAATTCGTTGCGACATGGATGTTTCACCCCACAAATACCTCGTGTTCAATAAACCGTATGGAATCTTGTCTTCCTTCACGGATTCTGATGGGCGCCCGACGTTAGCCCAGTACATCAAGACTCCATACGTATATGCCGCGGGTCGACTCGACCTGGATAGTGAGGGGCTTTTGTTGTTAACCTCGGACGCGAGGCTGCGGCATCGTATAACCGACCCGCGCTATAAGGTTTGGAAAACATACTGGGTTCAAGTGGAGCGAGTTCCCACGGAAGAGGCGTTATCAACCTTGCGGAGTGGGGTATTCCTCAAAGGAAAGAAAACCCGGCCAGCTAAGGTCAAGCGGCTTTCGTCAGAACCATGTTTGTGGCCGCGAGCAGTTCCCATACGGTATCGTAAACATGTCCCAACGGAATGGCTTCAGATCGAGATTCGCGAAGGAGTCAACCGACAGATTCGGAGAATGACTGCTACGGTTGGTTATCCCACGCTCCGGTTAGCTCGTGTTCGAATTGGTTCCCTGTATCTTGAACATTTACAACCTGGAGAGAGTCGCGAGATGACTAAGGAAGAAGTCGATGCCCTGTATCAGTCCTGCTTCGACCATTGAGCTTGTGCGGCTTTTTCATGTCGAATGAGAGTCAATCGATGGGCAGGGTTGTCTGTGACCTCATTATTTTCCTCAAGACTGCAGGCAGCTACCTAGTAGAAACCCACATATGGGCTTGATCATTTTGTTCTCTACTGGTTATAATGGCCTGTTTTTTCGGATAATTTTCCTATCATGCTGCTGATCGTGAGCACATCTGTTGATTCGCCGTTATTCTTCGTGTAGGAGCAAGTCACGAGCGAATAACGACGCCAGCCATTTGGCCATCCACGTTTCATGAAGGAATCTTTGGTAACAATTGCGTAATAACGTTCTATCGATTTGATATGAACGAAGACGAGTCAGAATCTAGATGTGAGCAATTTATTGCCTCGTCGTATGAGTGAGCGTCGGAGTAATCTTTCTTAGAAGAATGGAGAACTAGATAACATGGCGATAACTATTATTCTGGCCCTTTCACTGCTTGGACTAGTCATAGCGTTTTACTATTCATCCTCCATTCAAAAAATTCCGATTGACATGGGGGTGGATGATCCTGAGATTAAGCAACGATTAGCGCGGATCCATGCAGCGATCGCGGGCGGAGCCATGGCCTTTTTAAAACAGGAATATAAATTCATGGCTATTTTCATGGCCGTGTTTGCGGCGATCATCGCTATTTTGATCGATGATCATCATACGGACTATGTGAATGAAGGGATCTATACGGCCATTGCGTTTATCTTTGGGGCGATTATTTCGATCGTGTCGGGTTTTATCGGCATGAAGATCGCTACGCAAGGAAACGTACGGACGACCGTTTCGGCCAATAAGTCGCTTTCAGAGGCCTTCAACGTAGCGTTGCATTCCGGGTCTGTGATGGGTTTTGGGCTTGTGAGTCTCGCTGCACTCGGTATGCTTCTGATCTATCTTCTACTCGTCAACATCATGCCGGAACAACTCCCTACTCACATCCTTATGGAGGTTATCGCGGGGTTTGGTCTTGGGGGCTCGAGTATTGCGTTATTCGCCCGGGTAGGCGGTGGAATATTCACCAAGGCAGCGGATGTCGGGGCCGATTTGGTTGGGAAGGTCGAAGCCGGTATCCCTGAAGATGATCCCAGAAACCCCGCTGTGATTGCGGACAATGTGGGCGATAACGTCGGTGATGTGGCCGGGATGGGCGCTGATTTGTTCGGTTCTTGTGCGGAAAGTACCTGTGCCGCGATGGTGATCAGCGCGGTGGCCTTTTCCGGGATGGTCGATGCGTTGCTCTATCCGATCGTGATTTCAGCCATCGGGATTCCCATCAGTTTGCTGACTATGATGATGATTAAAGTCAACACGGAAGACGAAGTCGGGCCGGCATTGAAAAAAATGTTGATTGTGTCCAGCGCGTTGACAGCCGTGGCAATGTTCGTTGTGACGAAAATGATGGTGCCCGAGTCCTTTCAAATCGCAGGACATACCTACTCGGATATTGGGGTCTATTTCTGTTTTTTAACAGGCCTAATCGCGGGCCTCCTGGTCGGACTGATGACAGAGTACTACACGTCGCATGATTATACGCCGGTGAGAGAAGTCGCGAAATCATGTGAAACGGGGTCGGCGACGAATATTATCTTTGGGTTGGCCTTAGGATACCAGAGCGCTGTAGGCCCATACCTGGCGATCGGGTTGGCGATTTATATTCCCTGGATGTTGGCCGGTATGTATGGTGTGGCGATTGCCTCACTCGGGATGTTGGGCACGTTGGTCATTGCATTAACCATTGATGCGTACGGACCCGTTTCGGATAATGCCGGGGGCATCGCCGAAATGGCCGGAATGCCGGAGCGTGTACGAAATCGGACTGATGTCTTGGACGCCGCTGGAAATACGACTGCAGCCATCGGAAAAGGGTTTGCGATCGGAGCTGCGATCTTGACGTCATTGGCCTTGTTCGCGGCTTTCCTCACTCGGGCTGATTTACTGCTCAAGGAGCAACACGGGGCAGACTATGATCTCTTGGGGAGCATCAATCTGCTCGATCCTCTGGTCTATACTGGACTCTTTATCGGTGCCGTGTTACCGGCTTACTTTTCTGCGATGACGATGAAGTCCGTGGGATCAGCAGCCTATAAGATGATCGAAGAGGTTCGACGTCAGTTTCGTACCATCCCGGGACTCATGGAAGGAAAAGCCGAGGCGGACTATGAACAATGTGTCGCCATCTCGACTCAGGCTGCCCTGAAAGAAATGATTGCTCCGGGTATTCTAATCATGGGAACTCCTTTAATTACGGGATTCTTATTCGGCATTCAGGCTGTCGCCGGGGTCTTGGCCGGGTCACTTGTTGCTGGTGGAGTGATTGCCATTTCTTCGTCGAACAGTGGCGGGGCCTGGGACAACGCGAAGAAATACATCGAGAAGGGCAATCTTGGAGGAAAGGGCACAGAGGTTCATAAGGCGGCAGTGGTAGGCGATACGGTGGGGGATCCATTGAAAGATACCTCGGGTCCATCACTGAATATTCTTATAAAGCTGTCGGCAATTTTATCATTGGTCTTTGTCCCATTTTTTGTCCAATATGGAGGGCTCTTGACTCGATAAACTCTCACGCTGCTTCTTAAATCGTTATATATAAGAGGTACGAAAAAATACCCGAAGTTTCGGGTATTCCCTCTTACTGCGGGGGTATTGCTCGCGTCCAGAAAATGTCATACAATGATTCATCTATCTATTCAACATTCCTAATTTTCCGCATTTATTATTCTTTATCTTTCTTCCCGTCTTTATCCCAACTCGTTTCAAAGAATCGTGCTGCAACTTTTTTCCGAACGTAGATATCCGTCTATGACTTCGTGAAAACGTTCAGCTGAAGTGTCGTTATTCACAGCCTCGTTCGCGAGAGACGTATGCTCGTGCATCCACCCAATCGTTCCGTCGACTTGCCTCGAACGCTGAAAGGCCAAAGGCAAACTGAAAAAATTGTATTTCAGGTCGTCCGGACACGTTCCAGGAGAGAGTTTCTGTGGGGCGGGCTGGTCGTCGTTCTAGGGGGGATCGCCCTTGCTCTAGATTCGACACCAAATTCCAGCACAGTGGTTGGGACCATCTATGCACTCTGTGTCGTGCTGGCATCACGCATATCCTATACGTCTGCTGCGTACGTGACAGCAATTATCTGCTCAATCCTCTCCCTCTTACCGCTGGCCAATTCGGATTTAACTCGTTTGGCGTGGAGTGATGTGACAGACCGGCTTCTGGTGTTGCTCGCCATTTGGGTGGCAGCATTCCTCTCCATGCTGTGGGATAAGCCTCAATATGACAATCAGCAGAGCGTTCGCGGAAATCAGAGGCGTTCAACTCGTCCGACGCTTCATGCGGAAGTGACCACCGAACAAGCATCAGTCGAACCACAGCCATCTTTATCCGCGAATGTTGATGATCTGGCACGACTGAATGATGCGCTATTGCAAAAAAACTATGAGTTAGAAACCCTCATTAATGTCGTCTCACATGATCTGCGTTCTCCACTCGTGAATATCCAGGGTTTTAGTAAAGAACTGGACAATTCCTGCGCAAGACTTCGAGAAAAAATTGAGCACATGCCTTCTCATGAATTACCCCCTGCCGAGATCGTGCAGCTGTTGGATGAAGAAATTCCGGAAGCCTTACGCTTTATACGAGCGGGGTCAGAGAAGATTAGCAGTGTTCTTTCAGGAATCTTGCAATTTTCAAGACTCGGCCGTTTATCATTGAATCAATCACCGCTGAACCTCAATATCATCGTCTATGGTATTGCGACGGTCATGGAATTTCAGCTGAAGGAAAAAGGCGTGTTGCTCCAAATTGATGACCTCCCTGATTGTCTGGGTGATGAGACCCTCGTGAGTCAGGTGTTTTCGAATCTCATCGAAAATGCCTACAAATACCTGGATCCCGCGAGACCTGGCGTGATTCGTATTTCAGGAAAGATCCAGGATGAAAAATCCATTTATACGGTGGAGGACAATGGCATCGGGATTCATCCCGATCATGAAGGGAAAATATTCGAGATGTTTCATCGGCTGAATCCCAAGGAAGGCGGCGGAGAGGGTCTGGGGCTCACGATCGTCAGAAGAATCGTCGAGCGTCACCAGGGCAACGTGTGGGTCGAATCGGAATTTGGACATGGGACGAAATTTATGGTCAGTTTTCCTTCTGCTACCACCGTGCATAAGGCAGGGAAGACTTGAGTCAGTCACCGATAATTCTCATTGCTGAAGATGATGACGGTCATGCGGCGCTCATCGAGCGCAATCTTCAGCGGTCGGGGGGAAGTCGAACGTATCTTCGGCTGAAAGATGGACAAGAAGCCCTGGACTTTTTATTCCGGCGGGGAGACGGGAAAGTTCGGATCCAGCACTGTCCGTATATTCTGCTCTTGGATCTTAATCTTCCGAAAATTAACGGTCTCGAAGTTCTGAGGCAAATAAAGGAACATACGGAGTTGCGGAAAATTCCGGTCACGGTATTTTCCACGACCGATGATCCTCAAGAGGTCCAGCAATGTCATGATTTGGGGTGTAGCTATTATATTACAAAACCAACGGAACCAGACGGGTTCATAGATGTCATCGCCCGCCTCGGGCAGCTATTGCATGTTGTCCAGGTGCCTCAAATCCATGACTATTAATGTGATGCCGAGGCCGCAAGGGTCTTTGGTTAAAGAAGGCTTGAGAGCTGAGACGCGTTTTGTGTACGACAGAGGAAGAGAGAGAAATTTAAGGATTGACCCACTGACGGCGTACGTTGTGTCTTGACTTGATATTCGAGTGGCTTTTGGATTTCGTTTTCCGGTATTTCCAGCCCAGCGACCGGAGGATTCGACTGACATGATCGGCATGATAACGAATCCCAAATGTCCGCCGGATGACTTTTTGAACATGATGGCAAGTCCAATAGTCGGCGCGCAGCTTTGCGGCTCGTGGCCCTTTCCGTAAAATCTTTGCTAATTGCAGGCGCTGTTGCCGTGAAAGACGGGAAGGCCGTCCGGTATGCGGTTTAGCTTTGAGAGCGTCGGAGCCTCCTTGTTCCAGCGCATCCTTCCAACGTTTGACCGACGATGGTGCCGCGCCGATCTGACGAGCCACTTCACGAATGCCTTTTCCTCTGGCGAGTAGTTTCGCGGCTTGCCGCCTGCGAGTCTCAAGTTTTTCTGGGCTACCTTTGGGACGCATATTTCTTTTTTCGGAACCTGTCTGTGCTTTCTTAAGAGCGGGCACGAAAAAATATTTATTTTCTGGATTGCCTGAGCCTTCTCGTTGAGGCAGAGGAACGTCTGAAGTTAAACCCAGGAAGTTCGATAGGACTAAAGCGAAATTTCGAGTAGGGAAATGGATGAGAGAGAAGTCAGATCATGGGTGATGCGACCAGATGCAGGCTCGTAGCGGATTTCCGTACAAGCCTGTTTGGTAATACAGTCGATTAGTTTCCGCTTTTAAGGGTAAGAATATAACTTGTTAGATCGTTTAATTGTTTATCAGTTAGCGGAAATTTTGGCATGAATGAGCCGGGAGAAACAGACTGCGGATCTTTAAAGTGTCGAATATGCCATGCGCGATCGGGGTGCCGGTCGGCGACATAAGAAAGGTCAGGGGCGATATTTGCTCCATCACCATGGATACGATGGCAGGTTTTGCAGCCAAACTTCTCCACGAGGGCTTCGCCCTTGGCGATCACAGGATCTGTTTTGGGGACGGCGTAGAGATCGCGTAGCGAGATTCCGAGTAGCACAAACACGGTGATCAAGAATGCCAATCCCGCGCTTAAGACTCGTGGACGGGACGATGGATTGCGTCCCGGGTTTCGGTCGATGAATGGTAAGGCGAAGAGGAGTAGAGTAAAGAGGGCTGGCAAGAACCATGAAACGTAAGGAATTAATGGGCCAGGGGCGAGTTTGAGTAATTCATATAGAAAGAGGAAGTACCATTCCGGTACGGGTTTGAATGAATGATCGGAGGGGTCAGCCTTGTCGGCAAGAGGGAATTGGAGTGAATAGGCGAGGATGGCCACGATCGCGAACGTGATCAACATGACGACCGCATCCATGTAGACCTGCCGTGGATAAAACGTTTCACTGCCTTGCCTGGCTTTGGTTTCGTCATGTGGCCCCGCCGGCCCGACCCGTCGCAAGATAAACAGATGGAGAATGATGCCGGTCATGATCAGGGAAGGAAGGATCATCACGTGAATGGCGAAAAATCGTGATAGCGTCAGTGCGCCGAGCGTATCGCCTCCACGCAAGAGATGAACCAGAAAGTCACCGATGAGCGGCACGGTGCCTGCCATGTTGATTCCGACCTGGGTGGCCCAATAGGCATTCTGGTCCCACGGGAGCAGGTATCCGGTAAACCCGAATCCCAACATGAGAAGCAAGAGCACAACGCCGACCATCCACATGATTTCCCGTGGCTTTTTATACGCGCCGTCGAAGAAGACTTGAAGCATGTGGAGTCCGACGGCCAAGAGAACGGCCGAAGCCCCCCAGTGGTGCAATCCGCGGATGAACCAGCCGAACCAGACTTCGTTTTCGATATACTGGACGGTGTCGTACGCGTGGTCTGGCGACGGAACATAGTAGATGGCCAAACACATGCCGGTAATTGCCTGAAGAACGAAGAGAAAGAGGGTCGCGGAACCGAACACGTAGTTCCAACTGGCACCCCCTGGAATGGGTTCATCCAGCAGCGTTTGTTCTATCGGTTTGAGTTTGAGCCGCTCATCAATCCATCGATAGACAGAAAAGGCCATGGTTTATAACTCCACTTTTTTGGATAACCCGGATTTGAATTCTTCGTAAATCACCATCAGCTGACCATTCTCGATCTTCACCGGGAGGGTATCCAACGGACGAGGGGCCGGCCCGGCTTGAACCACGCCTTTCATGTTGTACACGCTTCCATGACACGGGCATTTAAATAAATGGTCTTGGGCATCCCAACGGTACCCGCATCCGAGATGTGGACAGATTGGAGAAAACACGGTGACATCGTCATTCGAGTGTTTAATCGCCCAAATACCTTTTGTGACCTTGGTCTCATCCCAGCCGTCTTTGATCGTGACGGTGTAATCGAGGGATTTGGGCTCTTCAAGAGGCAACTCCTTCACGGTACCGACGGTCACCCATTCTTTTTTATGTCTGGCAAACGCCGGAAATATGACATACCCTACGATCGGGATGGTCAGGGAAGCCCCGATGAATGAGGCAATCAAGGCTGTCATTCGGGTAAAAAACGATCTTCGAGTGCCAACCGGAGTCGATAGCCCGGGCTCGCCTTCCTGCACAGAATCAGACATATTCTCCTCCAGATCGCAAACCTCCCTCGACAACTTCCATGTCGATTTTTGGAGGGTTTGAAAAATATGAACGGAATGCTACGGATTAATAATCCTTGCCTGGGAGAGGCATTCCGTTGATGACAGGCACAAGAAACAGCCGCTTCGCCCGAAACGTTTTAGGAGAAAACATTGATGGTCAATGGACTCTGGTCGTCACGGTTGGTCGTTTAGCAAGACAAAGATTTAAAGAAGAATCGTGCCGGAAATACTCTCCGTGAAGACAATCAAGTCTACTATATCATAGAGCCGAGATGCTGCAAATAAAGGAACGGGGCTGGCGGTCTGCCAGAGACGGCTTGTCCCCATATGCCCGCTACGATAGACTCAAAGGCATAGTGACGAGGACGACGAAGCGCGAGAGCACTGGTTAACAGGATCCCATGTCGCGAGCATTTCCACGAGAAACGAAGATTGATGGTGAAGTCTACAGGTATGAGCGCGTCTTGAAAGACGATTTCTTTTCGATGAATTTGCTGTACCGCAATACTCACGGTCAAGGATATGTGTTAAAGCTCAGCGACTTTCGATTCATTGGCGGGATTCTGTTTCGCCCACTTGCCTGTCTCATCTCCAGACATGAATACCGGGTCTATCAACGGATAGCGGACATCGAAGGCATTCCCACGCTCGGGCCTCGGTGGGGATGGCGAGGGTATTTCCATCATTATATAGAAGGGAAGACCCTTCATGAAATAACCCCGAAAGATCATCTGCCGGATTCGTTCTTCGATCGATTGAAAAAGATCCTGCAGCAAGTGCATGCTCGACGCGTGTTTTATGTCGACCTGAATAAGCAAGGGAATGTAATTTGTTCGACCAATGGTCAGCCTTATTTGATTGACTTTCAGATTTCTCTGGCGTTTCCTGGTGACGGGACCTTGATGGGAAAGATGCTAGACCGGATTTTCAACCGGCTCATTCAAGAAGATTTTTATCATCTCTATAAACACAAAAAGGCGTTTCAACCTCAGGGTATGACGGAGGACGAGTTGAGATGGGCAAGGCGTTCCAAGCTGAACGCACGATATTCGCGGTATCTTTTGCGACCATATTTACGCATCAAACGACGCCTCTATCCGCACGGCAGCAATGAGGTCATCTGGTACAGGTGGAAAAAGTTAAAAGACAAGTCAGTCCAGATGCCTTGACTGAAAAGACGCACTCTGATGATCGACATTTCGTCTCAGCGCGATCATTTCCATGAACGTGTATGTCGTGAACGTTGAGATGTTCCTATTCTTATGTCATAAAATAGGTTCTTGTCCGACTCAACCGTTGTCCTTGTTCGTTGCGGATCAAATTTTTTGATTGTCTCTCTTGTGAGAGTCTTGAAGTTGTGTTATCATTCCGTCCGGTTTTCCTCACAATTAATGAACGAGACGCCTATCATGGACAAGTCTCTACATTCTTTTCCCAGACACAATCGATCCAGCGCTGAGAGCATATGGGCTTCTCGGTCCCTTTCTTCTGCCAATACTATTGTCCTGGTGTTCTTGCTGTGTATCGGATGCTCGACAGATCAACAAGCCACGTCGAGCGAACCCCGAAAGTCCACCGCGTTGATCGAGCAGGCGTTAGAAAAAGAAAGCGCCCTATCCCCCGCCGAAGCCAGCTCTACGTACGAAGAGAAACGACGCTTGAAAGCGAGCGAGCTGGTGTCGTCAAGTGAGCTTCTGGACGGTAAGCACCACACCGTAGAGCCAGAGGTTCGGACAGATGGTTTTACCAATACCTATACCATCATTTCTGATTACGGTACGTTTGTGGCCCATGGTGACGCGATGCTTCCTATCAGAGTGCATGAAATCAATACCATTGCCACCTTAAAAGAATTGCCGGCCAGGACTGGATATCTAGGAGGCCTCGCAGGTTCTCTTACCCGACCGTTTCGAGGAGCCTGGGATTTTATCAAAGATCCGGTCGATACCGTGGCTGGAATTCCGAAAGGCGGATACCGCTGGTACACTCGCGTTAAAGAAATGGTGAGAGGGAAGCGAGGGGAAATGGAAGATACCTACGCAGAGGAGATGATCGGGTTTGGACAATCGAAACGTGAATGGGCCTATAACTTGAAAGTCAATCCATACACGACGAACACAGTGCTCCAAGAAGAGTTGAATACTGCCGCTTGGGCCTCGTTGGCCGGCAATTATACCGTGACCATCGCCACCATTCCCATTGGTGGAGTCGCCAGTTTAGCGTTGTCGACCACAAAGACGGCTAAAAATATGGAGATTGTTCTTCGGGATAGTTCTCCTGAAGATCTTCGTACCAAGAATCGAAAAAAGTTAGAGGACATGCATATTGAAAAACCGGTGATCAAACAATTCCTCGAGAATCCCTGGTTCAACCCGTGGAATGAAACGATTTTGATCGAGGCCATGGCCAAGCTGAACGATGTGGAAAACAAGACTGCGTTCTTCGAAGTCGCTGTGGAGGCTGAATCGGAAGAAGAAGCATTCTTTTTTCAACGTATGGCGGAGATGCTGCTGGGGTATCATGAGTTTGTGACGCCGGGAAAAGAAATTCTGGTGGTGGACAAGATTCCTCTATTGTACACAAAGGACCAACGCTTGGTCTTTACGGTCGAGTTGGATTACGGCTGGTGGTCGAAGGAAACTGATTTAATTTCAGATTTGATTCTAAATTTTTCGCCGCCCAATCACCCGATCACGAAACGTGAGGTCTGGATATCAGGACGGTTTTCACCACGTGCGAAGGCAGAACTGGAACAACGAGGTTGGAAGGTAGAAGAATCGGCGGTCCAAAAACTTGTCGTACGAAGAGAACTGCGGGATAAAACATTCAAGATCATGAATGATGACTAGACACATGAAGACATCACCATTTCTGCAAATATTCAGGAACTCAGGAACTAACAGTACGTGGTCGGTTATCTGGTTGTGTGTTCTTCTTGGTCTGCTTGGTGGGTGTGAATCGACGAAGCAGGCGCGAGTCGACAGTACATCGGGTTTTCTGAATGATTATTCCATCCTCAGGGTTGGGAAGGTGGACGAGGCAGATCGGATCTATCGAAAACCTCTGGTTGATTGGAAGTCCTACCGCAAAGTTCTTTTAGATCCTGTGTCCATTTGGAAGCCATCTCAAAAACAACTGGATGCCCATGCGGAAGCGCTGGATCTTGAGCATTTTGCAGATTACTTCTACCATGCATTATATCAATCACTCTCAAATGATTATGAAATGGTGTTTGATCCAGGTCCTGATACCTTACGAGTGCAAGCTGCGATAACCAACATCGAACAATCCTGGGTCATTCTTGATGTCATAACCGCCATGCCGGGGGTTGACCTCTTCTCCAGGGTCAAAGAGTACACGACAGGAAAACCTCTGTTTACCGGAGGAACCAGCATTGAATTCAAAGTTGTGGATGCCAAGACTCAAGATTTACTGATGGCAGGGGTCGATCGGCGAGTAGGCACTAAGGACATTGATGCTGATGCTTTCGACAGCTGGGCTGATGCTGAAGCTGCGATGAATTACTGGGCGCAACAAGCCCGATGGCGTTTCTGTACGCTCCGTGGCGACATCAACTGTGTAAGGCCTGGGGACGAAGAAAACTAGGCCTTCCCTCCACCTTGAATTCTTGCTAAGCAGCATCGATCCTCCTATTTTTCTCTCCCACATTGCATCCCTCTGATCCATTAAGCTTCCTTAGAAAATATCGGAATCTTTCTTGTGTCGGTGTCATGAACGCGTTGAACGATTGCGGAAAATTTTCAAGAACTTACGTTGATTCAGCCTGAAGCAGGGAAGCCATCCATCCCCCGGCGGGAATTGTCAATAACGGACATGTCACCTTGCTGAGAATTTGTTCTGTGTGACTTCCCCTCAAAGCATCCAAAAATCCGCGTCGTCCTGCAGTCGCCATGACCAAAAGGTCGGCTTCTTCCTCTTTGACGGTTTTGAGGATAGTTTCTGTGACGTGGCCTTCTACCGACTTCTGAATCCATTTCCACCCCGGTACCGTAGGAAGACTGACGGTTGGTGTTTGATCAGCCTGGCCGACATGGAGGACGGTGAAACGACCGGATGGGCAGTTGAGCCGGTAGACGACACGGGCGGCTGTTTGAATGGCCAATTGAGGATCAGGATCGGACGCGATGGGAATCACGATATGTTTGACGGAGACCGTTCCGTCTTTCTCCGACACAAACCCTTTGAGCCCTGTGGGGATCATGAGGGTCATTAATCGGGATTTCCTCGATACGGGTCTAGCCACCGATCTCCGGAACCAAAGGAGCCGGCCTTTGTCCTGTTGAGTCGCTAGAACAAGCAGATCAGTGGGGTGGCTTTCCAGCCAGCTCAGAACTGATTTTACTGGATCGCGACGTTGCGCGATCACTTTGCTGACCTCAATGCCTAATCGTGGAACAGCGGACCGTGGACTGTCTTTTGGTATGAGCTTCCATTGTAGGAGCGTTTTTCTGACTTCGGGAAATTCTGTCCAATCGGTCGGTTTTTCATCGGGCACATGGAGGATTGAGAGTTTGGATTGAGTAACCAGCGCAGCTTTAAGGGCATGTATAAATGCGGTATGACTTCCTGGACTGAAATCTGAACAATGGACGATATTATTAATGAGTGGAACGTGGAGGTGTTGTTCGTTCATGGCAATCCTTTCAAGATGTGGCGACGAAGGTCGTCTTCATTGTTTCCAAACGTCCTTGATCATTGGATATGGTCCTTTGTAGCTTTGCATCTACGGCCCTGATTCATCACGAGATGCGTCTGTCGTGTGACTGCCTCACTGCACCGAGCGGGAAAGGCACATGACAACAGTCATTGAGAAAACTTCCACACACCTGGATGAAGCGTTTCGAGAGCAAAAATTGTGAATACGCCAAGAGGATAATTTAAGGAAGATTGTCTGTAAAGTAATATGCCCCACGAATCTTTCGTGATCTGTTTTACGAAATATGATATAAGTCGAAATGGAACATGCGTCAGTCCATTCTTTAATCGCCTGTCATGAATGCGATTTACTGCACCGCAAGCGATTCTTGCAGGATGGCCAGCGTGCCATATGCGTGCGTTGCGGCACGCTCCTCTATCGTCAGGTCCAAAACGGGTTAGAGCGTACACTCGTCATGACCCTGACAGCTTTGATTCTGTTCCTGTTGGCGAATACCTTTCCGTTTATGACGTTCATGCTGGAAGGCCGTTCTCAGGAGAGCATCTTATTGACGGGCGTCGTCGAGCTCTATCTGCAGGGATTTTGGGAGCTTGCGATCTTGGTGTTTGCGGCAAGCATCGGGTTCCCGTTGATGAAAATTATCGGGATGTTGTACGTTCTGTTACCGCTGAAGTGGAACCGCCAGCTCTGGAAAGCCAAGGACATATTCCGGTTTGTCACCTATCTGACTCCGTGGGCGATGACGGAAGTGTACATGCTTGGAGCGTTTGTTGCGTATGTCAAACTGATCGATCTTGCGAGGATTGAGCTGGGGATTGCGGTCTATGCGTTTGCCACGCTTATTGTCGTGCTTGCTGCGGCCGGAGCCGCACTGAATCCCGAAGAAATCTGGGAGAGATTGGACGCGACGTGACAAGCCACGCTTCCTCTACTATGGCGGTTCATGCTTCGCTCATGAATTGCCATACATGTCACCAATTGAGCCGGGTCCGTTCCCATTCTCCTCATTTCCGTCCCCACTGCCCGCGCTGCGGGACGACCCTACATTTTCGCAAACCCAATAGTGTTAGTCGCACATGGGCGCTGACGCTGACGGCGTTTATCCTATACATTCCAGCCAACGTGTTTCCAGTCATGACGGTGATTTCATTCGGCGAAGGTTCCCCCGATACGATCCTGAGTGGCGTGATACATCTTATCGAAGCCGAGATGTGGCCGATCGCGCTTTTGGTGTTCTTCGCGAGCATCGTCGTTCCCATGGCGAAACTCGTGATCATGACGTATCTCCTGCTATCTCTTTACTTTCGATCTCATTGGAGGCCTAGACAACGTACGGTCCTTTACCGGGTTACTGAAGCGATCGGACGTTGGTCGATGATTGATATCTTCATGATCTCGATTTTGGTCGCCTTAGTACAGCTCCAGGCGATTGCGACGATAGAGCCTGGGCCGGGGGCGATATCGTTTGCAGCCGTTGTCATCATCACCATGGTCGCCGCGATGTCATTTGATCCGCGTTTAATCTGGGATGTGATGGAGAAGCGCGATGAGTGACACGAAACCGACTCAGTCCGACTTGGCCGGGTTGCCAGAGGCGGTGGTGGAAAGGCGAACGAAATTCCCGCTCGTATGGCTGATCCCGCTCATCGCGGCCATCATTGGTATTTGGCTCGCGTATAAAACTATCACTGCAATGGGACCGACGATTACTATCAGTTTCAAAAACGGGGAAGGCCTGGAGGCTGGCAAGACCAAAGTCAAATATAACGCCGTAGAGGTTGGTCTGGTCGAAACGGTTGAAATCAGCGAAGATCTGAGCCGCGTCATCGTAACCGCTAAGATGACCAAGGGGTCGAAATCGCATTTGAGGGAAAAGACACGGTTTTGGGTGGTCCGGCCTCGCATCGGATTAGCTGGTGTGTCCGGTCTCCAAACGTTGATCTCAGGTCCCTATATCGGGGTGGATCCCGGTCCAGGGGCTCTGAGCATGAACTTTGTCGGACTTGAAACTCCACCAGGAGTTACCGCGTTCGAAGAAGGTCGTCAATTTCGTTTGCAATCTCCAACGCTCGGGTTTTTAAAAGTCGGTACGCCGGTATACTTCCGGGATATCGAGGTAGGAAGAATCTTAAGTCATGAATTGGCGGATGATTCCCAGAGCGTATTCCTCAATATCTTCGTCCATGCGCCGCATCACCTTCGAGTACGTAGCACGAGTCGTTTCTGGAAGACCAGTGGGTTCGAGGTTTCTCTAGGAGCCAAGGGGTTGGACGTCAAATTGGATTCTGTGGCTTCCTTTATCGCGGGGGGGGTCGCGTTTGATACCCCTGTCACCGCGGCAGGAGGGGCGACGCCCAGTCAAGAGGGAACGGTCTTTGAGCTTTATGAGAGTTTTGACAGTATCGGTGAATCAGTGTACACACAGAAAGTCCCATATTTATTGCATTTTGATGGGTCGGTGCGAGGACTGGCAACCGGCGCGCCTGTGGAATTTAGGGGCATCAAAGTCGGGTCCGTCACGGACATCGCCGTCGTCATCGATGAAAAGGCTCTTGATGTCAGCATTCCCGTCGCGATCGAGATAGAGCCGCAACGTGTCTCGACGACACTCCATGAAGCTCGCCGGAACGACTACCAGACCATCAGCCTCCTGGTAAAACGCGGGTTACGGGCGCAGCTTCAAACGGCGAGTTTGCTCACGGGGCAACTGTTTGTCCAGCTCGAATTTTTCGAAGACCTTCCTAAGAAGAAACTGATCATGACCGGAAAATATCCTGAGATTCCAACCGTTCCATCAACCATGGATCAATTGCAAAATACGGTGAATGATGTTCTGGCAGATGTGAAAACACTTCCCTTGGACAAGATTGCCGACGAAGTCTTAAGCACCATGAAGGGGGTAAACCGGTTTGCGAACTCACCTGAGTTGCTCACTTCCGTCAGGCAATTGACCGCGACATTACACGATGTCAGGAGATTGACCCGTGATATGGATCGGGCGATCGTTGATGCGGCCGATCCTGACGCGCCAACGATGGTTAATTTGGCGAACATGCTGGAAGAGCTCTCGGATGCAGCCCGTTCCATTCGGGTCTTTGCCGAATATCTCGAGCGTCATCCCGAAGCGTTGGTGCGGGGGAAAAGTGAGTAAAGGATGGTGCGTATGAGAATTTCCGTCATGGCATGGGTAATTGTCACCGGCTTTCTTATCGGTTCGAGTGCCGGATGTGTGAGAACTCAACCGACGCATTATTATATCCTGAGCTCAATCGATTCTGAGGGCCGTTCGTCAATGCCTTCCATAGACGGGCCGGATGTGCGTATCGGCCTCGGGCCGCTGACCCTGCCGTCGTACTTGGATCGTGCGGGAATTGTCACGCGAATCACACCCAATACACTGAACATTGCTGATTTTGATAATTGGGCCGAACCACTTCACCAGAATGTCATGAGTGTGGTGTCCGAGAACCTGTCCTGGCTGCTCGGGACCGACAACATCGTCACGTACCCATGGAAGCGGAGTCATACCGTCGATTATCAACTCGTGCTTGACGTCATCGAATTTGATGTCAACTCAGCGGGGAATGCGCTCTTGTTTGCGCGCTGGAGTGTGGTGGGCGATGACGGGGAAACGGTCATCGCCACCAACAAAGGCCGGTACGTCAGGACGCCTGCGGGGAAAGACTACCACCACCTGGTACAAGCCCTCAGTGAGACGCTTGAGGACATGAGCCGGGAAATTGCGGATAGGATGACGGCTCTTCTCACACACGAGTAGTCACATGTCTTTTGATATGAAACCTCTTGTGATTTACTAAGGTAAGCGACCGACCGTCTCACATCAAAGCGCTACGTGACACCTGGTGATGACTGGCGCTTGCCAGGAGCAGTTACCTGGGAAGCGTATACTGGAGATTTGGCCATAGGGCCAGCCCGGAGGCGATTTGTTGAAAGCTATCCGGCGAAACAGGATTGGCGATGATGCGCATGGCGATTCGGAACACGACGGAATTCTTTCCCGAGATACCGAAGAATTTTCCCGTTCCGCCGACAAGATTGAATGGACCTTTGCAGCCATGTTCGTTTCCTCGGCACGACCATTGGGCATACACCTTGTCACCCTCTTTATCCGTGATGATACATCGTCCGCTTCCGACCCTGACTTGAGTTTCTAAATTCGTCTCTACCGAGCCTGGGCATAGAAGGCCGGCGGCATCTAATTTCCCTTTCCCCTCTTCGATAAACATCACTCCAGCCAGCACTCCGACCATTAAGGCTTTGTCTTCTTCCACTTGAGTAATCAGGCCTTGAGCTTGCCATGTGGCCATGGCCTTGACTGAAGTCTCTGTCGCGAGCCCAGAAGAAACGGTAGCAAGAATTGACCAACAGCAAAGAATGAAGACAGGAAAAATGGTTTGGCCTCTCATACATCGCTCCTTTCATGAGATGAATGGGGTTTATGGTATTAGAGAAAACGAAACTTTAATCCTGGCCAAGTAAACCACTTCGCATGATGACGCATCTCAAGTATGTGAAAGTGATGTGATGCGGCGACAGACGGGCTTACTCTCCAAGATAGAGTGCTGGAATCGCTTTGTCCTCCACAATCTTGTTTTGGCGTATCTTATGCAAAAATTCTGGAGAAGGCCAGCGAAGATGTGAACGAGAAATACACTAAAAATAGCTGTGGTGCATCGATTATGATTTTGGTGAACGTGCTTTCTAGAATGGCGAGATTTTGTAAGGGAGCAGAATCAGGATTGAGCACGAGAGGAATTGGGATCTCTCGACGGGGAGACCACAACCTTGCCGGGAACAAAGAAATCCTCGGTTTTAGCTTGAGGATCATCGGTGCCCCACGTGATGGTCTTTTCCATCTTTTGAAGACGCGGAATGTGTTTGGAACAATGGATGTAAGCTTCCTCAATATCCACTAGGACCCACTGCACGATGAGGTGTGGTGACGGACTGGCCTCGTGCAGGAGGGCGATTTGTGCCAGGGAGGCCGGGATCTGCTCCGCCTGAAATAATCGAGCGGTGCCATTGACATGGAGTCCGACAGTTGAACCGAAAAAATCGACAAACACCAGTCCAATGTGAGGATTCTCGACGATATTCCCTAGGCTCGCGAAGACACCATTCCCGCGAAATTCGGGGTACGCTAACGTGTGGGGATTCAACACGACAACAAACCCAGGCTTGCCGAATCTTGGAGAGCAATCACAGTGGCCATTGGTGTCGGATGTCCCGATAAACATCATCTCTTGCCTGCCGATAAACGTTTGCATGTCTTCCGTCAAATGGTCGTGCATTTGACGGTCATAAAACCGGCGAGCCCGATCTTGGCTGCCTAGCGTTTGTTGTAATTGCCGCTCGCCTTGAGAACCTGTCGTACTCATTTTGGTACCAGTGAAATCGTGAGAAACCTTAAGCTGTGGCACTTGGATTCAAGCCTACTATAAATGCAGATGGAAATGCATCCCTTCTTAAGTGCGGGGGAGGTATAGGGGGAGAATGGTGAGAAGGACTTCAGCGCAAGAGCCAATTCATGAGTGATGGCGAATCAGAGGCCTTCAAAATAATAACTGAATTCAATCATGTGGAGATCTGTCCCTCGACTTTTTCCATAAATCATCGCATCTGACATGTGATGAAATCGATAGCCGACGGCCAGATTCCAAGGAAGATGGTAGGTAACTCCCAGGTGCCCAATAAATTGGAACGGTCCTCCGACATCTTGACGGCCATATTCCCAATCGCTAATTAGCGCTCCACCAGCGGCGATATCGAATGTGAGATTCCAACTCTTGTTGGTGGCTGCCAAGCCAGGGGTCACGGTTGTGATGAAACCCAAGTCACGGGCTCCACGTATGACGCCAGCTGAGCCATACAGTCTGACTCGTGCGCTCCAGTCCGGTGATAAGTCCCATTGCCATGGCAAGCCCATGATGCCAAACACGTCGAATTGCTCAAAGTCCACCTTTTCACCGGGTGGCAAACCTGCATCTTTGAAATTCATGCCTCCACGAATGCCTACGGCCATGAGGTCAAGGTCTTTTGCCCAAGCCCCTCCCGCAACAAATCCCGTAGAGGCAAAAAATAACGTAGAAACAAATAGAATTAGAATGTTCAATGTAAGTGGAATATTGAGTCTATTTAATCGGATAAGCAGAACGTTGCGCGGCCCGCCAGAAAAAAGCTCGGGTTCGTCACTTTGGGATGCGGCAATGTCGGGTGAATATATAATTGCATTTCTTCATATTTCAAGATTTATTTGATAGCATTACTGTTACCCCTTGATCCCAGCCAAAATATCATCCAGGAATTGATTGATTTAGTCCCTGGACCACTGAGACTGTTACAACTTACCTTTTACCTTGTTTCTGGAAAACATTATGCCTGAATGGGTAAAGTGTGAAATTTTCAAATGTTACATCTATGTTAATTGTATGTTACGAATGTATTAATTATAATGAATTTTAGAATAATCATTATAAGGGAGGTGAATGATGAAACATATCATGATTGGAGCCACAGTCGGATATTTCTTGTTTCTCTCGGGATGCGCTGCGACTTCGCCGTTTCCGATGAATGATAGTCAAGCCTTAAAGTCGGATTCAGAGTTTGGAAGCCTGACGGCTCAACCGGATGTCTTCAAAGGGCGAGCGATTAAGCTGGCAGGTCGTATGGTTGGGGTTGAGTCGACCGATGAGGGGACATTCGTCACGGCAGAATGGCTTCCCTATCCAGAGGCTGAATACCTAGGGCCCTACAAGACCACTGAGGGCTCGCCTGAGAGATTCGTCATTTTCTACCCGGGCAAGCTTGATTCTAAGGGACAATTGTACGGGAATAAATTTCTTGTCTACGGCAAAAACGAAGGGAAGCCTCTAGGTGAGCGCGCTTCTGCAAGCGTTCCCTACATTACCGCTCGTTGTCTGCACGTATGGAAAACAGGGCTTGATCGACTAGATACGAGACCTGACACCGAATACACACAATACGACGAGGAAACCTATTGCGCTGATACATAAAGAGTAGAGGTGTTAAGGAGAAAGTCCCTGCCGAGGCCCTTTGCATGGAGGTCCGGCAGGGATTTTTTTATGAAGGGCGAGACAGGATGGGACGTTACAGTTGGAGATGGACTTGTGTCTGAATTCCGGAATGATCGCAGGCTTGATAAATATGTCGTTGACAGGCTAAGTCATACTCTTCTTGAGCGTGGCCCTCGTCTCCCGCCATTGTAAGCGCCACTCCCCGATTGTAGTGAACGAGTCCTCCATCCGCTCCTAAATGAATCGCTCGGGTAAAATCTTGAATAGCCGCTTCGATTTCGCCATTCATAAGCTCAAGGAGTCCTCGGCTCTGAAACGCTTGGTGAAGCGAGCTATTGAGTCTGATCGTTTGATCGAGGTCTTTCTTCGCTGCTTCTCTCGCGCCCGACTTGAGGTACGCGACTGCTCGATTGAGGTAGATTTCAGCCATGGGGTTGTCGAATGTCAAGGCTTTTGAAAAATCCTGAATGGCGTCTTGATACTGTCCGAGTTGACTGAACGCCAACCCCCGATGATTCAACGCTTGCGGAGAATCTGAAGCAGATTCCAAAACCAGAGAAAAATATTCGAGAGCTTTCTGGGGATGCCCTGCTTCCAAATAGGCGGTCCCGAGATTCTCCAGATATCGAGAGTTCTGTGGGGCCAATTTGACGGCCTGTGTCAGATCTTTGATCGCTTGATCCCATTTTCCTCGTTTTGCGTAGACATATCCCCGGGCATTTAAGATGGCGTGCTGACTCGGGTTTTTCTGCAACGCCTTCGAGAAGACCTCCTCAGCTTCATTCAACCGTCCAGAATAATAAAGATTCTGACCTTGCGTTAATGTTTCAGAAGTGTGATCAGGAGCAGAATCTCTCGAATTCAGACTCATACAGCCTATGAGAGTTCCTAATAGTGCGAGGAGGAGAACCCATTGAACACATTTACAGATTGTTAGTGATATTTTTCTCATCTCTGTATATTTCTCCAGGAATGAATGTTGAGCAATGCTCAACTGTATCGCGCTCGTGTTACGCTTCAAGGTCGTCTTTGTTACATTGGTGTTACGTTATGGTTGTTTGGGCGGTCGTACGCTGGTGGTGTTTCAGTCATTCAAGGAAAGGGGGGGAGATTTTCTTCTGGCAAGCCTGGAAATCAGTTATTCGAAAGGATGGTAGGAATGGGAAAGGGTAGGGAAGAAATCCTTACACTGATGGAAGCTGCATGCTCAGGTCTTTTGCGGTGGCTCGCCGGGCTCCGGCTGCCGTCATTTCTTGAAGGGCGTCCTCAGAGTCATGGGGCTTCAGGTTGACGCCGCATATCGCGTCTTCCAGCACGACCATCCGCAACCCCAATTTCAATCCATCCAAAACAGATTGCTTAATCCAATGCTCGGTGGCGAGACCGACGATATAGACAGTTGTGGCGTCCCGGTCTTCGAGATAATCGGCCAGGGAGGTGCCATCAAACCCTGAATAGGATTCTTTTTGAGGGTTTGTGGCAACAGAAATGATGAGGCTGCCGTTCGGGAGGTGGAGATCTGCATGAAATTGTGCCCCCCGTGATCCCTGGACACAGTGAGATGGCCATGGGCCACCATGTTCTTGGAAAGAACAGTGATTAGGCGGATGCCAGTCTCGTGTGGCCATCACTGTGGCTCCTTGGTGTTGAAACAAGGCGATGTAGCGATTGATTTGAGGAAGAATCTGATCGCTACCCTCTACAGCTAATGCTCCTCCAGGAAAAAAGTCATTCTGGAGATGGATAAGAACCAGGGCGCACGTTTTATCTGGTTTCAAATCCGGTGGCGGTGGGCTGGTGGGCTCCTGGGATCTTTTAACGAGTTTCATACGATTAGGCCACGATTTCAGTGCCAATGCCCTTGTCGGTAAAAATTTCCAGCAAAATGGCATGGGGGATTCGTCCGTCAATGATGTGAGCTTTTTGGACTCCACCATCCAAAGCCGTCAAACAGGCATGGACTTTGGGGAGCATGCCTTCGCTAATGATCTTTTTCTTGACCATTCGCTCTGTGTCTTTACGCGACAACGTGGGCACATGATGATTCTCGGCATCCCGAATCCCTTTGATGTCGCTCAACACCAGGAGTTTTTCGGCATGGAGCGCGCCGGCCACGCTTCCAGCCACGAGATCCGCATTGATGTTGTAGGTATTGCCTTTTTTGTCGACACCAATCGGAGCGATGACAGGAATGAAATTTTCTTCTTGAAGTTTTACGATCAATCTTGCATCGACCTGGTCGACTTCGCCGACGAACCCATAGTCGTGATCTTCCGGGGTATCGGTTTCACCCGTCAGTTTGTGGACCAATGCCTTCGCATTAAATGGTTTGGAGAGAAACAGACGTCCATCTTTTCCCGTCAGACCAACAGCCTTTCCTCCATGCTGGTTGAGCATGCTCACGATTTCTTTGTTGATCTTTCCCCCTAGGACCATTTCAACGACGTCCATAGTGGCCTGGTCGGTCACACGGACGCCATTGACAAACTTGGGTTGAATGTTCAGCTTATCGAGCATGGCATTAATTTGTGGACCGCCTCCGTGGATCACGACGGGATTCAAGCCCACGTATTTGAGGAGCACGACATCCTCGGCAAAACCCTCTTTCAAGGCATGCTGTGTCATCGCGGCTCCCCCATATTTGATCACGATGGTCTTGCCGGCGAATGTCCGGATGTAGGGAAGAGCCTCGACGAGAATGTCAGCTTTCTTAATCAGTCGTTCCATTGACGAAGAACCTCTAGAGAATTGGGATGCCTCCTCTCGGCATGTGCCTCATGCCGGGGAGAACAAGGTTACAGGATGTAGCGGCTGAGGTCCTGATCTTTCACGATGTCGTGCAGATGTTGTTTCACGTAAGCCGCATCCACGACGACCTTCTTGTTAGTCAGTTCTTGAGCTTCGAACGATACATCTTCCAGCATTCGTTCGACGATCGTGAAGAGCCGTCTTGCCCCGATATTTTCAGTCCGATCATTGACTTCGACAGCGGTGGCAGCAATTTCTTCAATGCCATCATCGGTAAAGTCGAGTGTCACCCCTTCCGTGTTCATCAGCGCTTGATACTGTTTGACGAGCGCGTTTTTAGGCTCTGTCAGAATGCGGATGAGGTCGTGTTTCGTGAGGGCTTCCAGTTCGACTCGAATGGGGAAGCGACCTTGCAGTTCCGGAATCAGATCCGCTGGCTTCGAGACGTGGAACGCACCAGCCGCCACGAATAAAATGTGGTCGGTGCGAACGGGGCCATACTTGGTGTTCACGGTGGAGCCTTCGACGATAGGGAGCAGGTCGCGTTGCACCCCCTCCCGAGAGATGTCAGGGCCGGTATGTTTTTCCCGTCCGGCGATTTTGTCGATTTCATCCAAGAATACGATGCCTGATTGCTCGGCTTTCTCGATGGCCTCTTTCGTGACTTCGTCCATATCGATCAGCTTTTGCGCTTCCTCTTGTGCCAGCACTTTCAACGCATCGGGGACTTTCATCCGGCGATTCTTACTTCGACCGGGCATGAGCCCGCCAAGCATGTCACGTAAGTTATTTTCTAAATCTTCCATGCCACCCACGTTCGAAATAATCCCGACGGGCAATGTCCGTTCCTTGACTTCGAGTTCGACGTGACGGTTGTCGAGTTTTCCTTCCCGTAATTGCTTGCGAAGTTTTTGGCGAGTATCCTCGGCGGTATCGTAGCGTTCTGGCTGACCTGGCTCTGTCTCTTTGGACGGCGGCGGGGAGGACGGTCTCGAACTGGAAGGCAGCAACAGGTCGAGGATTCGATCTTCAGCCAGATCTTCGGCTTTCTTCTCGACCTGCTCAAGATATCGAGTTTTGACCATGTTCACCGACAGTTCCGTCAAGTCGCGGATCAGTGACTCCACATCACGCCCGACATATCCCACTTCGGTAAACTTCGATGCTTCAATCTTGATGAACGGAGCATCATCGAGCTTAGCCAAGCGACGTGAAATTTCGGTTTTCCCCACGCCGGTTGGTCCGATCATAATGATGTTTTTTGGATAAATTTCTTCACGAAGTTCAGGGCTGAGTTGTTGGCGTCTCCAACGATTTCTGAGCGCAATGGCTACCATGCGTTTTGCATCGCGTTGTCCGATGACGTACCGATCGAGTTCGTCTACGATCTGTCGAGGTGTGAGGCCATCGAGTCGGCTCGGGTTTTGTTGGGATGTATGATTCATGGTCTTAGGTTGTCAACTCCTCAATCATGATGTGGTGGTTCGTATAGATGTCAATGGCTGCTGCAATGCCCATGGCATGTTCCACGATGGGTTTGGGGGCCAGAGTCGTGTGGGCGACAAGCGCGCGTGCGGCCGCTAAGGCATACGATCCGCCTGAGCCTATGGCCATCACCCCATCTTCTGGCTCGACGACGTCGCCTGTCCCTGAAATGATGAATGAATGGTCGCGGTTCGCCACGGTTAGCAGCGCTTCCAACCGCCGCAAGACACGATCCGTTCGCCAGTCTTTCGCCAATTCGACGGCTGCCCGTGTGAGGTTCCCACGATATTCTTCAAGTTTGGCATCAAACTTCTCAAACAAGGTAAAGGCATCCGCCGTGGCTCCGGCGAATCCTGCCAGCACTTGATTGTTGTGCATCTTCCGCAATTTCTTCGCGTTGCTTTTCATGATGGTCGTTCCGACGGTCACCTGACCATCGCACCCCATGGCGACGGTGTGTTCTTTGCGTACGCATAATATGGTCGTAGATCTGACTCGTATCCCCATGAGATATCCTTCTCTAAATTTTTTGTAAGGTCCACAGCTCTAGCAGAGAATGCTCCCACCTGACAATAGTGAGGGGGCTGCTCATGAGCCGGTCTGACCCTTTACCCGTCTCATGTCTTTCGCATGTGCTGGGCTCGTGGATGCGCACGATCGTACACTTCCATCAGCCGGTCTGCGGCGACTTGCGTGTATTTTTGAGTCGTCGCGAGAGATTCATGGCCTAACAGTTCTTGAATGACTCGTAAGTCTGCTCCTTCATCCAACAGATGAGTGGCGAATGAATGTCGTAGCGTATGTGGGCTCACGGCTCCGTGAGGCAGTCGTTGAGAAAGTTTCTTGACGATTCGTTCAACGCTTCGACTGGTCAGGCGTCCACCACGATTATTCTTAAAGAGAGCATTGTCTTCTGAGCGTACACGAGAGGGTTTATTGGATTGGGCGGCAGATTGCTTCTGTCTCGATGCGTGATGACGATACTCCTCTATGGCCTGAATAGCGACATCGCCGATCGGAACAATCCGTTCTTTTTTGCCCTTCCCTCTCAGACGGGCAATGCCGGAACGGAGGTCGAGGTCGTCCCAATCTAACCCAACCAGCTCACTCACCCGTGCGCCGGTAGAATAGAGGGTTTCAAGGATGGCCCGATCTCTCATGGCCGTGCGGTCTTGACTGTCCGGCGCATCCAAGAGGATTGCAGCATCATCTTTAGTCAGGACTTTGGGCAATCGTTGACCTTGACGAGGCGAGCGAATTTGGGCGGCCGGGTTCGTGTCGATCCAGCCTTCGTGCGTCAAAAAACGGTAGAAGCTTTTGAGTGTCGCGAGCTTTCTGGCCAACGATGACTTTTTTTCATGTTTGTCATCGAGCCATTTGAGGAAGCCTCGAATCGTCACGCTCTCCACAGAGGTTGGAGTGGGACATGGTTGGGATTCGGCGTGTATGGATTGCAAGAAGGTCACAAACTGTCGAAGATCGGAACGGTAGTTACGAATCGTTTCAGGAGAGGCTCCACGCTCGACGTCGAGATACGTTATGAAAGCTCTGATCGCCTCATCCATTCTTGAAACTCATGTTCAGCCCGTTGTTGAATGTTCTGTCGTTTTTTTTGTTTGTCCCGAATCGTGGATGTGAGGGGAGGGAAGAGTCCGAAATTGGTGTTAATGGGTTGAAAGTGCGCTGAGTCTGTTGTGGTAATGTACTGTAACAATGCCCCATGCGCTGTTGTGGCCGGTGGGGGGATAATTGGTTTCCCGGCTACGGTTTTCGCCGCATTGATCCCCGCCAACCCTCCGCTGGCCGCGGCTTCGACATAACCTTCCACTCCGATCAGTTGCCCGGCGAAGAACGTCTGATCGTGGGTTTTGAGTTGCAAGGTGTCTTTGAGAAGTTCTGGTGAATTGATAAACGTATTACGATGAATGCTGCCGCACCGTAAAAATTCAGCCTCTTCGAGGCCTGGAATCATTCGAAAGACTTTTTTCTGATCGGGGTACGTGAGCTTCGTCTGAAAACCGACCATATTATAGCAAGATCCATGGATATTTTCCGGACGGAGTTGGAGCACGGCATAGGGCCGTTTTCCCGTTTTCGGGTCGAGCAATCCGACTGGCTTCAGCGGACCAAAGAGGAGTGTTTGCTTGCCACGATCGGCCATGACTTCAATGGGGAGACAGCCTTCAAAGTAGGGAACGTTCTCGAAATCTTTGGGTTGCACCCGATCGGCTTGTGTCAACGCGTCATAAAAACGATCGTAGGTTTCGCGATCCATCGGGCAATTTAAGTAGTCAGCTGTGCCTTTATTGTAACGAGAAGCGCGAAACACTTTGGTCATATCCAGGGAATCCGTATCGATGATAGGTGCGATCGCATCGAAAAAAAACAAATTTTTCGAATGAGTGAGTGTGCTGATGGCATGGGATAAATCGTTAGATGTGAGGGGGCCGGTCGCAACGATACTGATACCGTCTTCGGGAATGTCTTTGATCTCCTCTCTCACGATTCGAACGTTTGGATGATCCTCCAAAGCTTTGGTGACTCCCAAGGCAAACCGTTCGCGATCCACGGCCAGTGCAGATCCCGCGGGAACCTTGGCTTGATCGGCTTGTTGGATGATCAACGAATTCAGCTTCCGCATCTCGTTTTTGAGGATGCCGGGAGCGCTCATCGCATCATTGGACCCCAGGGAGTTGGAACACACAATTTCCGCGAGATAATCGGTTTTATGAGCGGCCGTCCCTTCTTGGGGACGCATCTCGTAGAGCGTGACCTTGGCTCCGTGGTTGGCCGCTTGCCAGGCTGCTTCTGAGCCGGCCAACCCTCCACCGATAATAGCAATATCGTTTCGCATTGCAATGAGGGGTCGAAGAACAAAAAATGATATAAAGGAAGCGAATTCTAAGAGCCCTGCGAAAATCCTGTCAACCGCGAATGTGTTCAGTGATCGAACTGATGGATTGAATAATCACATCATGACAAGCCCCGTTTGTTGCGACGAGACCTTTCGTGTTTTTTAGGGTATCATGACCATAGAGAATGTGGTTGCCATAGATGTCAGAAAACTGGCCCCCAGCCCCTCGAATGATGGCTTCTGGGGCACAAGCGTCCCAGAGACTGGTGTAGGGACCCGGCTCAATATAGACATCTGCCTTTTGTCTGGCGATGAGACCTATTTTTAGCCCTACGCTTCCACTGGAATATTCCTGCGAGATTCCGGTCTGTTGTTTAATGGTTTCTATGTGAGGATTTCGGTGTGAGCGCGAGACAATGAGGGTTAAGAGTTCGGGTGTCTTCTGGCGTGCGGTTTGAAGTGGTGTGCGGCCGGTCGCGGTTTCCATCCATGCTGTTTCGTCAGCGATGCCTGCATAGAGCCTGTCTTCACTCGGTTGATACACAACTCCGAGTTTGGCTCGGCCGTTAATCGCCAGTCCAATCATGACAGAAAACTCTCCATTTTTATTGATGAATTCTTTAGTGCCATCTAAAGGATCGACGTACCAGACGCGTCCTCTGCTGGAGAGGTCTGGAGGGGGAGGACTTTCTTCGGCTACGATGAGATCTTCCGGGAATTGGCGATGGAGTCCCTCCACGATGATCGTGTTGGCTCGTTGGTCAGCTTCGGTGACTGGATCTGACGGTTTTTTGTATGCGACTGAAAAGTCGGACTGACTGACGTCCATGATGAGTGTTCCCGCTTGTTTTGCAAGATCAGAGGCTATCGAGACTTCGGATGATAGACTATGCATACCTGTTCTCCTTTATTCCCCTAGTCCTGACTGTCTGATTATCCAGGACGATGCGTAGGGTGTCGTTATTGAATCGAGTGTCATTACTTGAAAGCTGAATACCATACATGCTTCGCCTCATCATAATTCTTGCGATTCTCATTCTGATCCTTTCCGCATTTTTTCTTCCTCGTTTTCGACGTGCTCTGTGGATAACATTGGCTGTTGTCCTAAGTGGTATCGTTGTGATTATTTGGTTGGATAATCGCGAAAAAGAGCTAGCCCGACTCAATTTCCCGCTCTCACAGGTCGAGCTTGAAAACATGCAGGTAGCTCCAGGGTTAAACGCTAGATCGCATGTGGTAAGTGGAAGAATCTTCAACCACTCTACCACTGAGTCGCTGCGCCAAGTACTCATTGAAGTGACAGCTAAAGACTGTGAGAATCTAAATTGCCCTATCATTACGCAAGAAAGGGGGCGAGTGTCGGTAGACATTCCGCCGGGGCAAGCCAGGAATTTTCAAATTTCTATTCCTTTCTCCACGACCCTGCAATTAGATGACGGTCAAGCATGGGTATTTCAGGTTGTGGACGTCAATGATCGATAAGAGAAAATAGAACGAATGGGTCTTTAGTCAACGGATCAAGTTCCTAACGGCCAAAACGTTCTAACGTTCTGATTTGACAAGGAATAAAATCAGTTCATATACTGAGGATTGCCCTTTTGAATTTTAGGGCAAAAGGCTCATATCTCGCCCTGTCTTTAGTCTAATTTTATTCGTGCTTGGGCCTTTTTCGAGGTTGCGGATTTTCCATGTTTCTCCTAGAGTTAGGTGTATCACGTAGGCCGAAGGCTTCTATTTTTTTGATGAGCTTATCTATAACGTAATTGGAGATTGGAAAGAACATGACAACACATTATAAGGTGATGCCAGGGCCAGAACATTTTCTTCCTCCTGCTGCCGCGAGTATGGGGAATAGTTTGCCTGACCCAGGTCAGGGCCATATTCATGGATCGATCGTTCCAGAAGAGCAAGCGATGGAGGAGGCGGCACGCCAGTTTCTGTCGGCCAAAGTTCCGACCATCTTTCCTGGGCCTCTTGTGTTATGGGCATGGAATGAAAAGGCGGCCAAAAAGGCCACAGCGGTTCGGCACCTGTTTGAAACCATAAAAGACTCCGTAGCGTCCACCCAGACTCCGATGCTCATACCTATGCCGGATTATCGCCCTAAGTATCCGAAGATCAACCCTGAAATCGAAATTAACCCGAATCATCCTAATTTGACCATTTGGCACAATAAGATTGATGCCTGCATGTTCGTTGGCGTTCATTGTCATCAAGCGAATCTTTCTCTGAAGATTATCCGAGGTGGAACGAATTGCTATACGGTGGCCATGTGCGCACAGGCCGGACATGAGGATGCCATGTTGTCGTTCAGAGATGCCACAGCTGATAAAATATTGCGGTTAGCTGACTGGGTGAAAAAGTTAAAAGGTTCAGTTGAACCCCCTAAATAATATAATAAAGATACGTCAATGCATATTAAACGGTGATTTTATTCAACATCCTCACCAAAAATTAGACAGAGAACCGGTTTTAACTCGTGTAGTTCAAATGAAGTTCAGAAGGGTTTTTGTCTAATTGAATAAAAAGGAGGTCGTAAGTATGGCGACGCAATCTGTAATTGGACAGAAAAATAAAAAAGGCCAAACCTACACTGACCCTTGGCATATGCTTCATGATGCTCCCAAAACGCCCTCCTTTTTCACGGGAAGTGAGGTCATCAAGGAAGCGATTCGCCGGGCAAGTTGTGATGTGATGATTGCCTATCCGATCACTCCGCAGAGTGAAGCTGCGGCATTAATCGGAGAATTATTTGCTGAAGGGTATATTGGCGATTACTTTCGCGGAGAGAGTGAATTTGCGGTGATGTCTCAATGTGCGGGAGCGGCTTTCGGTGGAGCGCGAGTCTTCACGACAACCGCTGGCCCCGGCACCATGCGGGCTATGGAAAATTTTCCGATGTGGGCTGGCGCTAGGCTCCCGATTCAAATGATTGTGACCTGTCGGGGCATTAACTCTCCTCTGTCTATCCAGCCGGACACTTTGGAAATATCCTACCTGATGCAAACGGGCATGTTAGTGTGGCATGCCGAAACTGCGCAGGACTTTTATGACTGGATCTTAAAAGGATATATGGTTTCTGAAGAACCTGATGTTCATCTTCCCCTTGCGTTGTGTTGTGATGGGTTCTTTGTCACTCATACCAAGGACATGGTCGATTTAACTCCAGTCGATATGTGCCTGCCTCCCTATGATCCCTATCGTTCCCCAGTTCCATGTATGGATATGGAATGTCCGCCCGTCCGCATGATGCGTGACCCGTTTGTCATGAAGAGCAATTACATCAGTTACGCCACGCATGCCAGTTGGCAACAGGAAGTGTGGGCTGCCGTTGAACGATCCAGGAAACATTCGATCGCCTGGCTCGATGGATTAATCGATGCAGAAGATACAGATGCCGATATCATCCTTTTGGCATCAGGAACGGCCGTTTCCCAAGGGCGGGAAGCCATTGCGATGTTGGAAGACGAAGGGATCAAAGTCGGACTCGTCAAAGTAAAGACCTTGCGTCCTTGGCCAGGGGAGGAAATCCGAGAGGCCACAAAAAACGCCAAACATATTATTGTGCCAGAGTTTAACGTGACCGGATGGTTGGCTCGTGAAGTCAGATCGACGATCCCGAATAATGAACGTGTTCATGCAGGTCCTCATGTGTGTGGAGGGATGACCATGCCACCGGAGATCATTGTTGCAGAAATCAAGACGCTGATGGGAATTAAGACTGAAACCTTATCGGCTCGAGGAAGCTGATTATTCCCACGTTTCGAAATCGTTTGTAGGACGATTCAAAATAAAAGGAGAATACGATGAGCAAAGAACGAATTAAAATCGCTCCTGAGATGTTTGAGATCATGCCTCCCGAATATCAAGATCTTGTTGACCGTGCGACCTATGGTAATGAGACACGTGGATGGAAAGATATTGGAAATGCTAAAGAATTGATCGAAGAACATTCACTCTGTGCTGGTTGTCCAGAATCAATGGCATTCCGGTACATCTTGGCTTCTCTCCCGAATCCAGAAGATACAGTCATGGTTGGTTCGACCGGATGTACAAGCCTGGTGTTTCCCCATGTCGCTGTGCATAACATTCATTCACTCTTTGGTAATCAGAATGCCATTGCTTCAGGTTTAAAGCGGGCACTCAGCGTTCGTTTCCCTGATCGCCACAAAGATGTTGTCGTGCTGGCTGGTGATGGTGCAACGGTTGATATCGGTTTAGATATGACCTTGCAGGCCTGGTTCCGTCAGGAGAAGTTCACCACGATTTGTTTTGACAATGAGTTGTACGCAAACACGGGTGGACAGGAAAGCGGGCTCATGCAAAAGGGCTTCGTGGCCAAAATGGCCCCGGTTGGAAAAACCTTTGAAAAGGTCCGCCTTCCTGAAATAGCCCGGGAGTCAGGTTGTCATTACGTCGTCAATTGTACGGTCAGCAAACCTAATTTGGTTGAGAAGGTCATTAAGAATGCGATTCATGTCGCGCGCGAGATTGGTCCAACGTATTTGCAGCTGTATACGCCATGTATTCTAGAAATTGGAAAGAATAGCATGGAAGGTCTCCAGGAAATGCGAGACTCGGAAAAGCCGACAGAACGTTTTGCGTATAAAGAATATGTGAGTGAGCCGGCAAAAGAATTGCTGTCAGAACTTGCCGCAAAAGAAAAAGAACGAAAGGCTGCGGCCAAAAAACAACTCGCAGGGCAAAACGCCTAAGTCTAACAGATATCATCCCGATCGTGGAGGGCAAGCAATGATAAAACGACGAATCAATATTCGAATGTCCGGGCTAGGAGGACAAGGCGCTGTGACGGCGGCGCATGTCATGGCCATGGCTGCGGCCAAAGATGGAAAATTTGCGATTTCGAATCCATTTTTCGGCGCAGAGAAGCGAATGGCTCCGGCTGAAAGCTACTGCCGAATCGGTATCAAGAAAATTTATGATCGGGGGGAATTAGTCTTCCCGGATGTCATTGAAGTCTTTCACCCTCAGGTGATCACCATGGGGAAAAGTTATACGATGCCGTTTTATTCTGGTATCAAGGAAGGTGGAATCGTCATTATTAACACGGACATGCCACTGTTGTCGGAAGAAGATCAAGTCAGACTCAAAGATTTAAACGTTGCCGTCTTTAACATTCCTGGGACCAATATCGCTCTGGACATTGCAGGGACTGAACTTTCAACAAACATGACCATGATTGGTTCGGTTGCCGGCATTACGAAGTGCGTTTCAATGGAAGCCTTAGATAGCGCTCTTCAAGAACGGTTTGGTAAGAAGTTTGTGGCTTCTGGGGGAACAGCAACTCTGGATGAAGCCATCAAGAAAAAATTCGCCAAGAAAGAGATGTTGTTAAAGAAGAATTTAGAAACGGTCGTTCGTGCGTATGAGATAGCATCCGAATGGGCCGAGAAGAATAATGTGGAATTGCAAGTTGGCGAGGCGGCGGCTGCCTAAATCTAGAATCGAAAAAGGATAAAGATAGATGTATAACGTTGCACTTGTGACAGATGAGAAATGCGTGGCGAAAAAGGGGTGTCGGCTGTGTATCATGTATTGCCCCGAAGCGAATTGTCTTGACTTGAATTCTGATAAAATGGTCGCGGAAGTGAATATCGATCGCTGCAAAGGATGTGAGCTATGTAAGGTCGTGTGTGATGCGGCCAAACATCAAGCGATCGCGATGGTTGCGGTAAACTCCGATGGAACACTCATGGATAAAGAAGGGGAAGCCGCGGAGTTGGGGCAGGCCTATCAGGGGTAAAAACGAAAACGTGTATAAGCCCCGCGATGTCGTCTCAGCAAGTCGCGGGGCTTTTTTGTGTCCCCTGGGCATAAAGACCGTCAGTAGAAATTGATTGATCGTCACAGAATAACTTGGTGAAGAGGACAGAATATGAGTGACCAGCTTCGAGAAAAGCTCTCAGACATTGGGACTCAAATGGAACAATTCCATCTTTTGCTGAACGAACGGGCCAGAGAAATCGAAGTGACCGGTGGAGACCCTGATATAGTTACAAAACTTGTGAATGGCGCTGATGCCATGAAGGACAGTGCCAATATTTACCTGTCATGGGCTCGCCATTTTGTGGGACTTTCAGAAGGCGGTGCCTCTGAAGCTGAGGAAGGTGAAGAGGATTCTGCGGATTTTCAATTTTAACAAGAGGCCATGTTGGCAGAAGATATCATGATTGGAGAGGCAATATTGTGTGAAGTGTGGTATTGATCCTAATATGGAGTATGGTATAGTTTAGGCGTTTCTATGGACGAAGACCATCTGTTCCTCGGTAGCTCAGCTGGTAGAGCGTTCGGCTGTTAACCGAATGGTCGCAGGTTCGAGTCCTGCCCGGGGAGCCAAATACGAAAGGCCAGCGAATAATCATCGCTGGCCTTTGTGTTTTTATACGAATGATTTGAGAAAAACACTTGCGGTATAGGGGGTCAATGTGCTTCCTTTACAAGATTCTTATTCCATTCTGGAATTTCCACGACCAAATTTTTCTCACCATTTGGCACGCATTGACAGGCTAATCTGGATTGTAAACTCAATCCAGGAGCTTCTTCGAGTTGATCGTCTTCATCTTCGGTCGGTTCAGGACAAGTGTCCAGGCCTTCTTTAATGATCACATGGCAAGTTGAACAAGCGCAGACTCCGCCGCAGGCATGTTCAATGTCGATACCGGCACTTAGAGCGACATCTAGAACGCTTCCAGGTAAACCCGTTTCGCCATAGGGAATTTTCCCGGGATCTACCTTCACCTCAAGTGTTTCATCCTGGTTTTTAAAGGTAATCGTAAAAGACTTCGTCGCAGTTGGTGAGTCAACTTTTTCAATGTATGGATTGCTGCCTCCCATGATTTCTCCTTCTTAGTGATGGTAATTCGTCTCTTGTAACTTGAAAAATCACTTAATATTCAATGGCATATCGTATTTTTACTACTTGTTGAAATTAACTTGTTAATTCTCCGACAAATTCAATCTCCGACCATTTTAGTCTTGACTAGATTGCCAGGTCAATGATATTCTTAATCCGATAATATTTGTCGGACTTAAGGATGATTTGAAAAGTGCTTAAGGGCTATTGAGCAGTAAAATGTTAAAACTCTCGAAAAAGGCTGATTATGCACTTATGGCGTTGCAATACATGGCCACGGTCCAGTTTGGTGAAGTGACGGAGGCGAGAGTGGTGAACACCAAAGAAGTGGCGGAAGAGCATAATATTCCCGTTGAGCTTCTTGCCAAAGTTCTTCAAGCATTGGCGAAGCAAGATATTATTGAAAGCCACAATGGACCTAAAGGGGGATATCTCTTGGCCCGTGAACCGAAGCGAATCACTATCGCTCAAGTGCTGGAAGCCATTGAAGGGCCGTTGGGCATTGCTGATTGTTACCATGACAAGGAAGCATCGCCCTGCGACCAAATGGATCATTGTAATATCCGAACGCCGCTTTTAAAGGTGCAAGAGAGCATTCATCAACTATTGAACAGTATGTCCATTGAAGATATGGCAGTTGGCTCCCCATTAATTATCGTCGAATCGCGTAAAACAGAAGGAGTGCGATTATGAAGTTGCCGATATACTTAGACAATCATTCCACGACTCCGTGTGATCCTCGGGTTGTGGAAGCCATGCTTCCGTACTTTACCGAGAAGTTCGGGAATGCGGCGAGTCGGAATCACAGTTTTGGATGGGAAGCTGAGGAAGGGGTGGATACCGCGCGAAAGCAAATTGCCAAACTGATCCATGCAGATCCGAAAGAAGTCATATTTACCAGTGGCGCTACGGAATCCGACAACCTCGCACTCAAGGGTGTCGTGGAAATGTATAAAGACAAAGGCGACCACATCATCACGAGTGCGACAGAACATCGTGCTGTGATCGACACCGCGAAAGCTCTCGAGAAAAAAGGAGTACGCGTCACCTACTTAGATGTCGATAAATATGGCATGGTGAACCCTGACGATGTCCGGAATGCGATAACCGACAAGACCATCTTGATTTCGGTCATGCTCGCGAACAATGAAATCGGGACGATTAATCCGATCAAGGAAATCGGGAAAATCGCGAAGGAAAAGGGGATCCTTTTGCATTGTGACGCGACGCAAGGAGTTGGGAAAATTCCCGTGGACGTTCAAGAATTGGGTGTGGATTTGATGGCCTTTACGAGTCACAAAATATACGGCCCGAAGGGCATTGGAGCTCTCTATGTTCGCCGGAAAGGTCCTCGCGTC
Organism: Nitrospirales bacterium; assembly: GCA_031315865.1. NCBI lineage: Bacteria > Pseudomonadati > Nitrospirota > Nitrospiria > Nitrospirales > Nitrospirales bacterium. Next base: position 1,675,327 of record JALDRJ010000002.1, read on the forward strand.
CGCTTGGAACCGATGATACATGGTGGAGGACATGAACGAGGCATGCGGTCGGGAACCCTCCCGGTTCCGCTTATTGTGGGCTTTGGAAAAGCCTGCGAACTATGCGAGCAGGAGATGGCGACCGAGGCTTCTCGACTCATCAAGTTACGAGATCGGTTGGAGGAAGGGATTACCAAAGAACTTGAAGAAGTCTACCTAAACGGTCACCGGACAGAACGCTTGCCAGGGAATCTCAACCTGAGTTTTGCCTATGTTGAAGGTGAAGCCCTGCTTATGGGCGTGAAAGAAATCGCTCTGTCTTCCGGGTCAGCCTGTACTTCGGCCACTCTTGAGCCTTCCTATGTGTTGCGAGCATTAGGAGTCGGATCTGACCTGGCCCATTCTTCCATCCGGTTCGGGTTGGGCCGCTTCAACACTGCAGAAGAAGTGGAATACGTTATTGACCGGATGGTGAAAGCGGTCAATCATCTACGGGCCATGTCCCCCTTGTATGAAATGGCCAAAGAAGGTATTGATCTCAAAACGGTGCAATGGGCAGCGCATTAATGAACAGTATTTCTGCATATTCTTGTCAATAAAGGGAGGTTTCGATCATGGCGTATAGCGAGAAGGTCATTGACCACTACAACAATCCCCGTAATATGGGAAGTTTCGGCAAGGATGAAGAGGGAGTGGGAACGGGTATTGTGGGAGCTCCAGAATGTGGTGATGTGATGAAGCTTCAGATTAAGGTGGAAAACGAGACGATCGTTGATGCGAAGTTTAAAACGTTCGGTTGCGGGTCAGCGATCGCGAGTTCAAGTCTAGCCACCGAGTGGTTAAAGGGGAAGACGGTAGAAGAAGCGGGACAGATTAAGAACACTGAAATTGTACAGGAATTGAATTTGCCTCCAGTCAAAATTCATTGTTCGGTGTTGGCTGAAGATGCCATTAAATCGGCCTTGAATGATTATAGGAAAAAAGCAGAGGAAGGCTCGAAAGTTGAAGGAGCGGCCTCATCATAAACGGATGAAGATGAGTATCATAAGTATGAGAGAGGAAAAAACGATGGAAACGAAGACAACAGAAACGCCGATCGTGACCTTGACGGATGCGGCCATCAAAGAGGTGAAGCGACTTCTTGACCTTCAAGGTATTACTGAGGGAGGGCTTCGGCTTGGAGTCAAAGGTGGCGGGTGCTCTGGATTAAGCTATACGACAAACTTCGATGATAAAATTGGAGAATTTGACACGGTATCTGACGTCGATGGGGTCAAAGTCATCGTTGATGCGAAAAGCGCCATTTATTTGACTGGAATGACGCTTGATTATGAAAAAGATATGGTGAGCGGAGCGTTTAAATTCATCAACCCCAATGCCAGTAAAACATGTGGATGCGGGGAATCCTTCTCGGCCTGATTGGCGTCGAGGTTGAGGAGTGCTATTGCATGTAGATAGCTGATAGGGAACGTTATTTGGCATTTTTTGTCGCGGGCATGGCGAAGTTGGTCATGCCCGTTTTTTGAGCCATAGGATACAAGGAATGGATCACGAACACGGCAGACACGCATCAGCAAAAGAATTACCGATGGCACGAAGCATGTGTTGGCACTGCCAATCCGAGGTGAAAGGGGAATATCTGTGCGGGCAGTGTGTCAAAGTCCAGCCACTCTCAAAGGATCTGGACTATTTCACGTGCATGCGGCTTCCCCGCCTGTTAAGCATCGATCAGGAAAAACTCCAAGAAAACTTCTATGATCTTAGTCGCACGTTTCATCCTGATTTCTATTCAGATAAGGACGAACAGGAACAAACCATTAGCCTGGGAAATTCTGCCTTGCTCAACACAGCTTATCGGACGTTAAAAGATCCTATTCAGCGGGCGGAATATTTAATCCGTTTGGAGGCCGGCGCCGTGAAAGAAATTCGTTCAACTCCACCGGCTGACCTGTTTGATGAAATACTTGAGCTTCAAGAGGATCTCGAGGAATATCGTGCGCTGTCTTCACACGATCAGGATCGACGTGAGGCGTTGCGACAGAAACTGAATGCCAGTCGAGAAACGTTGGAGCAGCGGCAGGCACAGATGGAATCTTCCCTGAAAGCAAAATTTGGAGAGTGGGATGCCGTACAGCAAGGTTCTCCAGACTCCGGTGAAGCCCGAGATAGGAAAGAGATCATACTCAAGGAAATGCGGGAAATCCTCTCGGACAAAACCTATGTTCGAAATATCGTGAATGATCTTATAGAAACGACCTCATAACGATTTTCATAAGCCAAATTCATATAGGTACTGCATTATGTCACGAATTGTTGGAATAGATCTTGGGACGACGAACTCATTAGTGGCTTATATGGATGGCGTACATCCTCGCGTGATCGCCGATCTCCATGGTCAGGCTAAAGTTCCGTCCATTGTGGGGATGACGGATAATGGGCTCATTATTGGGGAGCCAGCCAAGGAGCACTTAGTTCGAGATCCCTCTCGCACAATCTATTCCGTAAAACGATTTATGGGAAAGACCTTGGCCGATGTCGCCGAAGAACTCAAATATTTCCCCTATTCACTCCAGGAAAAAAACGGGGTGATTCGTATTGCAATTGGTGAAAAACTCTATTCACCTCCGCAGGTCTCGGCCATGGTCTTGAAAGAATTGAAAAGCCGGGCCGAGTCGCATTTAAAGGAGAGCATCACGAGAGCCGTTATTACGGTTCCGGCCTATTTTAACGACAGTCAGCGCCAAGCGACGAAGGATGCCGGAATGATCGCTGGCCTTGAGGTGTTGCGGATCATTAATGAACCGACCGCCGCCGCCTTAGCCTATGGTCTTCAGAAAAAAACCCAAGGCTGCATCGCGGTGTATGATTTAGGCGGGGGCACGTTTGATATATCTATTCTGCAGTTGAAGGGCGGAATCTTTGAGGTCCTGGCGACGAACGGGAACACGCATCTGGGAGGGGATGATATCGATCAGCGCGTAACCGATGTCTTGATCCGGGAAATCAAGGAGCACTATTCGATCGATGCGCATGAGCATTCAGAATTAGTCCAAGCCATCAGGTTGGAAGCTGAACGGCTTAAGATCACTCTGTCAGATACGCTCACCGCGAACGCGAGGGTCGAACTTCCTGACTTGAAGGGCGTGTACGAACGAGAATGGACCAGAGATGAGTTGGAAAGTCTCACCAAAGAATTAGTCGGGCAGACTTTAGGGCCTTGCCGGCTTGCCTTGAAAGACGCCGGGCTTCTCGCTGAACAGATTGACGAAGTGGTGTTGGTCGGTGGAAGTACGCGAATGCCGCTGGTTCGTCGTCGAGTACAAGAATTATTCGGGAAAGAGCCCCATTGTGACTTGAATCCTGACGAAGTCGTGGCGCTCGGGGCCGCTGTACAGGCTGATATCCTGAGCGGTAACAAAAAAGATATGCTCTTGCTGGATGTGACGCCCTTATCATTGGGCATCGAAACCATGGGTGGCGTCATGAGTACTTTAATTCGACGCAACACCACAATTCCGACGAGCGCGAAGGAAATGTTTACGACCTATGTGGATGGGCAAACATCCGTCGATATTCATATTCTGCAAGGCGAAAGAGAATTGGTGAAAGACAACCGCAGTTTGGCGCGTTTTCAACTGAAGGTCCCGCCTTTACCTGCGGCCGTGCCTCGCGTGGAAGTCACCTTTCTGATCGATGCCAATGGCATGTTGCATGTAACAGCCAAAGACATTAGAACAGGCGAGGCGCAATCCGTCCAAGTAAAGCCTTCGCATGGACTCACTGATGATGAAGTCGAAGGAATGGTTCGGGAATCGTTTGAATTCGCTGCCGAAGACATTAGGCAACGTCAAGTGATAGAAGCACGAACTGAAGCCGATGCGATACTCGTAGCGACAGAGAAGGCTTTGATGCGCGGAAAGAGTTTAATTCGTGACAGTGAGGTCAAGAAAATTCAGCAAGTCCTGGATGAACTCAAATCGGTCAAAGAAGTTGATGACCACCGGGTGATTCGTTCGAAAATCAGTGAGGTCGAAAAAGTCACGTATCATCTTGCCGAGGTCTTGATGGATGCAACACTCAAAGAAGCGTTAGAGAATAAGAAACTTTCTGAAGTGACCTGATGGGATCAAATCGGAGTTATGAGAAGCATGGGGAACGAGGATAAAATATGGCACAAGAATTAACGTGGGATGATGTCGAAGAAATTGGTATCCGTCTCTACGAAGAACATCCGGATACCGATCCGCTGACCGTACGGTTTACCGACATGCATGCCTGGATCGTGGCGTGGCCCGAGTTTACGGCGGATCCCAAAGGCTCAAATGAAAAAAAGCTCGAAGCCATTCAGATGGCGTGGTACGAAGAATATAAAGACAGCTAAACTTCAGTACACGATTCGTTCTAGTTCTCTCCTATGTATTCTGATCTCTCTTGAATGTTCCCCAAAAACGATGGACTAGCCGTAGCCGAGGATGGACCGATCTGGTCCATCTCAAAAAAGTCTAAGGGGCTGGGTTTGGGAGGGGGTGGCTTTGTCGGCTCGCTTCCTTCGGCAAAGACTTCGGTGGCGGTACTCGTAGAATTCTGTGTTGGCAGGTTTCCGGTTTTCGTATCTATCTGGGCAAAGTGAATGCCATCAGGAATCGTGAAAGTTGTCACGGGCAAGGGCTGTAAGGCATTGGCCATGTATTCAGTCCAGATTGGTAGAGCGGCATGTGCGCCTGACTCCAGCCTTCCGAGCGTACGAACGTCGTCAAATCCCACCCACACTCCGGTCGCCAGGTTTGGAGCATAGCCGACAAACCACGCATCATGATAGCTATTGGTCGTGCCCGTTTTCCCAGCCAATGGCCGTCCGATGGACTTTGCTCGGCGGCCGGTTCCACTTTGAATCACGTCCATCATCATATTGGTGACGAGGTACGCGGTTTCTTTCGAGACCGCCTGCTGCGGTTCGAAGATGTGTTGCTCAAGGACTTCGCCGTCAATGTTTTTCACGGCCGTAATGGTATACGGAGGTAGCCAGAGTCCTTGATTGGCGAAGACTCCATAGGATGAGGTGATTTCTTGAAGGGTCACGCTTGAGGAGCCAAGCGCGAGGGATAGGTCTTGGCTGAGAGGGCTGTCAATCCCGAGCGCTTTCGCCAAGTCCATCACATCCTGCACGCCAATCTGTTCTAAGAGCCTGACCGTCGCCGCGTTGCGTGAGTGACGAAGGGCCTCACGTAATGAAATCATGCCAAAGAAACGTTTTTCGTAATTTTCCGGTTTCCAGATTTCTCCTTCCTCTTCCTGTTCGTAGACAACTGGAGCATCGAGGACGAGCGTGGCGGGTGTGAACCCCCTGTTGAGTGCCGCCGCATAGATGATTGGTTTAAACGACGAGCCAGGCTGACGTTTGGCGGTGATGGCCCGATTGTATTCGCTTCGTTGAAAGTCATAGCCCCCCACCATCGCGCGTACGGCTCCTGTTCGTGGATCGAGGGAAAGTAATGCGCCTTCGACTAGAGGTGTTTGTTCAAGGACAAACGTCCCTGATTCGAGATCTCCATTTTTGGCCGCAACCTCGATAATATCTCCAGGCTTGAGAATCTGATTTGCCGTAAGATTTTGTCGAAATGTGGCTTCAGTCACTTCTTTACCGGGTTTCAGTCGCCGTTTAGCCCAAGCCATGTCGGCTAAGGCGATCTGTCCTTTGTAAAGATTGTCGACCAAGATTTCAGCGGACTCCTTCGATGTCTTGGTCACGATGGCTTTATGGAAGCCGTGGGCATTAGACTTGTCAGAAGATTCAACGGGATTGTCAGCCAGTTCTTTCAACGACACATGTCCTAGCGGCCCTCGCCAGCCCTGTCGCTTATCCAGTTCATGCAGGCCACGGTGAATGGCTTGATCGGCAGCCTGTTGCATGGCCACGTTTAACGTCGTATGGACTTGTAGGCCGCCTTTGTAGACCATCGTTTCTCCATAATGGTCGACCAATGTTTGACGAATGTGCTCTAAAAAGTAGGATGCAATTGGCTTGATGGATTTTCGGTGGAATGCGAGTTCTGTGGCAGCAGCTTCATTGGCTTCTTCCTGGGAGATAAATCCTGCCTGGACCATACGCTTTAATACGTGTTCCTGTCGGTTTTTTGACAGTTCCGGGTTACGGTAGGGGGAGTAGGTATTCGGCGCCTTAGGGAGGCCAGCCAGGATCGCCGCTTCCGCGAGGGTAATGTCCGTAAGACTTTTGTCGAAGTAGGTGTGAGAGGCTGCTCCGACGCCATAGGCGCCGTGTCCGAAGTATATTTGATTGAGATACATCTCCAAAATTTTTTCTTTACTCAATGCGAGTTCCATTTTGAAGGCGAGAATGAGCTCTCGAATCTTTCGCTTGTATGTTCGTTCACGAGACAGGAACAGCGTTCTGGCGAGTTGTTGAGTGATCGTACTCGCGCCCTGCACTTTGCCGCCACTTTTCAAGTTTGTCCACGCCGCTCGACCGATGCCAACGATATCAAGGCCGGGATGCTCAAAAAATCTGGTGTCTTCGACGGCGATGATCGCATTGATGAGGGATTTCGGCATATCATCGATGGATATGTAAATGCGGCGTTCGACGAAAAATTGGCCGATTACATCGCCTTCATCCGAGTACACGCGGGTTATGAGACTCGGTTGATAGTCCTGAAGCGACTCAATCGAGGGGAGACCCTGTGTGCCAATCCAGAGAATGCTGACGAGACCACCAATCGCGAGTCCTCCGCAAATGGCTACCCCAATGACGAATTTTCTAGAAAAAAAGATGTGGGTCAGAGTGGTGCGAAACGATCGTGTATCAGCCATATAGAGTTTTCAGGAAATTGTAAGGACGAGTCTTTCGTCTTGGGATGGCAGGAAGTGGCATGCATGACTACATAACTTTACGATACCCTGCATGTGTCGAAATTACAAGGCACCAAGACGCATGCGCGGCGATGAGCTGACGCGGGGGGAAATTGTGTGAAAGCGATTATGTGGAGAGGCCCCGTCGCATGGCGAAGTGCTGAAAACGTGGAAAGATGTAGGTCTTTTTCACGTGTTGACAAAGATTTGAATCCCATGGTACCTCCTTTGAAGGTAATGTTGAAGAGTCTTATTTGTCATTAATAAAGGGAGGGTTCTCATGTCCGATGTTGCGCCTGAAATTAAGGTCGGTGACGAAGCACCTGATTTCACGATGAAAGATCAGGATCAAAATGATGTAAAACTCAGTGATTTCCGTGGGAAGAAAAACGTCGTGCTTGCTTTCTACCCGCTGGATTGGAGCCCTGTCTGTGAAGGGGAAAATAAGTGCCTGACTGATGACTTCCCGAGCTTGGAATCCGATAATTCAGTATTGTTTGGAGTCAGTTGCGATAGTTTCTTTTCACACAAGGCGTGGGCCGATGCTTTGGATCTGAAGCATAAGTTGCTGGCCGATATGAGCCGTTCGGTGAGTAAGTCGTACGGTCTCTATTTCGAGCCGCTCAATTGTTCAAAGCGCGCAACTGTGATCGTTGGGAAAGACGGCAAGGTTGGTTACGTCAAAGTGCAAGAAATTAAGACCGCTCGTGATGATAAAGAAATCATCGATGCGCTCAAAGCCATGGGCTAACGTCGTCAAGGGAAAGAAGAAGGGGATCTTCCGAAGATCCCCTTCTTCTTGAGAACATTTTCTCTACACATCACGAAAAACGGGATACGCAATGCCTGGAACCGTCGAAAATGTCACGGATGAAAACTATGAAGCATTGACCAAATCGCCGGCTGCGGTCGTGGTGTATGGGATCGTGCCCTGTGATGGCTGTCAGGCGTACGACCCGATTTTAGTCGAAACCGCCGCCAAGTATGAGAACATCCGGATCGGGAAAGCCAAAATGCACGTTCCTGGAAAATGCCGGAACATCAAAAAACAACATAGCTTCAAAACCTACCCCACCACCCACTTCTTTTCCAATGGAACGCTCGTGCTGACCCGAGAGGGGAAACTCGAGGCTCCAGAGTTAGCGACATTGATCGACCAGCATCTGGTTAACCCATAAGTATTTCGTGCCTTTCCGTCTTCTTTTATCGCTCTCGATACACGGCATGTGAGTTTGGCCCCTCACTGACAGTGATTTGAGTCAATGTGGCTTCCGAGATTTTCTCGTGAAGGATATCCCACAGGACGTGTGAGAGTGAGGGTTCGCTGGGAGGGAAATCGGCAAATGCTTGATCGTCAGAAAGGTTTTTCCCTTCGAATCGAGCTAACACATGTTCCTTCACCAGCGCATCTAACGTTGCAAGATTGACGACTTGTCCGGTGTCCGGTGCGATGGGACCGGTGACGGTGACATCCACCGTGTAGTTGTGTCCCGTGGTTTGTCCATGAGATAGATTGTGGGCTGCTGAAAAGTGATATCGTCTCGTGACGTCCGCATGCGGGGTTTGGGCCGAACCATCTAATCCATGTAAGAGGTCGAACGTGACATCTGCAAACAGGGTGTGATCCTCGTAAAGTCTGATGCGCTCGAGGGGAGGCATGTGGGGATGCTGCTCCAGCCGCTGCCATAACGTGACCGCGAGGTTTTCCGTCGTGGGAATGCGGTCTATGAAATACGATGTATCAAGATTTAAGTTTTTATGATCGAATTCTTTCAAGATATCCCAGAGATAAATCTTCAAGTCATACAGGTTGATGATCATTCCATTGACTGGATCAATGGGACCGCAAAGCGTGACTTCGAGCATGTAATTATGTCCATGCGTGTTTTCATTGTTGCATGGGCCGAAGACTTCTCGGTTCTTGGCATCATCCCAGTTGGGATTGTGGTATCGATGGGAGGAGCAGAATTCAGTTCGTTTAGTTAATGTAGCTTTGGACATAGGTTTCGTTGCGTAAGGGTCTTAAGATAGTGGATTGAAGCTTTCCCTTCTTTTTTTCTTGGTCTTGGCCTTCTTGGTCGTCTCGCCTTAGAAGGGGCGGGGAAAGATAAAGAATGAAAAAAGGGGCTGGGCTGTGAGATTCACGCCCTAGCCCCTTTAAGAGATTTTCTGAAACCGTACGATCAGGTCGAAAAAGAGCTACCACAGCCACACGTACTCTTGGCTTGCGGATTCTTAATCGCAAACCCCGAACCCTGCAGGCTGTCAACATAGTCCACTTCGGCTCCACTGAGGAGCGGTGCGCTTTGAGAATCAACGATGACTTTGACGTCGCCTTTTTCGATCATCGTATCGTCATCGCCGATCTTGTCCTCGAAGGACATTCCATATTGATAACCGCTGCATCCTCCGCCTTTAACGTAAATACGGAGTCCAACGGCGCTCTCTTCGTCCTTTATCATTTCCTTGATTTTTTGTTCCGCGATCTCGGTAATGGTTACCATCTCTCGGCCTCCGATGCTATAAGTTAATGAAACTAAAAGGAAAATCTGAATTGATGGGAGCCTTTAATTTTAGCAAGCCACCAATAGGTTGTCAATCGAGCCACACCTGACAAGCCATTGATTCTCCGTGATATTATCGCCAACTTCTGTTGGTTTATTAAGGAGATAATCATAATGTGAGATCTTTCAACCATTCTTCGCGCATTTCTTTTGAAACCGCCACTTCAGCCTGATGGTGTGGGTGCGTCAGGCACAGAGAAGCTGGAAGATCAAAGTTTCCTAATGATTGACGAAAGGCCGGATTGGTCTTGAACCGGACAAAGTGCACCGCGCTGATTTTGTCTTCTTTGCTGTGACCTGCCTCAAATTCCGCGTAGATGCGTTGATCGCCGACACGAATGGCCAGGGTGTCAGAGCGATCGATCTCTTGAAAGGAGTCGAGGAGTTCTTGGATTCGTTCAGAGTCGGTAATCTCGATAAACAGCGTTGCACTTAATTCTCCGGATTCGGGCAACAACACATTGTAGACATCAATTTCTTCCTGAATCTTGGCTTCGTCGAAAATCCGTTCTGTGCGGATCATTTCCTGGATTTGAAACAACAGGGTTTCACGGTTTTCAAAGATCAATGTGACCAGGTCGCCCACGGAGACACGGCGTCGTTTTTTGAGGTCAATAATGTCCCGGCGAATGGCCGTACGCCGGGCTTCGTAGTCTGCGTGAGAGAGGAGATCGTGTTGGGTAATCTTATTCATGAGGAAAGCCCGTAAGCGTCTCGAATAATCTGGATCGGATGGCGAGCGGTCTTTGGAGAGTCCCGCGCGATGTCACGCACTTGATCGAGCTGGAGTGCAGACAGCGGGCAATCGGAGACGACAACATCGACTAAGTCATCTTCGATCTCTCTCACCGCCTTTTTGGCGATGTTCATCGACAGATCAAAAAATTCGACCTTAGCACCCCACGTTCCATCATGACCGGAACACTTTTCGATGAGCTGAACTTTGGCGCCGGTCAGTTCCATCAGTTCCTTGGACTTAAACCCGATGTTTTGATCACGCAGATGACATGGAATCTGATAGGCCACGCGCCCAGGATTTTGAGGGAATTCAACAGTGAGATTCCCGTCTTTCTTCAGTTTCATGAGGTACTCGCAAATATCATAGGTCCGTTCCGCCAGAGTTTTGATCTGATCGTTGTCAGGAAGAAGGTAGGGGTATTCACGTTTCAGCATCAAACTACAGCTGGCAGTCGGAACGATAATGTCATGACCGGACTCGAGGTAGGGTCGAAATGTCTGGTAGTTGGCCTGAGCCGTTGCGATCATGCTCTCCGTATCTCCGAGGTCAAAGGAGGGCATGCCACAGCATCGCTGGCCTTCGGGCACCACGACGTCGATGCCATTCTTCTCTAAGACCTGTACGGTCGCTTTCCCGATGTCCGTTGCTTGATGGTTCACCATGCAGCTCGGGAACAACGCCACTTTTCTCTTAGCGGCTGGCTTGGCCGTTGCGGTCTTTCTCTTGGACCACCATGAAGGAAAGGATTCTTTCTGGAAAGGAAGAATCTGACGATCCCGATGGACACCAATCAGGCGTTCCATCACATGACGGACCCAGGGCGTCCGCAAGGCCCAATTCGTGAGGGGAGCCGTCAGCGTCCCCATCTTTCCGATGAAATCCGTCTGAACGAGCAATCGGTCGCGCATGGTCGACCCCTTTTCCTTCACCCGTTGCTTTTTCCAGGCAGTCATCAGGCGTGGAAAATCGATTTCATACTTGTGGGGCGGGGAATAGGGACAGTGGTTAAAGCACAGCTTGCAGTAGTAGCATTCTTGTTCAATCCGCTCGAAATCATGGGCCGTAAATTTATTCACGTCATTGTCGTAGTCGTCGATCCGGTCGATGAGCGTATTAAACGAAGGACAGAGGTTGAAGCAGCGGCGACATCCATCGCAGATGTCGAACACGCGCAACGTTTCTGTCTCGAGTTGCGAGCGGTTCCATCCGGGGGTGATCAGGTCAAAGCCTTTCATAACAAGTCCTGGAAGAGAAAGAAGAGAAAATCGGTAGTGAAAACCCCAGACAGGGATCCTTACTCCTGCCTGGGGCGAACCACTTGGGTTCGTGCGTCCTTAGAGAGAAAGAGACTCTAAGCCTTTCGTGAACCGGTTGGCGTGCGACTTTTCAGCTTTCGCCAACGTCTCGAACCATTCTGCCAGCTCTTCGAACCCTTCTTCTCGCGCAGTTTTGGCCATGCCAGGATACATCTGTGTGTACTCGTACGTTTCGCCTTCAATCGCCGCCTTGAGGTTGGCTTCGGTATTCCCGATGGGTACGCCCGTCGCAGGATCACCCACTTCTTTTAAAAAGTCCAAGTGCCCGAATGCATGTCCGGTTTCCGCTTCAGACGTGTCACGAAAGAGCCCCCCGACATCGGTGTAGCCCTCAATATCTGCACGGCGTGCAAAATAGAGATAGCGTCGATTCGCTTGTGATTCACCGGCAAACGCGTCTTTTAAGTTTTGATGACTCTTTGTTCCTTTCAAACTCTTACCCATGACACACCCTCCTTAATGATTGAAAAATAACGAATCGTGAATACGTCACTCACGTTCTCTTCTGACAACTCTTGCAATATCCTCGAAACTCTACCTGATAATCCGTGATGGTAAATCCTTGTGGTAGGCCATCCGGGAACGCCAGCGTGTTTAAACGTTCATCCATGACATCCACGATTGATTGGCAGGTATGACAGATCAAATGATGATGGGGCGAGAGATTGCCATCATACCGGGCTCGATCATGTCCGACATTGACTTCACGAATGAGTCCGGCCTGTTGTAACACGCCAAGGGTGTAATACACCGTGTTTTGAGAAATCATCGGGTAATCTTGGGAAACGTGCCGGTACAAGTCCTCAGCCGTGGGATGGCTTGCCGTTTCAATCAAGGCCTTGTATATCGCCGTACGCTGAGGCGTGATCTTTAACCCTTGCTCTTTGAATCGTTGTCGAATTGTTTCAGGAACTGTCTTCATCTGATTCTCTTTTAGGAATTATTACTAACTAGCAAATTGTGGTAGGGAGGGTCAAGCGAGTTAAGAACCGTGATCCGATCTTCATTTGCTACGATCCTTCAACACTCCCAATAACGAAACACGAACGATGAACGACGAGACAGGTGTGGTTACAAAATCCCGACAGACGTGAGCAGCACGATAAACACGGCAATTGGCGCGATGTATCGAACCAGCGCTTGCCAGACCAGGTATAGGGTGGGATTTTGGATCTTGAGTTCGGACTTGGTGAGTTGAGGGTTCATCAGCCAGCCTGTAAAGATGGCGATGAGAATGCCTCCCAGCGGGAGCATGATATTCGAAGTGACAAAATCGAGAAGCTCGAAAAAGTTCAGCCCAAAGAATGTGATGTTCTCCCAAATATTGAAGGAAAACACCGTTCCCAATCCGAACAGCCAGGTAGCGATACCAGACCAGAGCGAGGCGGTGATACGGGACATGTCGAATCGTTCGATCAGCCAGGTTACGAGCGGTTCGATGAGTGAAATGGAGGATGTCCAGGCGGCCACTAACAAGAGAATAAAAAACAACGAGCCAAAGGCGATACCGCCCGTCATATTGCCGAATGCCACGGGAAGTGTTTGGAAAATGAGGCCGGGACCTGACCCGGCCTCCATCCCATTGGCAAACACGATCGGGAAAATCGCCATACCGGCAAGGAGAGCGACTACGGTGTCGGCAATCGCTATCGCGACGGTCGTACTGGCGATAGACGTCCCCTTCGGAACATAGGAGCCGTAAACCATAATCGTACCCATACCCAGGCTGAGGCTAAAGAAGGCTTGTCCCATGGCGGTGAGCATGCTGGCTCCGGAGAGTTTGCTGAAGTCGGGAGTGAAGAGAAAGGCCAAGCCTTTCCCGAAAAACCCGGTTGTCATGCTGTAGCCCACCATCAACACGAGGAGAGCGAAGAGGGTGGGCATGAGATACTGAACAGCTTTTTCCAGCCCACCTTGTACCCCGCCGGCGACGATGCCCATCGTGATGATCATGAATAGGCTATGCCACAAAAACAGAGTCCATGGGCTGCCGACAAATTCAGAAAAGGTGGAAGCGGCCAGCTCTCCCGACGCCTCGCTAAATGTCCCGATGGCGGATTTAAAAATATACGCCAGCGTCCATCCCCCGATCACGCTGTAGTACGACAGGATCAACATTCCGGCGATGGTCCCAGACCATCCGATAATCTGCCATCCTTGGCTGGCGTTGGTTTCTGTGGCCAAGACTTGCATACTGTTGATCGGAGTCGAGCGGCCACGTCGTCCCAACAAAATTTCCGCCATCATCAACGGGATGCCAAGCGCGGCCACACAGACGATATAGATCAATACGAACGCGCTTCCACCATGCTCGCCGGTTAAATATGGGAATTTCCAGATGTTCCCCAGGCCGACCGCCGCGCCGGTTGCGGCTAAGATAAAGGTCCAGCGGGATGACCACTGGCCATGCCTGGATTGTTCGGGGAGATGCACTGTCATAGAAAGGAGTCAGCAAATAAAAAGCGAAAGTGTACCGAGTGTTTTGCAGTGTTTCAAGGATTTACCATAGGAAGTGCGTTATGGCTAGGAGACTTTCGCCAGGAAGGCGGGATTTTGCCTGAAGGAAAGATCGATGATATAGAGAAAAGAACACAGACGTGACGTTTGGGTGTGAGGAACGAGACCCACATGGGACGATGGGGAGTCAGATAGCCGTTAGAGCATGGAGTGTATGGTGAGGCTTGGTCCTTCATGAGAACAGGAGGTGTGCGTATGCCACGTTTCATGCGGTTCGGGTATATGGGAGTCATGGTGACCATGTTCTGTGGAATGCTCTTGTCACCTCCTTCAGCGGTAGCGGAATCATCCGTCGACTCCGGCAACGAGACACGAGTCACGCTCGAAGGGTTTCGGTCCGCACGTTTTGGGATGAACGTGCAAGAGGTGGAACAGGCTATTTTGAACGATTTTTCAATAGAACCGGAAGCGATTCAACGGGAGAAACATCCCACCCAAAAAACGGAAAACCTGAAGGTGACGGTGGACGATTTATTGCCGGAAAGTGGTACGGCCACGCTGTATTATATTTTTGGGTTTCAATCCAAACAATTGATTCAAATCAATGTCATCTGGGGTGGGGCTGCGTCAGCGGCCACGACTCCTGATGAGATAGTCGCGATCGCCAATCAGTTACGGGAACATTTTTTCCGTAAAGGCTTTCAAAAGGAAGGATTGATGATGAATGCCCCGTTAGGTGAAGGCATCCTCTTGGTGTTTCGTGGGACGGATGTTCGGGGCCGCATGGTGGTTTTGCTGTTAACCGACCCCAAGCCTCAAGAGAAATCAGAAAAGAAGGTCCCGACTCTCAGGCTCTCCTACATCGTCGATCCCGACAATCCTGATATCTACCGGATCAAAGACGACGCCTTTTGACGAACGAGCCATGCACGGACCTCGCAGGGCTGTGATGGCCGTTTAAAATAACTTCCGTCTGGTTCTTCGTCGTCCCGCGCGGGGTTTGTCGTATTTGCCGGTTGGAACGTATGTGGATTCGCTCTAATTCTGCTCGGAAAACACGACCATCAATTCCCGTCCTCCTGTCTTGATCTTCATTTCCAGCGGGAATGCGCTCGGAGGGGGCGATGTGAGACGAAATCGCCTGTCTGCCGCTTCGTAGGTGAGCCAAGCCGGCAGCGGCTGGTCGTGAGCGAGTTCGAACGTTCCGGTGAAGGTGGACAGGGTTTGCTTGATGGATTCTGGGAACTCAATGAGGAATCCAGTGTTATCGCGTGGTCGGTCGCGGGGAAGGGAAATCGTGATGAGTCCGGGGCCATAGGGAGTCACGTCTTTCACTTCCTGAATGATCGTCGTCTGCGGTATCGGACTGGCCAGCGTCGTCAGCGTAGGGACGACAAGTGGCAGTGGCGCGTTCGTGGAACCGGCATTCGCGACTGTGGTGAGTACTTCAAGGCTCACAGCGGGGAGCGTGGCGGGGGTGCCGACGGGTGGAATCACATTCACTCCCGTTTGGCTCGAGATGCCTCCAAGAGTGTCCACGACCGAGTTCTCGATCGCGACACTGTCCACGCCCGTGAGGGCCAGTTGGCCTGTGGAGGTGACCGTTCCTGTCTGTAGTCCGCCATTCCCATCCACGATAGTGATGTTTCGGCCGTTCAAATCGACGAGGCCGAGAAAATCATTGCCGGGATTGGGGAGGAGAATATCCGCCGGTTGTCCACCAGTCCGTGCGGTGAATTGACTAGTACTGCCTGCCGTCAGCGTGGTCCCGCTCGTTTGGGTAATGTCGCCATCGGTACTCGTGACCACTAATGGGCCAGTACTCGAAAGATTGCCGAGACGAAGTCCTCCCGACGTATCCGTGAGTGTGGTGGTCCCGCCGACGGTGACGGTGCCGGTGCCCGGTTGGTCATATTCCTGTGTTGTGGTGAAGTTGCCCTGGGTTGATGTTGAGCCACTACTTTGCGTGAAACGCCCGAGCATGATATCGCCGGTGCTGGAGACCGTTCCGCCCGTTTGATCCAGGCTATTCAACGTCACTCCGCCGGTGCCCACTTGTAACGTCCCCTGTTGCATCGCGAGACCGCCATTGGTCCCCAGGCTCGTGATTTCCACCGTCCCTGTCTGTGCGGGGGGCGTGACGCTCTGATCATTGAACGTCACGGTCACGCCAGTCGGAATCGTTACGGCTTCGACGTTGGCGAGATCCGGGACCGCTCCGCCTGCCCAGTTGGCCGGATCAAACCAATCTCCTGTCGCTCCCCCTGTCCAGGTGACCGTGCCTAATCGGGTGATGGAGGCCGTCGTGCTGTCGGTGGCGCTCACGGTGTAATTGCTGGCATCCGCTCCGCCAAGACCGAGTCCTGTGACCGTCACGACTTTGTTGGTGCCCACGTTTTTATCGGCAAACATCGCTGTGGCGCCGCTGCCATCGGAGGAGACCGTATCGCCATGGACGACGCCGGCCAAGGTGCCCACATTGCTGAGAGTCGCGGCCGTGCCCCCAGTATAGACTCGATCATTGGCCGTCAGTCCCTGTCGAGTCAGGAGTTTCTGGGTGATGATCCCGTCCGTGCGTGAAAGGCTTCCGCCCGTGACATAATTGCCGGCATCGGACCCGGAAAGCGCGATGCTGCTGAGCGTATAGGTGAGTCCCGTACCCACTTGTGGCGTCGCATAGGTTCCAGTCCCGGTGACGTTTACGACGTCGCCGCTGGCCAGACCCGTGAGCCCAAGCATGAGATCAGGCATGGCTGTCGTCCCGTCATACGTCTTGCTGACCTGAGTCGTGGGGACCGTTACGGTTTTAGGGGTGACGGTATGGGTGCCGACGAACGTCACGGTATCACTAAAATTCGCACTGGACTCGGTAATCGTGTTGCTGCCGACTTGGTAAGTGCCGACTTGAAGATGTCCGCCGGTACTCGTCAGAGGGTTCAGAGCCGTGAGGGTAAACGCCGCGTTTCCGCCGGCGCCATCGGTGAGGGTCACGGTATTACCATTGGCGCTGACGTTCCCGGTGAGATCGATAATTGTGTTGCTGTTATTCAAATAGCGCGCGCTACTCACGGTATACGTGGGAGTGGTTCCAAAGGTGGAGGTGGGGGTACTCGCCACTTCCACGAGAAGCTGTTCTGCCGGGACGATCCTGAAATCGCCATTGACATAAGTAAGGCTATAGTTGGTGGCGCTGAGCCCACTGGGGACCAGGACCGAGGAATGGGTGCCGATAGCATTGTTCCCGCTATCGCTCCGGCTGACCACCGCGGTGCCGCTAAGGACACTCGTGGTTTCCCCATTTACGAGACCCTCAACCGAAATGCCATGAAAGCCGGCTGGATCAGCTTCGGTGACGAATTTGGCCGAGGGGTTGGCCCGAATGGTCAACGGGGCCTGCGTAATGGACCCGTTGCCATTCGTCCAGGCAAGAGAATAGTTGCCGGCGTCGGCGCCTTGGAGGCCGACGGTGCCTTGCTGAATCGTCCGGGCCCCGACATTTTTATCACTGTAGACCGGGGTTCCGGTCAGGGTCACTACATCACTGCCGAGGAGGCCGCCAAGCGTGCCGTATCCTGTTTGTCCTGTAGGGAGATTGGTCGTGCCATCGTAGACTTTATCGAGTCCAGTGGTCCCGGAGAGCGTCAGAGATGCGGCCGTAATGTTGGCGGTGGTCGAGGTCTGATCGGTTACGCTGTAGTTGGCGGCATCGGCTCCGCCGTAGGTGGTGCCGCTCAAGGTGACGGATTTGCCGGTGCCCACGTTTTTATCGGCAAAGGTGCCGGTGGTGCTGGCGGCGGTGACGGTATCGCCACCGACGAGGCCGGTAAAGGTAACGCCGCTATGATCGACGGTGGCGCTCGTAGTGCCGTCATAGACTTTATTGGTGGCGGTCAGGCCGGAGACGGTGAGGGCTTTGGCCGTGATGTTGGCGGTGGTCGAAGTCTGATCGGTTACGCTGTAGTTGGCGGCATCGGCTCCGCCGTAGGTGGTGCCGCTTAAGGTGACGGATTTGCCGGTGCCCACGTTTTTATCGGCAAAGGTGCCGGAGGTGTTGGCGGCGGTGACGGTATCGCCGGCGACGAGGCCGGTAAAGGTAACGCCGCTATGATCGACGGTGGCGCTCGTAGTGCCGTCATAGACTTTATTGGTGGCGGTCAGGCCGGAGACGGTAAGGGCTTTGGCCGTGATGTTGGCGGTGGTCGAAGTCTGATCGGTTACGCTGTAGTTGGCGGCATCGGCTCCGCCGTAGGTGGTGCCGCTTAAGGCGACGGATTTGCCGGCGCCCACGTTTTTATCGGCAAAGGTGCCGGTGGTGTTGGCGGCGGTGACGGTATCGCCGGCGACGAGGCCGGTAAAGGTAACGCCGCTATGATCGACGGTGGCGCTCGTGGTGCCGTCATAGACTTTATTGGCGGCGGTAAGGCCGGAGACGGTGAGGGCTTTGGGGGTAATATTGGCAGAAGAAGTCCCGGTCGTTGAACTCAAGACGTAATTGCTCACGTCAGTCCCGGTGATCGTCAATCCTGTCAGGTTGACGGTCTTGCCGGTTCCGACGTTTTTATCCCCAAACGTTGCCGTGCCGTTGACGGTCACCACATCCCCCGTGATCACCCCATTGCCAGTGGTGCTGATTGAGGCGGCGGTTGTGCCATCATACACCTTGTTGTTCACGGGGAGCGGGGTCGTGATGGTTTTCTGGTTGACGGTCAACGTGCCGTTGTTCGTGACGACCGCATAGCCTAATTGATCCACGGCTCCACCAATCGTGAGACTGTGGGTCCCTGCCGTATAACGGCCAGAGGTCGAAGTGCTGCCGCCCACGGAGATCGACGGTGGCGTGCTAAAAATTTGCGGGCTTGTATCCCCATTTTGGCTGTTGATTGTGATGGCCGTTGCGGGCATGGTCCCATAGGTGATGGTTTCATCCGTGGCTGTGACAGTGACCGATGGCTGCTCCCGGTAGATCGCGTATGTCCCTGTGGCGCCAAGTGCGGCAGTAAAGTTACTTGCCGCTTCATCGGAGTGGTAGCGGAAGTTTCCGCTGCCTGAGCCAATGAGATTCGTCAGGCCGGTACTGCCGGACACATTGCCGGAATACAGTGTGGTGTTCCCGGTCGTGGCGGTCAGGGTTGGTGAACCGCTGATAAGCAGGTTGCCGCCAGTCGCTGTGCCGGCTGCTGCATTTTTGCCGGCATTCAGCGTAATGCTGGTGCCGCTGATATTGTCTGAGACGGTGAGGTCTCCGGTGAGGGTCGCGATGTTCACGGCGCCAGTGGCGGTAATCCCGGTAGGGTTGACCGTGCCGATCGTCAGCGCATTGCTGTCGGTGAAGCTGAGGGTTCCCACGCCGCTGGCCGCCAGGGTTCCGATGTTGGTACTGCTATGATCCAATGTCACGTTGCCGCCTAAGAGGGCCAGCTTGTCGGCCGTCAGATACCCGCTGGCGCCGTCCGTGACGGAGCCCGTGCCGGTAAGGGTGACGGTATTGCTGCCCGTGGCGGTCAGCGGGGCATTGATCGCGACTGTCCCTCCGTAGAGGGTGATGTCGCCGTTGATTGTAGCGGTACTGCCGAGCGTGACGGTGTCATACGGCTTGCCGGAAGTGCCTACATTGAGGCCAGTCAACGTGCTTCCAAAATCCCACCCGGTGGTGTCGGCTGACGTATTCGCGCCCGTACCGGCGCTGGAAGAGGGTTGAAAAGCCAGGGTCCCTGTCGTCTTGATATTCAGGTTGGCTGAATTGTTTGGCACTTGGTCGGCCACGATGACGATCTCGCTGCTCGAACTGAGTATCGACGATCCCGTTTTGGCACCAAGGTAACTTTGGCTTGATGCATTGAAAAACGCGAGTTGATCGTCTCCGGTGTCAATGGTAATGGTGCCCGAAGTGGCCAGTGCTTCAAGGTTGCCACTATCGACTGTGCTGCCGACGCGAATGCCCTCGGTTGCGGCAGACCGGCCGGTCAGCGTGATGCCGCCGGTGCCTGTGGACTGTATCGTCAAGTTGTCTTCGATCAGCAGCGCCGAAAAGGACGTATCGGTCGATGCCGTCTCGGCAGACAGTGAAATGGCTGTTGGGTCATTCGAGCTGCTGGTGAGCGTTAACAAACTGTCGACGCCATTGGGGTGCAGACCGATCAACATGGAGTAGGCGCCGCTCGACCCAGCGTACGCATGCATCTCAATCGTGCCACTACCCGCACTTATCGAACCGTTAGTCCCGCCGTGAACGATACCAGAGCCTGCAATAGGGGAGCCGCCGTCGATATTCAAGTCCATTCCGGCCGCGTAGAAGTCACCACCAGCGGTCGAAATCGTCGCGTTTGCCATTCCGATGCCAGCTCGCCAATTGACACCGTTGGGCATAGGGACGCCCGCGCCGCTGGCCGCATACCCATTCCCAACTGTTAAGCCATTCCACGTCGTGGAGCCGTCACCGTTGAGTGTGCCCGGATTGCCCTTATCGGTACTGCCACCTAACCACACGTGTCCGCCATTGGTTGAAATCGAACTGCCATCGGCCAGGTAGATATAGCCATTTTTGTCGCCGCCATCTGCACTGCTCCATCCGATGACGTGACCGTTAGTGGTGGTGAGAGCCGCGCTGGAATTGACCGTAATGCTTCCAAGACTCTTCAGCAGGATGCCGGCGCCGGATGCACCGCTCACGTCAATGTCCTGGTTGATCGTGATGTCGCCGCCGTAGATCGTGACTGGCCCAGCAACAGTTGCCGTGTTGAAGGTCACGTTCGCCGTGTTCGTGGTCTTGCCAACTCGCAGGCTGCTCGGGTCGCCCGTGATGTTGGCATTCGTAAGCGTGAGGCCGGCAAGGAAGCTTGTACCAACGGACTCGATGACCACATCGCCGCTGGTCGTGATGTCGCTGGCGGCGACGTCAAAGGTCATTTTATCCGCCTGGAACGTGATGTTCGAAGAGCTGGACGTGACCGTTGATCCGTCGGCTCCTATGTTGATGTTCCCGGCTGAACTGGGGCGAAGGTAGAGACCGGTATACGTTCCTGTCAGCCCGGTCGGTTGCGCGTCGTGGATCGTGATGGCGCCGGAACTGGAAAGAATATCTGCGCTGGAACCATCGACCGCGAAGCCACGTGAGTTACCGGAGGCTTTTCCCCCGGTTCCCGTGATGTTGATCGCTCCGGATTCGGTTTGAATCAACGGGCTGGAAGCCTGCATGCCCCATGTATTTCCCGTGTTGGGATTGTTTGTCGCGTCGCCCACGATGGTTATGGTTCCGCTGCCCGTCGTCGTGATCGAGGCGCTGGATAGACTAATCGCACGGTCGGTCCCGCCGGAAGTTCCTCCAGCGCCGAACGATGCATTCAGGCTGATGTCGCCGCCATTAGCGTTGAGGGTATCGTTTACGGTGATCCCTACGTCACCACCAGATGTCCCAAGGGACCCGCTTGCCAAGAGCTGAATGTCGCCACCGTTGCTTTCAATACTCGCATCAGTGATGATCCGACTGCCGATCAGATTCACGTCGCCTTGGATGTCGATCGGATCGTAGGTCCTGATCTCTATCGTGTTGCCGACTTTCCCCAGCGTGAGTCCGCCCAACTGACTGAAATTGAGGAATTTTAGGTATAACGCGTCGCCCAACCCGGTGTAGGTGCCGCCAGACAACGTGCCGTCGAAATCGAACGTGCCACCGTAGCCGCTCCACGCGGTGCCGTTCGGTTTGTACGTCCAATGCCCGGTCGAATTGATTGTCAGCACCTGGGTGCCGATGGTGTCCGCGATCAGCGTGATATCGCCCGCGCCCGCGGTAATGGAATGTGGCGTATTCAGGGCGATACCTGAGATGCCGAGGTTGTACCCATCTCCAGCCCAGAGTAACACGTCGCCGCCGTTGGTGGTGATATCGCCAAAAAAGTCCAGTGCGTTTTGGTTGTACCCATTCGCCCCGACCGACGGACCGTTGCCCACGGTCAGGCCGTTCCATGTATCACTACCCGGTGTGGCAGCACTGCCCCCGGCCCACAAGTGTCCTCCGCCGGTGTTGATGGAGGTCAAGATCGAGACCCCACCCTGGTCGCCGCCGTCGTAATCGGACCAGAGCACCACGTTCAACCCATCGGAGGAGGACGCATCGATCGTTCCATTCACGCTCACCCGCGAGACACCTTTGAGTGTCATGGTGCCGGTTCCGGCTGTCTTGGTGAAGTTGCCCCTCAGACCAACGGACGGATTGCCGTCTGCGCTTCCGTGAAGCCATACGTCTCCCGTTGCCGACTGTGTGATAGTACCGCTGATATCCACGGTGCCGCCGTTCATGGTGATGGCGCCGGGTACGACCAGCGATGCATCGACGTCAATGAGGTTTGTCGCGGAAAAATCCAGGTCGCCGCCGGTCGTCACTGTCGTCCCGTTCACAAGCAGACCGGTTGTACTGTTGACATCAAGCCCCGAATCATAGGTTTGCGTCCCTGTGGTGACTAAGGAACTGCCATTAATGGTGACCCCGTTGGACGTCACATCCAGCGACGTCAGCGCATCGGTGCCTCCAATGCCGCCTGAGGTGACCGTGCCGGTGGCTCCCGCGTCGATCGTCACCTTTGTTGATACCGTGTTGCTTGAATTCAGCAGACCGCCAAAGACGATATTCCCGCCGTCTGAATCAAATGTCACTCCCGCTGGCGACGAATTCGCCACGATCGTGTCGCCGTCGATCGTGATGTCACCACCATTGGTTTTGATGTTCGGTGAATTGACGGTGTTGAAACCGTCTCCTGAGCTATCCGTGTCGGCCGACAGCGTCACGTTTAGTCTCGCCGTATTGCCATTCTGCGTAGCATCGATTTCCGCGCTGCTGTTTATCGTGATATGGCGAGCCGCCTGCAAGGTCAAGGTGGCATCGCCAGCCATCGCACCGGTCACAATGTCACTCGTAACGCTAATGTCGCCTGGGTCGGCGTTGTTGCCTGAACTTCCGAACGAAGCATTATCGGCTGTTGTCGTCACCGTGACATTCGTTCCGGCATCAAGCGCCGTGACGATATTGCCCGCCGCGGTCGCATCGATCACATAATTGTATGGATCGAGCAGCCACTGGCCGCCTTCCCCCGCGCTGACCGAGGCCGACGCGTCGATGGTCAGATCGTGTCCGGAAGTTTCGATCTGTCCCCCGTGGCCATAGTGCCTTCCGCCCCTGGCCAGTATTTCCCCGGCAACCGAGGTTCTGGATTCCTGGCTCGTGATATCCGACCACAAGACGATCGTGCCGCCGTCGCCCCGTTCGGTCGCGGAGGCATCGATGGATGCCCCGGGTTCCATCGTGACGGTTGTGGCGTGGCGCATCCCGCCGGAACCCTGCCAGCCACCGCCGATGAGCACTTCTCCCCCTCCGGTTGCGCCGGTCGCCGTAATGGAGGAATCGGTTCCGAGCTTCAGATCATCGCCTTCCAAGAGAACCCGCCCGCCCTTGCTGACGAGACTCGAGGCGCTCAGGATTCCATCATGTCGCACCACGCTGCCGTGGAGCTGGTTGGCCGCGTGGGCCGATAAGATAATGAGCCCATCGGGCGCGAGCACGGCGTGGCCATTTTCCACGATGGTGTCGATAGTGGCCGGGTCGACACGGATGCCGGTCAGACTGCGATTCGGATCAAATTGTAATTCGAACGCTTCGCCGGCCGCGAGCGCCACGGTTCCGAGTTCGGCGATGATCACGCCATCATTCCGGACTTCCGGGGCCAAGAGCGCGATATAGCCGCCAAGCGACGCGCGCAGTTGCCCTTCGTTGATGATGCGGCCGGTCGCCCCGTTTCGCGTAAAGTGATTCTTGCCGGCCATGAATTCCTCCACGCTCAAACTATGGGTGGTGGCCACGAGGCCGCCGACATCGATGTTGGCGCCCGGTGCGAAATACACGCCGTTGGGATTGGTCAGGAACACCTGGCCGTTGGCGTTGAGCTGGCCGAAAATCTGGCTGGGGTTGGGGCCCTGGACGCGATTGAGTATGACACTGCTGGTCGAGGGTTGATTGAAATTGACGGTGGCTTGGCTGCCAATATCGAATGTGTGCCAGTCAATCGCCGCACGATTGGTGGCCTGGTCGATGTTCATGGTGTTGTGTTGGCGACTGATGCTGGCTTGCCCTCCCACGACCTGTTCGCCTGTCGGTAATTGGGTCGCGCCTGGGGCAGCAGCGTGGCTGACTGCGGGGTTCAGCACCAAGGTGCTGCAGAGTAAGACATGGAGAAGAAGACGTTGCCGGCCGGATTGTCGTGGGGTCTTGGGTGTTCGCTGTGAATTAGGGAAAGTCATGTTGTTTGTTTCCATGAAGATCGTTTGATTCGTATCCTGGGCCATTCGTTTCTTTCTTCTGTTGTATTTTGTGAGACATTTAGAGAATTTTCGGAGACATTAGGGGAGAACTTTAAGACGAGGGCGCGCAGGATTGGCGGGCGTCGTGCGGGGAGTCCGTGACCGTCGTTATTACCTGGAAGTGTTGAATCCAAGAAGTCCATGTCGCGAGAAAGACGTCGTGCGTCCGAAGCTTCGGAGCGGTTCAACCAAGCCTTGGTTTATCAGGATTGTTAGAAGGCATAGACGGCTGAAAGCCAAAAGCGGTTGAGAATGTGGGAGCCATCTTGGTCTTTCCCTGTCGCGGTGGGATTGGGGTTGTCGCCTAAGCGGTGGGACCAGGTGGCATCCAGAGAGAGCCCAAACCAACTCACCCATGCCACGGACAGTCCGCCTCCTTTGAGGGTGTAGTCTTTCCCGACGTTCCGTTTATTGTAGACGCGGCCGACGTCGTAAAATCCCGTGAGCGTCAATCCGTAAGGGAGCTGTGCTTGGAGTTCAAGGTTGGTGGTCAAGCCGCTGGACCCACTGGCTTCATTGACTGGATACGCGCGCACGCTGCTTGGCCCTCCCATGTAATATTTTTCCGCGGAGTCGAGGGTCTCAAAGGCTTTTTGGCCGGAAAAGATGCCTCGGAGCGACAGCCAGGGAAGCAGCTCTTGCTGGCGGCTCAGAGACAAGCGAAATTTGGTAAAGAAGCCTTCCCGGTTGGAGTTTTCCGATGCTTGATGTCTTCCCTGGTCCAGGGTTCCCAATACCCAGGTGAGACTGCCGAAATTGGACCCGTGAAGGCCGGTGAGGGTTTCAAACCAGTTCCCGGCCAGACCAAAGGTGCCTTCGTTGATATGGTAATCGGATTGACGTGTTCCGAGGGCTCGATTTTCAAACTGTCGATAATCGTAGTTCATCAGCATCTGGAGGTTGTAGGTGCGGGCCCGTATGAGAGGATAAAACGCCTCGAGACCGACAGTTGAGGCATGTCCTTTTCCCCTTAATGCGGAAAACTCGGGAGCGATGAGTCGATAGGAGAGCAGAGAGGCGCTGGCGCCTATCCTCCAACCATCATGTCCAATCGGGACGGTATAGCGTAAGCGTCCATATTCACTCCCCGGCGAAATAATGGTTGATGCGATGAGTTGATCGCCAAGCTTGAGCGGGCTGTTGAGGTAGGCGGTGGCATAGCCTTGCGCCATGCCGGTCCCGCGGTTCCCGCCATTGTTTACGCCGAGCTGGCCATGAAGGAGCGGGTCGTCCGCGGCGGTGACCTGGACGGTGGTTTCTCCTTCGCGCGCTCCGGCTTGGAGAGCCCCAGCTACCGCCACCCCCGGGAGATCGTCCGCGAGGAGCAGTCCTCGATCGAGGGCCTTCGTGTTCAACAATTGCTGAGGCGTCAGTTGCGTGTCGATCAGGTCTGTGATGTCGTGCGCGGCGACGTGCGTCGGTGGCTCCCCGCTTATGGCGGCTCCGCCAAACGTGGCTTCTTGGATATTGATGGTGACGGTGCCGTCCGTAATATCTTGCTTCGGGAGATAGGCGCGCACGATCCATCCTGCCTGACGGTAGTATTCGGCGATGTCTGCCGTGGCTTTTCTGAGCGCGGCCAAATCCAGATGTTTGTTCACGTAGGGGGCGACGACGGTTTGGAGCCGTCCGTCTGAGATTTGAGTATTTCCAGAAAATCGAAAGGACTTGACCAGGATCGTGACAGCGGATTGAGGGGCTTGCTGTGGCGCGGGGGGCGCATCGGGAGGGACTTCTTCCGGGAATGACTGTTCGCGTTCCATCTCTGATTGCCGCTGTTGCTGTTGCAGTACGCCGGCATCAGGAATGGTTTGCGCGAGGCTTGTGAGGATTCCCCAATGGCCGATGGTGCAACTCAACAGAATGATCCCAATCAGCAGGCAGGTTGCGAAGTGTCGTGTGTTCATATGTGGAGAGTCCTTCCGATCTGTCGGTGTTTTGACGAGTGAACGGCGAGAGGGCCAAAATTTTGACTTTCTCCTGCCATCCGTCATGTCACCATCCGAACATCGTTCGTGGCTTCACGAAATCTGGAGAAAGGAGACGATTGGCTCTATGGCTCTGAATGTATTCACTTTTGCTCATGTCCAGAACTTGCTTACTGTGCAGGACCGCTCTATATTGATCTGATTCGACAGCCTACTTCCTTCCATGCAAGGGCATGCTGTTGCATGATTAATGCCTTGCCTTGTTGCTGATGTATGAGTTCTGACAAGAAAGCACAGCGGGTCATCGCGTTGGCGCCCATGCCGCCGGAGAAATCGGCCTATGCGTTGGCTCGGTACAGTCGGTCTCCTGATTCCATCGAAGAGAGTCTCGCGTGGGTGCATTCCCATTCGTCAGAAAAATTCTGGGAACAGTTTTATTTTGCGTATGGCCATGGATCAATCGCGGACTTGGGTCATGTGACGATTTGTTTTGAAAACATCTCGGAGTTGGCGGCAATTCGGATCGAAGACGAATCGCTGTGGGACGGGCAGGCCAAGTCGAGCCGGTATCAAAACTTCGAGGCCAGCGGGTGCTTTGTTCCGGCTTCGATTCAAGATTCAGAAACAGAGGGTGCGTATCACGGGCTCTTGAGCAGCCTGTTTAACGTGTATCGCGAGCTGAAAGGGCCTGTCGAACGGTTCTTGTCGGAACGGGACCCGCGGCCGGCGTCGATGTCTGAGGCTCAGTACAATCGGACCATCGCCGCCCGGGCGTTTGATGTCACGCGTTACTTGCTTCCATTGGCCGCTCGAACGAACGTTGGGCAAGTCGTCAGCATTCGGACATTGGAAAAGCAGATTGCGCGATTATTGTCGGCGCAATTGCCGGAATTGAAATCCATCGGCGAAGAGCTGAAGGAAGCATGTGCGAAGAAACCTTCTCCGGCTTGGGCCGATCTCGAACAGCAGGATGTCAGCTCGCTCGAGCCGTTAGCCCCAACCTTGGCCCGCTATGCCGTGGCGAGCCCCTATCAGTCGGAAGTCTACCGGGACCTTTCCCGGGCAGGGAGGCCAATTTTACGGGATGCCGGTTTGGATCGTCCTGAAGGTTGGGTTGGGCGAAGCCATCCTGTGGACTTGATTGAACCCCATGAACCGTTGGATGAATTAGTCGCCACGTTGCTCTATCGTGTGTCCCACGCGCCGTATCGCTGTCTTCTCGAACTGATTCAGCAGTGGCCGGAAGGACAGAAGCATGATTTTATCGGAGTGGCCCTGCAGACACGCGGTCCTCATGACGAGCTGATTAAAGAATTTCGTTCGGGGTATGCGTTTATCTTCGATGTGCTGATGGATATTGGTGGATGGCGAGATATGCATCGGCACCGCCGGTGTCAGCAGGTCCAACAGAACTTTACGACGCTGCATGGCTATGATGTTCCGCCAACCCTTGAAGCTGCGGGGCTGGATACCATGTATCGTCAGGCCATGGATGCCGTGAGAGACGATATCGATAAATTGCGCGCCACGAGTCAGGAAGGAGCCTTGTACGCCATTCCTTTTGGGTTCAAGGTACGTTGTCTTTTTAAAATGGACTATGCGGAAGCCGAATACGTGTCGCAGTTACGGTCGGGTGTGAAAGGCCATTGGTCGTACCGGACTATTGCATGGTTGATGAAAGAAAAGATCTTGGAACGGTATCCCTACCTGGGAAGTCTCATTCAAGCGACCCCGCCAGATATCGAAGATTCGTTGACCCGGTAAGCGAGCATAGGCAAGAGGGTGGAAGCGGGATAGAGGATGAAGATTTCATGAAGTATGAAACGGCTATTGTTGATGCGATCCGTCAGGGCGACTGGGCACATGTTCGAGAGATGGCGATTGCCTGGTCGCAAGAGACTGACGCAGGCCCGCGCGCGTTTTTCGCGGTCAATGTGAGCAGTTTAATTTTTGGAGAATTCGCTCAAGCCTGGCAGGCCCATGCCCGGTCATTGGAGCAGGAAAAGGATATTGAGTCTGTACGGGACTGGCTTGATGACATCCTCACGAGACATGCAGAGGATAGTCATCTTCACTTGCTCAAAGGCCTGTTCCTCGCGCAGTCTGGGAAATCCGAGGATTCAGTGGCCTGTTATCAACAGGCTATCGCGCTCGATGCTCAGTCGCCATACCCGCACTTTTTTCATGCGCAGATTCTTCGACGGATGGGGAAGATGGAGCAGGCGATCAAATCCTGCCGTGAGGCGGTCAAGATCATGCCTGACTATACGGCTGCTCGACTGAATCTTGGGGTCATGTATCAAGAGCAGGGGCGGTTGGAGATGGCCATTCCACAATACCGGGAAATTTTAAAATTGCAGCCTGATCATGCCGTGGCTCATACGAATTTGGGATGCGCCTTGGCAGAGCAGGGAAAAATTGAACCCGCTGTTTTGGCCTACAAGAAAGCCTTGGAGTTGGTTCCCAACGATCCAGAGGTTCACTTTGCTCTTGGCGGCTTGTATGAAACGAAAGGTCGAAAGGATCTGGCCAATCGAGAATATGAAGAGGCCTTACGCCAGGATCCCAATTTTTTCCCCGCCGCGACGGCCATCGGCTGGTATCTCATGGAGCGTGGACAGGTTGATCATGCGTTGGACTATTTTAGCAAGGCGCTCAACGCGAACCCTGATGACGCGTCTGCGACCTTCGGAGTTGGCCAAGTTTATGACAAGAAGGGAAAGGGGTCCATCGCCGCGGATCACTATTACCGGGCTTTGGACTTAGAAAAAGACCCGGACCGCAAGGCGAGAATCCTGAATTTTATCGATCGCGTCGGGGGGTTTCAGGCTTAATAGGGGTCACGGTGAAGACAGCGTTTGTTGAAGGGCGCTGATTTGGGCACTTACGTTTCCACCCTGCTCAAGTTGAGACTGAATCTGCTCTTTTAAGTATGTGGAATATCCAACCTTTTCGAGCAATATGGATAGAAAGCGGTCAGCGGTCGCCGTCGCGTGCCCTTGAAGCGTTTCCACGTCATTATCGCTGACCGGTACGTAGCAATCTCCAATGTGAAGAATGAGTTTATAATAATCTCCCTCTCGTCTTTTCTCAAAATGCAAGCCTGTCAAAGTATTACCCCATTCATGAAAGATAAGTTGGCCATCTTCAACACGCAGGCATTGTAGGCCATCGTTTTGAACAAGACAAGGCGGTTCCCATCCTTTCTTGACTGGGTAGAGACCCTATGCTAGCGTTACTCCCTTTTCCGGAAAAAGAATATTGCGTATGGAGTGGGTAATTCGGTTCATGGGAGTCTAGATGATAGATTTCTCGTGAACCCGATAAGAATTTCTTCGTCATCAATCTCCCTGGAACAGGAGCCCCTTATGTCGCGAATCTATAATTTCAGTGCTGGTCCGGCCATGTTGCCGGAAGCGGTGCTGCTTCAAGCTCAACGTGAATTACCCGATTGGCACGGGGCTGGTGCGTCCATTATGGAGATGAGCCACCGCGGGAAAGAGTTTGTGTCCGTCGCCACAGAGGCCGAGCAAGATGTCCGTGACCTTCTTGGCGTCCCGAAAAACTATAAAGTCTTGTTCCTGCAAGGAGGGGCGACCACTCAGTTTGCGTCGATTCCCATGAACATTCTGAGGGGAGAGACCAAGGCTGATTATATCTTGACAGGAGCCTGGGGGAAAAAAGCGATCAGTGAGGCCAAAAAATACTGCACAGTCAATGTGGCGGCTTCTTCACAGGATGATAAATTTTCGAGCATTCCGTCTCAAGATCAATGGGCCCTCGACCCAGAGGCGGCTTACGTGCATTATACGCCCAATGAGACGATTGGTGGCGTGGAATTTCATTGGGTACCCGATACAGGAGATGTCCCACTCGTGGCGGACTTCTCATCTACGATCTTGTCCCGCCCCATTGACGTGAGCCGTTTTGGGATTATTTATGCCGGAGCCCAAAAAAATATCGGACCATCTGGAGTCACCTTAGTTATCGTGCGAGACGACCTTATCGGTCAGGCATCATCGATCACGCCGAGTGTCTACGACTATGCCCAGCAGGCTGAGGCTGACTCGATGCTCAATACTCCCCCCACCTATGCCATCTATGTGGCCGGGTTGGTGTTTAAGTGGCTCAAGGAGCAGGGCGGCTTGGCCGCGATGGCGCAGTTGAATGAACGAAAAGCCAATAAACTCTATCAGGCCATCGACCAATCGAGTTTTTACCGTAATCCAGTCGAAAAATCAGCTCGGTCCTGGATGAATGTGCCGTTTGTCTTGGCTGATGCGGGTTTAGATAAAGAGTTCCTCGCCGGAGCCACCGAAGCGGGGCTCACGACTTTAGAGGGGCATCGTTCTGTCGGTGGTATGCGAGCCAGTATTTACAATGCCATGCCCGAGGCTGGTGTTGATGCGTTAATTCAGTACATGACAGATTTTGAAAAGCGCAAGGCATAAATTCAACGCATGTCTTGAGGCGAGAGACTAGAGGAGGCCGTCAGAGAACATCATGAATATTTTAGTGAGCGATAAACTCTCTGCCCGTGGGGTCGAAGTGTTAGAACGTGCGGGATTTTCAGTTGGTGTGAAGACCAAACTGTCTAAAGAAGAATTACTTGATGAGATCAAGAATTATGAAGGTCTGATCGTCAGATCCGCGACCAAAGTGACCAAAGAAGTGATCGAGGCGGGCGGTCGACTTCGAATCATTGGCCGTGCCGGCACGGGGCTGGACAATGTCGATAGTGACGCGGCGACTCGGCGGGGCATTGTCGTCATGAATACGCCCGGTGGGAATACCATTACCACCGCTGAACATACGATGGCGATGGTCGTGTCAATGAGCAGGAAAATTCCTCAGGCCACTGCGTCGATGAAGGCGGGGAAATGGGAAAAAAGTAAGTTCATGGGGGTCGAGCTGTATAACAAAACGATGGGGCTGGTTGGACTGGGTCAAATCGGTTCTCATGTCACCAAATTGGCTCAAGGGCATTTCATGAACGTTATTGGTTATGACCCCTATTTGGCCAAGGACCGTGCACAGCAAATGGGGATTGAGGTCGTGGAATTGGATGAACTTTTTCAGCGAGCCGATGTCATCTCTGTGCATACGCCGTTGACCAATGAAACTCGGGGGTTGATCAACGCGAAGACGATTCAGGAGATGAAAGATGGGGTTTTGATCGTCAATTGCGCCCGGGGCGGGATTATTCATGAGCTCGATCTGTATGAGGCGTTGAAATCAGGGAAGGTCTATGCTGCGGCATTTGATGTCTTTGAAGAGGAACCCATAAAGCCCGATCACCCTCTCCTGTCTCTCGATAATTTTATCTGTACCCCGCATATCGGGGCTTCGACGGAAGAAGCCCAGGAAAATGTGGCGATCGGGATCGCAGAGCAGTTCGTGGATTACTTTAAACGGGGGTTGGCGCGTGGCGCGGTGAATGTCCCTTCGGTTTCTCCAGAAGTCCTGCCTCAGCTTCAACCGTACCTGACGCTGGCGGAACGGATGGGTCTTTTCCAAGCGCAATTGCTCGACGGGGGCGTGAAATCGGTGACGGTCGAATATTTCGGCGAAGTTGCCGGTTTGTCGGTGGCGCCTTTAACGACTGCCGTCTTGAAAGGCTTATTGTCTCCGATACTGGAAGATGTGATTAATTTCGTCAATGCCCCTGTCGTCGCGAAGGAGCGCGGGATTGAAGTCAAAGAAGTGAAGAGTAGTGACGCCGGAGACTTTACGAGTCTTATTCGCGTCAAAGTCCAGTCTGGACAGAAAGATTACCAATTGGCTGGTACGCTCTTTCATCGACAAGAACCGCGAATCGTCGAAATCAATCAGTTCCAAGTCGAAGTGAGTTGCGACGGACAAATGTTCTTGATCGACAATGTCGATCGGCCGGGAGTCATTGGAACAGTTGGGGGTATTCTTGGTAAGCACTCGGTCAATATTGCACAGATGCAATGCTCCCGGGTTGAACAGCAAGGCGGTCAAGCTCTTCTCATTTTTAGCTTGGATGCTCCTCCTCCGAAGGAGGTCCTCGAAGAGGTCAAGCGAGAGGATGGTATTCTGTCCGTCAGGCTTGTTGACCTTTCTAGAAGCCACTCATAGGACGCGCTCACGTATTCCGCCAGCGGCGGTTCTAGTCTAGGCTTGGCATTTAGACTTTCACCAACACGGTCATGAAACCAGCCCGCGCCCTCATTCCGATCGGAACAGCCACGTTTGGTCCTGACACGGCTCGCCGCGTCAGGACATTAGAAAGACAGCTGATCACACTCCTCTCCCGGTGGGGGTACCGGGAGATTATCCTTCCCATCTTCGAATACCTGGATGTCTTATCAGTGGGACTTGCGCCTGAAGTCCTTGAGAAATGTTATAAGTTCGCCGATTGGACGACGGGCCGTATTCTGGTGTTACGTCCTGATATCACGGCCCAAATTGCTCGAATCGTTGCGATGGGCATGGGCGGGGCTGAGCTGCCTCTGCGACTGTCCTACCGCACGACGGTCTTTCGGTATGAACCCGAACATGCCGGAAGAGAAAGGGAACGGTTTCAGGTTGGCGTTGAACTGATAGGGACAGATGATGCATCCGCCGATGCTGAAGTCGTGATGTCTCTCATCGAACTGCTGAAAACCATCGGTCTTCCGGACTTTAAGGTTTCGCTCGGCCATGTCGGGTTTTTTCAAGCCTTACTGAAAAAGTCCGGTCTCTCACCATCCGATCAGCGGAACGCGGCGTATGCCGTGGCCCACAAGGATCTTCCTCTGCTGGAAAATCTTTTACGGCAGGGACGATTACCTCACAAGAAAATTCACGTGATCTTGGAAGCCGCGGGCCGATGTGGCCAGGAAGATGTCCTGGAGTGGGGGCGAGGCGTGGCTGGGCGTGATCGAAACTTGATACGCCCGATTGAGCGTTTAGTCGCCGTGTATGCCCTGCTTGAGTCCGCGGGGCTTAAAGATCATATCTTGGTCGACCTCGGTGAATTTCGAGGGTTTGACTATTACGATGGTGTGGTCTTTGATGTGTTTACGTCCTCGCTCGGGCAGGAAATTGGGGGAGGAGGGCGGTATAATCACCTGTTGGGAAGGTTTGGGCGCGACTTGCCCTCGACAGGGTTTGCCCTGGACATGGACCGTGTGTTCGCGAGCTTAGACCATACTGGGCTTTTTCCCAACGAGCACGCGGCTTCGATATTGCTTATGGCATCTCAGAAGCAATTTGGGGCAGCGTACCGTCTGGCTCAACGCTTGCGCCGTGAAGACATGCCGGTCATTCAGGAAATGGTCAGTGTCGGGACCGCCAGCCGACTCAAGGAGCATGCCAACGATCGGTTAAAGAACGTGGGCGCATCGACCGCGATTCTCTTGGGAGGCGGGCGATCTCCGGAATCGGCGATCCTCATTCGTCGCACGGCATCACAGAAAAACCCTCGCCACGTTACCGTGCGGGTTGAAGATGTACCGGCTATCTTAAAGGAAGGTGCATATGCCCGTCTCTGAAATGACGGATCTCCGGCTGCCTCCCCAAAATCTCGAAGCAGAACAATCGGTGCTTGGTGCGATTTTGCTCGATAACGCGGCGCTTAACCGTGCTATCGAGATTGTCTCGGAAGAGGATTTTTATCGTTCAGCTCATCAAAAACTGTACCGAGCGATGATGACGTTGTCGGAACAGAATGAACCGGTCGATCAAATCACCTTGACGGAACACCTCAAGGGTATCGGTGAGCTCGATACTGTCGGAGGCGCCTCGTACATTGCTGAGCTGGTCCATATCGTCGCGAGTGCGGCGAATATCCGCTATCACTGTAAAATCGTTCACGATAAATCCATGCTCCGTGGGCTGATCCGTACGGCAACCGATGTGGCCACGCGAGGGTATGAAGGAACGAGCCCGACTGAGGAATTGTTGGATTTTGCCGAACGCGAAGTCTTTCGGCTGGCGCAGGGAAAATTAGGACGTTCCTTTCTGCCGGTCAGTGACATTATTAAAGAAAGTGTCGAGATTGTCGATCGTTTGTACAGTCGGAAGGAACGGATTACGGGAATCCCCACAGGGTACGCTAAATTAGATGACTTGACCGCTGGATTGCAGCCGTCCGATTTGATCATCATCGCCGGTCGACCGAGTATGGGGAAGACGAGTCTGGCGTTGGGAATCGCTGAGAATGCTTCGATCAAGGCCAATAAAGTCGTCGGTATCTTTAGCCTGGAAATGTCGAAGGCGCAGTTGGTCTTGCGGATGTTGAGCTCGCAAGCCTTGTTGGATTCCCATGCCTTGCGGACCGGACAGTTGTCCAGTCAGGATTGGCAAGCCTTGACGAATGCGGCGACGCGGTTAGAAGACGCTTCAATTTTCATCGATGACTCGGGCAATTTAACCGTTCAGCAAATGCGGGGAAAAGCCAGGCGGCTCAAGGCCGAACATGGGCTTGATCTGCTCATCATCGATTATTTACAACTCATGGAAGGCCGTCGTGACTCCGAGTCTCGTCAGCAGGAAATTTCAGATATTTCCCGTTCCTTAAAAGCTCTGGCCAAGGAGTTGGATATTCCAGTGATTGCTTTATCACAGCTCAGCCGCGCCGTCGAGAACCGAAAACCGCCGGTGCCTGTTCTTGCTGATCTTCGGGAATCCGGCGCCATCGAACAAGATGCTGATGTGGTCATGTTCATTTACCGAGAAGAAGTGTATGATCCAGATACGGAGGAAAAAGGGGTTGCCCAAATCCTCGTTCGGAAACATCGAAATGGCCCCATTGGCGAGCCGAGGTTGCATTTTCATGAGCGATATGCTGCCTTTAGAGATCTTGAAGAGCATCGACAAGTCACTTAGGGAGGGTGTGGAAGTTTTTGGTGGTGCTGTACTTTGTGCGAATAATAAAAGGATAGTATGATACGAATATGTCTGGCTCTTCTCCTATGATGAGACGCGAGTGTGCTCGCCATGACCGATGTCATGTGACGTCATGGACACGTGTCTCGTTAGTATTCCTGGCCGCTCCTCTGCTTATCCTGTCTTGTGGTACCGCCCCACAAGGGAGTCTCCAAACGCCTGACGCGACTCCGGTTCAAACGTCTGCACCGATTCACCCTCAGGCCTACTATTATTTCTTGCGTGGCTACTTAAATGAATTAGCCAATGATCCCGATCAGGCGATTATTGAATATCACAAAGGGTTACGCGTTGACCCGGATTCCGTCTATCTTAGGATACGAATCGCGAGGCTCTATTTTTCCAACAGTGAAATGTCCAAAGCCGTTGAGATGGCTGACAGTATTTCAACCTCGAACGTGACGGACCATTCCGAGCTTTTCGATCTTGCGAAGATTTATGCGGGAACGGGCCATTCGGAGAAAGCTCTTGACTTGTTTGACCGTGTGATCGAAGCCGCCCCAGACCAAGAGAAGGGATACCTCTCCAAGGGGATGCTTCTATTGGGGTTAAAGCGAACAGGCGAAGCCCAAGCGGTCTTGCAAGAAGCGATCGCCAACGTTCCCCGCTCGTCCTCTGCCTATTATTACTTGGGTGTTGCGGTGCACGAAGATGGCAAAACGGCGGACGCCACACAATACTTTGAAAAGGCCATAGAATTACAACCAGATTTTCGCCGAGCCTATCAGGGCTTAGGAACGCTCTATGAGAGACAGCAGCAGCTTGAGCATGCCAGCCGGGTGTACGGACGTTATTTGGAGGAGGTGAACCCGCATGACAAGGAGTTTCGCCTGCAATTGGTGAAGCTCCATCTTGAGACGCAGGCGTACGCCGATGCCTTGAAACAATTGGAGCTGATCATCAAAGATTATCCGGGTGATTTGAATGCCCAAGTCCGCGTGGCCCTTGTGTACGGTGAAATGGGGGATTACCAACAGGCTATCGATAGGTTGACAGGTATTTTGAAAGCTCGTCCCAATGAACTCCGGGTGCGTGATTATTTAGGCTTGATGTATGAAGAAATGAAAGATTATGACCAGGCCGCAGAGATTTATCGTGAAAATTTGCGATTGAACCCCGATTTTTACGATAGCATCTTGCACTTGGGGTTTTTGTCCTATCGTCAGAAACAATTTTCAGAAGCCATCACTCGCTTGGAACATGCGAAGGCCATTCATCCTAAGCGTTCAGAGTCCTATTTGCTCTTGGGCCTTACCTATCTCCAGCAGGAGCAGTATGTGTCGGCTATCAAAGAGTTTGAAGAGGGCATTCAACAGGACCCCACCAATGCCGACCTTCATTTCAACCTGGGGACCGTCTACGATAAGTTGAACAGATTTGATGACGTCGTTCTGGAAATGGAACGCACGTTGACCTTGGAACCCGAGCATGCTGACGCTCTGAATTACCTGGGGTACAGTTATGCCGACCGAGGAGTGAAAATTGAGCAAGCCGTCGAGTTGACAAGACGCGCGGTCAAATTAAGACCGAACAACGGCTATTATATCGATAGTCTTGGATGGGCCCTGTTCAAGGTCGGTCGAAGTGAGGAAGCTCTCGCGACGATTCATCGTGCATTGTCCTTCGTTTCAGATGATCCCGTCATTTTTGAACATCTCGGAGAGATCCATCTCCAACGACAAGAACTGGAAAAAGCTCAAAAGGCCTGGTCTCGATCGATTGAGCTGGACTCATCCAATGAACGGTTGATCCAACGTTTTCGAGATCATGGATTTGGAGAGCCCACTCTTCTTCATACGCCCGAAGCCGAATTACCCAAAGTCAGCCATAGTACTTCCGAACATTCCGTTTCCCCGTAAAGATTACATGTTTCTGGTACGCCTTTCTGTGTGAGGGGTGATTTTATAGGGACGACGGCTGGTGAGAGAGGGAACTGCGATTTTGGGGCCTTAAAACGAGCATCAGCGGATTAAGGCAGGCTTTCTGTCTGCCGACAAGTACCATACAGAAAAAACAGGGCTAATGGGTCTTGCTTCTCAACAGGAGAGGCATGGACAGAAGTAGAACAATCATGCACAATGAACACTGGTATTGGCAGTGTCGTCAATCCTGGCGTCTGCGCAATCTACCCAGTGTCGTCTTACGTCGGAGTCTCATTATGAACAGGAACATCGCGCGAAATGCACGTGGGTTTAGTCTTACGGAGTTGATGATCGTTGTGGCGATTATCGGTATATTGGCCACGATTGCCATT
The DNA here is from genome assembly GCA_031315865.1 of Nitrospirales bacterium. Classification (NCBI taxonomy): domain Bacteria; kingdom Pseudomonadati; phylum Nitrospirota; class Nitrospiria; order Nitrospirales; species Nitrospirales bacterium. The sequence goes on from JALDRJ010000002.1 coordinate 1,712,673, forward strand.
CCAAAGTTTATGACCTATCAAGCCAAGGCCAAGCAAACCGAAGCCAAGAATAATCTCGTGGCGATTCACACGGGTCAAATCGCGTATTTCGCCGAAAATAATGGTTATATCGATGATTTTAACGCGATCGGGTTTGCGGTCAGTGGATCCTCTCAACGGTACTATTACGAACTTGGCAGAGCCAACATGGGCACCCTTCCTCCTGGTTGTACAGCTTCGACGCTTGATCAAGCGTCGTCAAACGCATTCGTTGCGGTAGCGATCGGCAATATCGATGGAGATGCAACGTGTGATGTTTGGACTATTAACCAGGAAAAAGTTCTGACCAACGTCACGAATGATGTTTCATCGTAACGCAATTCAGATCCAACGCTGACAATCAGGCGCTTCGCGGCCCATGACGGCAACCAGAGAGTTTCACGATGTGTGTACATTATCCCTGTATAATCGCGTAACAGCCATCATGCCGGTAATTGATCTTGATCTAGACTTCCGCAGCAGGACCGAACAAGGGGTAGAGCAATGAACATACTCGATAAAATCAAAAACCATTCGGCGAAGATCGGCGTGGTGGGACTTGGTTACGTAGGGCTTCCACTTGCTGTTCTTCAGGCCAGGACAGGCTTTTCTGTCGTAGGGATTGACTCCGTCCCTCAAAAAGTTGACTTGGTCAATCAAGGTCACAACTATATCGGTGACGTAGTTGATGCGGAGCTTCGCGAAGTCGTCGACGAGAAGCGGTTGGTGGCGACGTCGGACTTTTCTGTCTTACAAGATTGCGATGTGGTCTTGATTTGCGTGCCGACTCCCCTTACGAAGAATAAAGAGCCGGATATTACGGCGATCGTGAAAGTGACAGAACATCTGGCTCGTCATGCTCACCCGGATATCTTGGTCGTATTGGAAAGCACGACTTACCCCGGTACGACCGAAGAAGTCATTCTTCCCCGGCTCGAAGAAAAAGGGCTTACGGTTGGACAGGATTTATTCGTCGCGTTTTCACCTGAACGGGTTGATCCAGGAAATGAAAACTTCAAAACTCATAATACGTTTAAATTAGTCGGTGGCGTGACCAAAGCCTGCCGGGAAGTCGCCCAAACGTTCTATGAACAGTCCATCGTTAAAATTTTTCCACTGAGTTCACCAAGAGTCGCAGAAATGGCCAAGGTGTTTGAGAATGTATTTCGTTCCGTCAACATTGCCTTGGTGAATGAATTGACCCTGCTGTGCGATCGTATGAACATTAATGTATACGAAGTTATCGATGCCGCGGCGACCAAAAACTTTGGATTTATGCCTTTTTATCCAGGTCCGGGAGTGGGAGGGCATTGTATTCCCCTCGATCCGTATTATTTGGCTTGGAAATCAAAAGAGTATGATATTCATACCCGCTTTATTGAGTTGGCTGGTGAAATCAACGAAAACATGCCCTACTATGTCGTCAGTAAACTTCAGCGGGTGTTAAATCACCGGGGGCAATGTTTGAATGGAGCTCAAGTGCTAGTCCTCGGCATCACGTATAAGGCCGATATCAGTGACGAGCGGGAATCTCCTGCGACAAAGGTCATGGAATTACTGCAAAACGAAAACGCGAAGCTTGTCTATTCAGATCCATTCGCCTCTAGCGTTTGTATCGGGAGCCATCAGTATAAATCTCAACCTCTGACCCCAGAGCTACTCTCAGGGAGTGCCTGTGCTCTAATCTTAACCGCTCACTCTGCTTTCGATTATGAAATGATCGTCCAACACGCTCCTGTCGTGTTTGATACGAGAAATGGAACACGACATGTGCAACAGAATCGTGATCGCATCGTGCTCCTGTCTTAGTATGTGAGCGTTGAGTTATTTCACTTGGTTTGCTTCCTATTTCAGCTCCGTTTCCCCTGAGTCGTCAGCCTCTCACCTATTTGATTGACACGATGAGAGGGCTTTGTTATAAGCAGTGGCCCTTCCTTATGTGACGACTGAGGGGGAAGTGCGTGTGCGTTCTTCCAAATAACTGGCGTATTTTCCTCTGATCGCACTCAATTCACAAACAGGTATCTATAGTCAATGAGAATTTTCAAGCAACTTCTCGTGCGCCTATCTGATAGTCTTTTGGCGAATGTGCATCCGGTCTTAAAATCAAAGAACCCTCAAAAATCTCTGCCTGCCTTAAAGTTGGTTGCGGACAATCCTCATCCAACAGCCGCGTCGCAGGCTTCATCCAACCGAACGCCATCGTCCGTGGCTGGCCATGCGGAATCAATCGAGGAGGCGCTTCAGCGAGGGGAATCTTGGTTTTTATCACGACAACATGCTGACACCGGTTTTTGGGTTGAAGAATTAGAAGCGGATACCACGCTGACTTCAGAATATCTCATGCTGAGACGGTTCATGAATCGAGTGGATCCGGAACGAGAGCAGAAGGCTGTTCAGTATCTCATCGAGACGCAATTAGCTGATGGAGGTTGGCCGATTTATTCGGATGGCCCAGCCGATCAGAGTGCCTCGGTTAAAGCCTATTTTGCGTTGAAGCTCTCTGGCGTCTCTCCGGATGAACCGTTCATGCAAAAAGCTCGCGAGGTCATCCTCAATAACGGCGGCGTTGTTGAGTCCAATGTCTTCACGAAAATTACGCTTGCTCTGTTCGGGCAGTATCCTTGGCGAGGTGTCCCAAGCATGCCTGCCGAAATCATGTTGGCCCCACGCTGGTTTTATTTTAATCTTTATGCCGTGTCCTATTGGTCTCGTGTTGTAATTATTCCGCTGTTAATCATCTTTGCCTACCGACCACTTTGCCGAATTCCTCAAGAGCAAGGCATTGAAGAACTCTTCATTCGACCTTCGCATTTGGTCGAATATTCACAAGAATCACCGTTTAAGAAGGACGGGGTCTGGTTGAGTTGGAGGAACTTCTTTGTCTGGATTGATTCGGTCTTAAAGCTGTATGAACTCTTCCCGATTCGATCCTTGCGGAAGCAAGCGATCAAAAGGGCGGAGGCCTGGATGCTCGACCATATGAAAGGAGAAGGTGGCTTAGGCGCCATCTATCCGGCCATGGCGAATTCGATCGTGGCTCTTCAGGCGCTCGGGTATTCCACCGACCATCCGACGGTGGTCAAGGCTTTACAGGAAATCGAAGAGCTTGAAGTCTATTCCCACTCACGCGAACGAGGCAGTCAAAAGGAGACTCTTCATCTGCAGCCCTGTATTTCTCCAGTGTGGGATACGGCCTTGACCCTTGATATGTTGATCGAACGCGGGTTGAAGCCGAACCACCCGGCGTTATCGCGTGCCGCGTCATGGTTACGGTCACGGCAGACACAACGTGTTGGTGATTGGATTGTCTCGTCACCTACGGCTCGTCCTGGTGGTTGGTATTTTCAAGGTGAAAACGATTGGTATCCGGATGTCGACGACACTGCCGCCGTTGTCATTGCCTTATCAAAGCTTGAGACCGAATTGCCAGCGGACCGAGATGCGGCGATACGGTTGGGATGTGAGTGGGCGCTTGCCATGCAAGGTTCAGATGGTGGGTGGGGTGCGTACGACAAGGATAACAATCGGCTGATCTTCAACAAAATTCCCTTCGCTGATCATGAAGCCTTGCTAGACCCGAGTACGGCCGATCTGACCGGACGATGTCTTGAAATGTTGGGAACCTTAGGCTATGACCAGACACATCCGTCCGTAGGGCCGGCGTTAGAGTTTTTACGGCGCGAACAAGAATCAGACGGGAGCTGGTATGGACGTTGGGGGGTCAACTATGTGTATGGCACATGGTGTGTTCTCGCCGGGCTCCGAGCCATCGACATCGATATGACCTCGCCCTGGGTCCAAAAAGCCGTCACGTGGTTAGAAACCGTTCAGAATCAGGACGGGGGGTGGGGTGAGTCGTGCCTTTCTTACGCCGATGTATCGGAATCGGGACGAGGTGAAAGTACGGCCTCTCAAACAGCCTGGGCCTTGATGGGCTTATTGGCCGCTGGGGTTTCCGATTCCATTAGCGTCGTGCGCGGCGTGAATTTTCTCCTCCGTCATCAACGACCGGATGGTGTGTGGGATGAGCCGTTCCACACAGGGACCGGTTTCCCCAGAGTGTTTTATCTTCGCTACCACGGATACTTTAAATATTTTCCCTTGTGGGCGCTGGCCATGTATCGAAATGTGAAGATGAATGGTCAATCGCGGGCTGATGAATTGCGCAAAGCCACACAAGCGGCTCGACGGCAACACGAAACAACTCGCTAAAAGATCGAGATTCCCGTGAGCCAGTCGGTTGCATCCGAAGCTCTCCCTTTCAGGCTTGCGATCTTTACGGCCACTCGGTGGGAATTCCGATCTGTCCAAGAGTCCATCACGGTAGACGAATCTCTTGCCATTGCAGGAACGCGCGGTATCGTTGGCCGTGTGGGGCGGGTCCATGTCTACGTATTTCAATCTGGCATCGGGCTGCAAAACGCCTATCGGGTTTCTCAGGCCGTGTTGAGTCTTCAGTCGTGGGATCTCGTCATTTCTTCAGGATTTGCGGGAGCGCTCGTTCCCTGCGACATCGGTACTCTCGTAAACGGTCATGCCGTTCTGCTCGATCAGGCTGCAGAGGTTCCTGGGTTTCTTCACTCGCGACCGATTGTCTGCGACGAATACTTTCAAGCTAAAGTTTCTGAGGTGGCATCATCACTGGGTTCTGAGCGTCGGTCGGGGACCATTGTGAGTACGTCGCGTATCGTGGGAACCGGACGAGAAAAGCATTCTCTTGCCGTACGAACGAATGCGGTCGCGCTTGATATGGAAAGCGCGTCTTTGGGACAAATGGCACGTGAGCAACACATTCCCTTTCTCGTCGTCAGAACCATTTCCGATCTGGTCGATGAAGACTTACCCGTTGATTTTAATCTTTTTCTTCAGCCAAAACTGTGGCCCAAGGGTATCGGTCAGATCTTACGGCGACCTCTGTGTTTGCTCCGAATGCTGACCCTCCGGAATCACATGCTAGTTGCCTCTAGGCAGTTAACCGTATTTTTCCAAGAATTTTTTAACTGCATGAGTCGGGGGTCTTGTTCATCGGATATTTCGCATTCACGTTTCTGATCATATGATCAGTATTTACTGTTTCAATCATCGCGTATAGTATGATAAGACCAGGTGTCTAGAGAATTTCTGAGCAGAGCAAAACTTGGTAATGCAGGGACTCTGGAGCTGAAGTTCTTTCCCAAGTTCTCCAGGCTGGTTGGAGGATATGAGTAACATTTTGTGAATCGGCCTGACAAACAGTATGAGAGTTTCCAGCATTTCTATGAAGTCACTTGAATGTCTCTTCCAGACCAAGGGAGTGTGTTATGGAATCAGCTAAGAATGTGAGTATCGTGGTCCTGAGTCTTTGTGTGATCTGCGTCATGTTTCTCTCTTCGATCGGGCATGCGGCGAGTCCGGTCACTGCGACGGAGTCGATTAAAGAAACGATTGACCAGGTTCTTGCCGTGTTACGGAATGAGGAACTCAAGGGTGCGGATAAAAAAGATGAACGTTTAACTCAGTTGACCGAAATCATTGGGCAACGGTTCGACTATGAAGAAATGGGAAAGCGGACTCTTTCTCGAGAATGGAAAAACCTGACTCCTGAACAACAAGAGGAATTCGTGGGTCTGTTTCAACGATTTCTCACCAAATCCTATGCTGGCAACGTTGATTCATACTCGGGTGAAACCATTGAGTATATTAAAGAGCGGAACAAAGGAGACTTTGCCGAAGTCCAAACGAAAGTCGTCTCGCTCAAGTCTCAAGTCCCCTTGGATTATCGTCTTCTTAAAAAGAATGAAGAGTGGCGAATTTACGACGTCGTCATCGATGGTGTGAGTCTCATGAAAAATTACCGCGGACAATTTGACCGGATCCTCAAAACCTCTTCGTTTGAAGGTCTCTTGACCAAGCTTCGGGCGAAAGCTGATCAGGCACAACCCTGATTTCTTGGTCCATGCCCCACGTCCGTTGGTTATTCAGTCTTTTCCTGGTTGTGGGGATGGTAGCCATGAGCAGTATCGCCTCCCTGGCGATCGCGAAACGTTCGATCTTTGGCGTCCCTGCCATTTCAACCTCTAAGAATGATGGCCGAGATTTTGGGATCATCGTCCCAATTTTGGAGTCGGATGATGAGGGCAATCTTGTCTCTCTTATGGCGCCGATGGTGATTCATAATTCGTTCTTGGGCGTTCGCGGCACGATGAATTATTATCGGTACTGGTCTGCGGGGCGGCAATTAGAATTCGTCGGGTCCTACACGGAAGACATCGAGCGGAAGCTCAAGATTCAATATAAGGACCCGGGGTTTATTCAAGGGCTCTTTTTTCTCGATGTGGGCGCGGAGTTTTTTAAGAACGCAACGAAACGATTTTATGGGATCGGCCAGACCACGCCGAAAAGTAATGAAACCAATTACACGAGTCGAGAAATCGGAGTGCGTTGGAATTTTGGGATTCATCTCAACGACGTGACGCGTTTAATGATCGGCCAGCGATATCGTGATGTCGAAATGCAGCCTGGCGGTGTGGATACGTTGCCGTATACCAAAGATCGGTTCCCTGGAGTTGATGGAACGCAAAGAGTCACGATATTGGCCAATCGCCTGAGTTTTCAGTATGACAGTCGTGATAATCTCGTGACCCCCACGGCTGGAGTTCGCGCGGAAGCCTACGCCGAAGCTGTTCATAATTTTCAGCGGCAGAGTGCGGATGATTTCGTCTACTTTCGGTATGGGGTCGATGTTCGCGCCTTATTCCCCAGCCCCTCGAAACGTCTGATCCTTGCCGTTCGTGGGAATGTACAGCTCAGTGTCGGGAGTGGTATCCCGTTCTATGAACGAAGCTCGTTAGGAGGACAGGATAATTTACGGGGATATGGGCAGGATCGTTTTATCGATCGACACCTTGTCTCATTGAATGTTGAAGAGCGTATTCATGCGCTGGGAATCAATTTATTTAACGTGAATGTTGAGTTTGAAGTCGTCCCATTCATCGATATGGGAAGGACATACCGGAATTTTAAATATCGACAATTTAATGAATATGAGCTGACGCCGGGTATCGGGTTTCGCGGGATAGTCCGTCCTAATGTCGTGGGACGGGTCGATTGGGCGTACAGTAAAGACGGTGGAGCGGTCTTTGCGGGCTTGAGTTATCCGTTCTAGCTCGTCGATGGCCTCAAGTTCGAAAAACAAAATGCAGGAAAAGTGAGAATATGAGTTTCAGGGCGAAGAAAAACCTCAATCGTTCTGGCTTAAGGCATGCCCTAACTTTGTCTTCTGTGATTTTTCTATTTTCCTTATGTGTTGCGCTGAGCTTTTTGGTGCTGATGTCTGTGCTACATGTGTGGAGCCAGCAGGATGAGACATTCTATCTTCAGACGATTCACGAACAGATCAAGCATGCGCAGGTCGAGATTGAGGCAAGTCCGCGTGATCCGCGACTTCTCACAAAGCTGGCGGGTCTGTATTTGAATCTTGGCGCGGTGAAACAGGGTTCAATCGAACAACGGATTTCTTTTCATGAACAGGGAGCGCAGCTCGCTAAACGAGCCTTGACGATTCAAGAAACTCTGGCTGATGCGCATTTTTACTATGCGGCCAATCTCGGAAGCGCGACCCAGCTTAAAGGAATGATGGCATCAGCATTCGTTGTCCAAGAGTTGAAGTCCCACGCCAATCGAGCCCTGGAACTTCAACACGATCATGTCCCGGCACTTCACATGCTTGGTCGGATATTCGATGAGTTGCCCTGGTTTCTCGGTGGCGATGAAGAGTTGGCTCTCCAATATATGGAACGAGCGGTCGCAATCGATGAACATGACGTTCATGTCCGCCTTGATCTTGCAAAATTGTACATCAAAAGAGACCACGTCCACGCCGCGAAGCGGGAGCTCGAGAAGATCGTGACCGAGAACTCTCAAAAACAGGATTGGATGTGGAAACGGTATTATCAACCCGAGGCGACTGAGTTGCTCACGGAACTTCAATCATATGATGATGCGGATCAGGAGTAAGCGCGTGAGCCTGCGTTCGCCACGCGGCATTTCTTGACATGTTTTCACGACTATGGGAAAATCACCGTGGTTAAAGAAAACTACGCATGTCTGATATTTTCCTAGCTTTTCCTGCCTAGGTGTCTCATCAATCGTCCATAGCGAAAGGTTGATCTTATGTCGGTATTAAAAAGGATTGAGAGTCCTCAAGATCTCAAAAAGCTCTCTCCGGATGAGTTTCCTGAGCTCTGTCAAGAAATCCGGAGTCTCATTATCTCTGTAGTCTCGGATGTCGGTGGACACCTTGCGTCAAATTTGGGTGTCGTCGAATTGACGGTTGCGCTGCATTATCTCCTTAAAACGCCTCAAGATAGGATTGTATGGGACACGAGTAATCAAGCCTATGCTCATAAGTTGTTGACCGGTAGACGAGAACAATTCCATACCCTGCGCCAGTTCGGCGGCATGAGTGGATTCTGTAAGAGAGAAGAAAGTGATTACGATGCTTTTAATGCCGGACATGCAGGGACGGGTGTTTCAGCCGCAGTCGGGTTCTCCGAGGCTCATGAGCAACTCAGGCTTCCGCATCGAACGGTTTGTGTCGTGGGAGATGGGGCGCTCACGGCCGGTATGACCTTGGAAGGATTACAGCACGCAGGAGATCTTGGAAGAAATCTCATTGTGATACTCAATGATAATCAAATGTCGATATCCCGGAATGTCGGGGCCATCTCTGCATACTTGAATCGAACCTTTACGGGTGAGTTTTACACCAGACTTCGTGAAGAAACTTCGCAACTGCTCGAGACCATTCCGCAAATTGGCGAGCCCGTCAAGAAAATGGCCATTCGGGCGGAAGAACTCGCCAAAGGCTTTTTGCTTCCGGGCTTGCTCTTTGAAGAGTTAGGGTTTCGTTATGTCGGACCGATCGATGGACACAATTTTGAACATCTTTTGCCGACCCTGGAAAATATACTCAAACTCAAAGGGCCCACGCTTCTGCACGTGATCACGAAAAAGGGGCTCGGGTTCGAGCCGGCCATGAAGAATCCGGTCTGGTTCCATGCCTGCTCACCGTTTGATGCCCATACCGGTGAACCCAAGAAGAAATCATCCAGGCCGTCATATAGCGCTGTGGCCGTGAAGACATTGGTCAATATGGCCAAGGAAGATAAACGGATCGTCGCGATCACCGCGGCGATGTGCGAAGGCACCGGTCTCAATGCCTTTGAAAAAGCATTTCCCGATCGTCTGTACGATGTCGGGATTGCCGAACAACATGCTGTAACCTTTGCAGCTGGCCTCGCAGCCCAAGGCATGCGTCCCGTGATCTGTATGTATTCCACGTTCTTGCAGCGGGCCTATGATCAGGTGGTCCATGACGTGGCGACCCAAGACTTGCCCGTCACATTGTGCATTGACCGGGGAGGTTTGGTGGCCGAAGACGGAACGACTCACCACGGCGCCTTTGACTATGCCTATCTTCGGCACGTTCCAAACATGATTGTCATGGCACCAAAAGATGAGAATGAATTGCAGCACATGGTGAAGAGTTGTGTGCATTACGATAAGCCTGTGGCCGTGAGGTACCCGCGTGGTTCGAGCCTTGGTGTGCCCATGGATCCCGAGCCTGAGCCACTTCCTCTCGGGCAGGGAGAGTTACTGCGAGAAGGCGACGACGTGGCGCTTGTGGCGGTCGGGGTGCTTGTTCACCATGCCTTGGAGGCAGCCGATCGACTGGCCGAGGAAGGTATTTCGGCGGCCGTGGTGAATGCCCGTTTTGTGAAGCCTCTTGATGAAGCGTTGATCGGGAATGTGGCTCGAAACGTGAAATGTCTGTTGACCATGGAAGAAGGATGCCGCATGGGTGGTTTTGGATCGGCCGTCCTGGAGTCATTATCAGACCAAGGTCTATGGCAGCTGCCAACCAAAGTGTTAGGGCTTCCCGATATCTATATTGAGCAGGGCCCTCAAGAACTCTTGCGCGAAAAGTATGGATTGACGGCGAATGGCATCTATGATCAAGCTAAAGCCCTTCTTGAACGGGTTTCCCTCCAGACGACTGTCATGAGTTAGGTAACGGACTCGTGTACATCACCCGTCGGAAAACCAAGCAAGTACAAGTTGGGAACGTCAAAATTGGGGGGGATGCCCCTATCTCCGTTCAATCCATGACGATTCCGCATCCTAGCGATGTTCAGTCTACGCTCGAGCAAATTCAGCAGCTTGAGCAAGCCGGGTGCGAATTAATTCGAGTCGCGGTCCCAGACCTGGAAGCTGCCGCAGCACTCCCCAAGATTAAACCGCACATGTCAGTGCCTTTAATCGCCGATATTCACTTCGATCACCGTTTAGCCTTGAAAGCGGCAGAGGTCGTGGATTGCGTCCGAATCAATCCAGGAAATATCGGGCCATGGTGGAAAACGGAAGAAGTCATCAAGGCGGTGAATGACAATGGTATTCCACTCCGTATCGGTGTAAATGGAGGGTCGCTTGAAAAGCCGCTACTGGAGAAGTACGGCTATCCTACGGCCGAAGCCTTAGCTGAATCGGCTCTGAATGCTGTCCATGCACTGGAAGATGTGGGCTTCACGAACATGAAAGTTTCACTAAAAGCTTCAGACGTCCACATGGCGATTGATGCCTACTGGCTGTTCGCACAACAATCCAACTATCCTCTGCATATCGGCATCACCGAAGCGGGCACGGCCATGACGGGAGCCGTCAAGTCGGCCTTGGGTTTAGGGTGGCTGTTGTCACAAGGCATCGGCGATACCTTGCGTGTTTCGCTGGCCGCCGATCCTGTCGAAGAAGTCAAAGTTGGGTTTGAAATCTTAAAGTCTCTTGAGCTAAGGCATCGTGGGGTGAATGTGATTGCCTGTCCCACCTGTGGTCGGGTAGAAATCGATGTCGTCAAAATGGCGAATGAACTTGAGAGGCGATTAGCTCACATTAAAACTCCCATGACGGTTTCGGTCTTGGGGTGCGTGGTGAATGGGATAGGTGAAGGGAAAGAAGCCGATATTGGCATTGCCGGAGGTCAAGGGGCAGGGATCCTGTTTAAACAAGGTAAGCTGATGCATAAGGTGCCATCGGAAGAGTTGGTGGATACATTGGTCGAAGAAGTCGAATTGATGGCGAAAGAAAAAGAAGCTGAATTGGGTCGTGAGTCTATGAATGCTGTGTCATCTCATCAGACTCTTTCCTCTTTCGATCACTCGCAGTCACACTCGTTACGAACCGAGCCTCGAGAGAATTCACGAGAACTTCCAGTCCTTCCAGTCCGTTCCTGAGTCTTCTATTACGGGATCCTCTCAAATCGTCTTGTCTTCGTTGATTGCGTGCCTCTATAATGAACTCCTTGGCGCCGTACCCAAGTGGCTAAGGGAGCAGTCTGCAAAACTGCGATTCAGCGGTTCGAACCCGCTCGGCGCCTCCACTTCTCGATACCCATTTCTTCATTCGTGAAGCCTGGTTCATAACGAATTTAATAGCGAAGGCTTTCTGTGAGAGGACTACACCTAAATAGACTTTCATTCCCGCAGCTAAGATAGAAGGAGAGCACGATGGCCGTACCTGTCTCTCAGATGTTCACTGTCGCGAAGTATGTCATTACTCAAAAGCTCAAAAAAACCAAGCGATATCCGCTCGTTCTCATGCTTGAGCCCCTCTTTCGCTGTAACCTTGAATGTGCGGGGTGCGGAAAAATTCAATATCCCGAGCATGTTCTTGATCGTCGGCTGACTCCCGAGCAATGCTGGGCGGCGGCTGACGACTGTGGTGCGCCGATTGTCAGTATCCCTGGTGGAGAGCCGCTGATTCATCCGGAAATGCCGAAGATCATCCAAGGATTGGTCGCCAGAAAGAAGTATGTGTATCTGTGCACGAATGCGATCTTATTAGAGCGGAAGTTGGCCGATTATACCCCGTCTAAATATTTAACCTTTAGTATTCATATGGACGGGTTGAGGGATGAACATGATTTGGCCGTGTGTCGTGATGGGGTCTACGATGTGGCGGTCAAGGCCATCCGGGCGGCGTTGAAGCGCGGGTTTCGCGTCACGACCAATACCACATTGTTTGATGATGCGAATCCGTCTCGCGTCCGAAAATTTTTCGACGAAATGATGGGGCTGGGTGTCGAAGGCATGATGATCTCACCGGGCTATAGTTATGACAAGGCTCCTGACCAAAACAGTTTTCTTAAGCGCGATCGCACGCGTGCGCTCTTTACTCAGCTGCTCAGTGAGCGAAAGAGGGCCTGGCAGTTCAATCAATCTCCGCTCTTCTTGGAATTTTTGATGGGGAAGCGAGACTATCAATGTACCCCCTGGGGGAATCCTACGTATAATGTTTTTGGCTGGCAGAAGCCGTGCTATTTAATTCAGGATGGCTACGTGTCTTCATTTCGTGAGCTCCTCGAAGAGACCGACTGGGATCAGTACGGAACTGGGCGCAATGACAAGTGTCGCGATTGCATGGTGCATTGTGGGTATGAAGCCTCAGCGGTTGAAGATACCTTTAGCACGTGGTCCGGGTTTTTGGGGACAGTCCGGGCGACACTCTTTCCAAAGGCGACTTAGAGCTCCCTCGATTATTTTGATTTCTGAGTGTGATGGCTTGCCGTGATGACGAATGACCAAGATCATCCCCCTTCTACAGGACAGAGTCTCGAAGGGCATGTCTTTACGTTGACGGATCCTCAAGAGCGATTACGTGTGATTGAGCTTGCATTTGATTATCGCGGCGATGTCACGATCGAGTTAGGTTCAGGAGAGATGATAGAAGGGTATCTCTTCGATAGAGATGGGGCGTCTTCCAGTCCGACGATTAAAATGTTTCTTAAGGGACAGTCTGAAGCGCGAACGCTCGACATTCAACAGATCATTTCCCTGACCTTTTCAGGGGAAGACACGGCGTTCGGGAAATCTTGGGATGATTGGGTCAATAAGAAGGAAAAGGTTTCTCAAAAGGTTCATGCCTCTGGCGAGTGATCCCTCCTGCCTCTCCATGATTCGGTAGCCTGTTTTTTCTGCAGGGTTTCTACCTGCTTTGTATTTCCTCTCTCCGGCCTTTCTTTTGAATATATTTCGGGAAAACAAAAACCTGCACATACCGTAAGCCCTAGGTGCTGAAATGCATGATGATAGTTCACTGTAATTCTGCAAATCTAGCGGACTGAAGGCATTCGAAGCGGAGTTGTTCAATGAGTAAAAGAAAACGTATTGTTGAGTTTCATGGCACTGAGAAAGGAAGATTTTCGATATGTGAAAAATTTTCGTACGTAGATGCTTGCTTCGATCGAGTTCAACGTGCTGAATATCAAGAAACGTAATAAGCCGTTGATCGTGGGAATATGCAGGAAGAATGATTGACGGTAGCCCGTTGTCTGTGATAGAAACCACGGACATTTTGCGGAAGGGTTTTCGTGATTGGATGAGTTGAGCCTTAAGCGGAAGAAGCTGGATCCCGTGGATCAAAGCGTGAGAGATCATAGAGCGTGATCCACAATTTATAGAGGCTGAATATCATACATCGCATTTGTCGATATCATAAACCAGGCATAATAAAAGACAGCATTGCTTGAATTGTGTGAGGGCTTAATTTGAATGGCGCTTTTGTTCCTGGCTGGCGAGCGGGGAAAAGCGCTTTTTTGTGAGAGAGACGGTAGAGGATCCACACAAACTTCGAGTAAGCGATTTCGAGGAGCTGAATACATCACAATGTTTAATCAGGGGGTTGGGTATATGAAGCAACGCTACAGTGTTAAGGCCGTATTCTTGATCGGGCTATCCGTTATAAGTTTAACCATCACGGCATGTGGTGGAGGAGGTTCTGAGGGTCCGCCAAAACCGCCGCCACCGGCTCCACCAGAGTATGCGGATAAGCATATGCCTGCTGATTACTGGAATAATCCAGCGATTATCGAGCAAGGGCAAGCCATCTACACAGGGCAACAGAATATTGACGTGAATTGCGCAAGTTGCCATGGGAAAAATGGGAAACCTGTAAAGGCTGGGGCAAGAGATTTTCGAAATACCGAACACATGAAGCTCTTTTCTGACTCACAGTGGTTTTGGCGTGTGTCGGAGGGTGTGAAGGGGACAAAGATGAAAGCTTGGAAGAGCAAGCTATCGGAAGATGAAATTTGGAAAGTCATTGCCTTTGAAGCTACGTTTGGGTTGAAGGGGCAAAAATATGATGTAGAGAAGAAGGCATGGGTGCCAAACTGAGAATCCGAGAGTGTCTCGTTCAATTCGGTGAGGTATGTGAAGCCATGAATATGAAGGAGGGCGAAAACCCTTGAAAACACTGAGTCGAAGCTTATTGATGCTAACTGGCCTTGTGGCCGTGGGGGCAGCTTCTGCGTATGGGCAAATCCCAGACGCGCCAGTTGTTGATTTTCCGTATGCGGGGAATCGCACCGGTGTTTGGGTTGTCGCGCAGTTGCATATCTTGTTCGCTGCCTTCATTCTCGGCGCACCGATTTTTGCGGTTGTTTCTGAGTGGCTAGGGTATAAGAATAATGACCCCAAGTATGATCGACTCGCAAAGGAGGTCACCAAGGTCACGGTCATCCTGTATAGCATGACCGCGTTGACAGGTGGTCTCTTTATCTTTGTGTTGTTGGGGACTTACCCGGATTTTACGACCTGGTTGATCAAGAACTTTTTCCTGGTCTTTGCCATTATCTATCCCCTGCTCTTCATCGCAGAAACGATCATTCTCTATACTTATTTCTATTCATGGGATTCGATGAAAGGAAGTAAGAAGGCTCGCCATATCGCGTTAGGCGTGTTGTTGAACCTTGTTGGGACGATTACGCTGTTCGTGATCGATGGGCCTACGGCATTTATGAATACCCCGGCCAAGGCGGCTGAGGGAATGTCGCTCGTGGAGTTTGTGCAGACCGCGGGCCTGTGGGATAAGGTGGCCAACTATAGTTGGATGCCGCTGAACCTTCACCGTCTGGTCGGAAATGTGACGTTTGGAGGGTTCATTGCTGGATTAATCGCAGCTTATATGTACATGCGTTCCCGGTCTGATGAGGAGCGAGCTTACTACGATTGGATGGGATTTATCGGAAATCTTATCGGGGTAGGAGCGCTGCTATTGCTCCCGTTCATGGGCTATTTGTTGGCGTATGAGCTTTGTGACTACGATGCTTCAATTTGCCCGTATATGATGGCGGATCAGTTGTCGATGTTCTTTGAGATGCAGGGGGCCATGATTGGCCTGATTTTTCTCGCCAGTAATTATTATATCTGGCTTAGTATGAAGCGGATTCAGGGTGTCGAGCAGGTAAGGATATCAGGACTGGTGATGATCGCGGTTATCATTATGCCAGCCGTGATGGGACTGGCCTGGAAGATGTTTCCGCCTCCGGAATGGCAGTCATTGATATTCCTGGCTGCCCTTGTTGTTCTGCCTCCTGTTCTTAGTAAGCTTCCCGGGTTGAGGTTTACCGTGTCAGCCTTCACGATGATCAAGGTTGGGTTCTTGATGATCGTCGTCGCTGATGCGATTTGGATGACCCCGCATGGTTTTGTGGCGACTCAGGGATTGGCCACGCATGACCTAGAACTTCCAGAGTGGGCGCAAGAACTGGCTTTGATGCCAGCGAAAAATGCCGCTGCGTTTACCTTGGTGTTCCTGACCGTCGTGAATTATATTCTGTACAATCGAGCGATTCGAATGGGGAGCATCTCTTGGGGGAAAATCGATTTTGCCTCGCAATTTGTTCTCATTTTCCTGGCCTTCAGTGCGATATGGACTATGGGCTTGATGGGGACGGTTCGCTCGTTGACCCGCAAGTATTTCCATGTTTACAACCTGGTTCCGGACTTCACTTCTGAGGCCTTTACCCCCACGTTGGCGTATTCCGCCTGGTGGATCACCGGTTGTACGATTGTCTTCTTTGTTGTGGTCAGTTTTGCCATTATGGTCACACTTCGAATTACGAAAGATAAAGCTCCTGAAGCACAGGGAGTTCCACTTCCTGAAGGGGCGAAATAATCCTCAGGGAGTAAAAGGGGGAAGCGAATGGCTCAGCAAAGTTTGATGGGTAACATCATGAAAAAGGGCATCATTGGCGTGATCGTCGGGGGCATTCTCGTCGTCATTGCCAAGCTGACCCATTTTCCGTTTGTGTTTCAAGTGATGTTCTTTATGTATGCGATGTTGGGTGCATTGGTCTTTATTCTTCTTGATGCGCCTTCGATGAAACGGTTGGAGGGCGGAAAAGCCGCGGTCGGGCTTGTTGTGTTTTATGTCATCTTATCTTTGGTGTACATCGGAGGAGCCAGCGGGCTACCTCAGTACGATCCAGAAGATGAAAAGGGAAAGATTGATAAAATCCTCAAAGCAAGGAAAGCTCGAACGGAACAAGGAAAGGCGGAGGAACTCCTTGCTCGGACTAAGGCTCTCGATGAACGAGCGATAGCTATCGACAAAAAGTTAAATACCCTCGGAGCAGGGAAGATAGAAGTTGTTGAAGAGGTAGTGTCTGTGACCTCTGCTGCCGGTGGAGATATTATTGCACTGGGAAAAGAGCAATGGGAGCTGCAGGAATGCTATAACTGCCACAAACTCTTTGGAGAGGGTGGGAAAAAGCGGGGCCCTGTTCTGGATAACATCGGAAGTCTCATGACGCCAGCGCAGCTTAAAGAGAAAATTATCGACCCAAAGAGTTGGATGGCTGAAGGCTTTGATAAACAATACAAAAAAGGCAAGATGCCGGACAAGTATAAAGATCTCATGTTTGATAATGAAATCGACGCGCTTGTGGCCTTTCTGGCCTCACTGAAGGATACGTCTGTCGAAACGCCGAAACCCATTAAGATGAACTAATTTATTTAACGACTCTGTTGTCTTATGCAACCTAAATTATCCGCAAAAGCAAGCTGTAGTGATGGGGAGGTTGGAAGGGTCTCAAAGGTCATTGTGGACCCCATTTCTCATGAGGTGAGCCATATTGTTGTGCAGGAAACCTCAGGTCAGCGACAGGAGCGTAAGGTTCCTATTGGGGAAGTCCAGGAAATCGTGAATGAGGAGGAAATCACTCTTCGGTGTTCTAGGGGTGAGTTTGCGCAATTTCCAGTCCTGGATCGGGATCACTATGTGACGACCCATGAGGTCGAGATTGCGCATCTTGAAGACAACCTGCATGTTGAGCCTGGAGAGGTATTAGTCCCTTTTCCATGCTTGGAACGCGATGTTCCGCGCCGAACGTTTTTCACGAATATGACTCATGCGATCGGAGCCCTCATCGCTCTGCCTTTGGCGTTTCCTGTCTTGAAATACCTTATGAAGCCGATGTACAAGCCATTCGATAATGAATGGTTTAACGTCGGTAATATTAAAAAAATCACGAAAGAAAATATCGGGTATCAGTTCAAGTTTGATCGCGGGTTTAAAGAAGCTTTCATGCCAGAGCAACAAATTGAAAAAAATATCTGGGTCGTCAAGGCCACACCTGAGGTCAAGAAAGCCGTCTACGACGGGAAAGACCGAAAGTATTACGATAACAATGGTAACGTCATCTGGGTGAATAAAGCCAACTCTCCCTACATCGGCTATTCGGGCAAATGTCCTCATCTTGGCTGCGGGTATAAATGGAGAAAGACAAAGAATTTTCCCGATGGTGTATTTTTGTGTCCTTGTCATTTGAGCATCTATGATGAAGCGGGTAAGGTGCTTGATGGCCCTGCGCCGAGGGCCCTAGATGTACTTCCGCTTGATGTGAATGCTGGTGGAGAAATAAAAATCATTGACGTGGAATACAAGGCTGGCGTGAAGAATCAAATTCGACTTTTATAATTGCCTCATTTTTACCATGAATGAACAACCGCGTACCGTAAATGAGCCGAATGCGTTTGAAAAAGTTGTCGACTTCGTAGATGAGCGAGTCGGGCTAAAAACGATACAAGCGAAGATGCTCAATGAGCCAGTTCCTGGTGGCTCGCGCTGGGCATACGCGTTCGGTTCGGTTCTCCTCTTCATTTTCATCCTCCAAGTGGTTACTGGGATCCTGCTGATGTTCTACTACGTCCCCAGTACCGATCATGCCTACGCCAGTACTCAATATATTATCCATGAAGTCGAGTATGGCTGGTTTTTGTTGAGCTACCATTTCTGGGGATCCTCAGCCATGGTCGTCATGGTTTTTGCGCATATGTCTCAGGTATTTCTCTGGGGGGCGTATAAAAAGCCACGAGAATTGATATGGCTAGTTGGATTGGCGTTGTTCGGGATTGTCATGGCATTCGGGTTTACTGGATATTTGCTTCCTTGGGATCAGCGAGCCTATTGGGCAACAGTCGTTGGAGTTGAGATCATGGACAAGACGCCGCTTGTCGGTGATTTTATGGCTCGTTTCTTAAAGGGAGGGCCAACCCCTGGGCAGATGACTCTCAGCCGATTCTTCGTGATTCACGTGATGGTTCTGCCAGCAGGATTAATGGGACTGGCAGGCTTGCATCTATTCCTTTTCCGTAAGGCTGGCCCTGCCGGACCATTCCGAGGTACTCCAGAAGAGCTGAAAGCCAAAACTGATTACTTTTTCCCTCGTCAAATTTGGAAAGATATCGTGGCGATGGCCACAGTGTTCTTGATCGTCTGCAGCCTGGCATTTATCGAACCAGTTGTGTTGTTAGAGAAAGCAACCCCAGACCCAGGGGATTATCATCCTGAGCCAGAGTGGTACTTCTTATTCTTATTCCAGCTCTTGCGTTTGAAAATGTTTGGCGGGGAATTTGGGCAATTTCTTGGGGCCATTGCCATTCCTGGTGCATTTATGGCTCTCTTGGCAGCTTTGCCATTTCTTGATACCAATCCTGAGCGTAATATTTTTAAGAGACCGGTTGCTCTGGTAAGTTGGATTGTCATTATGGTCGGTATTCTCATTTTTACCGTTTCGGCCATTTTAAATCGAGAATTTCTTCACTAAAACTAATATGTCAAATACGAAACTCGGTCTTCTCGTTTTCTGGCCGACCTTTTGGACGGGCTTTCCGATCAAAATGGTCGTTTGTCTATTACTGTTGGCCGGAGGGCTTCATCCCTGGAAAGGTCTAGGGCTTGAGTTTTTACTCGCCCTGTCCATCCCTATCGATATTTGGGCTTTAGGCGTTTGCGCGCGAACGGTGTTTTTGGAACGTTTGGATGTCGATCCTCAACCTGGCCTGGGACTAAGACTGTGGTGGAAGTGGGCGTTGTTTAGTGCTATCTACCTGCCAATAACGACCATCATCGTAAAAGCTGTGACATCCGGCTCAAAGGCGATGAGTCACAGCATTGTTGAAACCATTAAGGAATATATTTGGGCAGTGCCAGTCGCGGAGCAAATATCGATTGATTTGGTCTTATGGGGGACAGTCGCCTCTGTAGTCCTTATTCTCTTAGTCATGGGATGGTTGTGGGGGCTTGGAGCTTTTGCGCAACGTGAAGTCTCAGCGGGAGTAAAGAAAGACGGAACGTTCCAGGATATTGTGCGTTTCTGGGATCTACTACGGGTTCCACGGGATCAGGCATTACTCCTTACTGCCTTTACAGGAACAGGGGTTGTTCTTGTCTTTCTTTTTTGGGGACTACTGCCGGAAACCACGCCTCATCCTCATGATGAATATGAGTACACGAATGTGGTAAAGGTAGAGCCGCCAGTTAAGCCGCTTGAGGTTCTTAAGTTTACAGAAAAAGTATTGAAAAAAGCAGAGCTGGCGATTCAGGGATTAGAAAACGAAAAAGATGTAGAAGACGACGCAAGCAAGGAAAATGGATCGCAGCAAGAAAAGGTCAAGGCTGAATCCCAGAAAGCAACGTCTCCTCCAAAGTAAAGATGGGATGTAACATTATCTGAGTCCCCGTGACGGTCAAAACAGGCCAGCGGGTCAGGAGAAGGGTCACATGAACAGGAAACCTCTTCAAATCCTCAGGAATTCTAGTTTTCCGATTTCGGGGAGCGCTCTTCTTAAATGGGGTGGTCTGTTCATTCTTGTATTGTTCCCGGTTTTGGCATGGGCTCAAGATGCGGCTACCCAGGCCATGTCGGTGGAGTATCGTGATATTCCAGGAATTGGGAGCCGGAATATTATTTGGATCGTAGCTCAACAGCATCTTTTGCTGGCAGGCTTCGTTCTGGGAGTTCCTATTTTTGCCTGGGTTTGTGAAATAGTCGGTTGGAAGACCAAAGAGCCTCGCTATGACAAGCTGGCTAAGGAATTTACCAAGCTTCTCACTTCAGCCTATGCGACGACGGCTCTGTTTGGAGGGATTCTACTTTTCCTTCTTATTGGTCTGTACCCGAAATTAATGGCTTACCTGACCGACATCTTCTTTCCATCGTTTATCGCCTACTGTCTCCTTTTTATCGCAGAAACTGCCACGCTTTATATGTATTGGTATGGATGGGATGCGATGCAGGGTAACAAAAAGGCTTTGCATATCTTCCTTGGCTTCCTGCTCAATTTATTCGCGATTGGCATTATGATCGTTCCTAATGCGTGGGCGACTTTCCAGGCCAGCCCTGTTGTGGTGGCAGACGGAACCGCGATTGAAAAAGCCTGGGCCGCCATGCAGAACCCGACGTGGTGGCCGGTGAATATTCACAGGCTGATCGCAAACGTCGTACTGGGTGGGTTCATCTGCGGCGCGTACGCCGGAGTGCGTTATCTGCTCGCCGTCACCCGTGAAGAGAAAGAGCATTATGACTGGATGGGATATGTTGGAAATTTTATCGGTGTCTTTGGGATGTTGCCCTTGCCCTTCGCCGGATATTGGTTGATGCGAGAAATCTATCAGTATAATCAGCAGATGGGGATCACCCTGATGGGTGGATTTTTAGCGTGGTTGTTTATCCTTCAGGCGATGCTGATTGGCGTGTTATTCCTTGGAGCCAATTATTACTTCTGGCTAGGTATTGCTCACAGGATACCTGGGTCTGAGGGTCAGTATAAAAAACCCATTATGGCGATGCTGATCGTCTTGCTCGTTTGTCTGGGGGTGTGGATGACACCACATTCTCTCGTTGCCAGTTTGGAAGAAGCCAGAAAAATGGGAGGAACCCATCACCCACTTCTCGGGGTGTTTGGGGTGATGTCCGCCAAGATGACCGTATCGAATTTGATGATTCTCGTGACATTTATGAGTTTTATTATGTATTGGCGGGCGGGAAAGGTTGAAACAGCTGGTTGGGCGAAAGCCGCAAAAGCGCTCATGGGAGCTTTGCTGGTGATCGCTGGAATCGCCGTGATCGTACTTGGAGTCTGGGGATATTTCGTGCCGGCCATCATCAGGATTAACTATTTTTCAGTGGCGCAGGTGTTGATCGTGCTCTTTATCATGATAACCTTCACACCATTAACGGCGCTTTTGATGAAAAGCGCTAAAACCACGACCGAGATGGTGTGGGGAAAAATGCCTATTCGTGCTGGATATAGTCTGGTGTTGAATGCCGTGATGGTCATCCTGTTGATGTCACTCATGGGCTATGCGCGATCATCCTCTCGCGTGCATTGGCATATTTATGGTGTGATGCGAGATACGTCAGAATACGCCTACTCACCGGCGCTCGGCTATGCCGCTGCATTTATGTCATTGAATACCTTTGTGTTTTGTTTGTTGGCGGCATTCATATTCTGGGTCGCAACTTTAGGAGATAAAGCGAAAAAACAGCCACCAGAAGGAGGGGAGGCTGAGAAGGTTCCCCCAATGGGAAGCGTGGCTCCAGCGATGGCTGGAGGAGCTCCTAGGCAGGGCGAAAAGCTAAGCTGAGTTCTGGGCTATCCTTGGGGATTTGCTGATAACCAGGAAATAAGAGGCATCATGAGTGAAGTTGCATTATTGCAATTGATAGGGCTGATCGTTGTCGGACTTGGCGTAGCTATTCTTCTGTTCATCAAATCCAAGTTCCTTAGGGTTATCGGGTTTGTCATAATTGTTCTAGGATCATTCAGCCTGATTGCCTTGGGTGTTCCACAAATGGCATCTCTCCCTCCAGCTATCGAGACTTTTGATATTGCCAGCGTCAAGACGCCAGACGATCTGGCGTCTATCGGCCAGAAAATATTTTTTAGTAAAGGTCAATGTGCTTTGTGTCATTCCATTGGTCCGAGTGAATCAGCGAGGTGTCCTGATCTTGCTGGTATCGGGGCAAAACTAACTCCTGAGTTTATCTATGAGAGTTTAACGGATCCACAAGCTTACATCTATTTGGACTTCCGCCACGATCAGCTTCCCGAGGAGTATCCGGCGCGTATGCCGTATATCAACAAAAATCCCATTGCGCTGAGTAAACCCGAGATCTATTCGGTCATCGCATTTTTGCAAAAGATGAGCGGTGAACCTATCAGTATTCAGATAGAAGATGTGATGGTCGTTGAGGTAGCCGAAGAACGAATACCAGTCCCCATTCATGCCGCTCCAAATGTGAGTGAAGAAGAAGTGGTCGTCGTTGGGACCACCAGTATTGAAAGTGATTAAACGCTAGGAGTGAGTGTTATGAAAGGTCCTCTCGTATCAGCAGCGATTTTGCTTAGTGGCGTCTTTGTCTTTTTAAAGTTTATTCTCCCTTTGTTTACGGCGCCTTTGCCGGCAAGCCTCATATATCTCTACTTGGCAATTACGCTGAGTGGAATCATGATTTTTGACACCATGAGTGAGAGAGGACTTGAGACATTCATGGGACCCATAAATCGGTTTTTGTCGGGAGAAGTTCAGGGCACGGCCAAAACGGCCAGGCTCTTGGTCTTTATTGTCTTCCCTCTACTGGTAGGCTGGCAAACGTATACTAAACTAGCTCCGAGTGATTTACCTCCAGCAGAGAACCGAACGATCCACCCGGCGCCTCCTGGTGAATTCGTTGGATTAGCGAATCCTTACCCCACGAATAATTCTAATATTCAGCAGGGGAAGGGAATCTATGCAGCGAACTGCTCACCCTGTCATGGTCCAAACTTTGATGGAAAGGGCGTGGCTGCGCCAGGATTCAATCCTCCTCCTGCCAATTTTGCGGATCCTGGAACCATTGCTCAGCTTCAGGAATCGTACTTATTTTGGCGTATAAAAAAAGGTGGGGTCGGCTTACCGATTGAAGGGATGCCATGGAAGTCCGCCATGCCTCGCTGGGAGGAGGAATTAACGGATGAGCAGATTTGGAAAGTGATTATCGGTGAATACGATGGGGCCGGACAATCACCAAGAACCTGGGAAGAAGAAGAATAGAGAGTGATTTTATTCTTTGTAACCAGATGGTTTATGGATATGAGGTCATGAGGGGTATGATCGGAAAAAAAGGAATTGGTCTGGCGTCTGCCATGATCTTTGGAGTGATGGGCCTATGGGCTATCCCGGTGTTTGCAAGTGACCCTCCACCTGATGATGCGCCGGCAAGCGTTTCAGTTCGAGTATACTTGACGGAAGGAACCGTGCCAGTGAGCGATCCAAACGCTGCTGAGTGGGATTCTGTCGCGTCATCGGAGTTTAACTTGGCCCCCCAAGTGCATTGGCCTGACCGTATTCAGGATGCCACGGTTAAGTCCGTTAAGGTACGCGGTCTTCATGACGAACAAACCATCGCCATCCTGGTTGAATACCAAGACCCCACTCAAGATCCAGCAGACGCCGCTGCATTGGAGTTTATGGTTGGTGATCAAATGGCCCATTTTGCTCATGGTCAAGAAATGCTTCAAGTCGAGGGTGGCCCTGTCAACATCTGGTATTGGAAGAATGAAGAGGGAAAAGCCACAGACATGAGTGCGAAAGGATTCAAGACACTACGACTGCAAGAGCAACAGGATGTCTCGGCGACAGGGATCTGGCAAGACGGTGTCTGGAAGGTCGTGTTTTCAAGACCGCTTCAAACCGGAGATGAAAACGACATCCAGATAGATCCAGGAAAATGGACGAGTGTGGCCTTTGCGTTCTGGGATGGAAAAATCATTGAGGGTGCCGTGAAAGAAAAGGGAAGTCAAAAGGCTGTTTCCTCGTGGTGGTATATTCGCGCAGAGCCAGCGCCAGACAATTCTATCTTTGGCTATGTCGCCTTAGGTCTCCTAATAGCGGCGGCATTTGAATATTTTCTCGTAAGAAAGCTTCGAAAAGGACAGCCGGCATGAGGGGCGTACCGACAATTCGGCAAGCGTGGGTTTGGTCAGTTTTGCTCGTTATCGGCATGTTTTTCTTCGTGAATGGGTGCGCGATATTTGAAGATGAGCACACAGCGAAGGGAAAAAAGTTATACCGCCATTATTGTATGCATTGTCATGGGGAGTCCGGGAGACAAGGTGAAGGGTTTAATTGGGACAGTCTTTCGAATATGGAATTTCCACCCCCGAAAGATTTGTCCGATTCATCGATGGGAAGTTCAATATCCGATAAGGACATTTTTAACGCCATTTCAAGAGATATGAAAGATACATCGGATCCAAAAGTAATCGAGGATGTTGAGTACTTCGGCGTCGCGACCATGCCGACTTTCAAATATACACTATCCGAGATGGAAATTTGGTCTTTAGTTCGTTACGTTCGATCTCTTCATGGGGGTGATTTTACGTTTGATGTCGAAGGCAGGCGTCAACTATTGGAGTCTGAGCTAGAGACGACTAAGCAGGAAATGGAGGTCGCAACACAAGCACTAGAAGCTGCGGAAGCCAAACGGGACGCGGAACTGGAGGCTGCTGAAGCGGCGGCTGAGGCTGCAGGTGATGAAGATTTTGAAGCGGAAGAAATAGAACTTCCCGAGGAAGAAGTAGCTGCCAAAGCATCCATGAGGTATACGGAAGCCAAGAATGCCTTTGAACGTTTCGCAAAACGCCCGAAGGTGACGGTGGCTCGTCCAGATTTGAAGACCACAGATGAAGAGCGTGCGGTTCTTGAGAAAGAAGGTAAGCATCTGTATATCAATAAATACGGATGCAATAGTTGCCATCGTATCCAAGGACAAGGGGGGTTGGTTGGTCCGGAACTCGATCGTGCAGGATTTCGATTAAATGACACATGGATTTACGAATGGATTCTGTACCCGCAAGGTATTAAAAAGCACACCAGAATGCCAAACCTTGGGTTGAACGACCATGATGCTCGAGCAGTGACCGCCTACTTGGAAACGCTTCGCGCTCCGAAGCCTGATGAACCTGTTCTTTCCCAAGAGTAGCTGACTTAAATTTTTCCTGCCCAGAGTAGCACTAACATCGCTATACCCACCCAAACATGTTGCTTAAACATCGTGAAGTAAGTGTGTCGTTGTTGTGGTTGAGTGAGTCGCCAGACCTGCCAGCTTAAAAACAGGCTGATTCCTAGAAGCCCAACGAAAAAAAAATTGTTTAACGAAGCAAGCCATCCCGCCATTCCGATAAAGATCAGCGTGAGGCTTGATGCGCCAGCCACACCGGCCCACACATATTCTCCGAAGAAAATGGCGGAAGACTTCACGCCAATTTTCACATCGTCTTCGCGATCCTGAAGAGCATAAATCGTATCATACGCTACGGCCCAGAAGACTGTTCCTAAAAACAACAGCCAGGTCTCTAATTCCAAGCGATTTTGAACGGCTGCCCAAGCCATCACGGTTCCCCACCCAAAGGCAATACCGAGAATGAGTTGCGGAATATGAATATACCGTTTTGCAAAGGGATATAACGCGGCCAGGGCCAATGCAATAGGGCTTAGAGCGATACTCAGTGGGTTGAGTGATAAAACAAGCCCGAACGATAGGACGACGAATATTAAAGCGAGACTCAGTGCCTGAAGCGGGGAAAGTGCTCCTCGCGCGAGCGGGCGATGTTGTGTACGCTGAACTTGCTTGTCGATTGACCGGTCGGCAAGATCATTAAAAATGACCCCAGCGCTTCGCATGAGAAAGGCCCCAATCGTAAAAATAAGAACCAGGGCCGGGTCAAGCTGGTTCTTCTCTGAAGCCAATACGAGTGCCCATAAAGAAGGAAGCAGGAGCAGCCATGTTCCGCTTTGACTCGGGAGTCGGATAAGCTGCAGTGCCGTTATCCAAAAGTGTTCACGTTGTTGAGGAACGTTGGGTGAGGATTCAGTAGTTGAAGAGGGGGGAGTCGTCATGACATGAACTTACAACAATCTTCGGTTTGAAAAGTCTTTGCTATGAGAAGAAGGAAAAGAGGTTGATCCAATGCCTAGCTCACAAAACCGTTGGGATAGCGATTATTTCACGCTGAATCGTGTGATGCAAAGTATTTGGTCTGGATCAGCCGAGGAGGCGACAACGATCATCCAATCGCCGATAGGGTCTCCACGTCGGAAATCTTTTGAACTCCACATGCGGTACCCGGAAGACGGTCGGATCGAAAGATTGACTTGCGAGATCTGAACCCACGTGTTGTCGACATGTTGAAGCCAGGTATGTCGGATAGTGCCGGCTGAGGATGATGCAATACGCATCCAGAAAAAAATTTTAGGATGAACTGCAGTGTCAATCACGGGAAGTTCGCCTTTGCCGTTTTTGTCTTTTTCACAGAATGCGGGTGGTGAAACTGGGTCTATCGGTTGTCGGTCTTGAATCACTCCTGCTAAGGAAATGTCGAGGACCTCGAAGTCAGCCCAGCACTCGATGGTTGGTATCAGGAGACAACTGATGATCAATAATGCCAGCCGGACACGCACTGAAAAAATCTCCTTTATCTCAAGGAAGTATGTGAGGTCTCCAGACGCAGATATGTGACCAACTTAGGGCATAACATGCCCCTTGTCAACGGGTTTGACGATAGAACGTCTATCTTTGTGCACAGTTGACGCCTCTCCTCGAAGAAGGGTATAAACGAGCTGATTGTTCAAGAAACAGTCTGTGATTCCGATAAAACTCAATGGCGGTGTTGTCCCGCCAACCCACCAGGGCCGGCGTAGCTCAGTGGTAGAGCAACGGTTTCGTAAACCGTAGGTCGGTGGTTCAATCCCACTCGCCGGCTCCATTAATCCCTTCCTGATCACGAGATGTTACGGCCAAATAGACCTGTGTGATCCCCTGTCTCATACGTGCGGAAATGAATTGAATTAGTAAGACAGTTCAGATTGGGTACCACTGTCTTCGAGCAAATCGAGAGGCCATCGGCAACTTCGGAGGACATGTGCTGATGAACGGATATTCGGTCTTTCCCGTATTTACGGAACCGAAGTGTCCGAGATGGATGGGGCGTTCCATGACGCGATCGGGATGTGTATGGGAACGAGGGTGTTTTACATAATTCTCAAAAAGGAGTAAGCTAAAGTTAGCTGAAAAGTTAGCAAACTGGAAGGTGTTTTATTTTGTGATGCGTGCCCAAGCCGGTTGATACGCTGTTATCGAAATGGCAGTACTCAGTAGCGAAACGAACGATCCTATTATAGGCCTACAAGTAAAGCGGTCCGAACATATGACTTCTTCTCCCATTGAATGCGGAATCGGTTATCTTCACGTATTGCTCATTGATGACCATATCATCTTTCGGCGAGGGCTTCGCCAGGTGCTGTTGGCAAAGTTCCCCGACTTAGCGATTGTCGAGGTGGGGACCGCACAAGAAGGGCTGGACGCACTCGGTCAACAAAAATTCGATCTTGTCTTTTTAGACCTGAATCTGCCCGATAAACCTGGCATTCAATTCCTGAAAGAGGTCAATGGCCTCGGTTATACAGTGCCTATCATCGTTCTGAGCGTTTTTTCAGAGAAAGAGTTCGGCATACGAGTCTTGCAAGCGCATGGTGCGTCCTACTTACGAAAAGATTGCTCGAATGAAGAACTCTATCGGTGCGTCCAAGTCGTTTGCGGCGGCCAGAAACACGTTTCAGATACGTTAGGCGAACAACTGGCTGAATCGGTCGCCGGTGGATTGGATGCATTAGGTCCCTATCATTCTTTAAGCAATCGAGAAATTGAAATCTTGCATCTGTTTGCCATGGGGAATAAGCCGATGGAAATTGCGAATCTCTTGTCCCTGAGCGTGAAGACCGTAAGTTCCCATCGGACTAGACTGTTAGAGAAATTAAACTTACGAACCACTGCTGAATTAATTCGTTACGCGATCAAGAGTGAGTTATACGATAATTCTCAATAGTTTCGTCTAGCTCTCACTCTCACGGGACCAATCACCAACCGACGCCAACCCAACCGTCTCGTTCATCCCTTCTTAAAAGCTTGTCTGTGGTGTCTATCGGATAGCCCGGATCTATCGACCTACGTTATTCTGTGCTCGGCCGTTCGGGTCGTAGACTTAATGAGCTGACTCCATGATCGTTTGGTGAAGCATTGCGATCCCATTTGTTTTGGAAATTAGGTCAAAAGCACCTGCTTCTTGAAATTTTTCCCTGGTTTCCTGTGTCATTGTCTCAATCAGTCCGATAATCAGTATCTCAGGATAGCATGTCTTAATAAGACGAGTGATCTGGATTTCGTTCTGTTCTGGAGCGGTGACGTCAAGGATGACGACATCGGGATTAAACTCTGAAATAGCATCCAGGAGGCTGTCCTCGTCGTCAAACTGGCCGACGACTTGGATGTCTCCAAATGTTTCGAGTATATTGCATATCCCTTGGCGCACCATAATGTGAGGACTGACTGCCAGCACACGTTTTCTCGATAGAACGGAGAATCTTTCTTTCCACCTTTCTTCGAGTTCCTGAGGGGTGTGGCGTAGTGGAGCCGATATGATCTCCTCCTTGGCCGTATGAGTCGTTTCGAATTCCTGGTTCTTGTGGTCCTTAATAGGAAGATTTAGGATAACCGCTGTACCTTTCCCGGGTTCGCTAAAGATTTTCACCCATCCTCCGACTTTTTTGATTCGCTCCACAACACCCAGTAGCCCCAGTTTCGTGGCAAATTTTTGCGAAGATGAATCCGACCCCGCTTCCCTCGTGTCAAACCCAATCCCCCTGTCCGTCACACTGATTTGTAAATGGTTCCTGACAATCTCAACCCTCGCGACTGCGTCTGAAACTTGAGCATGTTGTATGATGTTTATGTACAGTTCTCTCACGGCATGAAAGATCGTGAGCCCCTCAGTATCGCTAATGGCTGGAATATCCTTTTCATAGAAGAGTTTCACGGCCAGCCCATATTTCTTCATGTTCTCTCCCAACCATTCCAAGGCGGGTATCAACCCGTTTTGTTGCAAGATCGCGGGGCTTAGTTCGAGAATCATAGTCATCGTGGCTTCCAGTCCTTCAGCAAACAAGGTCTCGATCTCATCGAAGAAATCATGCAATCGCAATTCTGCCCTCGGCAGAGTACGCCACTTGGCGACCCGCCATTTTCCTAAAATCATAATGTGTTGAACCGTGTCATGTAAGTACTGGGCCACCCGTATTCGCTCACGATACTCTGTCAAATTCAAGCCATACGTCAGTACCTGCAGATGGTGGGGCGATGTTCCAAGGGCTTGCGTGCATTCAGAGATGCTTTTTTCGAGTCGGAGTGCGAGTTCGTGAAATTTCTCTCCGCCTTCATGTTGCGCTGATTCAAATAATCTCAAGTCTGTGATGTCGACGATGGCAGCCACAACTCCAGAAACGTCTTCAGTAATCTCAAGAGGCATGTAGGAAGCGATAAAATGTGATTTGAGCTCGCGTGTGAGAGAAGGCCAAGAGACGACATCAAACGCGACACGTTCACCTTGTAATGCTTGATCCAGCTTAGGTTGAATCTGCAGCCAGCCGCTGCCAAGGACGTCAGATACAGAACGTCCGATCACCGACTCATCCGGAGGTTTCTTGAGAACGTCCTGGAGATAGGCCCGGTTGGCATAGCGATAGATATATTGTTCGTCGACGACGAACAGTCCGACCGGCGCATCATTGGCCGCGAGGTTCGCGAATATCATATCGTCACGCGGCTTTGAAGATCCGACGTGCGGGACTAATCGCAGCCCCCCCATGACTCGGAGTCGATCTTCCGGGGTGTGATACGCACGCCCGACGATCAGCACTTGTTGGGGGGGATCCCCCTCCGTGGTCGTTTGTACGGTCGTCGAAAATTGTCGCATGCTTCCTTTTTTAGCTTGTAGCGCTTGATCGATTACCCGTTGGAATCGCTCGTGATCCTTCGAATGAATGAACGACAAAAGGTCCTTCCACTCGGTGAATGCCGATCGTGAGGTTCCCAATATTTCAGCAAACTTTCGATCGACAACCAAATGTCCGTTAGCATGATCATATAAATACAGCCCGGGAATATCATACAGGTCTTTGGTGATCCGACTCTTCTTTAAAGAGTCTTTCGTTGGATATTCAGGTACTTTTTTCATAATGAGTACTCGCTGTAGATGATGGCAGATCATTCTTCATGGATGAATGGCTCAAGAGTCGTGTATGAATTATAAAAAGGTCATCTCGTGACCATAGATCTTGAACTTAGCTTCAAAACAACGTATAGCCGCTCTGCCAAAATCAAAAGAGAATGACATGGTTGAGTAACCCGACCGAAACCTTCTCCCTGTGTCGAGGTTTGGAGAAACCACAAGGGACGGCCATGGTCCGTACACGATCGTTTCATGCGGGAAACATGCTGTTTTAGAGCCAAGAATAATTGACCGTTCCATTGGATGAAAGCCAGTCGCAAGGCTCTTAACGGATAAGTCGTATACACGTGCCCACCCCCTTTCTCTTCCTTTGCATGAATTGATGAAGCGAATCCAGGTTTAGAGACAAGGATGCACGATTGGGCCTGAAGCGCAGGGGATATTCCTACTTCTCCTCTTTCCAGCAGGCGCCGAAATGGTTGCGTAACGCGTTATGACCGTCTTTGTCCTCGCATGTCATTTCTTGTTCGTACTCCTTTGAAACATTTCCGGTCCGAAGCTCAGCCGCAGGGTCATTTCATCCGTAGACACAGCACGGGCGAAAAGTGAAGTGGGCATGCCGAATGGCCTTAGGATCTGTAGGTCTTGTGCGTATAGGGAAACGGCATTTGAAATTTCGTAAATCCCAGTGTGCCCTCTCTGCGAAGATGAATGAACGTCCCTAGAAGAAGTCCGAATTCTTCGAGCATTGCGCGGTTATCATAAAAGGGAAAAACAGATTTAAAACATAAAAGTTCAAGCACGCCGACAAGTTGTCCTGTCAAGGTCGTTAATGGAAGCCTCACTCGGAGACAATGAGGTGGGCGCTTGAGAGTTGAACCATGAGCGCGGTTCCCTTTTTTTTGATCGTTGGGATTGTCGACTGGAGATTGTATCGCCTCGATTTGAAGGTTGCAGAGGCTGTGTCCATTCTTGAATGAACTCGTTTTCTGGAGTGTCGTAGCGAGTTTGGGGACATAATGACTCAAGGATGAGTCGGGGTCACACCAATGCGTAAGGCACGTGACGACATCGTGTTTCGGGTCGTTGGTCCAGAGTAGTGCTGCATCGGCAAAAAAGTGCCCAGTCAAAACTTTAAGAAGAGTCTGAAACGAATCTCGATCCGCGAGATTCGTTAAACAATTCGAAGCCAGGGAAAACAAGTGGAATTCCGTATTCAGGTGGTTTCGAATCGTGAGATGTTCCTGGATGAGTAAGCAGCCATATCGAAATTCTCGAAAAACCGAGGTAGGATGAAACAACAGATCAAAGAACGGGGTCAAAAATTGATGGTCTTTCCGAGACATAGGGACTTCAAGATGGCAGGCTTGATGTTTGGTGATCGAGCCGAGGAGGCCACGTTTGAATTGGGAATGAAGAAAATTATCCCCGACATCTACACACGCAGAATTTTCAGAGGTCTTGCCATGGCGGTTGTCCGGAGAATCAGGAAGTCCCGTCATTCGCCGAAAAATTCCATTGCATGTAACGATCGAAATTTTCGTCGGGTCCGACTGCGATCCGACAAGGACACTGGTTCCGGGTTGACTGCTGATGAGCGTGGATGCCATGTCCGATTTCCTGTGGACTTGCTGATTGGCTTTGAACATGGGAGCCTCCTTCCCCGTGCATAAGTGATGTAGGTAGCGTAAGGATGACAAAATTCTGTTACTTGGCAAAGAGGGTAAACAGCCAATTTTTTATGGAAAAAGTATTAGCCATCTGGTGAAGATCCTGTACGGGATGGCATGCCGATCTTATCGTTGCCGAAGGAAATTGGGCAGAAACAGTCATCGACATAGAAGCAGGTGGTCGTTGTGAGCCTCACTGATACGATTCATCAATGAGCCGATCCATAGGTAAATGGGCCAGAAAAGCGCCTGGAACGAGGGAGTTTAGAAGAAAGTGCGTTCCTATCCTGAATGTTGTGGTCTAGGCGTGTGTCTATGGAGCCTTACCCGAATGGGTAAGCCGAATGGGTATGATTATTCGTCCTGGCGACTCTATGTTAAATTGTGATGATTTTCGTACAATGGTGCTGTAATACGGAACATGTAGACAGAAGGCGCCACTCATTTCTGTAGTTGGAGGTATTTATGGAAGCCAGTACTCCGGGAATTCTAAAACCTCCAATAAAGATTCTGATCGTTGACGATCATGAAGTGGTTCGCCTAGGGATACGTAATGTGCTCGAACGCGTACCGGGTTATCAGGTCGTCGGACAGGCGTCGTGTAGTGAAGAAGCATTAGCGTACGTGAAACAAAACGACCCGCCTGATCTCATCCTCTTAGACATTCGATTGCCGGATCAGGACGGGTTCCTGACGTGTCAAAAAATTTTAACTTACCACCCGAGTTGCCGCGTCTTGTTCTTGTCTTCTTTCGTCAACCCCGCATTCATCCAGCAGGCGGTGATTGCTGGAGCGTATGGGTATGTACTCAAAGCCGTCGGCTCGAAAAGCCTGCTGGAATCTATTGCACAGGTGGTGCGGGGTGAGAGTACGCTGGATCCACTCGCGCTTCAAGAGATATTCGCATGGCTCAGGCAGGGGCAGGGCCAGGGACGTCAAGATTTGATAGAAAAATTATCTGAACAAGAACGGGCGATCCTGACGCTTGTGTCGGAAGGAAAAACCAACAAGGAAATTGCCTCCCACATTCACGTCAGCGAGAGCACCGTCAAAAATTATCTTGGAAAAATTTTCGAAAAGCTTGGGGTCACGCGACGAGCCGAAGCAGCGGCCATGGTGACGAAAGCCATGATTGACCAGGATCATCTGGTGTAAAGATTGCGAGCCCTTGATGACGGATTAACATCCTACAGTGCTCGCGCAAGCGAACCTACTATGCTGGCTTCAGAATGTTTGAGCACCACGAGGCCTCCCTCTCATTGGTTTGCATCGCCAGTACGTCCTGTTATCTCGTAGGCGTATCGCATACTCTCTGTCTGTTGCACTCGACCGCAGGGAGGCATGCTAACGGTTACGGGCCATATGTCTCGTATTCCGGAAAACGTTCGTAGGTGATTATGTCGATAATGTTTTCCGATAATCCGCCATCTCGCATTCCTTCTTTTCTGCACACGATTGTTCCTGCCGTAGGTTCAACCACCTCCCGGTATATTTTTGCCAGTCTTTGTCTGGGGCAAGTCATTCTTGGGCTGGTCTTGATGCCTGACTCTGTCGGAGAGGTGTCGGTATTCGCCATTATTCAGATATTCATGTGGGCCATCAGTCCGATGCTCCTCAATGAATGGCCTGTTCCACGCTGGCCTCTCGATCTCTTCATCGCTGTGGCTGGCGTCTCTCTCACAAGTCTCTTTTTGTACGAGAAGTCCAGTATTTTATTGTTGCTTCCCTCAGCGTGGAACCTGGTCCTGCTGAGCTACATGGGAAGAGGGATTCTCACGGCGAGTATCATCGGTGGAGTGGTGACCACGATGGTCGGCTCGTATATCATGATTGAACGTGGTGTGCCTCTCATTGGATCGTCCTACCCCATTGATCGTTTACTCTGGGCATTGAGCATGCAATTATGGACGACCCTTCAACTGCTCATCATTTTTTCATACAAGAAACCCCAAGATCTGACACGCCCATCAACCCTGTTCCGCTCATTCATCCTTCCCCAAAATCCTCTGTTCCAGAGGGTGCTCAGCATAGGGAGCACCTGGTTGACTGCCCCAGTTTTCCCTGATGAATCGGAAACCCAAATTGCACATCGAGCATATCCCATTATTCTTCTGCTCATCGGCACTCCACTGTTGGCGCTGTTCATTCATTGGTCTCTTTATAGGCTTATCCTGGCCGATGTCGTCTTTAACCTCTTCATAGTCTGTCTAGGGGGCTTGTTGTTGTTCTTGCTCAGGTCAGGACGGGTTCGGTTGGTGACCGGGATACTATTAGCTCAGCTGTTTACTGGAACGGCTTTTGGATGCTGGGTGTATGGATGGCTGCATCCGACGGCCCTAGGCTTTCTCTTGGGTGATATTCTGATCGCTCTTCACTTAGCGCCAAGGCTCGCTCTCGGAGCGATGTTGGGAATTTCCCTGCTTCTGTTGTTTGCCACGGGGAGTTGGGCGCAGCACTATGGGCTTTTACCACAGCCGAATCTAAATCCAGCCCAATCTCTTGGAGGGTCCGTCATCGCGATGTTTAATACCTTAGTGATCTTGCATGCGTACCACCGCAGGTTCCAAACAACGGTTCAGCAATCTCATACATCGGCCGTCAATTATCAACAAGTGCTGGCGGACGCTCCGATCGGGATAGTCGTTTTGGATCATCATCTACGCGTCATGTATGTCAACCAGGCGATTCTGCGCTGTTTTGAGATCAGTCCGCAATTGGTTGACCGTTCATGGAGACGCTTTGAACAGCGACTTTTGACGCTCGAAGGCGTTTCGAAGGCCGTGACGAAGTGTTTGAACACAGGTTCCCCCTTTACGCTGGACATTCTTACCCGTCGCGCAGTGGCGTCTGACCCCCTTCGTCTTCAAGTGTACGGAGTGGGGTTGGAGGATGGGAGGGGGCGAAATGTTGGCTGTCAATTAATGGTGGTAGATTTATCGGAGCTTGTGCAGGCAGAAGAGCAGTTACAGATCAACATGGACAATCAAGAGAAAATCAGACGGGACCTGCATGATGGTATTCTGCAAGCGCTCTTTGCACATGGTCTTCAATTGGAAGATCTCATCCAGACGGTCCACGATCTAGAACAGCGGGATTTCGGTGCGCGAATTCAGGGGGGGCTCCTGAGGCTGGATCAAGTGATTGAAACGCTGAAAAGTATGATTGGAGAAGGCGATTCATCGTTCGAAGCTCGCCATACGTTCATGAGGAACTTGCAGTCATTTTGTGAAATCATCGAGAAGGTGGGAGACGTGAAGATTGACGTTCATTGTCCGGAGACGTTGTTAGCGACATTAACGAGTCAAGAGTTAGAGCATGTATCCATGATCGCACAAGAAGCCTTGAGCAACGTGATACAGCACGCTCACGCTTCACGGGTGTGGGTAAAGTTGATGGTCATGGACCAAGGGGTCGTGTTTGAAGTGCGGGATGATGGATCTGGGTTTCCCGATGATACGCTGAGGCTTCTCTCGCGCGATAAACATCGAGGACACGGGTTACCAAACATGGAAGCACGAGCCAAGGCTATTAATGCCAGGGTAGATTTGGATTCGACGCCGGAGATGGGTACATCATTACGGATATGTTTCTCAGCGTCGGACCAATTGAGAAAAGTCGCTTCCCATTGAGCCTAGAGTTCCTCATGTCAGGAAGAAATGTCGAGAGGGGGGCCGTTATTGATGGAGATCCTCACCATATGCGGTTTTATAAGGTAGAGGCGAAGCTGAAAACGCATCCTGCGTCAACGAACCGTAGAGCAGTCCTCATCACGGACTGCTTGGCCAGGAGAACATGCTGGCTGCATCAGATTAACCGGGCCCTGTCAGCTGAATCCTTGACTTTTACAGTTGACCGGGAGGCAACAATCTACCAAAAATGAATATTCTATTTTCTCAGTTGTTCAATGCCTCTCCTCTGTCTCGTCAGCAGATTCGACGCATTCAAACGATTATTGTCATCTACCTTCTGCCGGCGACTTGTCAGTGGCTTGTTGGACTCATGGCTGGCACAGAACCCGGGGGGTTGTCCAGCTGGCTCAAGTGGGCGTATGTGGTGTTTGATCTGTCAGTTTTCGTCTTGATTTATTTCGAGTGGGTCCGGGTCGGGTTATTTTTGACGTTGGGTTCCTTTTGTCTTCTCACGATCCAGATGCTTTCGATTTCCTCGTCATCAGTCCTCTTTCTCGTGCCGGGCGCCACGAATGTCTTGTTAATCGCTTTCTTAAGCTATGGCGTCCATCTGGCCAGTCTGATGGCTTTTTTGTTTGTGGTTCTGATGGCAGGAGACGTTGCAGGGAATTTCTCTTTGCTCGTCTACCATCATCTTCATATGCCTTACTATTGGGGGATCGTGGGCTTAGGGGTGGCCACGAATGTGTTGTTCCTTTACTGCATGCGCCTCTGGTCTCCCAATATTCCGATCCTGAAAGTGTCTTTCCCCGTCAGATATTTCGAACGCTTCAATCGGATCTGGAAAATTCTCAGCGTTCTCCGTAAAAAGAAGGATTCAAACAACCTGTTGGGAGTGCTTCCAGGTCCCTTAAGGTCGAGCGTTGACCGGCAAGCGAGTCAGCTCTTACCCATACTCTTCGTCTCTCTTTTCAATCATCTTGTGATGTTGTGGGTCGGTCACTACGGGCAAATGTTCCTGCCGGGAGAAGTCGTTGTACATGGAATAGCCATTGTCTTTCTCTTGCTGATTTTCCTGATTGTACAAAAGGGCCGCTGGGTTCTTATCGGGACATGGGGATTCGTTATCTATGCCAGCAGCATCACGCTCCTTCTGGGGTGGGCATTTGGAGTCCTCAACCCTGTCACCATGCCCTATTTGATGGGATCGATCGTGGCCATTGGGCTACTCACGACATGGGAAAAGGGCTTTATCATCGGGGGAACCTTGTTAGGCTTGGTGATCATGGTCATGACGGTCACGGGACAATCGGGAGCGCTTCATATCAGTGAATTCGAGTCAGTGAGAGGGTGGGCGTTCACGCTCTGCCTTTTAGATCTCCTTCTCGTGGTTCTCCATACCCATTATCGTTCTATACAACAAGCGCTCAAGGAACGAGAGTTTTTTGAGGTTAATTATAAGCAACTCTTGGCGAGTGCCCCGCTGGGAATCGTCGTAACGATGCAGGATGGATCTGTGGTCGAAGCCAATGAGGCTGCCCGACAACTGCTGGCTGTTTCATCCGATCCTTCCTTTGGTTCAAAATTTCACCTGAATGCAAGGCTTCAGTTAGGGGTCGACTATGCGTTAACCCAACGGGCCTCCCATGTGTTTGAAGCCGTGATTCCTGCCCATGACTTTATGAGTCACCGCCATTTACAAGTCCATTGTTCTCCTCTCTTTACGGGTTCTAAGGGTGTGGATCGTTGTCAATTGATGTTAGTGGACTGTACAGAGCTGCGGGACAAGGAGCGAGCCTTGCAGCAGCAATTAAGTGATCGTGAGCGTATCAATCAATATTTGGATGATGGAATTTTACTACGCCTCATACAGCATGCCCAGTCCTTGAGAAATCTTCCGATTTTTTTCTCATGGCAAGCTCGTGAGGTAACGATTCTAGGTCTTGAGAAGGGCTTACAAGAGGTGGAAACCATCATGAAAGATATTCGAAAGGTCCTGTCAGGTCTCAGCATTCCAACGTATCAAGGTGAGCGAGTGGGCGACGAATTCCAAGAAGCCATCAGTCATCTTAGTAAACGGTACAACATGTCAGTGCACTTCGAGCGTAAGTCCTCCTTTTTGAATTGTCTTGAGGGAACCCTTGGCGGTCAAATCGTGGAGCTGCTTCGGGAAATGCTCGAATGGTTCCGGAAGGAAGGCCTGACACATCACATGCGGGTTCATCTGTGGGATCATGAAGAATTTATCGCGATCGAAATTGAGGGCTATCCTACCGAACCCGTTCTCGTTCCGGTGCCAGTCTCACCTGATCACGCCTGTTCAAACGGTCAGGCCCTCGGGGCGATCAAGCAGAAAACCTACCGGCTCCATGGAGTCGTGATTCGAGATGATTTGCCTGATGGAGGAAATATTCTGAAAGTACGGTTTCCACTTCCACGATTCCATGAGATGACATGATGTAGGCGGCGAGTCGGAACAATAGCCTTCCATCACAGCCGATTATTCAGACCTCATGTGAGTCGTGGAAGGATCAATGTCTGGGCACCGGTGAATGTGGTCGCGCTCTTCAGACGCATTCCTAGAGCAAGGAATGGAATGACACCCCCGCTATCTCAGGATTGTATTGTCTATGTTTCGCGCGTCGTTTCTTCGACATTCAGGGAGGAAAGATGGCGTCTCAAGCATTTTCATCAACGTACTCTGGGCTTTTCTTGAGCGGGTTTCTATTTGTATCCGTGCCTCTTTGGTTTGTTGTCCCTGTGAGTCATGCTGAAGAGGTTTCTTCGAAGGAAGAGGTTCAAGAATTGCCGGTCACCTACGTGAGCGGCAATAGAATTGAAGAAGACGTTGAGGATGTGCCGATTCCCATCAGCGTGTTGAAAGAACAGGACCTGGTGGACCGAAAGGTGTATCGGTTAGAGGACCTCACGCTTCAGCTTCCTAATTTGTTCAATGCTCCGGAGTCCCAACGAAGCGTGGAGTTCACGTTCCGTGGGCTGGGCCCTTCGTTTTTTATCGGTCAATCTCCGGTCGTGCTGATGGTTGATGGTATGCCAATCAGTCAAAATCAGTCCTTGAGCCTGAAT
The DNA here is from genome assembly GCA_031315865.1 of Nitrospirales bacterium. Lineage (NCBI taxonomy): Bacteria > Pseudomonadati > Nitrospirota > Nitrospiria > Nitrospirales > Nitrospirales bacterium. Next base: position 1,751,283 of record JALDRJ010000002.1, read on the forward strand.
CTCGCCAATGTGGAACAAGTTGAATTTCTTCGGGGTGCACAAAACACTCTGTTTGGACAGAGTGCGATCGGAGGTGTCATTAACGTCACGACGTCTAAGCCTACAAATGAAGTGAAAGCTCACGTGGAGGGGTATGCGGGGGCGCGGAATTCCTACCGGGGGGAAGCCGCGCTCTCGGCGCCACTGGTGGAGGATAAATTGTTCCTGGGACTGGCGTATACGCATTGGCGTACGGATGGGTTTATTCAAAACACGTATCCGGGGACCAGGAAAGAATTAAACTTTGAACGACAGGATCAATTCAATCTGAACCTCAATTGGTACCCCACGGCTCGATACTCTGGCCGGGTGTTCTTGATCAGAGATGTGATCGATTCCGGGCAGGAGCGGGCCGCGGCCGTCGGTGCGATTGATCATCGCGTCGAGACGGTCTCACACGATATCGAAGGCCGTTCAGACTTTGAAAATAATCGTATCGGTGTGATGCAGAAATATGCGATGGACAAGGTTGAGTTTTCTTCCATGACGAGCGCATCCACGCTCAATCGAAGACGATTATGGGACAATGATTTCGGGTCCGGCAATTCTACGGACGGACGTCCGTTGAATTTGAAGTATGATACGCTGACGGTGACCCAGGAGCTGCTGGCGCAATCCTCCAAGGAGCAAACCGTCAAATGGTCTGTGGGCGGATTTTTTGAGTATGATAACCGCGACATCGACCAGGCCTTTCCCCGTTCTGGCGCGACGCCGCCGCCAGGAACTCCCATCAATTTGGATACACATCTGCAATCCAGGACCCAAACGTTCCTGGGTGCCTTGTTCGGGCAAGCGCGAATTCCCGTGACGGATCAAGGCGGTTTAACGCTGGGCGCACGCGGCCAGATGACGCACCGGGATTTTAAGAACCTGGTATTCCTCGGAACGTTTTTCCCCGCGAACCCCACTACCCATGCGCCGAGTATTAGTCGAATCAATACGAATAATACCTGGTGGGCGTTCATGCCGCGAGCCATGATCGACTATCATCTGACTGATCAAGTTCTGCTGTGGGCCAGCTATGCGAGGGGCCACTTGCCGGGAGGGTATAACTTTCTCGATCTCAGCGCGGGGTTTTTTCAGACGGCAGACCGGAAATTCAAGTCTCAAAAGTCCAACGATTTCGAGGTGGGGCTTAAATCTCATTGGTGGGATCGTCGGTGGATCTTCAACGTCAATTTTTTCTATATCGACAGCATGGACTACCAAACGTTGGAGTTCCGACCCAATGGAGGGATTTTTTCCGGTAATGCCGGCAAGGTCGTTTCCAAGGGAGTGGAGATTGAAAGCATCTTGAAAGTGACGTCCTGGCTCACCCTCGATACCGCGATCGGGATCACCAATGCGGAATTTAAGAAATATCATGTTTCGTTCGCCGATAATACTGGAAATTATGTCCAGCGCACGCCCTCTCATACGATTCATGTGGGACTCCAGTATCGTCAGAGCCCGTTTATGGCTCGTGTCGATTGGAATCAAGTGGGGACGGTCTTCTTCGACAATGAAAACACGTTTAAGCAATCACCCTATAATGTAGTGAATATTCGCGTCGGGTATGAGCGGGAGCATTGGGCTGCATATGTGACGGTCGATAACCTGATGGATACCGAGTACGCCATTCGAGCGGCGTTCATTGATGATCCTCAGGGGGATGTCTCCTGGGGCAATCCCCGGACCATTGGCGGGGTGTTACGACTATTTTTTGGGTAACCGGGATGATGAGAACGAAGTGGGCCGCGTGAGGAAAACGGTGTCTTCAACACCGATGCAAGGGAAATTAATCATATTTGTGGTATAATTTCTCTGTCTGTAGTATTTTCATATAAAAAGGAACATGAATGAATCATCCCATGATCGGTGACACCAAAAGGACGAACGCCGGATCAAACTTGAACTGTCTCAATACAGCGATGTCGGCCGCCGAGCTGTATGGGGCTGGTCCTTCATCTGAGACAAGAAATGGAATGACATGACGTCCCAACTTGACTCCATTGATCACATGCAGGGTAAAGCGTTAATCGTCGATGACCATTTAATTTTCAGGCAAGGTTTGAAGGAGGTCATCTCGCTGAGGTTTCCGAATTTGGCGTTTGGGGATGCTGGCACGGCGAAGGAAGCGTGGCAGATCATGCAACAGGAACCTTTCAAGCTGTTATTCTTGGATATCAGTTTGCCGGATAAATCAGGGTTGGATTTTTTGCATGAAGTAAGGGCATACGGTATTAAAACACCCGCGATTGTCCTCAGTTGTCATCCAGAAGAACACTTTGGTCTGCGAGTCTTAAAAATCAATTCTTCCTCGTATCTGAGGAAAGATTGCAACCCCGAGGAGTTGTATGAATGTCTGAGACGAATGATTACCGGGAAAAAGTACGTGACGAACAATATCAAAATGCACTTGGCCGAGATCATCACCCATCCAAATCAATCGAAACGACACCATTTATTGAGTAATCGGGAATTTGAAGTGTTACGTCTTCTGGCAATGGGGAATACCCCCAAAATGATCGCTGATAAGCTTTATTTGAGCGTGAAAACCGTAAGTACCCACCGTACAAAAATTCTGCAGAAGTTACAGTTGCGGACCACAGCTGAGATTTTTCGGTATACTCAGCACAATAATCTTTTCGCCGATATCAACGTTTAGGCTGAAGACGCGTCGTGTGTCTGGCTATTGTTGAGTTCGAGGGAGGGTCCTCGGTCGCGTAAGTGACGGGGATTATCCATTTCCTTTGCTCGATAGTGCGCTTGAGCTCTGAGGATATACTGCCCCTGTTCCTTCCTAGACCTCCTCGTGTTTCCTTTCAAATGTGATGTCTCACCCATCATCCGTATGCGTTCGGCATGTGGTTGGCACAATCGGGGGTTCTTTTTATTTCCGTTTTTAAACGAGTTCCTGGAGTGGAACTATGGGTTTTTCCTACATAATTTTCAGAACTTTTCCTATATCGCACGACGTGCAAGTACCCGAAGAAAGAATACACAAAATGATCCAATCCCATGCACCCTTGTCGATTCCACACGTTCTGGAAAAATTATGAGGAGGACATTCATGCGTCACCAAGAAATGTCGCGTGCTCATTCTGAAGAGATTCGGGACAAGACCTGCACGAATTTAATGCATGTGCTGAATGATTTAACGACGTCACTTCAAGACTTTTTAAAGGCGGTGCGTTTACAAGCGAATGATCTCCAGCGACTTCAGACGCTGTTGGATGAAGAAAATATAAAAGATGATGATATTGAGCAAATTATCAAGGACCTTCTCACCGATAGCCTCATGAAGGCCAAAGCCGGCCTTCCGGAATCGAAGACCGGCTAGACGCAGCATGTTTGGCAGCCGAGGCCGGACGGTCCTCATGCACTGACCAAGTCGCGTGACATGGATATTATTGGGATTTCAACAAGGTCGATAAAGAGCCTGAAGATTCGAGCTTTGGGAAGGGGGACATGACAACGTACACGGCATGTGTCTGAACGGTATTCAGAAAACGTCAGAGGGGCATTCATTATCCGGAAGGAAATAATAACGTTAAGCTTTTATTCGGGGAGAGATAGGCTATGAAGAACGTCTTCGCTACAGGTTTGAGTTGGGGCATTACATCGAAATTAGTCGCCATGTTTGTCGTGTTCGGGGTATTGCCAATGGGTGCGGTAGGCGTTATTGCCTTCGATGCAGCGGATGATATGAAGGATGCGATCGGGATGCGAGTGTTGTCGGCAACATTAGAGTTGTCCGATAAAATCGATCGAAATCTCTTTGAACGCTATGGGGATGTCCAGGCTTTCGGGTACAACGAAGTTCTCCATCAGCATTCGCACTGGTATGACCCGACTCCCCAGAATCCTATCAGTCAAGCTATGAATAAATATGCCGCCACCTATGGGATTTACGATTTGATGATTGTGGTGGACACGAAGGGGAAGGTCATTGCGGCGAATTATACGGATTCGATGGGAAAGCCGATTCATAGCCGATTTCTATTCGAGAAGAACTATAGTGAGGCGCCATGGTTCAAGGCCTTGGCACAGAGAGAATTCACGACCAAGCATCCCTTTACGGCCCCGGGGAACGATACGGCCACAGGGACATATGTCGAAGATGCGCATCTCGATCCTGATGTGGCCAAAGCCTTGGGAACGGATGGGTATGTGTTAGGCTTTTCGGCGCCGGTGTATGATGACGCGGGAGAAGTGATCGCGTATTGGTCGAATCGCATGGGCTTTGGTGCGGTCGAACGAATGGTTCAGGATTCTTATGAAAATTTGAAGTCATTAGGGTTTGCGGGGGCTGAATTGAGTCTGCTGGATGGCAGTGGCCGACTCCTCGTGGACTATGATCCCGTGACATCGGGGGCCCTCACGATCACGAGGGACTTCACGGTGTTAACAAAGTTCAACTTGGCAGAAAATGGCGTGGAGGCCGCAAAAGCCGCGGTCAATGGAGAATCGGGATTTCGTACAGCGCACCATGTTCGGAAGAAGATCGATCAAGTGAGCGGATATACGCATTCGAAGGGTGCTCTCGGCTTCCCTGGCATGAATTGGTCATTACTGATTCGAATCCCGTCCGTCGAAGCGGCGGCCGAATCCAATGCGCTTCAGATGAAAGTGGTGATAACCGGTATCGTGTGTTTAAGCATACTCCTCCCGTTGGGCTGGTGGGTGGGCCGGAAGGGAGCTCAACAAGTGGTGGCTCTGCAAAAGGTCGCTCAACGCATGACAGAAGGGGATTATGCCGTACGCGTGAAATTGAAATCGCAAGATGAAATTGGACGATTGGGCTTATCTTTTAACGAAATGGCTGGGCAGATCGAGGACAATATCGTCAAAGGGCGAGAGTTTGAAGGCAAGATGGCCGCTATCAGCAAAGCGGAGATGATCATCGAGTTTCAGTTGGATGGGACGATCATCACGGCCAACGAGAATTTTTGCCAAACCATGGGGTACTCTCTCGAGGAGATTAAGGGGCAGCACCATTCTATGTTCGCAGATCCCGAGGAGGCAAAAAGCCCTGCGTATCACGCGTTCTGGGCAAAACTCAATCGTGGAGAATTCGATGCGGGCGTATACCGACGCCTAGGCCGAGGGGGAAAAGAAGTGTGGCTTCAAGCGTCGTATAATCCCATCCTGGACGCCAATAACAAGCCGTATAAGGTTGTCAAGTTCGCATCTGATATTACAGGGCAGAAAAAAGCCCAAGTTGAAGTTGAACGGTTGATAGAGGCCGCTGCGAAAGGGGAATTGGAAGAGCGCATCGCCACGGAGGAGTTTGAAGGATCCTCGCGAGAGCTGGCTGAAAATTTTAACGAATTGCTTGCCGCGGTGGATTCTCCGTTGAGAGAGGCCCGTACGGTGCTCTCGGCCGTTGCGAACGGAGACCTCAGTACGCTTATGATCGGGCAATACCAAGGCCAATTTGATGAGATCAAGAATAGTGTGAACGAGGCTATTCAGAATCTTCGAGGCATTGTCCAGGCAGTACGAGACGGCGCGAAAAATGTTTCCAAGGCCTCCAATGAACTGTTAGACGGCAATAAAAACCTATCAGAACGTACGTCTACCCAGGCCAGCGCATTAGAGGAAACCAGTGCTTCCATGGAGGAGATGACCTCCACGATCAAACAAAACGCGGATAACGCCAAACAGGCCAACCAACTGGCGGCAGCTGCCCGGGAAGTCGCTGAGAAAGGCGGCACCGTGACGAGTAACGCCGTGAATGCGATGGATGCCATCAACAAGAGCAGTAAGAAAATTGCCGACATTACGAACGTCATTGATGAACTCGCGTTTCAGACGAACCTCCTGGCATTGAATGCTGCAGTGGAAGCGGCCAGGGCGGGAGAGCAGGGCCGAGGGTTTGCTGTGGTGGCCTCGGAGGTCAGAAATCTCGCGCAACGTTCGGCGACTGCGGCGAAAGAGATCAAAACACTCATCAACGAATCGGTACAAAATGTCGACGATGGTAGCGAGTTAGTGAATCAATCAGGCCGCCAACTGGAAGAAATCGTCGGTTCAGTCAAACGTGTGACGGATATTATCTCAGAGATTAGCGCTGCATCACAGGAGCAAGCGACTGGGATCGAGCAAATCAACCAGTCAGTGGTGCAGATGGATCAAAGCGTTCAGCAAAATGCCGCGCTCGTAGAGCATGCTTCCTCGGCGTCGCAATCTCTCAAGCAGCATGCGTACGAACTTATGGAGAGAGTGGCATCTTTTAAGATTACTGAAGAACGAACCACATCGGAGCATCGTCATGAAGGCAACATGAAGTCGGAACCCGAGCACTTGGACATGAATGTTGAACGTGCCGGTATTACTTTCGCTAAGCCGTCTGAGTCGACCAAGAGCGCGGCCAAACCCACTCCGCCCTTAGCGAGTGTTGGTAAGAATGGGAACGATTCGGCGATGTTAGAAGATAACTTCTTTCAAGAATTCTAGTGGATGAGTCTTGTTTGGCATGAATCGTCTGCGTTTGCATTCTGGATTTGCCGCAGACGTACGGGATAAAATTCCATATCCCTTCGTGACTCATACTTCACGATCTTTCATAGTACAAACCTTCAAAGCAGAGAAAGTCTGTCTCAGATTTTTTTCAGGGGCAAAGATCGCATTATATATTTTCTTCTTGCTCATGGGCCAATCCGAAAGTTTTCTGCTGGCCCATGAAAATCTTGAGAACTCAGTTCTGGCCGAAAGTCGAGCCGAGGAGAAGTATTCTGATCTCACTCACCTCACCCTGGAAGACCTGATGGCAGTTGAGATCGTTTCGCTTGGCCAAAAACAACCAACACTCTTTGAAAACACTTCGGTCGTGTATGTGATTACTCAGGAGGACATTCGTCGCTCCGAAGTGACAAGCATCCCTGAAGCGCTTCGAATGGTTCCAGGTGTACAGGTAGATCGTCTTAGCGATCAGCAGTGGGCCATCAAAATACAAGGGCTTCTTGATCGCTTAGTGAATACGCTACTCGTGATGATTGATGGGTGTCTTGTGTCCAAGTCCTTGTTGACTGGGACGACGTGGGACATGCGGGACACCATGCTGGAAGATATCGAGCGAATTGAAGTCTCCCGAGAGTCGGCTGAGACTTCCAGGGGAGTCAACGCGATCAATGGAGTAATTCATATCTTTACGACACACGGCCGCAACAATCAAGAATTCTAATGCTGTAGCTCGAAGAGGGCAGCGTATTGTATGATGCGCCCTCGTCTTTATACTGAAAGCGAAACATTCAAATGCTTATTCAGACAGGCGAGCAATTCCTGAATTTTGAACGGTTTGCTCAAGAAATCGTCTGCCCCATTCATCGTTTGTTTATGAAACTGATGATGTAAGACATCAGCGGTACAGAAAATGATGGGTGTCGTGTTTCCCCCCTCCAGGGCTCTGATTTGTCGCGTGGCTTCCATGCCATCCATGTCTGGCATCCGATTATCCATGATGACTAAGTCCGGTTTCCATCGTACGAAGGCGTTGCTCCCTTCCCTCCCATTTGTGGCTTCCATTACTTCGAATCCGACGCTTGTTAAGATATTTTTCAACAGCATGCGATTCGAATAATTGTCTTCAACGATAAGAATACGTAGTGGTTTTTGAGAGGTTTCAACCCCCATCATCTCTCTCAAGCCTGGAGAAGTCACTACGGGATTCTGATCCACGGTTACGGGAATTTGAACCTTGAAAAGAGAACCCTGCTCTAGTCGGCTTTCGACATTGATTGTTCCTCCCATTAATTCGACTAAACGATGGACAATGGATAGTCCTAACCCCACGCCCTCTTTCAGCGCGCCGTGGCGAAGCTGCTTAAAGGGTTTGAACAGTTCCGGCTGTTCATGTTCAGCGAAACCGGTACCGGTATCCTCGACTTCAAAGAGTAAGCGTGGTTGTGGCGATTCCGCGACAAAAAATCCCCGTACCGTTAATTCAACTTTTCCTGTGTCTGTAAACTTGACGGCATTGTTGAGGAGGTTAAGCAAGATTTGACGGACTTTAACGCAGTCTAGGAGAACGTGTGGGGAGAACTCGATATTGCTGGTTACTGAAAAATCCAGCCCCTTTTTGCTGGCCAATGGGTGTATGATGGCCTGAACGTCCCGCAAAAGTTCTCTGAGATCGCAAGGAGCCAAGTGCAGTTCAAGGCTGCCGGACTCGATCTTTTCCATGTCAAGAAGATTGTCGATGATCCCTCTCAACTGTTCTCCTGCACTCATAATAATCTGGAAGTATTGTCGATATTCTTCGGGAATATCCTTTTTATACTGCAGAAACTCAGAGAATCCAATGATGGCGTTCAATGGTGTCCGAAGTTCGTGGCTCGTGTTGGCCAGAAAGAGACTTTTGGCGTGGTTCGCAGATTCGGCCTCAACCTTGGCTTCTTCTGACCGGCTAAATTTGTTCCGGGTGAGGTCGCATGCATAGGAGATCAGCAAGCTGCCAATCCAGAACATTCCTAACGCTAACCCATCTCCGCTATCTTGTAGGAACGTTGTGTTATCGATAGGCCAGGAGAGCATGATCGCCGTGGCGAACCCTGCCATGAGTAGCCCGCTCGCGAAACCTCGCTTGCCTATAAACAAGGCTGAGAGGACAACGCATGTCAAAAAGATGATAAACGAAATACTCTTTTCTTCTAGTTCGGCAATTAGCCACACGAAAAGGTTCGTGCTAATTCCGGCTATGCTGAGAAGAAGGAATGCTTGAATCGACCACTGCGGGAAAGTTTTGATTGGCTCTCTCTTGAAAAAATGCTTGACAAAGTTGAAATTCGGGCTTGGTGTAGGGATGTTGATTGATATATGAGGCATGAGCTCTTTGAGCGCAATGTGTTTGTGTGCCATGGCTTCTCCTTTGCCGGAGTTGTCTTATCCGGACGGAAGAAAATATGAATGGATATGAAGCTAGCCATGAAAAGAGCTGGGCGCCATCTAGAAGTGGCGGTTTTCCACAAATTAAGACTTTTGATAAATCGGGAAATGCAATCGAAATTGTGTACTTTTTCCAAGAATGCTTTGCATGGTGAGGACTCCTCCATGGCTTCTTATTATTTCTTGAGCCATTCCGGGTCTTCGCTGGCTTCGGTCTTGCTTTATTTGAGCTAAAGCCAAGTCTTCAATAACTTGATCGAGCTGTTCTTGAGATGTCTCACGTCTGTTGTCCTCAATGGTTAAACGCAATGCTCTTCTCTTGTTGAACGGTTTTGATTCAACAGTATCGGGGACTTCCCAAAGAGATATTCGAATGTGAGCGTTATCTTGTTCTCGGACGGCCTCAAGACTATTTCCCAGTAAATTGGCCAAGAGGGGATCGATGTCAGCAGGAATCGCTAGAATGCGACAAGAAGAGCAAAAGTTTTCCACGGTGATATCGACGCTGGAAGGCAAGAAAGAGGGAAGCGTTTGTGCAATGGCGTTGGAAACGGCATCGGCAAGATCGATGACAACATAGGTAGGAAATTTTTCAGGTTGGGAGAGCACTAGCTGGGATAGTAGAGATGAGGAATCTACTAGTATTCCTAATGCTTCGTTAACATGTCTTTTCAGTTCGGACGTGGAGAGGTCTTCGAGAAGCCCGAGTTCTAAATGCCCCTGCATTCCCGTTAGCAGATTTCGGAAATCATGTAATATACAGTAAACTTTTCGTCCCAATTCTATGAGCTCAGGTTCAAGTAGGGTTTGTCCCACCTTTTCATGATTTTCACGAGCATAGTTCTGGAGTATGATGTTGTCACAAACAGGAAATGACTTCTCTGACACGAGCATTTGAACCTCGTCTAAATTTGACGCCTCGTAGCTGCCATTAATCCTATTCATTCGATCCCTCCTTGGATTTAAGAATTATTAGTAATTATTGAATACTGTAGA